>NZ_JBFTMQ010000013.1:0-99040 GCF_056397045.1 Arthrobacter sp. 05N429
TTTGTGGGAGCGATATAGGAAGGAAGTAAGTGCAGCCATGATGAGTGCCTCCCGACGTGGAACTGCTGCTGCGCCTACTGATTCCGTGGCAAGGGTTTCCTGGCGTCTGAACTCCCACAATGACCCCACATCAAAAGCAATCGCGTCCCTACTGGCACTGGGGGAGAGCGATGAATACTCGTCACCACTGGAGCGGTGAAACTGAGACACACGCCTGGCGGAGAAGTGTGGGGAAAACCAAAATCCAAGGGTCTCGTTGCAAACGACGGCGCAGTTTTTCAGGTTCCGCTGACGTACCGGGGTTCGCCTCTTCCAAGCGGTGACCCGTGCCTTGTCGGCATGATGGTGGCTAGGGACGCTTACGACATGACTTGCTGATTGTTCTTGAGATCGACCGAGGTTTGCGGCCGGTCCGGAATTGCCGCTCTGATACCTGTTCATGCAGGAATGCGGAGGGAACGGCATGAGATGGCAACCGATCCGGAGCTGATCACGAGCTCGCTGGGCCTGGCCGGTCGGTAGGCGGGCCGGCCTCGAGGGCGATTTGCAGGAACCGGTGGGCTTTGCTGCCATGGCCTTCCCAAAAGTTGGCCCGCCGCCGCAGCCATCATTTTTCCCGTCACCGCCGCATCCGGCTTCTGCGTATCCGGCGTCGCTGTCCTGGCTGTCCTCGCTGTTTTGGCGGCGGGAGCTGGCCACGTTGCCCTCAATCAGATCCCGGCGATCTCGGCCTCCCCGGCGTCGACGCATGCTGGCGAGCAGCGCGGCGACGACCCAGACCGGATCCTTACCGATCGCCGGTACGATCGCGGCGGTCGTTCGTGGATACGAGGGCGTATCACATTGAGGAGTCCGGTCGTAGCCGTGATTCCCTTAGAACAGCGGCCAGGGCACCGCCGACATTTCACCGCTCGGAGCCGGAAACCGCCCTGCCAAGCGCAACCGGGCGCAGCGCGCGGCGAGCGATGCGATTTCTTCGGCGCTGAGCAAGTCCGCCAGGTTTCGGCCCAGCCCACCGTGCAGTCCTTCGCTGACACGATCGATGCCGTCGCGTTCCTCGGCGGTCAGAGCGTCTCCCAGCCATCCCCACAGCACCGTGCGCAGCTTGTGGTCACGGTGAAAGGTGAGCCCATGGTCCACGCCGTGCCGGTGTCCGTCGGTCATGGCAAGAATGTGGTCGCCTTTGCGGTCGGCGTTGTTGACGACCATGTCGAACACCGCCATGCGTCTGAGCGCCGGCGAGTCTTCGTGAACGAGGGCGACCATCCGTCCGTTTTCATCTCGTCCCTCGAGAACGCTTTTCCAGCCCGTCTCCGGCACGTGGTCCGTCGATACCACGTTGACGGCGCTTTGGGCGGGGTCTTGCTCCTGCCAGAGCTGCACCATTCCTTCGCCCATCGGACCATCGCGCAGCCAGGTGTGCGGCACGATGTCCCAGCCGAAGACCTGCGAGACCAGGTAGGCGGCCACCTCCCGGTGAGCCAGGGTGCCGTGGGGAAAATCCCACAGCGGACTTTCGCCTGCTATCGGCTTGTAGACGACCACCACGTCGCCGATGCTACCCAGAAATGTAGCGTTTGAAGCCGTCGTGATGCGGCCGGTGAGCGTCAGCTCGGCGGTTACTAGGTCCGGTGCTGGCATCAGACCTCGGGAAGGGTGCAGGTGTGCCCGTCGGGGTCTATGGGGTAACCGCAGAGCGAGCACATCGGGCGCCCGGCGCCCACGATCTCACGTGTGCGCTTGGTGAATGCGCGGGCGGTGCCGACCGGCATTCGCACCAGCAGCATTTCGGGCTCGTTCGCGCCGTCCTCATCAAGCGATTCGTCGTTGACATCGGCATCGACATCGGTGATGGGGTAGGCCTCCATTACGACCTGGGCCGTGGTTGGGTCCCAACCTAAGCTCATGGCGCCGGTGCGAAACTGCTCCTGAACGGCCTCGAGCTGGTCATTGTCGACAAGTTCAATAGGAGTACTCGTGGGAACGCTGAAAGGGTTGCCCTCGACGGTGATGAGCTGGTCGAGAATTTCGTCGATCATGTCCGCGAGCAGAGCCGACTGCTGCTTCTCCAGGGCAATACTCACGATCTGCGTCCCTGCGCGCACCTGCAGGTAGAACGTACGCGCCCCCGGAAGGCCAATGGTGCCAACGACGACCCGATCAGGCCAGGAAAACTCGTGAACACGTGTAGGCATGTCAGTATTTTAGGCACATGAGGTTCATGGCGCCTTTTGGCCTGCACCGCCGCCCACCGGCGCATCGCCAGTGTGGATGCCGTTCGACAGCCACGACAGATCACCCGCGTCGGTGTTGGTCGCGTAGACGCTCGGCCGACTGGCGCCGTAGCGCACGATCGATACGGAGGCGGGGCCCACGTTAATACGCTGGAACAGGTCAAGGTGCATGCCGAGCGCGTCGGCGAGGATTGACTTGATGATGTCACCGTGACTTACCGCCACCCACACGGCCCCTGGCCCGTACTCGGCTTCGAAGGCGGCATCGTGGCGTCGAATCGCTGCCACTGACCGAGCCTGCATCGCGGCCATGGATTCACCGCCGGGAAAGACGACGGCGGACGGTTGCGACTGCACCACCGGCCACAAATCCTCGGCCGCGAGATCACTGAGCGTGCGGCCCTGCCACCGGCCGTAATCGCACTCGGTGAGATCGAGATCGACCGGCGCGTACGGCGTGCCAGCCTGGCGATCGAGGATGAGCTGGGCGGTCTGCTGACAACGCTCAAGAGGGCTCGACACCACCCCGACTACGGGCACGGCCGCGAGCCGGTCTCCGGTCAGAGCAGCCTGGTCACGCCCGATCTGGTCCAGGCTGACGCCGACGGCCCGGCCGGCCAGCAGTCCAGTGGCATTGGCTGTGGTGCGGCCGTGCCGCACGAGGATAACTGTCGCCATCCAACCAGCCTAACCACCCGCTCGATGGCGGTGTGAACCGTACCGGGTCGCGCGTCGAGCAGGCAGATAAAGCACTGGCGGAACCCTTCAAGCACGCCGGCGCGCTCAAAGCCGCCCAGACAGACTCGGCACGCATTGCCAGTTCTAACGACGGTTTGTGCAGACGACTGTAAGGACCAGGGTTACCGGCACGGCGAAGACGACACTTCGGGACATGCAGCCCAGGCTGGTCCAGTGCAACCCTGTACGGTACCTGAAACAGCGCGGTGCAGAGCGGCCGGTCGAACCAGAACGCCCCGTCGTCCTCGGCCTTGGCCGTCGAAAGTCACGGTGGTGTCGCCTGGTCCGGTCTCCTACGGGATATCCTGTGGCCGCGTTGGGGTCGCCGATGGTCTGCGTTGAAGCTGGCGAAGTGCGAGCAGCGGGAACAGGAGTACCGAGAGCATTCCTGCTCCAACGAGTGCGGATGAGATTCCGCTTGAGATGAGCCCCTCGTCCCGGCCAATGGCTGTCACCGCGACGATAATCGGCAACCCCGTTGCCCCAAACAGTATGATGGCCCGTTTGTCGGCAGCAGTGGAGTTGGGGGGAGAAGCGAGCAACGACGGCAGACCGCGGATGATGAGCAGGAGGAGCAGAAACAGAGGGACCAACGCGAGAGCGGCCGGGCTGGCGGTTAGCGCTCCTAGGTCGAAGTCTATGCCGGTGTCGATAAAGAAGATTGGCACGAGGAATCCGAATGCGATGGCGTCGATTTTCGTCTCGATGATCTTCCGGTCTTGTTCGGGAGCGCGGGCGATGGCAACCTTCCAGAGGACTCCAGCGGCGAATGCACCCAGCAGCATGTCGAGTCCCAAGACCATGCTGAGCACGACGAGCACGCTGAGGATGAACATGATGGACCGTATGGCAAACTGGCCGCTGGTGTGGAGGGTCCTGGAGACTTGGGAGTGGAGCAGTGAGTGCTGTGCGCGCGATGCGAGATAAATCGCCAGGCCGGTCAGGAGAACAAACCCGAGGAGTACTGCAGTTGCCGGTCCCAACTGCCTGCCACTAAAGAACAGCGAGATCGCAACCAGTGGACCAAACTCACCGGCTGCACCCAGTGCGGTGACCGCGATACCGATCGGGGATTTCGATTCGCCGGCGTCGCGAAGGATAGGCAGCAGGGCGCCCAGAGCTGTGGAGCACAAGGCGACGCCGATGATCACCGCAGCCTCCGGCGTGGGGGCTAGGACGAGGCCAACGCAAATGCCTGCCGCCAGTGAGATGACCCAGCCCGCAGACGCACGGTTGGCGGGCCGGCCGCGGATTACGGCAAAATCAATCTCGTTGCCGGCAACGAAGAAGAGCATCGCCAGCCCGAATTCGGCCAGTGTATCCATGAACTCGGTGGATTGGATCCACCCCAACAGGCTGGGGCCGAGCAGGATTCCGAGGACAATCTCGAACACCACGATCGGCACCCTGACCACACGATCAAGAACGCGGGCCGCAAGGGGCGCCGCGACAGCCAGCAAGGCGATCAGAACCAATGACGTGGTCAAGCCTTGCATCAGCGGTACCTCCGGTACCTCGGCTGCTTCGAGGAAGAGTATTCCAAAGCTACTGCCACCCCCAGCCATGGCGCCATAACCGCCCATCCCCATGCCATTTGGCGGTTCTTCACGGTTCCTCTCAGGAAGGTGGCCAGGACAAGGAGAAGACCAAGTAGTTATCAGGGGCTGAAATTATGGCCAATCATGAAGTTCGGTCTCTTTCCACACTTTAGGGGGCCCAGCCCCCATAGTGCGACGGCGATGAGAACGATGATGAGGGTCCCGCCGCTGAAGAAGAGCACGGCGAACCCGACGGCGACGGTGGTGGGCGCCGCCGCGAGGGCGGCGTACACCGAGCGGGAGGAGAGTCGGCCGATCAGGATCGTGCCGACGAGTCCGCTGGCCCCGATCAGGAACAGGGTGACGCTGGTGATGTACTTCGGGATTCCGAGGTCCTCGAGATAGGCATCAATGTAGGTGAGAACGACGAAGTGGGCGAGCATGACGAGTGCCCAGCCGATTGCGACCCGCAGCACACCGGGCAGCCGGGCCGTCTGAATGAACGACAGACCCTCCTTCTGGCGTTCGCGCACGGAGGGGACGATAAGGGACATCAGCACGCCTGCGATCAGGGCAAGCACGGCAGCAGCGATGAACGTGACCCGCAACCGAAGGCGTTTCCCGCCAACGATGCAAGCGGTGCACCGAGCGCAATGCCAAGGCTGGTGGCGGCGAAGACAACGGTGATGGCCTTCCCGGCGTGCCGGGGCCCGGCGATGCGAACGGCGACTGCCGGGAAGAGGGTGCAGATCAGCGCATAGCAGGCGCCGCCCAGGAACCGTCCCACGTCGGCGGCGACCAGAGTCGGGGCCAGGGCGACGATGACGTTGCTGGCGACGAAAGTGACCATGACGACATTGAGTGCGCTGCGCCGCGAGAAGCGCAGGGCCAGCGCGGTCAGAGTGAGCACCAGGATCGCGTTGCCGAGCGCGTAGGACGTAGTGAGCGTTCCGGCGGCCGCGGTGCTGATGTTCAAGTCGGCCGCGATGCCTCCGAGCAGCCCGGCCGGACTGAGTTCGATGGCGACGGCGAGGAACCAGGCGAACCCGAGCACCAGGATCGGCGCCCACGGGAACCGCGTGGGCGCAGCCGGTTCCGGTGGGCGAGCGGCCCATTCTGTGAGGGTTACGGCGGAGTTAGTCATGGTCTTCCTGTCTCCTGGGGGAGTTGGGGCGGGCTTGCGAGCGGGGAGCGGACGCAGAGAGGGGCGCGGATCGGGCATCCGCGCCCCTTGTCTTCGTGCTGGTTAGCCGTCAGCCGGCGTTGGTGCCGGCCTGGGATGGTCGTGCCGCACGCACGTAGACGGCGCCGCCGACGACAAGCGCCCGGGTCTGGTTGGGCGTGCCGTGGGTGGTGCCATCCTCGCGGAACGGGGAGGCAAACAGGTCCTCGGTCTCGGCGATCGTCTTGAGCTGCTCAGCTGTCCATTTCATGTTCTGCCCCTTCGGATCAGCGGTCGATGGAGGCCATGTTGGCCTCGTCCTGGCGTTCCCCGGCGGCGGGCCGGAGGGCGTTCAGGCGCTCCAGCTGGTCACCGGTCAGTTCGATACCGTCGGCCTCGGTGTTCTCCTCGACCCGGGTGACCCGGCGGGTGCCGGGGATCGGGGCAATGTCGTTCCCGCGGGTCAGCAGCCATGCGAGGGCGGTCTGCGCCGGGGTCGCGCCGATCTCGGCGCCGATGGCCTTCACCTCGTCGACGATCGCGAGGTTGCGGCGGAAGTTCTCGCCGGTGAACCGCGGGTTGGTCTTGCGCCAGTCGTCGTCGGAGAAGTCGTCGACGGAGCGGATCTGGCCGGTCAGCAGGCCGTGGCCGAGAGGTGAGTACGGGACGAAACCGATGCCGAGTTCGCGCAACAGCGGCAGGATCTCCGCCTCCACGTCGCGGGTCCACAGCGAGTACTCCGTCTGCAGCGCCGAGACCGGCTGCACGGCGTGTGCCCGGCGGATGGTCCCCGGTGAGGCCTCGGACAGCCCGAAGTGCAGCACCTTGCCTTCGGCGATCAGGTCCGCGACCGTACCGGCGGTCTCCTCGATCGGGGTGCCCCGGTCGATCCGGTGCTGGTAGTACAGGTCGATGTGGTCGGTGCCGAGGCGCTTGAGGGAGCCCTCGACGGCGGCCTTCACGTTGGCGGCGCTGCTGTCGATCATGCCGGGGCCGCCGCCGGAATGGGAGACCAGGCCGAACTTCGTTGCGATCTTGACCTGGTCGCGACGGCCCTTGATGGCCTGGCCGACGATCTCCTCGCTCAGGAACGGCCCGTAGATCTCCGCGGTGTCGATGTGGGTGACCCCGAGCTCGAGTGCCCGGTGGATGGTGCGGATCGACTCCGCGTTATCCAGGGCCCCCTCGCTGGTGTAGGTACCGGCCATGGTCATGGCGCCGAGACCGATGCGGGAGACTTCCAAGCCTCCGAGGCGTGCGTTCTTCATGTTGTTTTTCCTTTCGGTGTGGTTCTCAGGCTTGGGAGGTGGGCATGGCCCACATCTCGGCGCTGGAGGATCGGCGGGAGCCGGTTTTTGGGCAGGCGCTAGCCACGTGCGTCCCACGGAATTGACTTGGGCGGTCGGCCGGCGCCCTGGGTTCGGGGACGCGGCCGGCGCCATTAGGGGGTGTTAGGCGTTGTCGTGGGCGAGGTTGCTGGAGAGTTCGCGGTGGGCTTCGGCCTGGTTCTGGAGTTCCTTGGCCCTGGTCTCGAAGACTCCGACGGCGTCGGCTCCGGCAGCGAAGCGCAGTGGCGGCTCGTCCAGCTCGGCCAGTTGGATGAGGGCGTCGGCGAGTTTGGCAGGGTCCCCGCCCTGCAGGCCGTTCATGCCCTTCCAAGCTGTGACCGTCTGCCGGGTGCGCTCGGCGTAGTCCTCGATGGTGGATGCAGCGTAGCTGGTGGATTCCGGGGTGAGCAGTTCGGTGCGGAAGAATCCCGGTTCCACGATCATGGTGCGGATGCCAAATGGGGCGACTTCGGGGGCCAGCGACTCGGCCCAGCCCTCCACGCCGAACTTCGAGGCGGCGTAGGCGGTCAGGAACTCTCCGCCGGCGATGCCGGCGGTCGAGGAGATGGTCACCACGAGGCCTGAGCCCTGGGCACGCAGGACCGGCAGGGCCGCGCGGGTGACGTTCATGGGTCCGAACATGGTGGTTTCGACTTGTCTCCGGAAGTCCTCCGGGGTGATTTCCTCGAAGAAGCCGGCGTAGAAGTTGCCGGCGTTGTTGACAAGCACGTCGATCCGGCCGAACCGGTCCACTGCGGCCTGGATGGCGGCGGCCGCGTCGGCGGGGTCGGTGACGTCCAGTTTCACTGCCAGCAGGTCCTCGCGCGGGCCGATGGCATGGGCTACCTTTTCCGGGTTGCGTCCGGTGGCGACCACTGCGTGTCCGGCGGCCAGGGCCGCCCTGGCGATGTCAGTGCCCATACCGCGGCCAGCGCCGGTGATGAACCAGACCTTCTGCTCGGTCCTGGCGTTGTCTTGTTGAGTCATGTTCTGTCTTTCCTGGGTTAAGTGTTCCGGGCCGCGCGTGGGAGCGCAGATCCGGGGAAGCTCCGCTGGTGGTGGTTGTTTCGGGAGGCGATGCCGCCCAGCTGGCGAGGAACGCCAGCGCGGTCTCGGAGGCTGAGCCGGGCTCGGCGGTGAAGGTAAACAGGGTTTGTCCCTCATCGCCGGGAAGGTGAAGCGTCTCGAACTGCAGCGACAAGTCTCCAGCGACCGGATGATGGAAGCGCTTGTTTCCCGTGGTGTGGATCCGCACGTCATGGCCGGCCCACAAGGCGGCGAACAGCCCGCTGCGTGTCGTCAGCTCGCCGACCAGCTCGTTCAATGCCCGGTCGTGGGGATGCCGCCCCGCTTCCGAGCGCAGCATCGCCACCGTGGTGGCGGCGATCGCGGGCCAATCGGGGTAGAAGTCCCCGGCGCCCGGATCGAGGAAAAGGTAGCGTGCCTGATTCGGCAGCCAGCCGGGAGTCCCCGCACCAGCAGCTGCTGCGGACTCGAATACCGGCCCGTACAACGCGCGGCCCAACGGGTTGGCGGCCAGCACGTCCGAACGTCCGTTCTGCACCATGGCGACTGCTCCGGTCATCCCGTCCAGCAACCGTAATATTCCGGGACGGACCCGCTGCTGTGGTGGCCGGCGCGCCGCGCGCCGGGATGGCGTGTTGGCCGTCCTCGCCAGGTCCATCAAATGCGTCCGCTCTGCCTCATCCAACTGAAGGGCGGAAGCGACAGCGTCGAGCACTGAGTCTGAAACGCCGCGGATGCTGCCGCGTTCCAGCCGCGTGTAGTAGTCCGTGCTTACCCCGGCGAGCTGGGCCACTTCCTCACGGCGCAGGCCCGGCACGCGGCGCAGCTCGCCATAGGTGGGGATGCCGGCCCGCTCCGGGGTGATCTTCGCGCGCCGCGAGATCAGGAAGTCACGGATTTCTTCTTTTCTTTCCATATCCACCACGCTACGCAGGCAGGACGGGCCGTGGCAGTGTCTATCAGACACCCCCACTGGATGAGGATGCAGGCGTGGACCCTCATAAACGACCGTTTTTGGAACGCCTACATCTGCTTAGCAGCGGCCCGCAGCGCTGTCGCGACGGGCGCGGTTCCGTCTTCCGTTGCGAGCATTGCTGCCAGTTGGCGTGCTCGTGCGGCGTAGGCCGGCGTCGTGGTGGCCTGCGTGATGGCGTCGGCCAGCCGTTCGGTGGTGAGTTCCTTGTAGGGGACCTGTTGCGGGCCCGCGCCGAGGGACGTGATCCGTGCGGCCCAGAACGGTTGGTCCGTATATATCGGCACGCTGACCGTCGGCACACCGGCGCGCAGCCCCGCCGCGGCGGTCCCCGCTCCGGCATGGTGGACGACCGCGGCCATCTGCGGGAACAGCCATTCGTGCGGAACAGCACCGATGCTGATGGCATCGGGTCCGGAGGCACCCTGCACGCCCTGCAGTACCGCGCGAACCCTCGCACGGTGCGCGGCGTCGAGCATGAAGTCTGCGTCCAGGGCCGCACTGCTACCAAAGCCGATGAACACCGGGGGCGGTCCGTCCGCGAGGAATTCGACCAGCTCCGCAGGTGGCTGCCAGCCCGGCTCGACTTCTGGCCACCAGTAGCCGGTCATGGTGAGTCCGGATCGCCAGTCCGCCGGGCGTGGGAATATGGTGCGGCTCATGCCGTGGAGAACGGGACTGTTGGCTTTCCTCCGGCTACGGTCGGACGCAGACCGGGCCGTTTTGGGTAAGCCGAGCACCTGGCGGATCCGGGCGCTCGGGGCGTCGTAGGGTGCCTTTCCCGCTGATATCAGTGAACCGAGCAGCTTGTTTCCGACCGGCCCCAGACTGCGGGCGGTCCCCAGAACCACGGGAGGGTAGGCGGTGCTGGGCTCGGTCGGCTGCAGGTGGGCACCGATGGCGGGGACACCGAGGGCCTCCGCAACATCGTAGGCATAGGGGGCGATCGCATTGGCCAGGATCACGTCGGCGCCGGCCTCGGCCGCGGCAAGGGTGCCGGTCGCGGCCAAGTCCATGTAGTCACCGAGTTCGCGCATGTACGTGCGCAGATCCGCGCCCGTGGCCTTCTTACCTGGCGCGGCGGGGCTGACCAGGTGGCTCATATCACCGCGCAGTTCGCGGTACTCACACCCGGCTGCGGTGACCAGCGGGGCATAGGCGGCATTCGCCGCGATTGCGACGTCAAAGCCCAGGGCTTGAAGTCTGCTGCCGAGCCCGGCTATCGGGGCGACATCCCCTCGGGTCCCTGGCGTAATCATGAGTACCCGCATGACATTCCTCATTCCGCTTGATTGCGATCACTGTTCGCAATCAAGAATATAGTGGAATAGGTATGGAACCTAACCCAGGCGGCTAGACGAAAGGCGGAACAGGTATGCCCTCTCATGACCGCGTTGATATCTGGCTGCGGCCGGAGCGTTCCGGTGTCGGGCCCAAACCAGAGCACTCACGCGCGGGGATTGCCGCGGCGGCGATCGATATCGCCGACCGGGACGGCCTGACGGCGGTGTCCATCCGCCGCGTGGCCGCCGGCATCGGAGCCGGCGGGGCGTCCCTGTACCGGTATCTGAAATCCCACGACGAGCTCATCGAACTCATCGTTGACACGGTCAGTAGTGAATACGACCTTGACCCCTCCGATGAACCACCACCGATCCAGCTGCTGAATCTGGCACGGCAAGGCCGGGCCATTATGCACCGGCACCCGTGGCTGGCTCCGCTGCTGCTGACCCGGCCCTCAATGGGCCCCAACGCACTCCGATATCTGGAGCGTGCCTTGTCCGCAATGGAGCCGGTGGACATGCCCGGGCCCGCCAAGCTGCAGACCGTGGCCATGATGACCGCCATCACCTCCGCATTTGTACAAAATGAGCACGCATCAGCCGACAGCTCCGGGACGGGCCGCGACGGTGCGAACGCGCGCCTGCAGTACCTGTCCGATGTAGTCCAGTCCGGAAATTACCCGTTGCTGGCGGGCGCACTCACCGGGCAACCCGACCCCAAGAGACCAGAAGAAGTGTTCAACAGCATCATCACCAATTACTTGGCGGGCGCGGGCCTTCCAGTCGCCGACGGTTCCGCCTGAGGGCACCTGAACCGCCAAACCGAGCTGTGGAAAAACCGCCATTCTGGATTAACAGTCACACCCTGACGCCACGTAGAAAGCGGCCCGACCGTCTCAGTAATCGATGGATTACTGAGATGGGCGCGCCGCTTTTCAACGGCTCTCAGGAGTGTCGGGATTTGTCATTTTCAGAAGCTGACTGCGCAAACCTTCCCCGTGGCATCGGAGGAACTTGGACGATTTGTCCGAACCCGTCCGCCGGTCTTCCTGGCTGGCAGCCGCCTACTCGCCCGTACGTGGGCTCGTCCGTACCGTAGAAGTGGGTGGGGCTGGGGCCACAGGGGGTACGCCCTCTCCCGTTACCGGGCCAACCGGAGCACAGCGTTGCCTTCGGAGTTGATGACGTCGCCCTGGGCTTTTCACCGGGCGTCCAGAGGGGTAACTATGACCGGAGCGTTCGAGCTTTTTCACGACGGGAACCTGGCTTTTGGGTTTAGGTTGAAGGCTGCCGATGGGACGGTCGTGGGGGTATCGGGCCCGTTCCCGGACAGGGCGTCGGCTGTCGAGGATATCCGTGTCGTCCGTGAGTGTGCCGGAATGGGTTTGATCACCGATCTTTGCCCCATGCCGGGGGAGTCCTACGACGGTCTCATGCGGACAATATGAGTTCTTTGGACGGCATGTTCACCTACTCCAGCGCGCTGGGGGCCAATGACTGCACCGCGGGGACCTTTTTCATCGATGCCGTGACCGGGGTGATGACATGGTCCGATGCGCTCTACCGGATCCACGGATACCAGCGGGGAGAAATCGTGCCCACCCTTGAACTCGCCCTGGCGCACAAGCACCCGGACGACAGGGCGAAACTGCTGGAAATGAATGCCGGTCTGGGCAAGGCTGGCGGGCACTTCGCCAGCTACCACCGCCTTATCGACTCCCACCAGCGCGAACACAGGGTTCTGACGACCGGGGAGGCCGTCCTCGACGCGAACGGCAGGCTCTCCTCCATCACGGGAATCATGGTCGACTTGACCTCAACGGTCCGCGCCGAAACTGAACGGGCCGCCAGGGATGCCGTCGCCGGAGCCGTCCGCGCCCGCGCCGTCATCGAACGAGCCCTGGGCATCCTCATGGGACGGCTCAGCATCAATGCCGATGCAGCCTTCTCCCTGCTCTCCGTCCACAGCAACCACACCAACACAAAACTCGCCGCCATAGCCTCCCAGCTTGTCGGCCTCGCCGAAAACCCTCGCAACGCGGCCGCGCTCACTGTGTTCGTCCATGACCTTCGACGTCACACAGTTCGTGCCCCTGGAGTACGCCAAGGGCACGCCAATTGAGGGTTTGGCTTAGGTATGGGAACCGCCGTCTAGTGGTTAGTGCAGAAGGCTTCTAGTGGGAAGATGACACCTTCCATCTCAAATACGATCTATTAGTGAGACAGGCGGGCGGGATCGTCCGGGGCTTCAGGAGCTGCCAGTTTTCGAAGTCGGCTGCACGGAATGTCCACACTCGTCTGCACGTCCCACTACATGTCCGTATGGGGATCCCTCTACCGGACTCTATCGATACCACTCGGCGTGCAGGCGCAGCGATTCAGGACTGACTCCGGGTTCGCATTTGAGAGTAGTGCCTGGCTGAAACCAAGAGTGGGCTTCGCCAGCATGTCCATGAACTCTAGCGGCATGTGTTTCCGCCATTTCCTGTTTGCGACGATCGTGGCTCGGACTGACTTCTTTCGGCGGGGTGAAGCGTGCCATATATAGATAGCTGGCGACCCCTCCGACCTCTGCACACCGTTGCCTGCGACCGAACTGCCCATCCGAAGTTGGTGAAAGCGTGGCGTGGAACCGCGGATAGCTGTGGCTACGGTTTACTGTCCGGGTTTTCCACATCAGCTCGGGACAGCCGGTTAAGCCCGCTCGGGCCAGATCACTTGCTTTGGCCTGCATCGGCGTGCCCGCTCCAGAAACCTGCGCTGTGGTGATCGGCGGGGTGTTCCTCTGACCCGCTGGCGCGGTCGCGAAGGGACGCCATTCGCCGGCGTTGCGTGGCCACGATGAGCAGGGCGATGACGAGAGCTGCTGCTCCGGCCGTTCCAGCGATTCCGGCCGGGGAGTTCCACGGGGTTGTCGCCGCGTCGTCGGGTCGGGTCGCGGCGGATACCGGTGCCGAGGCTGGGGCGGGGGCCGAAGCCGCAACTGCAGCGGCCGTGGCGTAGCGGGCCACGGAACCGTTTCCCGCGCCGCTGCCCGGGGTCGTCACGATGATGGTCCCGTCCGGAGCTACCGCGAGGCGACCGGGGTTGCTCCCTGTCGGGATGGAGGGGCCGGTCGCTGTGGCCCCTGGCGGTATTACGGACAGGGCTGGACTCAGGGCGCTGGCCACGTAGAGGGTCCCGTCCGGCCCGACGGCGGCCTCCGTGGGTCCGCCCGGGACATAGATGCGGTAGGCCACGGTGTCGGCGCCCGGCTTGATGACAGCGACATCATTGGAACTGATGTTGGTGACATAGATAGTCCCGTCCGGGCCGGCGGCGATGCCGTGGGGGTTCTCTGTCCTCCCAGGCGTGGAGCTGACCTGGATGGTCCGCGAGACGGTGTTCGCCCCGGCCGGGATCACCGAAACCGTCCCGCCGTACTGGTTCGTCACGAACGCGGTGCCGTCCTTCGTGACCGCCACTTCCACCGGGCCTGCCCCGACCGTGACAATGCGGTCCACCGCCGATCCATTGGGCGCGATGACCGACACAGTGCCCTCGGCAGGGTTCGGAACGAAGACCGTCCCATCGGGTCCGACGGCAATCAGATGGTTCCCATCCGACACCGGAATGCTCCGTACGACACCCGCCGCCCCGGCCGGGATGACACCCACCACTGCCTCACCCAAGGCACTGTCCTGCTGTGCCACGTACAACGTGCCGTCCGAGGCCAATGCGATCCCGGAGACATTGATACCCGTACTGAGCGTGCGCGAAGGCCGGGACGCTCCCGGCGGTATCACCCGAATCCCGCCGGTGCCGTAATCGCCCACGTACGCTGTGCCGTCACTGCCAACCACTACCCCGAGGGGTGTCCCGCCGACGTCGAGAATCTCGGCAGGAGCCCCCACGGCCGGTGCCGCCCCCAGGAAAAGGACCGCCGTCACCGCTGCGGCAGTCCTCAGACTTTGATGCTTCACGCTTTTCTACCCCCAATAGACGTGGCACCACACAGCGCCACAATGTCATTGCATGGAGCTTAGTCCAGCCACCGGCGACTTTCGGCCCTACGGAATCCAGACAGCATGTCCGTCGGTGTGCGGAAACAGCGCCCGCCCAAGGATCGCTTACTGAGACATCACCGAAACCTGTCCTCGACAAGGATCTGGCTCTCAGCGCGCTGGCTGCGTTGGGAGACAAGAAGCAGTTCGTCCTGCGGCGTTTTTATTACGACGTCGCCCTGTCCGCCAGCCCGGCGGCGTTGCCCAGCCTGCTCGAGGTAGCTGACCCGGATCGCATCACATACGGCACTGACTTCCCGTTCGCCCCCTCCGCGGCGATCGATTTCCTGAACATGCAGTATGAGAACTACCCGCTGGATCCCGGAGTGCGCGCGGCGATAGACCGCGGCAACTCCGAGGCGCTGTTTCCCCGTCTGGGCCCTGACCGAAAATAGGTCATGGAGGGCGTTCCGCCCCGTGGCCGGCTATTGCCCAGGAAGCCGGGCAGCGGCGAGGGCTTCCTCGGCCCTTTCGGCGATCACCGTCGCAGGTGATTATGGCAGTTTGTGTGGGGACCGGTTCTGCAGTCTGAGTTTGGCCCACTTCGCGGCTCGCCGGTTGATGAAACGCAGTTTCAGTTGAGCCCACCCACGGTTGGTTCCATCAGGGTTTCTTTCAGATGGGCATGCCACGCTGCTCCGCCATGAGCGCTCCTTTGGCCCGTACGATCGTGGAATGAGTCGAGTCGTTTTCATGTGCGGCCCAGCCGGCGCAGGTAAATCCACGATCGCTCGGCAACTGGAAGCTGATGGAATGACCCGGCTCTCTGTCGACAACGCTGCGTGGCAGATGGGACTGCGCACCATGCCCCTCGGGTTGGAATATCAACGCGAGATTGATGCAGCACTCCGGGCACGCCTGGTCGCCCTTATCGAGTCAGGTGAAGACGTGGTTCTCGACTTCTCGTTCTGGTCCCTAAGCATGCGGGAGGAATACCGCCGTCTGCTTAGGCCGCTGGGAGTGGAGGCCGAGACCATCTATCTGGCCACGCCTCGAGACGAGGTCCTGGCCCGCATTCGTGCCCGGGGGACGAACCACCCGGACAACTTCAGCTTGACCGAGGAACTGGCGGCCGAGTACTTCGACCACTTCGAGGTTCCGACTAACGACGAAGGACCACTAACGGTCATAGCCAGCTCGTAGAAGGTGTCGCCAATATGGACATGTAACGGGATGTGCAGACGAGTGTGGACACTTCGTGCAGACGACGTCGGCACCCGGACCAAGACCGGTAGGCGTGCTGCCGGTCACTCGGGACCGTCCCGGGATGCGACCCAAGTGTTCATGCAGCACCCGATCCGTACGGACGCGTGATCGCTTCGAGGAAATGTCCGTCAGGATCCGCGAAATAGACGCCACGTCCGCCGTCGTTGTGGTTGATCTGCTGCGGGCGGGACCGTCCCGGGTCTGCCCAGTAGGGGATGCCTTGGGCCTGAATCCTTGCGAATATTCCGTCAAAGTCCTCCTCGCTGACCAGGAATGCGTAGTGCTGCGGGGAGATTGGCCCGTCTGCCGTGGCGAAATCGAGGGCCACTCCGTGGTCGAGGGGCACGGTCATGAAAGACCACATGGCCCGGGGTTTCGGCAGTCCGAGCACGTTGGCCAGGAACTCCGCCGAATGGCGCTTGTCCGTTGCGTAAACGATGGTGTGGTTGAAAGTGACCGTCATGGTGACCTCCTCGGGTGGGGCTGATCAGGCATTGGCGATCGGCAGCACCAGCATGTAGCCGGTCGGCATATCGCTGCTCCAGCGTCGCGGCTCGCGGACGACGAACTGCGTCGCCAGCTGTTCGGGGGTTAGCAGGGCGTTGGGCGCGGGGGACGGTCCCCACTTGTCGTCGCCGTACGGGTAGAGCGGATCCTGGACACGGATGCCGGTGACCGGGAACTCCGGGAACTGGTCGGGGTCGCCGAGTGACTCGAATCCGCTCATCACCCATACGTGGCGGCCGTGCCACATGACCAGCCCGACCGGCCGATCCGTGTCGGCAATGGCGCGCGCCGCGGTCTGCAGCGCCTGCTCGTAGTCGGCGACGCTCACGACGACGTACGGCCCCATCCCGACGTCGGTCAGCACCTCCGCCCAACCCAAGGGGTTGGCACCGTTGAACGAGTTGAACGACCGGGCCCGGGCCATCTCCCAGAGCTCCCCCTGCTGGACGCGATCGGTCCACGTGCCGGCCCCGGTGTCGTCGATGAGGTTGTGCATCATCTGGATGCTCGCCGCCACACACCAGTCAAAGGTGTACTGCGGCACGAAGTCCCCCTCCTGGTAGAGGTTGAGGGCGAACGCCTGGGGCGCCGGGGGCTGCGTGGGAGCCGGCGTCGGGGTGGGGGACAGGGGCCCGTGAGGAGCGGGGACGTCATCGCGTGCGGCCGGCGGGGCCGAGGAGGTCGGGATCGGTGGATCCGTGGTGGCCACATCGAGTCTGATCGTTGGCGCGCAGGCCGAGAGGAGGGTCGCCAGGATGACCAACCAGACCAGAAGACGGAGCGGGGCACCGATCATGATCGGTCCAGTTTATCGCGACGCGGCGGGAATTTTCGGTCCGGGCCGGCGTTAGGTCTGAGTATGAAAGCAATCGTGTACCGTGCCACGGGTGATCCGTCTGTCCTCGAACTCGTTGACCGCGAGGTCCGCGACCCGGGGCGCGGGGAGGTGCGCGTGCGGATCATGGTCTCTGCGGTGAACCCCACCGACTGGAAGTCGCGCCGCGGCGCCAGACCAGGGGAGCCCTTGCCCTTCGCGGAGGTCGTGCCGAACCAAGACGGTGCCGGAACGGTGGACGCCGTCGGACCCGGCGTCGAGCGTCTCCGCGTCGGTGACAGGGTCTGGGTGGCCTTGGCCGCTTACCAGCGCGCCGACGGCGGGACAGCCCAGGAGTTCGCCGTCCTGCCGGCCGAGCGGGTCTTTCCGCTGCCGGAGAACGCCGGGTTCGACCTCGGCGCAAGCCTGGGCGTTCCCGCGATCACCGCCCACAGGGCCCTAACCATCGCCGAGGACGGCCCGCGGCGGCTGCGCCCGGGAGCCTTGGACGGCAAGGTAGTTCTTGTTTCTGGAGGGGCCGGCGCCGTGGGCCATGCGGCGATTCAGCTCGCCAAGTGGGCCGGCGCTGTTGTGATCACGACCGTGAGTGGACCGGCGAAGGCTGCGCTGGCCACGGCCGCCGGTGCTGATCACGTCATCAATTACCGGGAAAGCCACGCGGCCGCGGAGATCCGTCGGATCGCTCCCGAGGGCGTGGACCAGATCGTGGAGGTGGCGCCGGCGCAGAACGCGGAACTCGACCTGGCGGTAATCCGCAACCGCGGCTCCATCGCGGTCTACGCCAACAACGGCGGCGATCAGGTGACCCTGGACGTGCGCAGGCACTTCAGCCTCAACGTCCGCTACCAGTTCGTGTTGCTCTACACCGTTGGCATGGCGGCGGTGCATGACGCCGCCGACGACATCAATGCGGCCATCGCCGACGGCGCCCTTCCGGTGGGAGAGACCGCAGGCCTGCCGCTGCATCGCTTTGACCTGGCTGACACGTCTGCGGCCCACGCGGCGGTGGAAGAGAGCATCATCGGCAAGGTGCTGATCGATGTGTCAGCGAGCTAGCCGATAACGCCTCGGGGGCTAGATGAGTGCACTTCCAGCTGATCAGACAACCGACACCGGTCAGTTTGTCGTGGGATTGAGCTGTTCTTTGGCGCGTGCGGCAAGGTGGCAGCATGCCTCTTGACGATCTGCTCGCCAGCCTCCAGGAAGTTCCCGAGTCCAGTTCGCGAGACGCATATCTACGGTTCGTGACCTCTGCCGGGGATGCGGCGTTGCGTCGCGATGGCGGCCCGGAGCATGTCACAGGGTCCTGCTTCGTCTTTTCGCCTGCATTCGATCGTGTTCTTCTGTGCTTCCATCGCAAGGGGCAGTTCTGGGTGCAGTTCGGCGGGCACATCGAGTCGAAGGACGCGTCGGTGGCGGAAGCCGCCCAAAGGGAGGCCCGCGAGGAATCCGGAATTGTCGACGTCGTCCTGCTATCTACCGCGATCGTTGATCTTGACCGCCACGATCTGCACACGGGATTCTCTTGCACCGCCCACTGGGATGTTGGATTCGCTGCGACCATCGACCCTGATGCCGAGATCGCCGTGAGCGATGAAAGCGACGACGTCCGATGGTTCCCGATCGACGAACTGCCCGATCAGGTGCCAGCAGGCTTCGTCGCGCGCTTGGAACACGTCCGGCGCAGGGCAATCTCACTAACTGGCTGACGCCGCGCCGCCAGCAGTCCTGTCAGGCACAAGCCTGATGAGGTGCGACAACGATCTGGAGGGAGTACTTCCCCGACCACGCGAAGGAATTGCGCTCAGCGCCTCGTCTCGTACCGGGTCAGGACCACGCCGTCGGGAAACGTCCGCGTCTCTACCAGGTTCAGGTTCACCCAGCTGTCCAGCATGGTGAAGAACGGGGTACCGCCGCCCACCAGGACCGGATGG
This sequence comes from Arthrobacter sp. 05N429, assembly GCF_056397045.1. Taxonomy (NCBI): domain Bacteria; kingdom Bacillati; phylum Actinomycetota; class Actinomycetes; order Micrococcales; family Micrococcaceae; genus Arthrobacter; species Arthrobacter sp. 05N429. The sequence continues at coordinate 18,808 of NZ_JBFTMQ010000013.1, forward strand.
GTGGCTAGGGCGTATTCGTCGATCAGCCCGGCCCGCATGGCAGCCCCGGCGAGCGTTGCGCCGCCGACGCTCATCGGGCCGCCGTCCTCGGCTTTGAGGCGCGTGATCTCGGCGATCGCGTCGCCGGTGACCAGACGGGTGTTCCAGTCGACCTTGTCGATCGTCGAGGAGAACACCACCTTTGGCGTGTCCCGCCAGTTCCGCGCGAACTCGATCTCCGCCGGGGTGGCGTTGGGTTGCTGGTCGCCAGTGGGCCAGTAGGAGCTCATTGTCTCCCAGAGCTTGCGCCCGTACAGCGACAGGCTGCTAGCCTGCTCCTGGTCGAGCCACCACTGGAACAATTCGTCGCTCGGCCCGCCCCAGCCGATGTCGTCGCCGACCGCGGCGATGTAGCCGTCCAGGGTCAGATTCATGCCGTAGATCAGTTTCCGCACGGCGCCAGCCTTCCGTCTCGTATTGGTCGAGGGCGTCATTGAACTCTGTCGTCCCGCATATGATCGGGAGCATCCTGTCCCTCATGGAGCCACCGTAACGGCCCTTGATCTGGATGCCATAGTGCGTCAAGAGGGTTATCGGGTACTAGCGGCCATTCTGAGGCGAAAGAGGAAGCTGGCGCAATGACTTGCACCCCGTTTATGCGCTCGGAACGAGGTCGTTGAGCAGCGCATCGATCGCTTTGGCGGAGTAGACCTTGCGGACGACGAGCCGGGTAAGTCCGTCGACGGCGGCAGTGTCACCGGACAGGCCCGCAGTGACGGTCAGGCCGTAGGAGATCCGGTCGACGACGTCCCGGAGGACCCGGTCACGGACCTGGTTGGCGAAGAGGGGGATTGTCCCGATTTTTCCGCCGAGCACGAGTTTGCTGGGATTGACGGTGGTGACGGTGGCCGCGAGGGCACCGCCCAGGACATCCGCCGCGGAGAGCAGGGCTGCTTCCACGCTTGTATTGCCCGCTTCGGCGGCCGCAATGATGTCATCGAGAGTGTTCATCTTTTCGTTGCGAAGCCGGTCCAGGAGCGAGCCGCCGGAACTGAAGGTGGCAAGGCAGCCGCGGCGTCCGCAGCGGCACAATGCCCCGCCGGAGGCGATGTGGATGTGGCCGATGTCGCCGGCCGCGCCGTGCGCGCCCCGAAGGATTGCACCCTCAACGACAATGCCGCAACCGATGCCAGTGGCGATCTTGACGTAGACGGTGGTGTCGGAGTCGTCACGGCACTCGCCCAGCGCGCTGGCCCGGGCGTCATTTTCGACGACGACCGGCACTGGCCAACGGGCGGACATCGCCGTCATGACGGCACCCGGCTCCCAGCCGGGAATAGTCGTTGGGTGGACGACGAAGCCTGTGTCCGCTTCAACGGGAGCCGGTACTCCCACGCCGATACCGATCAGCTGTTCGTCATTTCCGGCGTCGAGGAGTTCTCCGCCGATCCGGATCAGGGGCTGAAGGACTGCCTCCGCCGGAGCATTGATGAGGTGTTGAACGGTGCGTGCCCGGAGCACCAGCCCGTTGGTGTCGGAAACCGCCACAGTGGCGTGGGTCTGGCCCATGGCGAACGCCAGGACGACGCGGCCACGGTCGTCAAAGCGGATCTTGCGTGAGCGGCGCCCGCCGGTGGCCTCCATGCTTTCGGCCTCGTAGATGAAGTGTCGTCGCAACAGGGCTTCGAGGCGTTCGTACAGAGTTGCCCTGGACATGCCAGTACTGGCCAGCAGTTGCTGCCGTGACATACCCCCGGTGGCCCTGATCAGTTCCAGGAGGCTGCCGTGCGAGGTGGCGCCGGTGATCCTTGCACGTACTCGTTCAGTTGTCATTCCGCCTCCTGTTTCGGCTCATAATCCTAGCGGGCCCGCGCGTACCGTTCAGTGTCGCGGCGGATCCTGGAGGACGGCTGGCTTTCAGTCCGGCCGCGTATCAGGTGCAGGACTCCAACAACGGGTTCCTGGGTCAGCACGCGGACGTCGCTGAGCCCGTGGCCTTTCAGATGCTCCCTGATGTTCTGCACGTAGCCAGGTTGGTTGGTCACCAGGCCGCCGCCGAGTACCACCGGACCTGTCTCGCCGATCCGGGCTGCAACGACGGCCGCCTGTTCGGCCAGGCGCCTGGCACCGGCGTCGATGATGGCGAGGCTGGGGCCGTGGCCGGCCGCCGCCGCATCGAAGACCAGCCGCGAGGTATCGGCCCAGTAGTGGCGTTCGGCGGTGCCGTGGAAAAGGCTGATCAGTTCCTCCGGTGCGGCGAGGCCGCAGTAGCCAAGCAGCTCCCGGGTCAGCAGGTCGGTGTCCTGTCCGCGGTTCGCGCGGTCGAGGCTGTGCCGCACAGCTTCCCGGCCGAACCAGTAGCCGCTGCCCTCATCCCCGAGGAGGTATCCCCAGCCGCCTGCGCGGCTGGTCTGCCCTGTTGCGGTGTTTCCCCAGACGGCTGAGCCGGTTCCGGAGATGATGGCGATCCCGGTGTCCGTACCGCCGGCAGCAAGGATCAGCCGCGTGTCGTGGATGACGGTGACGTCGGCGCGCGGGGCATGGGGAGCGATCAGCCGGCGGAGTTGCTCGGCGTCGGCATCGGTGTCTATCCCTCCGGCGCCGACGACGACGGCGCCGGCGTCGGACGCACCGAGGGCGGACAGGAGTCCGCCGAGCCGCCGGGCCGCTTCCTCAAGGTTGACGTTCTGGACGTTGGTGCTGCCCGTGGATCGGTCATCTGCGATGGAGCCGTCCACGATCCGGATGCCGCGCGTTTTTGTGCCGCCGATGTCGAGCCCGATGACGGTCTTTTGGTGCGCGGCGGTCACAGCCGGTCCTCTGCGATCCTCGCGGTGGCGGCCTGCAGGATGCCCACTGCCTCGTCGATGCGGGCTCGGATGCCGCCTTCCGCAAAGAGAGCGGTCATCGGTCGGCGCCGATCCATTCCAGGGCGGCGGCGGCTGTCCATGCCTGGTTCAGGCTGCCCAGCGGTTCCCCGGTGAACGGTTCGTAGTATTCACCGAACTTCAGGTCCGCGAGTTGGCGCAGCGACGCGGTCTTGAGGGTCTCGAACAGCTCGTTCTGCCCGTCACGCTTCGCTGCCCAGCCAAGTAGAAGGTTTAGGAACGGCCAAACGGGACCGCGCCAGTACGTCCGGGGCCGGAAAGCGGTGCTTGCCGGCGACGTGGAGGTCGGCAGAGGGAACCGCAGGTCCGGGAAGCCCATCCAGCGCGGACCCTGAAGGAGGTTCCGCTGGACGGCCAGGGCTGCGGGGTCGCCGCCGGCGACCAGGGGGGCGAAGCCGGACACCGTCTGGGTGGAAATCCACTCGCCGGCAAGGACGTCGTAGTCACGGGCCAGGCCGGTTTCCGGGTCGATGCTCGACGCGACACCGTTCTGGAACCGCCGGGCGTAGCCCCGCATCTGCTCGGCGTCGTCCCGGCGGCCGATCTCGTCGGCGAGGTCAGCCAGGACGGTACTGGAAGCGGCCATGATGCCGGAGAAGAAGACGTCCCTGACCCGGAAGTCGATGATCTCCTGGACCGCCCGGTCATCGAAGTCAACCGAGGCCATCTGCTGGACCAGCCAGAGATACTTGGTGTATTCGGCATTGTCGGGGCGTTCGCTGGCATCGGCGACGTGGAGTGTGTCGCGACGGGTGAACGGCTCGACCGGCCCGGGTACGATCCGGGAGTAGGGGCCGTCCCAGCGGGGTGAGTTGTCGAACCCCGATTCCCAGCCGTGGTGGATCTCAATCAGGCCAACCCCGTCCGGGTCGCGGACCTCGGCCAGCCAGCGGTGCCACGCCAGCCAGCCGTCGATCGATTCGCGCAGGAAGGCTTCGGCCGCTTCCTGGTCTGCTCCGCCGTTTTCCCGGCCGCGGTCGACGATATGCCGCACCGCGATGGCGTGGACGGGGGGCTGGCAGATGCCGCTGCTCTGGAACCTGGCGGGGCGGGCTGCGGCGGATGCGGTGCCCCAGCGGTCAACGCCCGGGAAGTAGCCGGCGGAGTTTTCGCTGAAGACGATGTGGGGGATCATTCCGGTGGACCATTGGGCCGCCAGCAGGGTGCGGAGCTCCGTGATGGCGCGCGGCACGTCGTAGCGGGCAAGTCCGATTGCCACGAATGCCGCGTCCCAGCTCCACATGTGCGGGTACAGGTTGGGTGCGGCGCTGGTCATGGTGCCGAGATCATTGAGTTTCAGGACCTCGATCGCGGATTGGCGCAGTTCCTCGACGCCGACGGTCGTTGCAGTGTTCACTTGGCCTCCAGTGCCATGGATGTTGCGCTGTCGTAGAAGCGCATGGTGTTCGGGGAAAAGGTGAGCCAGATCGTCTCGTGCGGCGATGTCCGGAAGGTAGGCGGCGCCTGGACCTTGATGGTTTGGCCGTCGACGTCGACTGTCAGGAGCACTGTGGAGCCCATCGGTTCGACAACCAACACAGTTGCCGGGACGTCGCCAGAGGACCGGTCTGTGGCCACTCCGATGTTTTCGGCTCGGACGCCAAGGACGATGTCCGCGTTGGCGAAGGAGCGCAGCATCGAGGGTGCGAACAGATTTTGGTCGCCGAGACGCAGCGAGTCGCCGTTCCCGGTGACTGCGGCGCTGATGAAGTTCATGGGCGGCGAGCCGATGAACCCGCCGACAAATTTGTCGGCCGGTGCGTCATAGACGTCCAGGGGATCCCCAAGCTGGGCGATGCGGCCCTTTCGCATCACGGCCACCTGGTCGCCCAGGGATAAGGCCTCGCTCTGGTCATGGGTGACGTAGACAGTGGTGGTTCCGAGGTCCTTGACAATCTTCTTCAACTCAGAGCGGAACGTCATGCGGAGCAGGGCATCCAGGTTGGATAGGGGTTCGTCCATGAGGAGGACATCGGCGTCCATCACGATGGCCCGTGCCACTGCAACTCTCTGGCGTTGGCCCCCCGAGAGCTGGGCGGGAAGCCGGTCGAGATAAGGGGTGAGCTGCAGGAGGTCGGCGGCCCACTGGACCTTCCGTTCGATTTCCTTGGAGTCCACCTTGGCCATCAGCAGTCCGAAGCCGATGTTGTACCGGACCTTGCGGTGCGGGAACACGGCGTAGGACTGGAAGACCATGGACATGTTTCGTTTGTTCGGCGCCAGGTAGGTGACGTCGCGGCCGCCGACCGAGACCGAGCCGGAGTCAGGGAGCTCCAGGCCCGCCAGCATCCTCAGGAGCGTGGTCTTGCCGCAGCCTGAGGGACCCAACAGGACGGTGAAGTCGCCGTCATTGATGTCCAGGGAGACATCGTCGGTGGCGCGGCCTGCGCCGCCGGGGTATGTCTTGACAAGGTGGGAGATGGAGATGTCAGCCATGATCGGCTCCTTCGAAGGTGATTCCGGGAAGTGTGGAGGGGCGGAGCATCAGCGGATCGTGGAGCCCCACATGTTGATCAGATACCGCCGCATGAAGGCGATGAAAATGATCGAGGGGATAACCAGCGCGAAGCCGCCGGCGAAGCGGTACGCCAGGGGCGAATCCGACAGTGAGGTCAGGACTTGGGCCGGCAGCGTGCGGTGGTCCAGCGTCAGGATGGAGGCGCCCAGCACTTCGTTCCACGACATCACGAAGGTGAAGATCGAGGCCGCAGCCAGTCCGGGCAGCGCCATGGGCATTACCACCCGGGCGAAGGCACCAAACGGACTGCAGCCGAAGATGCGGGCGGCCTCTTCCACATCGGCCGGGACTCCGAGGAACACACTGGCCGAGATCAGGATGGTCGTAGGCAGGGCCAGGGATGTGTGGAGCAGGATGACGCCGTAGGTTGTGTCGTAAATGTTGGCGGTCAGGAACACCTTCGCCAGCGGCACCGACAGCACCACGATCGGCAGGGCCCGGGTAAATAGCAGAAACAATTGGTACGGGTCCTTGCCGGGGAAAGCGAATCGGGCCAGGGCGTACCCGCCGGGGATCCCGATAACCGCAGAGAGGAGCAGGGTGCCCACGCCGACGATCAGGGAGTTGCCCAGTGCTCCGAAGATTCCGGTGGAGGACAGGAACGCGTTGAGGGTCTCGAAGGAGATATTGGTCGGGAGGAGGCTGAGCGGGAACTGGTTGAGGGATTCGCGCGTCGAAAGTGCGGCCAGCGAGATCAGGTAGATCGGGGCCAGCATCATGAGTGAGATGCTGACGCAGGCCATCTGCAGGTACATCCGGTGCCGGCGCCGTCGCCGGAGGGGTGCTGTGTCTACGGTGGGGGTGCTCATCGGGTGCTTCCCTGCCCTTTCTCGCGGAGTGCCCGCAGGTAGAAGATGGAGGTCAGCATCGACGCGACGAGGATAACCAGCGCCAGCGCCGCGGCGACGTTCGGGTTCTGCAGGGCCGTGTACCAGCGGTAGGTTTCGCCGACGACGAGGGGGAAGTTCTGTCCGGTGAGTGCCTGTGCCACCGCGAACGTCTGGAACGCAAGGATGGTGCGGAGTATCAAGGCCACCTGCAGGCTGGGCTTCAGGAGCGGAAGGGTCACGTGGCGCAGGCGCTGCCAGAAGGTGCCACCAAAGACCTGGGCGGCTTCGTCGTAGTCCTTCGGGATGCCCTGCAGGCCGGCGACGACGATCACCAGGACCAGCGAGGTGGAGCGCCAGACTTCGGCGATGAGGACGCAGAAGAAGAGCGTTGCCTGGTTGTCGTAGGCGAGCCAGGAGATACCGTCGATGCCGAAGCCTTTGAGGAACGAATTCAGGTAACCGCGGTCGTTGAAGATGGACAGCCATACCAGGCCGGCGGCCAGGTCGCTGAGCGCCAGGGGAATGGCCCAGACGAAGAAGTGCAGCTTGTTCAGCCGCGGGTTGGACCGCAGGAGCAGGGCCATGGAGATGGCAATGCCGAACTGGAGCGGGATCATGACCGCAACCAGCAGGACCGTGTTCCGCACCGCGGGCCAGAAGTAGGGGTCCTCGACCATCCGGTTCACGTAGTCAAGGGTGAAGCCCTGCTCGTTCTGGAAGGCCTGCAGGACGCCTTGGACAACCGGCCAGCCGAGCAGCAGGGACATGAAGAGGATCGACGGGCCGATCAGCCACACGGCGGGCGGCACGCGGCGGGGCCGCGGTGGGGCCTGGACCTCAGTCGGGCTGGCAGGCGGGGATATGACGGTCATTACGCCACCTCGCACTTCGTGCCGGGCGAAACGGGGTCGGGATCCCAGCAGGGCACGTTCAGCTCTTTCAGTATGGTGTTGAGCTGGGTGGCCTGGCGGTCCAGGGTGGACTGGACAGGGGAGTCGTTCAGGCAGATCTCCTGGAAGCAGTTCTTGAAGATTTGGGAGACTTCCCCGTCCTTCTTACCCAGCCCGACCGGCGGCAAGGCCAGGAGGGCGCCGGGCGATCGCTGCTGGAGGCGGACGGCCGCCGCTTCGAGTGCGACGGCGCCCGCAAGGTCGGTGGGCAGTTCCGTCTGCACCACGGGGAAGAACGCATTGCTGCGCAGGGTTTCGACCTGCGTGAGCGGTTCCGAGAGGCCACGGATGGCCTGTTCGGCGCGCTCGCCTTCGCGTCCGCCCTTGGGCATTGCGACGCCGGCGACGATGAGCATGTAGCCCCGGCCCTTCGGTCCGCGCGGGGCCGGGACCATGAGCCAGTCATTCGGCTTGTCAGCGGGCGCACCAACGAGCCGGGCGACGTGGTCCCAGGCCACCAGCACTTCGCCGCGCGCCAGGGGTTCCTGCATCGCGTCGTAGTTGGTGGAGGCGGGGGCCATGTTGTCCCAGAGTTCGCGCATGTAGTTCCATGCCGTGACGGCGTCGGGATTCCGGAAGGTGGTGATCTGGCCGCCGCTGAAGCTCGGAAGCAGGAAGCCCTGATAGAAGCGGTGGTGCAGGCCCTTGGGTCCGGCCGGCATGCCGAAAACCGGACGGCCGGCGCCCTGTTTTGCCGCCTTGGCCCACGCCAGGAAGTCCTCATAGCTGAGGTCGTTGACGTCCACTCCGCTGGGCAGCCATTCGAGGGCTTTCTTATTGACGGCCACCACATATGTTGCCTGCATCCAGGGAACATATTTGGAGGTGGTGCCGCCCACCTTGGTCAGCTCGATGATTTCCTTGCCGAAACCGCGGCCCGCCAGGTCGCGGATCAGAGGGTCGACGTCTTCGAGCGAGTCCGCCAGGGGGGCGAGGTCGCCGTGAAGACCGCCCAGGAGGGAGAGACTCACGTTGCCGGATTCCACCTGGGACCGAACCGTCGACGCGAAGACGCCGGCGTCGACCGGGTTGTAGGCCACGGGCACCTTGAGGAATTTCTTGAGGACAGCTTCGTAGCGCTGCTTTTCCTCGACGGGCGTGAACTGCGTCGAGAGGAAGCCGACGGTGCCTTCACCGGCGGCCGCACCGCTGGTATCGAAGCCTGCACAGGCTGACAGGAAGGGCAGGGACATGGCGGTCCCGAGCCCCGCGAGCAGGATGCTTCGACGTGAAGGCTGGCTCTGTGAGGGCTGTAAGTAGTTCCGATTCATTGACTGCTCCAATCGGGTGTGCGTCACTGCAACACCTTCTGTCCAATAATTAGACAAAAGTGTAGGTGTGTCAAGGGACACACTTGGCCGCGGCGATGCCCGGGCTGGCCAAGTCTCAGCGGGCCGAGTAGCACCGACGAGCTGCTCAACAGCATTGGGACAGGCTTGCGGACTGCCAGCACTCTTGACTGACCTTGGTAGGATCCCCGTCTATGGACATGCTGCGGGGCGAACAGATCGCCGAGGCCAACCTGACCGACTGGCGCAAACTGGCCCAGGGGCTGCATGCCCGCTACCTGGTCGACGACTTCGGCGCCGGCGCACGGTTCGTCGCCGCGGTGGGCGAGGCGGCCGACACGCTCGGACACCACCCGCGCGTGTCGATCGGCAATGGGTACGTCGACCTCAAGCTGATCACGGACGACGCCATCTACCGCGACGGCGAGGGCACCGAACACGTCGTTGAATGGGTGACCCAGCAGGACGTCGACCTGGCGCGGCGAATCACCGAGATCGCCGCAGACTCCAGGATCGACGCCGACCCGGCCTCGGTCAGCCACGTTGAGCTCGGCCTTGACACGGCGCGTTCCGCGACCATCGCCCCAGTGTGGGCCGCCCTGCTGACCGGGATCGCCGAGGCCCAGGGCCGCGGGTCACCCAGCGACGAAATCCGGGACGCCACGGGACGTGTACCGAACCTGTGGTTCGGGGACGCCGACGAGCACGAGACCCCGCGCCAGCGGTTCCATATCGAGGTATATGTGGCGCCCGAGGTGGCTGAGCTACGGATCGCCGCCGCCCTCGCCGCGGGCGGGACCGTCGTCGAAGCAAGCAACGCGCCCTCCCTCACAGTGATCGCCGACCAGGACGGCAACCAGGGAATCGTATGCATCGACGTGTCCGCCGCGAAGAAGGATTGAAAAGCGAGTGCGGTTGACCTGCGGCGCCGGCCGCCGGTCCTTTCGCCCGCGGGATCGAATACCGTGTACGGCGCTTCTGGCTTCTTGCGGGTCTCTTCGTCGCCGTCGCCGCTGGAATCTTGTACGCCGAATGGGTTTTAGTGCTGCAACCTTCTCATCCCGACGACGAGAAATCACCAACCTCACCAATTGCGATTCACTAAAGCGCGGCTACCTACCCGGACATGTGAGCGCCGTAGACTTCGGACCGTGATCGACGAATCCGGGAAAAGCACACCTTCACGAGCGACACCGACAAGCGCGTGAACAATTCGTGACGAAACTCGAGGGACTGAGTGAGTACGACGTGCGCCGGCCCATGAGCCGAACAGGCACAAACCTTCTCGGCTTGATGAAACACCTGACGCTTTACGAGGCAGCCTACTTCGGGCATGTGTTCGGTCGGCCGTATCCAGAGCAGCCCGTCCCAACGCTCGACGGTGACTTTCGGAATCGGGACTTCATGTGGGTACCAGAGTCTGAGGCGCGTGCCGACATTATGGCCGCGTACCAGCGGGCATGCTTGCACGCCGATGCCACGATCGAGTCACTGCCCATTGACGCAGCGGGCCACGTGTCATGGTGGCGTTCAGACGTCTCCCTCCTCACCGTGCTGGTGCATATGCTCATCGAGACGTCTCAACATTTGGGACATGCAGACATCATTCGCGAAGCCATGGATGGAGCGGTGGGAGCCAATACGGCGCCGCTGACCACGGCCGAGGAAGCCGATCGGGCAGCGCACCGGGCGATGGTCGAAACTGCTGCCCGCAAAGCGGCGACGATCTGGTTCTGAGGAGACGGAGAAGCCGCGCTCAGTGACTTGCCGTTGTTGGGCGGTCCGATCCGCAGCTGGTTGGGCGCGCTGTCCGGGCGATGGGTTGACCAGTGATGCCCCGCGCACGAAAATGCGAAGCATGAGTGATCATCGCAGCCTTTCCGAGCCGGCTCCGTTCACTGCTGATGATTTCGCGGAGCGGTTGCGGCGGGCAGCCCACGCCGCCCAAGATGCCGGGCTCGACGGCATCCTGGTCACTCCCGGACCGGACCTCCTGTACCTCACAGGGTATGCACCCGTGGCCATCACTGAACGCATCACCATGCTGGTGATCCCAGTCGATGCGGAGCCCGCCATGATCGTTCCGAGGCTCGAGAGGCCCGATGCGGAAGCGGCCGCCGGCGCCTCGATTCTGCGGATCACCGACTGGACCGACGGGAGCGACCCCTACACGGAATCTGCGACGCTGATGGCCGGCGCCGGACGTTACGCCGTCTCTGACTCGGCTTGGGCCATGCACCTCCTCGGTCTGCAGGATCGACTGCCCAAGTCGTCCTACGTTTCGATGACGACCGCCCTGCCAATGCTTCGGGCGATCAAGGATGACGATGAGATCGAGCGTCTGGCGGCGGCCGGCGCCGCCGCAGACCAGGCGTACGAGGAGATCGTCACCGTGCGGTTCGCTGGGCGCAGCGAGGCCGACGTCGGCTCTGATCTCTCCGACCTGCTTCGCCATTTCGGTCATTCGCAGGTGGACTTCACCGTCGTCGGCTCGGGTCCGAACGGCGCCAACCCTCACCACGAGATCGGCCCGCGGATTATCGAGGACGGCGACATGGTGGTGCTCGACTTCGGCGGCCTCAAACACGGCTACGGATCAGACACGACGCGGACCGTGCACGTCGGCGAACCCACCGCCGAGGAGCGCGAGGTTCACGACGTCGTCAGGCTCGCACAGCAGGCCGGTTTCGAGGCCGTGCGGCCCGGAGTCGAGTGCCAGGAGATCGATCGCGTGTCCCGGGCGGTGATCACTGAAGCCGGCTACGGCGACTACTTCATTCACCGCGTCGGGCACGGAATCGGACTGACCACTCACGAGCCGCCGTACATGGTCGAGGGCGAAACCCAGGTCCTCCACCCCGGCATGTGCTTCTCGATCGAACCCGGAATCTACCTGCCGGGGAGGTTCGGCGTACGGATCGAGGACATCGTGACGGTGGTTCCCGACGGCGGACGGCGGCTCAACCAGACCTCGCACGAGATGAGAATCGTCCAGTAGTTTGCCCGCCTGGCCTTGATCACCGACCTGCTCTGCAAGTGCGTCCGAGGGCGGGCAGAATAGCACCGTGGCGGCCGGGCAATAAGAGGAGATGGATACTATTCGCGGCTAATTCCTAGGTCCATGCTGTAGGCACCGAGCACATTGTGCGATAAGGGGGTAGTGGCATGTTCAGGCCGTTGACTACTTGCCCCAGGCGGTTTAGCTCCGTCTGGCCTATGCCCCCCGCCGCGGAGCGCCCCGGGAGGTGGTTGCCGTGAGCGATCAGACTATGGCCCGCCCGAAAGTGCCCACCGCCGTGTGGATCTCCTGGGTGGCCCTTGCCCTGATGACCACCAGTTCGGTGGCCAGCCTGCGAGCCGCCCCGACCATGGCCGTCTACGGACTCGCGTCAGTCTTCCTGTACGTGGTTCCCGCCATCGTCTTCCTGCTGCCCACCTCTCTCGTGTCCGCCGAGCTGGCGTCCGGATGGACGGGCGGTATCTACAAGTGGGTCGCGACGGGCATTTCCAAGCCCATGGGTTTCCTGGCAGTTTGGTGTCAGTTCGCGATGACCATTTTCTACTATCCGACTCTGCTGGGTTTCGTCGCGAGCACGCTCGCCTATGTGTTCAACCCGGACCTGGCCAGCAACGGTGTCTGGACCGCGCTGGTGATTGTGGTGTTCTACTGGGCCGGCGTATATGTCTCATCCCGGGGCACGAAGGGTGTGGCGGGCCTGGCCAGCGGAGGATTGATCATCGGGACCTTGATCCCGGGCGCGCTACTCGTTTTCCTGGGCGTCATGTTCCTCGGCCAAGGCAACGAGTCGGCCGCCCCGATGACTGCGGCCAACTTCCTCCCCGAGTGGGCCGGGCTGGCCAGTCTGGTGCTGATCGTGAACAACTTCCTGTCCTACAGCGGCATGGAAATGAACGCGGTGCACGTGTCCTCGCTGAAGGACCCGGCCAAGGAGTACCCAAAGTCGATGTTCCTGGCCATGGGACTCGTCCTCCTGATCTTCATCCTTCCGGCGCTGGCGATCAGCTGGATCGTCCCGGCTGAGGAGCTCTCCCTCACTGCGGGCGTCATGCAGGCCTTCGACGCCGTGCTGGCGTCCTTCAGCCTGCAAGGCCTCACTCCGATCCTTGGAATCATGCTGGTCGCTGCCTCCCTCGGCGGCATGCTCACCTGGCTGGCCGGTCCGTCCAAGGGCCTGCTGCTGATCTCGCGTGAGGAAGGCTACCTCCCACCGTTCCTGCAAAAGCTGAACAAGAACGGCATTCAGCAGAACCTCCTGGTGGTCCAAGGACTCGTCACCACCGTGATCGCGCTCGGCTACGCGCTGATCCCGGATGTCTCCAGCGCGTACTGGATCTTCTCGGTGATCACCACGCAGGTCTACCTGATCATGTACCTGCTGATGTTCGTGGCAGCCGTCCGGCTCCGCCGCAACGATCCGGACCACCCGCGCGGCTACCGCGCGCCGATGCTGATCGGGCTGTGCGGCGTCGGGTTCGCCGCTTCACTGGCCGCCCTGCTTGTTGGGTTCGTCCCGCCGTCACAGTTCGGCAACGGCGATCCGGTTGTCTATTTCCTGATCGTCGGCGGCGGCGCGCTGGGGCTCGGCCTGCTCGTGCCGTTCCTCTTCTACAGGTTCCGCAAACCGTCGTGGAAGCTGCCTGACGACGCGGCGCAGAAGGGAGTGCCGGAGTCATGAGCACACATATGGAGTCCTCCACCAAGCGCGGCCGCTCGGTCGTTTACATCGTCTCCATGATCTTGCTCGTGATATTCGCCGTTGTCGCTCTGCTGAACTTCAGGTCGGCGAGGGAGACCCAACAGTCCCTGGCGAAGGCCGACCAGCTGATCGCGGAGATCAATGCCGCCGGGGGAACGGCCCCATCGCGCGAACAGATAGCCCGGGTGCTTGGCGACGACGGTGGCGCGGTCTGCGCGAACCCGAACGACGCGCTGAGCCGGGCCATCTTCCACAGCCAGCTGACGAACGGCGCAACCGGGCCCGGAAACAGGCCGGTGATCGCGAGCGACCGCGTCGCCAGAGGCGAGCTCGCGATTATCAAGATCTATTGCCCGGACAAGCTGGCTGACTTCCAGCAGTTCATCGACGGCCTTAATACCTACACGTCGGGCGGTGGGTGAGCCGTGGACTTACGCTCCCGCATTGCCGATCTGATGCGTCCGGCGCAGGGGGAGCTCGCCGAATTTGTGGCCATCCGCTCTGTGGCGGACCCGCGGCAGTTTCCCCCGGAGGAGTGCGCCAAAGCGGCGCACTGGGTACTCGACAAATTCGCCGAGCTCGGCTTTTCGGATGCCCGCCTTGAGCGGACACCGGACGGCTCAGACGCCGTCGTCGGCTCGAGACCGGGACCCGATCCCGACGCGCCGACAGTGCTCCTCTACGCGCACTACGACGTTCAGCCACCCCTCGACGATGCAGCATGGCGGACCCCGCCCTTCGAACTCACGGAAGTGGGCGGCCGCTGGTACGGGCGCGGCTCCGCCGACTGCAAGGGCAACATACTTGCCCACCTGATTGCACTCAGGGCGCTTGGCGACGACGTGCCGGTGAACCTGAAGCTGGTCGTGGAGGGGTCGGAGGAACAGGGGACCGGGGGACTTGAGGCCTTCGTCGAGAGCCACCCTGACCTGCTCCGGGCCGACAGCATCCTGGTCTGCGACACCGGCAACGCCGCAGTGGGACACCCCGCGGCGACCGTGACCCTGCGCGGAATGGTCAACGTCGTTGTGACGGTGCAGGCGATGGCGTCAGAACTCCACTCCGGCATGTTCGGCGGTGCAGCCCCCGATGCTCTCGCCGCGCTGATCTCCATGCTGGCATCTCTGCGGGACCAGCAAGGCAACACAACCGTCAGCGGATTGGACAACGCCCAGACCTGGACCGGCGCGCCCTATCCGCCCGAACAGTTCCGCGCCGACGCCGGTGTGCTCGAGGGCGTCTCATTGTTGGGAGACGGCAGCGTGTCCGACATGCTCTGGGCGCGGCCGGCCATCACCGTGCTCGGCATTGACTGCCCGGCGGTGACCGGCTCGACGGCGTCGATCGTGCCGCGGGCATCGGCGCGCCTGAACCTGCGTGTCCCGCCCGGCATGGCCGCAGCGGACGCCCACACGGCCCTGGTCACCCATCTCCGGGCTGCAGCGCCCTGGGGTGTCCACGTCACGGTGGACCTCGAGGCCATCGGATCGCCGTTCCAGGCGGAAGTCGGCGGCCCGGCCTTCGAAGCGATGAGCGCCGCGATGTCGGAGGCCTATGGGCGGCCCATGGCAACCCTGGGGCAAGGGGGATCTATCCCGCTCTGCAACGTCTTCGCCGACACCTACCCGGATGCGGAGATCATCCTGCTAGGGGTCGAGGAACCCCTCGCCCTCATTCACGCACCGAACGAAAGCGTGGACCCCAGTGAGATCAGCGCCTTGGCCGAGTCCCTGGCATTGTTCCTGAAGCACTACGCAACCAAGCCCGGCTAGCCGCGCCAGGCCGCCCGTGCCTCACCAGCCAGGACGGACCAACTTCCGAGACTTAGCACTGGCCGCCGTTTGCAGGTCGCTAACCGCGGCCTGGACGTTGGCTGCTTAGTCCCGCAGGGAGTTGACCGCCTGGGTCAGCGTGGCAGCGTCGGGAACGTCCTTGACGGCCCGATCGAACTTGTTTTCGGCCGCTTGAATGGCGTCCACCTCGTCTCTCGCGACGTCCTGACTCGCCTTGACCAGATCGTCATAGGTCTCCGCAACCTGGTCTCGCGCCGTCTGGACCTGCCTGCGGCGTCTGCTACATGACGCTGGATTTGGGAGGCGATGTGCCGTGGGGAGCTGCCTGCTGCGTGTCTGATGCCAAAGCATCCGCGACCGACCCGACGGCCTTCTTGATCCGACGTGGACCGGTTCGGCACTCGGTCTGGGAGCTGGGATGGTTTGATTAGTCAGTGCTCCGTCTAAAACGCTTTATGGTTTTCAGCCTGTTCGCGGTGTGCGTCATCACCGCATTCTCGTTCTGGGTAACCAGGCAGCCCGGCGCAGACGCCTACGGGGCTCTTTCTGCACCTCCGCGAGCGGGGGCGAAACTTGAAATGTTATCGACCGGCATCACCACCGCCGTGAATGTGACCCCGAGCCCGGATGCCCAGTGGCTCATCGGGGCTGCCGCGCAGACCGGGATTCCTGCCCGCGCGCTCCGGGCCTATGTTGCTGCTGCCGCCACGGCCAACGATTCCGCTCCGATGTGCGGGATTGGCTGGAACACCGTGGCAGCTGTCGGCTCGGTCGAATCAGCGCACGGAACTTACGGCGGAGGCAGCGTCAACGCCGCAGGGCAGGCGAGTGGCCCAATTGTGGGCCCGAGCCTCGATGGCAACGGATTCGCCGCCATCGCCGACACGGACGCCGGTGCCCTGGACGGCGACGCCCGCTGGGACCACGCCGTCGGACCCATGCAGTTCATTCCCACCACCTGGCAGCTTGTCGGCCGGGACGGGAACGGGGACGGAACAGCGGACCCGTTCAACATCGACGACGCCGCCCTCAGCGCGGCGACCTATCTGTGCGCCCACGGCCGTGACCTCACAACCGCGCAAGGATGGACCGACGCCATCTACTCCTACAACCAGTCCGATCCCTACATTCGCCAGGTGCGGGCCCAAGCCACCGCCTACGCCGTGACGACGGGCACTGCCGAATGAGTCCACGGGGCCGAAAGACCCCGAGCGCCGCATTTGATGGGGCATCCGCTGCGCGGTTCCGCACCATTTGCGGCTTGTTTCTCCCATCGTCGGTCTTGAGTCATGTCTCTCGTCCGCGTGCATAACTTCGACGTCGGTGAAAGCATGTCGCCACGATATCGTTGGTCCAACACATCTGCTGAGGAGGACGTATGCCGTACGTTGTTGACTTCGAAAACGTTTCCACGGTTGGACTGGAATCGTCTCCTGTGGCCGCATCGCTCGCTGGGTTGCGCGCCAACGAGGGGCGCTACTACCGCAACAAGTACGACCACGTCTTCACTGTTAGCTCTGCAATCGAGGTTCCGGAGGTCGTCGACCGGGTGAACCGCATCCTTAGGGACGAGCGTGACATTGTCATCGGCTCCCGCCCGCTCGAAGCGACCGCCTTCGAAGTCGACGGTTTACGGATGGATTACGTGTTCTACGAGTCGGGGCTTTCGATCAACGTCATGTACAGCATCGAAGAGGGCGGGAAGCGCGCCGTAGGATTCAAACTGGCCGAAGGCATGGAGATTCCAGAGGAATTGGCTTCGCGTTTCAAGTTCGCCCGCCAGAAATCAAAGCTGGCAGGCGTTATCCGCGGCTCCTACTTCGTGATCAAAGGCGAGTACTGATCGGCTGACGTTCCGCGCCACTCCCGCCCGGACTATCTCGGCCGCATGTGATCCGGCTTTAGCGGCCGTTGTACTCCTCGTCTGTGATGTGCTCACCCCATGTGGTGGTCTTGGATGGGTCTTCGCCGTTTTGGAGCATGGCAATGTGTTCCATGAAGCAGTCTGGGGCGGAGGCGTGCCAATGTTCCTCACCGGGTGGAGTGTAAAGCGTCTGGCCGGGGTGGACTTCGATGATCACTCCGTCCCGGGTACCGAATCGGCCTACACCTTGGGTGACGCGCAGGTACTGGCCGTGCTCGTGGGAGTGCCAGGCCGTGCGCGCTCCCGGCGCGAAGCGGACTGTCGCAACGACCATCGTTTGGGCGGCCTCGTGAGGCAACGCGATCGGGTCAAGCCACACGTCGCCGGCGAACTGGGCCGCCGGGTTCTTGGTGGTCGGCGCTGAAGGTTCGATATTCATGGTCTTCCTTACTATTTGTTGTCTGTGCAGAGCTGCCTGGCCACGCCCATTGCCGACATGCCCTTGGGCCAGCCGGCGTAGAGCGTGACATGCGTGATGGCTAGCTGTTTGGGCTGGTCAGTCATGAAGTTCCTTCCTTCAATGTGGACACTGATGTGAAGTCGTCGGCAAGGCTGGCGTCCGGCGTGGTCACGTCGGTCACCGCCGTCGTGCCTGGGGCGTGAGCTCGTGCGCGCCGTAGCTGTTGTCGTCGGGGTTGACGGTCACGCCGGGGGCGACGAGTTGGTCGATGCGGTCCAGCACGTCGGCACCCAGCCTGATGTCCGCGGCGGGCAGGTACGACTCGAGCTGTTCCATGGTGCGCGGTCCCACGATCGCTGCCGTGACGCCCGGGTGGTGGATCACGAACGCGATGGCCAGTTCGATGAGCGTCAGCCCGGTTTGTTCGGCGAGCTGGGCGAGGTCTTCAACGATGTCGAGTTTTCGCTGGTTGGCCGGACTTGTCATATCGAACCGCGCGCTCGGGCGGGCTGACGACGTGGGTGCGGACGCCGAGTCTTTGCGCCAGCGCCCTGAGAGCCACCCGCCGCTGAGCGGGCTGTAGGTGAGGGTCCCCATGCCGTGGCGTTGCACTGTCGGGAGGATGTCTTCCTCGATGCCGCGGACCAGGACCGAGTAGGGCGGCTGCTCGGTGACGAACCGCTCCAGGTTGCGTTCCCGGGAGGCCCATTGGGCCTCCACAATCTGGGATCCCGAGTACGACGACGAACCGATGTAGCGGACCTTGCCTTGGCGGACGAGGTCGGTGAGGGCACCGAGCGTCTCCTCGATGTCGGTGTCCGGGCTGGGCCGGTGGACCTGGTAGAGGTCGATGTAGTCCGTGTTCAGGCGGCGGAGGGAGTTTTCGACTTCGCGGATGATCCAGCGGCGGGATCCGCCGCGCTGGTTGGGGTCTTCGCTCATGGGCATGAAGAACTTCGTCGCGAGGAACACGTCATCGCGCCGGCCCTCCAGTGCCTGCCCGACGATTTCCTCGGACGCCCCGCCGGAGTAGACGTCGGCAGTGTCGATGAAGTTGATGCCCGCGTCGAGGGCATGGTGGATGATGCGGATGGAATCGGCGGTGTCCTTGTTGCCCCAGGGGCCGAACATCATCGCGCCCAGGCACAAGGGACTGACCTGCACACCGGTGCGGCCGAGGGGACGGTATTCCATGATGACTCCTTGTTTCTGTCTTAGGCTTCGGGGATGACCATGGCGAAGCGCTCTTCGCGGGCCTGGTCCGGGTCCGGGCCGTTGCGCATTCCGGTGTCGAGCGCGTCGATGGCGGCGAGCTCGACGGCACTGAGTTCGAAGGTGAACACGTCGAAGTTTTCGGCGATGCGTGCCGGTTTCGTGGATTTCGGTATGGCTGAGCGGCCGAGCTGCAGGTGCCAGCGGAGCATGACCTGCGCCGGACTCTTCCCGTGGGCCTGCGCGATGGCGGCGATTGTGGGGTCTTCCATGACGTTGCGCCGCTCCTCGCCCCACCCTGGGTAAAAGGTGATCCCGCCGATCGGTGACCAGGCCTGGGTAAGGATCCCGTTCCGGGCATCGGCGGCCTGGACGTCGGGCTGGGTGAAGTACGGGTGTAGTTCGATCTGGTTTACGGCCGGGACGACGTCGGTCGCGTCGAGCAGCTGCTGCAGGTGGTGCGGCATGAAGTTGCTGACACCGATCGCCCGCACCCGTCCGTCAGCAAGCAGCGCCTCCAGCGCCTTATAGGCGGCGATGGTCTTTTCGAACCGGTCGGGGGCGGGCTGGTGCAGGATGAGCAGGTCCAGATAGTCGACGCGGAGTTTGCCGGTCGCCTTATCCCAAGCACGCAGTGTCTGGTCGTAGCCGTAGTCACTGACCCAGACCTTGGTCTCGATGAACACCTCGGCACGGTCAAGGCCGGAGGTGCGGATCCCCTGCCCGACTTCCCGCTCGTTGCCATAGGCGGCTGCGGTGTCGATGTGCCGGTAGCCGGTGGCCAGCGCGGCCTCGACGGCGGCGGTTGTCAGTTCGGGGGCGCTTTGGAAGACGCCGAGCCCGATAGCGGGCATGATGACCCCGTTGTTGAGTGTGATGTTCATGGTTTGTCCTGTTCCTTCGCTTACGGGCGGTCGAGCACTTTGAGCGCTTCGCGGCGGGCCATGGCCTGGTAGCCGGCCGGAACGGTTTCGACGCGCACGTCGCCGGCGCCGTACATCAGTGTTGCTCGCATGGTGAAATTCCTTACTCGGTTGTCGGATATTCCAGTCAACTCCGGTCACGTACTTCGTGGGAGTCACGGCCGATCAGGGTACTGACAGGGCCCCCTTCGGGTTTGGCGGTTCAGCTGGCGTCTCGGCCAGTTCCACAGGCCGCGCCGCGGGCAACGCGATGCCCTGGCCCGCGCTAATGAGGACCATCGGCAGGGCCACACCGGCCAGATAGCCGGAGTCGACGCCGACACGGACCAGCCCGACGACGAAGACCCGCCGGCGTCCGAGAAGGTCTCCTGCCCAGGCGCCGAGGAGCAGCAGGCCGCCAAAGACCAGCGTGTACGAATCCTGAACCCAGGACAGCTCACCGGTGCTCAGCCGCAGGTCAGCGTGCAGGCTCGGCAGGGCGGTGAAGATGACCGAGTTGTCCAGCAGGATCATGAAGTAGCTGACGAGGATGATCGCCAAGATCGCTGCCGGTGGGGAGCGGTTGTGGGTTCAGGTTTCATGCTTTCAATGCAACCCCGATTCCGCACGGGCCGGGAGTCACGGCCGTTCCGGGTAATGGCAGTGCCTCCCTCGCGCCAGCGGCCGCGGGTAGCGTGGAAGCCATGACACACAGCGACGACGTGCGGAAATTCCTGACCTCCCGGCGCGCAAGGATCACCCCGGATGAAGCCGGCCTGCCGGTCTATGGAGGCAACCGGCGCGTTGCCGGGCTGCGACGCGAGGAAGTCGCCATGCTCGCCGGAATGAGCATCGACTACTACATCCGGTTGGAGCGGGGAAACCTCTCCGGCGCCTCGGACAGCGTCCTCGAAGCCCTCGGGCGGGCCCTGAAGCTTGACGACGCCGAAACGGCCCACCTATTTGACCTGGCCCGCGCGGCCACAGCCTCCCCACGGGTGCGGCGCAAGCGCAGTCCGCAGACAGTGCGGCCGAGTGTGCAACGCGTCATCGAGGCGATCACGACGGCGCCGGCCTGGGTCCGCAACGACCGCGGTGATGTCCTCGCTGCCAACGAATTGGGCCGTGCCCTGTATCTGGACTTGATGGCCGAACAGAACACCCCGCCGAACAGTGCACGGTTCACCTTCCTGAACCCGAAAGCGCGGGAGTTCTTCGCCGATTGGGAACGGGCGGCGGATGACATCGTCGCCGTCCTGCGGTCCACAGCCGGGAAGAACCCGTACGACAAGGACCTCACAGACCTGATCGGTGAACTCTCAACCCGAAGCGAGGAGTTCCGCGCCCGGTGGGCCCGGCACGACGTGAAGTATCACCGTGCCGGCCGCAAACGGCTCCACCACCCGATCGTCGGGGATCTGGACTTGAGCTTTGAAGCGTTGGAACTCCCCGCAGACCCGGGACTGCGTATCAATGTGTACACAGCAGATCCCGGCACACCCTCCGAGGACGCGCTGAAAGTACTGGCCAGTTGGGCCGCCACCCAGGGTGAAACGACAAGGGCCACAGTCAAGCAGAAGAAATGAGCCGCCGTCCGTCCACTGTTCTGATTGTCGGTGCCACCGGAAGCATCGGCCGCTACGCCGTGGCCGCGGCGCTGCAACAGGGCTACATGGTGCGGGCGCTCGTGCGCGGCCAGGCCCGCGCCGCCGGCATTCTCCCCGGACCAAATCGCCCGGATCCTCATCGACAGCCTTCACATTGACGCCGCCAACCACAAAACGATCGAACTCATTGCAGACTTGGGACCGGAACAAGACGAGCTCACCACCGTCTTCGCCGCCCTCACTCCAGACTCAGGGGAATCCCTCGACGCGGCCGAAGACCTTGTGGACTTCCACACGGAGAGTGAGCCCGAACTGTTCCGTGACGACCTCGCCACCATCGCAGCAGGACGCCTCAACGCCGGGGACTAGCGTTCAGGGCGGGGGCCGACGTTGATCCCGGCAGGACAATGAAGCCCCGGCCTTTATTCGGCGTCGGGCACGCCGTCCCCTGCCCCTTCCGCTGACTTGAGCTTCCGGCGTCTGCGCCGGCGCCAGACAAACACCAGGCCAAGCGCCACGATGGGGACCAGCACCCAGCCGCCGATGTCGAGAGCGTCACCGATCGCATGGGCAACTGCCCCGGCCAGATAGGCGAGAACGCTGAGGCTGGCGACCCAGGCAATACACCCTGGGATGGTCCACAGCAGGAACTTGGGCCACGGCATCTTCGCGGCCCCCGCGGCAATGGCGCCCCAAAGCCGCACTACAATGACCCAGCGGCCGAAGAACAGGGCTGTGCCGCCGTGCCGGTCGAAGAACGACTCCAGTTGGGCAATGCGGTTCTCGTCTGCGTGGAAGCGCCGTGCAAGTCGCAGCATCAACGGACGGCCTCCCACCCGCCCAAGTATGTAGCCAATAGTGCTCCCGAGGATGGCGCCCAGGCTGCCGACCGCGATAACGGCAGGAAGGTTCAGATCTCCGTGGCGCGCCGAGGCGTAGGCCCCAAGCAGTACGGCCACGGCGGGAAGCGGGACACCGGCGCACTGGGCCAGCACAATCACGAAGACCCCGAAGTAATACCCCCAATCGTCCGCAATCCCCGCTTCCGCGGCGATGAAGCCTGCCCAGCCGAGCGCCGCGAAGCGCAGGGCAGCTAATCCGGTCATCGCTCACACCTCACTTCGCTGATCCGCCCTGGGTCACAATGACGGTCCCCGCGCAGCCCGCGTTTGATTTGCGGTCCTGGCCCCCGCGACGACACCAGCATGGCCTTTGTCTACCCTCGTGGCCCGGGCCGCGTCAAGAGCCCGCGGCGGCCCCGGCCGGGCCCGGCGGCGGCACTGCTTTTCAGGCCTGCGGCGCCAGGCGCAAGAGCGCTGTGCTCACCACCCGGCCGTGACCGGGCCACCCTTGAACGGACCAACGATCTGCCTGGTGATCCAACCGCCATAGAAGTCGCCATCTTGCGCGGCGGCCGCGGGTAGTCCCACACCGATTCTTGACCAGCCTTGGGTTTGATGGGCTGGGGGCGCGCCGGAAGAAGCCGGATACACCGTGAGCAGGAGTCATGTCCCCATGGTGCCATCGTCCGCTGGGATGCCACCGTGATGGTCGGAACCAACCGGTCCCACCTGCGCCGTGACGCTATTGAGGAACCATTCCTGCGACGGGGACCTTTCGTCGCAATTGCAGCCAGCTTAGTCACCGCCGTGCTCGGCGGCAGCTCGTTCCTCCTGCTACGCAATGGTGAGCGATGGGCCTGCTAGATCAATATCTTGGTCTGAGATCCCCCGGAGCGGATGAGGTGCCGCATTTCACCGAGGCGCAGGATGGAGTAGCGGAGGACCTTCAGATCTAGGTTGACCGGCCCGGACTGCGAGGAACATAACCGGAATCGGTACGGGGCTTCACGACACGACTGCGCCGACCCTGAGGCCGACGACAGAGCATTCAACGGAAAGAGGTCGGCAAAATGAGTACTGCCCATCATCCTGTCGCTTCGACTGGCTGGACCGGTTGGGTCCGTTTCGCCGGAGTCATTCTGATAATCAATGGCGTTTTCAGCGGCCTTCAAGGCCTCGTCGCGCTCACAGGGCCCGACAGCTACTATTTGTCCACGCCTAACGCTCTTTTCCTCTTCGATGCCAAGGGATGGGGCTGGTGGAATCTGGCCCTTGGGGTGCTTTTGATCCTCACCGCGGTCGCGCTCTTCTCCGGTGCAACGTGGGCTCGAGTCGTTGCTGTCGTCCTTGCGGGCGTCAGCGCGGTCGTCCAACTGATGCTCATTCCGGCGCAGCCATGGTGGTCCCTGATCGTCATCGCCATCGACGTGCTGATCATCTACGCGGTCATCGCCCACGGCGACGAGCTACGGACCGGAGAAACCCCGCCAAACTCCTAAACCGGAAACGCAAACGGGTTTCCTCTCGAACCAGGAGTCAGCGGGAAACCGGCAGGCGGGGGTCCACCGATTGTGCGCGGTCATGGTGGACTTCGCCTCGCCTGCTCCTCATGATGAAGACATGACCCCCGACGATTCGGCCGGCGTCCAGAGGCCGCGGCGGGCGACGCCGGCCGACGCCGCTGCCGTTGCCCGGTTGCTTCATGCTTTCAACAGCGAGTTTTCGACTCCGACGCCGGACCCGGACGAGCTTCGAGCGCGGCTGGGACTGCTCTTGGCGGGGGACGACGTGGTCGTGCTGCTCATCGGCGAGCCAGCAGGCGGTCTTGCCGTGCTTAGTTTCCGGCCCAACGTCTGGTACCCAGGTCCGGTCGCGATCCTCGACGAGCTCTACGTCCGTCCAGGCCTGCGCGGCCGTCGCCTGGGCAGCGCACTTTTGGATGCAGCGTGTGACTTGGTTCGAGACCGGGGCGGCGAGCTAATGGAAATAAACGTCGACGGCGAGGACACCGACGCACGCCGGTTCTATGAAGTACGCGGGTTCACCAGCACCGAACCCAATCAGACGGACCCCATGTTGTACTACTATCGAGAGCTTTGACGGTGGGCCATTCGCCCACCCCGCCGGGCTACAGACTGAGCGTGCGGTTGATGACGTCCGGTTGATGACGTGCGTTGCCGTGTCGTGCAGAGTCTGATGGTTCGCCCAGGCAAATTCGCGTAACCCTCGGAACGCCTCTTCCGGCGCCGGCACGGATATGGTCGGCCGCCGCAGAAGAACTGCAAGCAGGAGCGCGCCAGGGGTGCGCCGGCCGAAGGCCACGGCAGCATCCAGTCGGGAAATTGGGCTGGGCGTAGGGTGGAAGTCGGACGAAAGGAGCATTTCATGAAGAAAATCCTCATGGTACTGACCAGCGTTTCCGAGATCGGCGATACAGGGGAGAGGACCGGCTACAACGTGGCCGAGGCTGCCCATCCCTGGAAGGTCTTCAAGGATTCCGGGCATTTCGTCGACTTCGCGTCCATCCAGGGCGGCCAGCCCCCGCGCGACGAGGTGGACTCGGAAGATCCTCTCCAGGTCGCCTTCACGGAGGACGAGACCACGAGCGCAGGTCTCTACAACACTGCCCGCGTCGAAGTCGTTGATCCCGACCAGTACGACGCCGTCTATCTCGTGGGCGGGCACGGCACCATGTGGGACTTCCCCGACAGCGAAGGCTTGCAGCATCTGGTGGCGAGCGTCTACAACGCCGGCGGCTTGGTGGGCGCGGTCTGCCACGGACCGGCCGGCCTGCTGAACGTGGAACTGGAGAACGGGCTTCGCCTGGTCGAGGGCCGGAAGGTCGCCGCCTTCACCAACGACGAGGAAGTTGCCGCGGGAAAGGACAAGGTCATCCCGTTCTTTTTGGCAGACCGGCTCGAGGAACAGGGCGCCACCCACGTCTCCGCTGGTGTCTTCGAGGAAAAGGTTGTGGTCGACGACCGGCTGGTGACCGGTCAGAACCCGGCCTCAGCCGCCGGCGTGGCCAAGGAGATGGAGAAGCTCTTCGCAGCGGTCATCCGCCAGGAAAAAGCCGAGGAACAGCACGAGACAGAGACTCTGCGGGCCGAGAAGGACGCCGAGAAAAACGCCAAGAAGGCTGCCGCAGAAGCGGAGCACTAACAGCTCACTGAACCTGGCGGSCGCCCCSGCGACGGGGCGGCCGCCAGCGGGAGGACGTGCCAGTCTTGCCGGCGCTAGGGCGGTGTGCTCACCACCCGGCCGTGCCCGGGCCGCCCTTGAACGGACCAACGACCTGCCCGGTGATCCAACCGCCGTAGAAGTCACCGTCCTGGAAAGTCACCAGTTCGCCGTCGACCTCGCAGGAGTCCATGTGACGCGGGTAGAGGGCCACCCGGCTACTGAGCGACTCGAACCCCGGCGCCGGATTTGGATAAGTCCACCCGGCACGGGGAACAACGACTCCGCCGGCAACGACGTCGAAGTACTGCGCTTCTCCCTTGAACTCGCAGAAGCTGGTGCCCTCGACCGGGACGAGTACACCGGGAGGGAATGCACTCAATGGCAAGTAGTAGACAGGCGGATGACTCGTCTCCAGGACGCGCACTGCCTCGGTGGTGTCGGCAATCACCTGCCCGCCCAGCCGCACGATGACCCGTTCGGATCGCGGCTCGACCCTTGGCGGCCGCGGGTAGTCCCACACCGATTCCTGACCCGCTTTGGGTTTGATGGGCTGGGGACGCCGGAAGAAGCTGGATACGCCTGGAGCAGGAGTCATGTCCCCATGGTGTCATCCTCCGCTGGAAGGGCACCGCGAACGCGGGGGAGGAAGTGCCAAGGAAGGCTCCGTCCGATACGGACGGAGCCTTCCTCGAAGCCGGCACCGGACTTGTTAAGCCGCAAGTGTCAGCGCCGAATCTAGATGATGTCGCGCAACACCTGTGGGTAGTTGGTGATGACCCCGTCGACGCCCCAATTAATGGCGCGGCGCATGTCCTGGCCGCCGTTCACGGTCCAGGTGTACGTCTTCAGGCCGTAGCCATGGATCATCGCGACGGTGTTTTGCGTGATGTCGCCGAGTGCCGGGTTGGCAGCCTGCGCCCAGGTGGCGGCGTCGGCGAGTTGCGCCTCGGACGGCGGGCCGCCGGCGAAGAGCAGACCGACCGGCACGTCGACCGCTAAAGCATCGTATGCGCGCAGCCACTCGTGGTTGAAGGACTGCATCATTACCCGGCCGTGCCGGAGGGCTTGGGTGAATTCGGGAAGGGCTCGCAGTTCCCTGTCGACATCGATCTCAATGCCTGGGTAGAGCTCGGGCG
Organism: Arthrobacter sp. 05N429; assembly: GCF_056397045.1. Classification (NCBI taxonomy): domain Bacteria; kingdom Bacillati; phylum Actinomycetota; class Actinomycetes; order Micrococcales; family Micrococcaceae; genus Arthrobacter; species Arthrobacter sp. 05N429. The sequence goes on from NZ_JBFTMQ010000013.1 coordinate 44,979, forward strand.
ACTTGACCTCCAGCAGCATGCCTGTTTGACGGCCGACGGCGTGCGCCCACTCCGCGAGCGTCGGCACGCGCTGGCCGGCGAACTCGGGCGCGAACCACGAGCCGGCGTCGAGCTTCTTGATCTCGGCGAGGGTGAAGTCGCGGACGTTCCACGGTGCCCGGTCGGGAAAGACAGTCTCGACGTCGGTGGTGCGGGCCAAAGTCGTGTCGTGAACGATCACAAGGGCGCCGTCGGCGGTGCGCTGGATGTCGTTCTCGACCACGTCGGCGTCCTGCTGCAGCGCGAGTTCAACGGCTGCGAGGGTGTTTTCGGGGGCTGCGCCACTGGATCCCCGGTGGGCGATGACCTGGACGGTGGAATGAGGCCCGTTGCCCTGTGCCATGCTCTGGGCGGCCTGCGCGGCCGGTGCGGTGAAGGCACTCAGGGCGGCCACTGCCAACCCCGTGACGATCCCGAGCACGCGTTCTGTGCGGCGCATGTAAAACCTCTTCCTGTTCCGAACCGGCAAGTGCCGGTCACGCCCACCTAGGCTCTCGAAACTTTGTGCACTCGCATCGAACTGCCCATGGCCGGCAGGTGAACTGTCAGGGATCAGGTCTTGGTGCTTTCCGCCGGTGCCTCACACGGTTGGGCCGGTGCCATTGGCGGCCCGACCCCCGCGGGGAGCCACGCTCATGGCCACCGTCACGGTGTCGCCGCCGCCAAAATGTTCCTGTGTGCGGACCGCCTTTTTCATCGGCAGCACGTACCCGCCGTTGCGCGGCAGCAACGAGGTCTCCCATACGGTGCCGCCGATCCGAACGCACACCGGGATGGCTCCCCACCCGTAGGTGACGGCTGCTGCCTCCGCCCGCAGGTAGTCACATACGTCCGCGGGCGGCGACACCCAGTAGAAGGGCGCGGGGCCACGCCATTCGAACACATCCGCGCTGAAAGTCACGTCCACGTCACGTAACGGTAGTGGCCGGACGCCGCGTTATCAACGCCCCTTCCGGTGGGCGCCGGCCGCTGACCTCGGGCAGGTCAAGGATGGAGCGGCAGGCCATTTTCCGGAGCCGAGCCGGGCGATCACACGACCAATGATGCAACGAGCCGGGCGAGCGGCGGAGGCGCATGCCCGGCCGGCAGTGCGTCGACCAGCAGCGGGGCGTACCGGACCTTGTTGCCGCTGCGTCCTCCGAAGAACCGTTGCAACTGCTCCGTTACAGGCCGCTCCCGCAGTGACGGCTGGCGTTGCAGGAGCCGAAACGACGCGAGCTCGCCTTGAGCCGCGATGACGTTGAGCACAGCGTCGATCCCCAGGCAGCGGATGAGTTCGTCCTCTAGATCGGCACGACAGACATGGAACCCAAGCTCAGCCAGCGGACCGGGCCCGATACCTGCACGGCCGAGCGCGCGGGCGATGCCACGGGATTCGCCCTCATCGCACAGGCCGAACAACCGGTGGCCCGCGCCATTCGGGCCGTAGTAGTCGAGGAACCGGACGATGCTGGTCGCACCTCCCATCGGCACGACCGACACCCGCAAGGCTGTCAGGTCAAGGCCACGGCGAATAGCCAGCGTCTCGACCGCCAGCCGGTCACTCTCGCCCTCGACCAACACCGTCGTAGCCTGCATGTAACCAGTATGTCGGACCCGGTGGTGTCAGGGCCCGGTGCGCCCCGGCCACTCCTTGCCCGCCCAGGGGTTGTAGTCAGCGATGAGGTCTTCCTGAGGCGGACGTTGATTTTCGGGGACGTGCTGCAGGTTCACCCGCACCCGGTACCAGAGGGAACTCGATCCGCGCATTCCGTCGACGAGTATGTCGGCCGGATGCAGAGCAGGGACGAGGCCCGCATGCGTGGTCTTCCATTCGTCGAGCGCCGCAAGCGCCTCGGGCTTGGTCTTGGTACGTGCCACCTCGATCAGCGGCATCACCGACTTCCGGCGGCCCGCGCCGTCGCCGCCGCGCGGCGGCTTCTCGGCGGGGCCGAGTTCGGCAGCCAAAGCGAGCAGGCCGTCGAGCGAACCGGCCGCGTCGTCAATGCCGGAGTGGGGGTCGCCCACGTCGGCGAACCGCTCGGGAACCGTGAGCACGGTGAATTGTTCCGGCCGGGTGGAGGTGACCTCGGCCCAAGTGAGCGGAGTCGAGACCCGGGCGTCGGGCAGGGGCCGGATCGAATACGCCGATGCCACGGTGCGGTCTTTGGCGTTCTGGTTGAAGTCGACGAACACACTCTCCCCGCGCTCCTCTTTCCACCACCGCGCGGTGGCGAGGCCCGGAGCGCGGTTTTCGACCTCGCGGGCGAGTGTCTCGGCGGCGAGCCGCACGTCGCGGTACGACCACCGGGGCGCGATGCGCACCAGGATGTGGAGTCCCCGCGAACCGCTCGTCTTGGGCCACCCCACAAGTCCGACTTCCTCAAGCACCTCCCGTGCGACATAGGCGACGTCGACGATCTGCTTCCAGTCGACCCCCGGCATCGGGTCGAGGTCGACCCGGAGCTCGTCGGGGTGCTCCAGATCCTCGGCGCGCACGGGGTGCGGGTTGAGGTCCAGGCATCCCAGATTCACCACCCACGCCAAGCCCGCAGCATCCCGGATGACGGCCTCCTCGGCTGAAGTCCCCGACGCATAGTGCAGCGTCGCCGTGTCGACGAAGCCGGGATGGTTTTCCGGCACACGCTTTTGGAAGAACGGCTCAGCGCCGATCCCCTTCGGGAAGCGCTTGAGCACCATGGGCCGTCCGCCGGCGCCACGCAGCGCACCATCCGCGACGGCGAGGTAGTAGCGGACCACATCGAGCTTCGTCAGCCCGGGCTCGGGAAACACCACCTTGTCCGGACTGGAGATGCTCACCTCGGCGCCGGCAATATCAAGGATCTCGGCCGGCGTCTTCGACGGGTTCATTCAGGCCGCGTTCCAGCTGACCGGAAGCGACTTCACGCCGTAGACGATGGTGCTGTCCATCCGTTCCAGCTGGGCTCCCGGGGCGAGGGCCAGTCCGGGCAGTCGGGTCAGGGTGGCCTCCAGCGCGATCCGTGCTTCGAGCCGTGCCAGCGGGGCACCAAGGCAGAAGTGAATGCCGTGGCCGAAGGCCAGATGCCGGATCTGGCCGCGGTCGACGTCGAACTGGGCGGGCCGCTCGAACTGCCGCTCGTCTCGGTTCGCGGAGCCGATCCAGGCCACCACCGGGGCCCCGGCCGGAATCTGGACGTCGCCCAGGGTGGTGTCAGCAACGGTCACCCGGTACATGGACTGGACGGGGGAGCGAAAGCGGAGCACTTCTTCTATGGCCTGGGGAAGCAGTTCTGGCTCCTGCACCAACCGATCGATGGTGCCGGGCACTTCGGTGAAACAAAGAACTGCGTTGCCGATCAGATTGGTGGTTGTCTCATTGCCCGCGACGAGCAGCAGGGCGCAGAAGCCCAGCAGTTCAGCCACGCTCAGCTTCTGCCCGTCAATCTCGGCGGCAAGCAGGTTGCTGATCAAATCATCGCCTGGCCGGCTCCGCCGCTGTTCGATCAGGTCCAGGAAGTACCCGGTCATCTCCTGGTTCGCGGCCTGGTGGTCCTCAGTCGCCGCCCCGGTCCTCGTCTGGCTCACGATCACATCGGACCACCGCTTGAAGCGGTCACGGTCCTCCGCGGGAATCCCCATCAGTTCCGAGATCACGATGACCGGCAGCGGGTACGCCAGCGCCTCGATCAGGTCCGCTGTTCCGCGGGAAGTGATCTCCTCAAGAAGCGCGGCAGTGAGCTCCGATATGCGGGGAGCAAGCGCATCCACAGCTTTCGGCGTGAAGGCCTGGGTGACCAGCGAGCGTAGCTGCCGGTGCCGCGGCGGGTCTGTCGTGATCAGGCTCGACGCGAACAAGTGACCTGCCTCGGACGACTCGTCGCCGCCCATTCGCGAGGAAAACCTGGCGTGCTCGGACAGCACCCGCTGCACGTCGTCGTACCGGAAAACATGCCAACTTCCCGACTGCCCGTCGAGAAAGACTGGTGTGGATTCCCTCATCCGCTCGTACTGGGGAAAAGGATCCAGCGGTTGCCCGGTGGCGGGGACGAAGTCCATGGCTGGCCTCTCTGCTCAGCCCGGCGATCTGTTGGTCTTGCCGAACCGTCGGGGCGTCGGTTGATGGACCGTGGGACCCCGATTTTATCCGACGCCTGCTTGGCCTGTCAGTAGGGAAGTACGGCGGCTTTGCCCTCCATTGGCAGCATTCCGCGCGGCGGGAGGGGCTCGCCAGCGGCAAACGAAGGAGCACGACGGCGGGAAACTTCCCGCCGTCGTGCTCCTGGTTCCGGCGGCTGCCAGCAGCCGGTTACTACTACTTGGTGACCTGGAGTCCTGTGTCCCAGTTGAAGTCGGCGAACTCCGGGTTGGCCTGCATGGTCATGAGGACGAACTGGAAGCCTTCCAGTTCGCGGGCGCGCTTGAGCGGACCGACCACCAGGGGGCGCATTCCGCCTGCGCCGACGAAGGTGCTGACAGCAGCGTTGGCTGCTGCATTGTCGCCGGCGATGAAGACGTCCAGCGGCTGTCCGCCTGACTCGCCGGCCACCAGGGTGCCGGCGAAGGTCGTGTTGAAGGCCTTGACAACATGGGCGCCAGCGGGGGCAAGCTTCGCGATTTCCTCGGCGGCGGAGTTCCCGGGCTCAATGACCAGGGAATCGAAGGTCTCGAAGTTCACCGGGTTGGTAATGTCCACGACGGTCTTGCCGGCCAAAGCATCGCCATAGGCCCTGACAATGGACTTCGCGGCGTCGAACGGGACGGCCAGGACCACGATGTCGCCCTGAGGAGCGTCAACTGTGGTGCCGAAGGTGACGCCGGCGCCGAGCTCGGCGGCCAGTTCCTGCGCCTTGGCGGCGTCCTGTCCGAGGATCTCGACGGTCTGGCCGCCGGCGAGGGCACGGGTTGCGATGCCGCGGGCCATGCTGCCGTTGCCGATGATGGTGAGGTTCGTCATTGGAGTCTTCTTTCCGAATATGCGGGCCAGGAGGGTTTTCATCAGATTCTGTTCTACTGGGAGAGCGTTAGTTGAAGCTACAACTAACGTATTCCTAAAAAGTTGAAGCGTCAAGTATTTGGGAAAGGGATGCGCGGAAGCTGTCGGCGTTGGCCCATCTGGCTCAGGGGCGGCGGGCCTCGACGGCTTCAGGGAAGGGCGAGGTCTCGTGGATCCAGTCCCCGAGTTCGCCCAGTGTCTGTTCCGTAATGCGGTGCCCTCCGGGATCGCGGCGGGCGCGGGTGCGGGCGGCGGATTCCGTCTGCAGGTATCGCCAGGTGCGGGCCAGCAGCTCTGCGGGGATCACCGTGTCCTGGTCGCCCTGGGCGACGAAAACCGGAAGGCCGGCCAGCCGTTCCGGCGTGACAGGGACCCCGGCGTCGAACGGCAATGTGCCATACAAAATAGCCGCTCCGGAGTAGCGCTGCGGATCGTCAAGTATCAGCCCGCCGGCGAAGGCTGCACCCCCGCTGAATCCGACGAGCAGCACGGGCCGGCCCGCGAGTGTGCCGATCTGGAACAGCATGGGAGTGGAGGGCGCCGCAATGGATTCCCAACGGAAAAGCACGGCCATCTGATGGGATGGCCGTGCTTTGGTGTCCGGCACGTGCTTGCCGGGGAACTCCGCGGCGGCTGGTTTCGAACCGCGCCGGATGGGGCGTCAGGAGAAAGCCGAGACTCCGGTGATCTCACGCCCCAGGATCAGCGACTGGATGGAGTCGGTGCCTTCGTAGGTGTGCACCACTTCCATGTCCGTCAGGTGGCGTGCCACGTGGTGTTCCAGCAGGATTCCGTTCCCGCCGAACATGTCCCGGGCGTCCCGGCACAGGGTTCGCGCCTTGTCCCCGGTAAACATCTTGGCCAGGGACGCCTGCTCGTTGCTGAGCCGGCCCTCGTCCTGCAACGCCGCAGTGCGGAAGCAGATCAGCTGCATGGCCGTGAGGTCCGCAAGCATATTGGCGAGTTTGTTCTGCACCAGCTGGTAGCTGGCAATCGGGCGGCCGAACTGGACGCGTTCCCGGGCGTATTTGACCGCCATCTCATAGGCCGCGGTGGCGTGGCCGAGCGATTCCCAGGCCACAGTGCTTCGGGTGGTGTTCAGCACCGCTCCGACGTCGCGGAAGGACCGGGACTTGGCCAGCAGGTTGCCGGCGGGGATCCGCAGGCCGTCGATCTCGATCTGTGCCTGCTGGATAGCCCGCTTGGCCATCTTTCCCGTGATGGCTTCGGCCTGGTAGCCGGCGGGGTAAGTGCCGTCGTCGTTCTTTTCCAGAACGAAAGCCTTCACCTTCTGGTCGGCGGCGTCGCGGGCCCAGATGATGACGAGGTCCGCCACGTGGCCCAGCCCGATCCAGCGCTTGGAGCCGTTGATGACGTAGTGGTCACCGTCCAGCCGCGCGGAGGTTTCCAGGGCCACCGAGTCGGAGCCGTGGTCCGGTTCCGTCAGGGCGAACGCGCCCAGCTTTTCCAGTCTGGCCATCGCCGGCAGCCAGCGCTGCTTCTGCTCTTCGCTGCCGAGCAGGTTGATGCTGCCCATTGCCAGTCCGGAATGGACGGCGTTGAAGGTGTTGATGCTCCCGTCTCCGCGCGAGAGCTCCATCGCGACGAGACCGGTCTGGAGCCGTGTCAGCCCCGGGCAGCCGTAGCCGTTGATAGCCGTTCCGATGATGCCCAGCTCTGCGAACTTCGGTACCAGCTGGTACGGGAAGTCCGCTTTCTCCCAGTATTCGTTGATGATGGGGGTGACGTCCTGTTCGACAAAGGAACGGACGCGGGCGATCAGTGCCCGGTCGGAGTCGTTGAGATAGTCGTCCAGGGCGTAGAAGTCGGAATTGACGGACAGGTCCGTTGCGGTGGTCATCAGTGCTCCTCAGGGGATTGTGCGGCAGTGCCAGTCACGGCGCCTGCCATGGGGTGTTCGTCGTCGCCGAGCCAGGCGCGGACCAGATCCGCGCCGCTGTCCAGATCAGGCGGGGTCAGGTCGTAGCTCACGGGAGTCTTGGACAGCCGGATGGGGTTGCGCACCCCGGGCTGGGCGCGTTCACCCTGCCCCACCGTCACGACGGGCTCCAGGCCGATGCTCTCGGCGAAGTCGATCCCGGCGCGCAAGTCCTGGATCGGCGCACACGGAAGCTTCGCTTCCGTGAGGATGTCGAACCATTCGGAAGCGGCCCGGGTCGAGAGGCACTCCACCAGGGGCGGACGCAGTTCCGTGCGGTTGGCGCTGCGCAGCGGCGCCTTCTCGAACCGCGGATCCACGGCCAGCTCCGGCCGGCCGATCGCGGCGCAGAAGGTGCGGTACTGGGAATCGTTGCCGATCGCAATGACGAGCTTCCCGTCGCCCGTGTCGAAAGGCTCGTAAGGGTAGATGCTCGGGTGTTCGTTGCCGAGCCTGACCGGGGCGGCGCCGCCCAGCACAACGGCTGCAGTCTGGTTCACCATGCCGGAGAGTGCCGAGGACATCAGGTTCATTTCCACCAGCTGGCCTTCCCCAATGCGGTCCCGGTGCCGGAGGGCGGCGAGGATGCCGATGCAGGCGTGCAGGCCGGTGATGACGTCGAACACCGCCACTCCTGAGCGGAAAGGTTCGGTGTCCGGCGCTCCGGTGAGGTCCATAAGCCCGGAGAGCGCCTGGATCAGCAGGTCGTAGCCGGGGAGCTGGGCGCCGCCGGCGGTCCCAAAGCCCGTGATCGAGGCGTAGACAACGTCCTTGTTGGTGGCCGCGACGGTGTCGTAGTCCAGCCCGTAGCGCACCAGATCGCCCGGCTTGAAATTCTCGACGACGACGTCGGCACGTTCCGCAATGCGCTGGGCCGTCCTGCGGTCGTCCGGATCGCGGAGATCGAGCTTGATCGAGGTCTTGTTGCGGTTGATCGAGAGGAAATATGTCGAGTCATTTCCACGGGTGGGCGGGCGCCAGGCCCGGGTCTCGTCGCCGGCGGGGCTCTCAATCTTGATCACGGTTGCCCCGAGGTCGGCCAGCAGCATGGTGCAGTAGGGTCCGGCCAGCACCCTGCCGAAATCTGCGATCAGGATACCGCTGAGCGGGCCATCTGAACTGCGGCCGAATGCCGAGGGCTCAGAAGTGGGGGAGTGTTGGCTGTCCATCGATGGGCTCCTCGCATAGGTACTCCATCCACCATGACGGACGGCATTGCTGTCCGTCCAATACTTATTGATGGCCCTTTTGTTGCATCAGGTGCAATAATCGGGTGAATGGAGATCCAACAGATCCGCGCCTTCCTGGCCGTCGCGGAGGAGCTGCATTTCGGCCGCGCAGCAGAGAAGCTGCACATGGCGCAGCCTCCGGTCAGCCGCAGTATCCAACAGCTGGAGCGTGAGCTGGGAACCCGGCTTTTCGACCGGAGCACCCGCAGCGTCAAGCTGACGGGCGCCGGAGAAGCGTTCATCGGACCGGCGACGGAGATCATTGATGCCACGCGCCGGGCCGGCATCGCGGTCCACGCCGCGGACAAAGGAGAAGTCGGGCGTGTCCGGGTGGCCTATGCCGGCGCCTCCACCCACACCCTGGTGGGCCGGCTCGCCCGGGAGGTCCGGCGCGACCACCCCGGAATCCAGATCGAGCTCTTCAGCCAGAACTTCGCGCAACCTGCCATGGACCGTGTCCTGAGCGGCGACATGGACATCGCGTTGGGACGCTGGGACTACATTGCTGCCGGTATTGAAACGCGGCTGCTGGCGGCCGAGGACCTCGTGGTGGCCGTCCCGGCGAGCCACCGCCTGGCCGACGCCGGGGAGGTCCGGATGGCTGACTTCCAGGGGGACACGTTTGTGTCGCTGCCGCCGCATGCGGGGGCCGTGCTCAACGACCGGCTTCGCCGCCTGACGCACGCCGCCGGGTTCGAGCTGGACATCGTCCAGATCGTCCCGGATTCCTGGACTGCCCTCTCGCTGGTGGCGGCGGAGGTGGGCTGCACGCTCACCCTGTCCTCGGTGGCCGAGGCGGTCACCGATCCCCATGTGCGGTTCGTGAAACTGCTGGACAAGACGATTCCGGTGGAACTGCGCATGGCCTGGCGGCGGGACAACTCCAGCCCCGCTCTGCGGGCGGTCCTGGAACTGGCTGAGCGGATCCTGCCCCGCGCCGAATAACGGTCCCCGCAGCCGGACAGCATGGCGGGCAATGGGGCCTCACAGCCTGGTCGGATGACGGATCACGGATGACGGATCAGGACGCCATGGACTCCGGCGATTCGATCCCCAGGGCACGGAGCTTCCGGTACAGCGTGGTCCGGCCCATGCCTAGGGATTCCGCGGCGACCGTGGACATGAGGACCTCCTGGTCGCCTCAGCGGTTGTCTAAGCAACTCCACTGTGCAACCGGAGGTCCTCACCCATCAGTCAATGACTCCAGCGAGTCATCACATTCACCGAACCAACGTCCCTGGGCAGTACAGCTAGGCGAACGCCTGCGCCCTTTAACAACTGCGGCGGCCAGCGAAAACCGCCGGCCGCCGTCGTGTTCCAACTGCAGACCTGTCAGGAGTAGTCGTAGAAGCCCTTGCCGGATTTGCGGCCGAGCTCGCCCCGCGCCACCATCTCGCGGAGGATCTGCGGCGGGGCGAAACGTTCGCCAAGGGTTTCATGCAGGTACTCGGCGATTCCGAGGCGCACGTCCAGCCCGACGATGTCCGTGGTGCGCAGTGGTCCGGATGCGTGCCGGTAGCCGAGTTCCATGGCGGCGTCGATGTCCTGCGCACTTGCCACGCCCTCCTCCAGCATTCGCATGGCCTCCAGCGCTAGGGCGACGCCCAGCCGCGAACTCGCGAAGCCGGGGGCGTCTTGGACCACGATGGGGGTCTTCCCGAGCCCGCGCACCCAGCCCGTCGCGGCGCCGGCGAGTTCGTCGGCCGGCTGGGGGCCAATGACGACTTCCACCAGTGTTGACGCCGGGACCGGGTTGAAGAAGTGCAGCCCGCAAAGCCGCTCCGGCCTGCTAAGAGTTGCGGCCAGCTGCGTGACGGACAGCGAGGAGGTGTTGGTGGCAATCCAGGCATCCGCGCCAAGGTGGCGCTCAACGTTGAGCAGCGCGCCCTGTTTGAGCTTGAAGTCCTCGGGCACGGCTTCCACAACCAAGCCGGCACCGCCAAAGTCGACGGCGTCCGTCGAGACCGAGAACCGGCTGAGGAGCGAGTCCAGGTCCTCTGCAACAGCAGCTTTCTCGATGGCTTTGGACAGGGTCCCGGTGACGCGGACGCGGGCTGCTGCGGCGGCCGCCGCGTCCCGTTCGACGACCGTCACGTGCGATCCGGAGACGAGGAAGGCGTGGGCAATGCCCGCACCCATCCGGCCGCCGCCGAGAACGCCGACCTTCGTGGGGACGCACTGAGTTTCTGTTGGGGACGTGGGCATGCTCATGTAGAGGCTCCTTTATGTTCTTTTCGGTCCAGAAATGCCTGCATCCGCTCGAACTTCGCCTCTGATTCAAAGAGGATGCCCTGGGCGAGTTCGTCGATGGCCGGGTGCGCGGACCTGGGTGCGTGGAGGACAGTCTTGGTGAGGCGGACCGCGAGTGGGTCCTGTGATGCGATCCGATCCGCGAGGGCGAAGGCAGCGGGGATCAGCTGGTCGGGTTCATGCAGTTCAGTGACGAGTCGGAGCGCCAGGGCTTCTGCTCCGTCGAGGACCTTTCCGGTGAGCAGTATTTCCTTCGCCACGGGCTCGCCCACAAGTTCCACGAGGCGCCAGCCGGCGCCGGCGGCAGCGAGGATCCCTAACCCTGTTTCCGGGTTTCCGATCCGGGCCCTTGGTGTGGCGATCCGGAAATCTGCCGCGTAGGCAAGTTCGGCACCGCCGCCGAGCGCAAAGCCGTCGATAGCTGCGATGACGGGCATCGGCAACGTGGCGATTCGCTGGAAGAGTCCGGAATTGATGCCGGCCAGGGCGTCGTCTCGACGGCGTTCGCGCAGTTGGACAATGTCCGCGCCGGAGGCGAATATCCCGCCGGAGGGAATCTGCGCCCCGGAGAGGATGAGGATTCTGGGCTTCCGCTCCAAGTCCGCGCACACGGTGTGCAACTCGTCCACCATGAGCTGGTCTATGGCATTGCGGACGTCCGGCCTGTTGAGCTGGATGTGGACCGTGGCGCCCTCGTCGTGGATCTTGATCGTCTTCACCAGCCCACCTTTGCACTGCAAAATACCGGGCGTCCAATACCTAATGGCGGCCTGATTATTGCGTCACAGTCATGGATGGAGGGGACGCCAGCTTCCGACGTCGGCCGCCATTGGCTCGCGGCCCTGGTCACGGCGCTGCTACTCTTTAGGGCTCCGCTGGCGGACCCTGCGCGTACGCTGGCGATCCGTGCCGGGCTGGTCATAGCGCTCATCGGGATGGCGCTGGCGTTCCTCATGACGGGGCCAACTGCGGAACAGCTCAACAGCTTTCGGGGCATCGTAGGGGCACACACGGTGGGGCTTCCTGACGGCGGCCCAGGCCTGCCGCTGCTGGGCTGGAGCACCACAGCTGGCGACCTGCGCGTCCCCCATTTCGTTGGCATGCACGCCCTCCAGCTCATCCCGCTCTCGGCCCTGCTGCTCGAACTCGGCGCCCGCCGCGCCCGGCTGTTGCGGCCCGCTTCGACCCGCCTGGGCCTGATCTGGATCCTCGTCGTCTCCTATCTGGGCGCCGTGGCGCTGCTCACGGTGCAGGCCCTCGCCGGGCAGTCAGTCGCGCGGCCCGACGCCGCCGTGACGGCCTGGGGAGTGGCACTCCCCGCAGCCGCCGGGCTGGCCGCCGTCGTAGTGCTGAGCAGGGGGCGCGCATTCGCAGCACAGCGCCCGGTAGGGGTGGCCAAAGGGGCCTGATGGTGCCATGGTGAGGTAGGTCACATCAAGGTCGGGTCCGGGCGGCTCATCAGGGAGCCGCGCGGCTGCTTGGAGGTCCACCATGAGCACCACTGAAGACAAAGTGTTCGATGCAACTCCCGAAGGGGACGAACCCGAGCTCAAGCGGGTCCTCGGACCCAAGCTGCTGCTCCTGTTCATCGTCGGTGACATCCTCGGAGCTGGCGTCTACGCCGTCACCGGAACCATGGCCGGCACAGTCGGTGGGCTCGTCTGGCTGCCGTTCCTGCTCGCGTTCATCGTCGCGACGCTGACCGCCTTCTCCTACCTGGAGCTGGTGACACAGTACCCGCAGGCGGCCGGCGCAGCGCTCTACGCCCACAAGGCGTTCGGGATTCACTTCGTGACGTTCCTCGTCGCCTTCGCCGTCGTCTGCTCCGGCATCACGAGCGCCTCGACATCCGCGAACGTACTCGCCCAGAACCTCTTCGGGGGCCTCGTGGTCAACGGCTGGATGGGCATGCCCGGCCAGGGGGCGATCACCGCCGTCGCGATGGGCTTCATGCTACTGCTGGCGGCGATCAATCTACGCGGCGTGGGCGAGAGCGTGAAGTTCAACGTTGTGCTCACCCTCATCGAGATGACCGCCCTGTGCATCGTGATCGGCGTTGGCTTCTATGTGATGTCCCAAGGTACCGGGAACTTCGGAGAGATCACCGTCTTCACCGACTCTCAAGACAAGGGCCTGTTCCTGGCCGTCACCGCCGCCACCTCCATCGCCTTCTTTGCAATGGTCGGCTTCGAGGACTCGGTGAACATGGTCGAGGAGACCCGGAATCCCGAGCGGATCTTCCCCCGGACCATGCTGACCGGTCTCGGCATCGCGGTCATCCTCTACATGCTGGTGGCCGTGTCCGTGGTCACCGTGCTGTCGCCCACTGAACTCGAGGGGATCAGGGAGGCCGAAGGCGCCGCGCTCCTCGAAGTGGTGCACAAAGGCTCACCGGACTTCCCGATCGACAAGGTCTTTCCATTCCTTGCGGTCTTTGCCGTCGCCAACACCGCGTTGATCAACATGTTGATGGCCAGCCGCCTGATCTACGGCATGGCCCGCCAGAATGTCCTGCCGCGGCAGCTCGGAAGGGTTCTCCCGGGGCGCCGGACGCCGTGGGCCGGAATCGCCTTTTCCACTGTCCTCGCGCTGGGGCTCATCTGGTACGTCACGTCCGACCCGGAGAGCAACGTCGTCGCGAACCTCTCCGGTACGACGGCGTTCCTGCTGCTGTGCGTCTTCACCGTGGTGAATGTGGCCTGCCTCGTGCTCCGCGGCAAACGGGACCCCAGCCGGAAGGTGTTCTTCACCTCGCCCGGGCAGCTTCCGGTCGTGGCGGCCCTGCTGTGTACCTTCCTCGCCGGTCCGTGGGTCGGCCGGCCCCTCATCCAGTACCAGATCGCAGGGGGCCTGATGGCCATCGGCGTCGTGCTGTGGTTCATCACCTGGTTGATCACCAGGAAGTCCGACACCCGGCCGGGCGCACCGGTCGGCATTCAGAACGTCGGCAAAGATGACCACGTCCCGCCGCTCCCACCCGGCCGCTGACCGGGTGGAGGCCTAAATGGCGTCGGTTGCTTCCAGCCGGCCCGAACGAACTGCGTCGGCGAAGGCCTCGTAATCCTTTTCGTTCTGGTCGGCGTAACGTTCGGAAAAATCGGTGATGGATCGGTCGAACTTGTCGCTCTTGCCGAGGTAGGAAGCGATCGCGACCGGGTCGCCCGACCGGGCGTGGGCACGCGCCAGCGTCCACCCGCATGCGTTGGCATAGAAGTCCATGCCGAGGGGCTTCATCCCTTCCACGACGGCTGAGCCCTTCATGTCACGCAGTTGGCGCCAATACAGGTACCGGTTGTCCTGCACGCCTTTGGTCCACCCCAGGAAGATGTCGCTCGCGGCCTGCATCATCCGCTGCCCTTGAACCACGCGTTCGCCTGGCTGCTTATAGCGGCTCTTCGGCAGGTGGTCCTCGAGCACCGATTTCGTGGCTTCCTTGACCTGGAGGAACAAGGGATCCTCCTGATCGCGTCCCTGGAGCAAGGCGATGAACGCCCGCGTGCCGACGCTGCCCACGCCCACAACCTTGCGGGCGACGTCGATGACTTCGAATCGTTCGAGCAGGTGGCGCCGGTCGTCCGGCAGCGTGGCCCGGTAGGAACGAAGTTGTTGACGAACCGCTTTCTCAACCTCATCGCCAGACATACCGTACGTATCTGCCAGTTCCCGGACGGGAACGACGATGGGCGGTTGACTGACTATGCGGTACTTCCCGTCGACGCGCTCGGCGAGCTTGGACAGTGCCTGCAGGCTGTCCCTGGTGTGCGCCTTTGCGACGTTCTGTCGTGCCTCTTTCACCATGCCTTGGGCAGCCTTCTTGAGGGCCTTTCCCTTCTGGCTTGCCACGGCCAGGTCGATGGCTTCCATCAGCTGCTCCTCGGACAGTCGCGCGTACCAAATGTCCAAGGTGTTCATTTGCGCGAACTGGGCCATCGCTTCCCGGTACGCCCGAACCCCGGTGAGGGTCACGTCGTGCGTTTCTTCCTTGGTGAACGCGTTGTTCCGCGCCGCGATGGTGAAGCTCGCCGCCATCCGTTTCACGTCATACTCGAACGGGCCCGGGAGTGTCTCGTCGAAGTCGTTCAGGTCGAACAACAAATTCCGCTCCGGCGAAGCGAAGACCCCAAAGTTGGAAAGGTGGGCATCCCCGCACAGCTGGGACACGAGTCCGGCCCTCGGGGTGTCTTTCAGGTCGGCGGCCATGATCTTGGCCGCACCACGGTAAAACGTGAACGGTGAGACCAGCATCCGGCCGTGACGCACCGGTACCAGGTCCTGTTCCCGGGTGAGGTTCTGTTCCTCAAGCAACGCGACCGGATCTGCGCGGTCGGGGGCGGGAGTCCAGCCTGCGTGGCTGGAGACGGGCGTCTTATCCCGGTACCCTTTACCCTTTTCACGGCGTTTTTCGACGCTCGTGTGCTTGACTTTGGTTTCGGCCATGATCGGCGACCTCCCACTTACCTCAGGAACCGCCGCCGGCACTAAGTGCCCGACGCCGGTCCAGGCTGAGCGCGCAAAGGCGCCTTGGCTCCGTGCTCATCAAAATGGCTGCGTAGTCACGTATCTTGACCGCCGTCACAATGCGATTGTGGCCCTGCGGCGCTAAATCGTCAACGCACTGTTGGCGCACCGCTCTTTGCCGACGCGCCGCCCGCCCGGCTGCCAACATTGCAGCCCCTAACCTGGTTCCTTGTGTGGCTTGAGTTCCGTGTGGCCACTGCCTGTTTCCTCCGGGCCGAGGGCCAGCCGGTGATGGAGCCTCTCGATCTGCGCCGTGAGCCGGGCGAGCTCCTCGCTCCTTGCGGATTCGCCCGCTTTCGTCCGCGCATTGGTTGCGGCGGTGACACTTTCAACCAGCCAGGAAGACACAGTCGCCGTGACCATACTCAAGACGACGAAGCCGCCGATCATCAGCGCGGCGGCAGCCCAACGGCCAAGTACCGTGACGGGATAAAAGTCGCCGTAACCGATGGTTGTGATGGTAACTACCGCCCACCACAGGGAGTCACCCATTGTGGTGATATTCGCGTTCGCGGCGCTCTTTTCGAAGCTGAGGACGCTCAGGGCCACGGTGTAGACAAGAATGACGGCGGAGGCAATGACGTAGGCCAAGACGCGCGATCTGATGGCAGTGCCCGGTGCCCGGTCCATAACTTGACGCAACGTGAAGGGCCGCAGGAGCCGTAATGGACGCATCACCGGAAGCACCACCATCAGCAACTCCAAAGGGTGGCGGATGAACCATCGACCAGGCCGGGGCGCCAGGAGCAATTTCACGACGTAGTCGACGCCGAAGGCAGCCCATGTTGACCAGATGACAATGACCAGAGCGTCCGCATAGGGGGCGGGCGGTTCCGCAATGATCAGAATTGAATACGCCGCCAGGAAAAGAAACGCCGCACCGACGAGGGGCCACTCGGAATACTTCTTCCACGTCTCTTGCTTCATGGCTGAATCGTAGGACTTTGTTTCCCGGATGTCCTCAGGAAATGGCCGGCCAGATCCTTTCGGGGGACGGCAGCGCTACCTTCCCCGAACAGAAACGGGAACTGCGATGACAGCAGACCGCTGGCAGCGGTACATTGGGCTTCTCGGGGTGCCGGCCCGCGGAGGGCACGGCAGGTCACGAAGCCAGCACCGGCGGAGGCGAAGGCCATGGCGGAAAAGCAGGGCAAGGACGGAAACGGACGCAAGAGTGCGCGTGAAGCCCACGTGCATGAGCGAAACCTCGCCAGCGAGCTGGGGACTGTCGAGCAGAATCTCCTGCTACGAATTCAGGATTTCGGTGATCCACGCCAGGAATGGCGGCGCCTGTTCTCGGAGCTGTATGGCACATTTCTGCTCGTCATCGTGGCTGCCGGGGGTGGAATGATGAGCCAGGCCTTCCCCGGCGTCATCAGCCGCACGGCGGCCGTGGTAGCTCCTGGCTTAATGGTGATGGGGATCATCCTGTTCATGGGCAAGGTCTCGGGTGCCCATTTGAACCCTGCGGTCAGCCTTGCGTTCGCGCTCCGCGGTGACTTCCCGTGGCGCCGGGTGCCGGGCTACATTGTGGTTCAGCTCCTCGGCGCGACGCTCGCCTGTCTGCTGCTGCAGGCCGTCATCGGCGTCTCCGCCACCTTCGGTTCGAACTACCCGGCCGCGGACTACCCGGCGGTCGCCGCGTTCTGGATGGAGGCGCTGCTGACGCTGGCGCTGGTAAGTGTCATCCTCGGAACCGCGTCCGGGGCCCAGAACATCGGACTGCTCGGGGCGTTCGCGGTAGGCGGCTACATCGCCCTGGCAGGGCTGTGGGGCAGTCCCATCTCCGGCACATCGATGAACCCGGCACGGACTTTCGGGCCCGATCTTGTAGGCGGAAATTTCAGCCACTACTGGGTGTATGTCGCCGGGCCACTGGCCGGCGCAGCGGCCGCCGTCGGAATCGCCTTCATTCTGCGCGGCGCAGGGGGCGGGGAGTCGGGTTCCGAGGCTGCACAGGGAGCCCTGTTCACCGAGGCCGCCCAGGAAAAGGACGCGTAGCGGCCGGCTGGACGGGCGCGTTCGTCACCCCTTGACCGCCGATGACAACACGGAACGGACGGTCCAGCGCGAACAGGCACAGCCGTGTCAGGATCAGTCATGGCCCCACGTCTGATGCTGCTTGACACCGCGTCGCTGTACTTCCGTGCCTTCTACGGCGTTCCCGACACGATCCGCCGCGCCGACGGCACGCCCGTGAACGCCGTCCGCGGGCTGCTCGACATGATCGCCCGGCTCACCACCGACTACGAGGCGACGCATCTCGTGGCGTGCTGGGACGATGACTGGCGTCCGCAGTGGCGGGTGGACCTCATTCCGAGCTACAAGTCGCACCGGGTCGCAGAAGTAGTCGCGGGTGCTCCGGATGTGGAGGTGGTGCCGGACGCGCTTGAAGCGCAGATTCCGCTGATCCGGCAGGTGCTCGACCTCGCCGGCATCGCCGTCGTGGGGGCTGCCGAGCATGAGGCCGACGACGTCGTCGGCACCTACGCCAGCCACGCCGGGCTTCCCGTCGACGTCGTGACGGGGGACCGCGACCTCTTCCAGATCGTCGACGATGCCAGGCAGGTGCGGGTGATCTACACCGCGCGCGGCATGAGAAACCTCGAGGTCCTCACCGACGTCGTGGTCGTCGGTAAGTACCGGGTGCTGCCCCGGCAATATGCCGACTTCGCGACCCTCCGCGGCGACACGTCTGATGGACTGCCGGGCGTCGCCGGCGTCGGTGAAAAGACCGCCGCGTCGCTGCTTGGCGAATACGGCACCCTCGACGGGCTACTCGCCGCTGCGGCCGATCCCGGAAGCGGGCTGTCCGCGTCCGTGCGGTCGAAGCTCGCCGCGGCCGCGGACTACCTTGCGGTCGCGCCTGCCGTCGTGAATGTCGTGCGCGACCTGGAGCTCCCCACGCTCGAGGAGGCAGGCGCGCAGCTGCGGCCTGTCGCCGGCGATGCGCGTGCCGAACTGGAGCGTCTCGCCACCGAGTGGAACCTTGGCGGCTCGGTCGGACGGCTCCTCGAGGCTCTCGACCGGCGGCAGTGACCCCCGCCGGCACGGCACGTTGCCAGTGCCGACGGCGGCTACGGCCAGGTCGCGGTTGCCAGGAGAGTGAAGAGCGGTTCGAAGTCGTACATGCGCGTGCTGTTGCTCATGACGACGACGCCGAGACCTCGCTCCGGGTAGGGGCGCATGACGTTCCAGAAGCCGGCGCCGGCGCCGAAATGCTCCACCCACTGCCCGGGATTCTTGGTGGGCCGTCGAAACCAGCCGGTTCCGTGGTCGAACGGCTTGCCCGCCTGGTCAATGATGCGCATGCGGCGCGCCGACTCGGGGGAGAGGACCCGGGTTCCGCCGATCTCGCCGTCTCGTAGGTGCATGCGAAGGAAACTGGCGGCATCCAGGACATCGCCCACCAGGCCGCCGTAGGCCGGTCCGTCCACGTAGAACGGGTTCAGCGACAGGTAGGGCCCGTGCCGGTCTCCGGCGATCCCACGCGGCAGCAGGCCGCGCAGCACGGGGTCCGCGAGCCGGGGCGCCTTGACGTATCCGGTCGCTTTGTCCGCGCCGTCCCGATAGCGGAACCCGGTGTGCTCCATGCCCGCCGCCCGCAGGACGGAGTCCCGGACATAGTCCTCGAAGGGCACCCCGGCAGCGGCCGCGATGACCTGCCCGGCGGCAAGGTAGCCGAGGTTGGAGTACCTGGCGGGCTGCCCGGCCGGGTAGCGGTAGGCGCGGCGCCTGCCCATCAGGCGGCGGAGCAGGGCCCCGGGGTCCGGCGGATCCGCTTCGGCCGCGTGCACCCAGCGAAGGGGCAGCGGGTTGCCGAAACCGGCGGTGTGGTTGAGCAATTGGCCCACGCTCGGCGTCGTAGTCCCGGGCGCCCGGAGGTAATCGACGTAGCTGCCGGCCGGGGCACCCAGATCGAGGCGGCCCTCGTCTACGAGCCGGAGCGCCGCTGTCGCGGTCACGATCTTGGACATCGAAAACCACAGGTACGACGTCGACGCGGTCGCCGTCGTATTCGCTGCCAGATCGGCGAGACCGTATCCGGCGGCGAGAAGCACGCCACCGCGGTCGACTACGGCCAGCGAGAGGCCCGGGACCCCGCCCCGGCTCATCATCGTGGTGACGGCCGACGTCAGGCCGCGGGGTGGTCTGCCCGCCGTGATACTTTCGCCCGGCATGCCCGGGGTGGTGCCGTCACCCACCGTGGCCCATCCTCGCTACTTCTCTCCGGCCCGGCCGGGCCTCCACGGGGTCACTCATGTCTTCTCTCCATTCGTCGAGGTACTTCCCGCCAGATCAGCAGAGCCGGTCAAGGGTTTCCTGGAGTGCGGAGGCCATTTGGCCGTCCCACAACTCGAGTTTGTCCACGGACTCAGGGTCCTCAAGGGGTGTGGGAATCGGAGGAGGGACCAGGGTCATGGAGGCTTGCTGCTGCCCGTCGGTGCTGCTGATCGCGGTTGTGCGGTAGGACGGGAAGCCGCCCTTGCCGCCGTAACGGAAGTCGTCCGTGCAGCCTCGGGGCCATTTCCAGAGCCCTAGACCGTAGTACGGGAAGCTGCCGGTCGTGGTCATTTCCTTGAGCGAGGAGTCCGACACCAGATCGCCCCGGAAGAGTGCTTCGAAGAAGTCGTTGACGTCGTGCATGGTGGATATAGCGCCGAACGCCGGTGACCCGAGGTCGGCTGGCGGCTGCGTGACGTCCAGGCGTTCACCGCGCAAAGTGATGTACCCATGGATCACGTCGGTTTCCCCGCGCACAGTCTGGTCGATGGACGTGGCCCCTAACCCGAGCCGGTTGATCACGTCGTCGCGGAGCACCTGCGTATAGGGCTTGCCGCGGAGTTTCTCCAGCAGCTGTCCCAGCGCAAGGTAGTTCGAATCGGAGTAGCGGTACGAACCCACGTTGTTGGCTTCCCAGGGCAGAGTCGCTGTGAGCTCCAACCCTCGTTGCGTGCTCATGTCTTCGTTCACAACCCGGGCGACGTCCTCGGCGCTCTTCTCATTTGCCTCCTGAAAAGTTGGCATGCCAGAGGTGTGGGAGAGCAGTTGCCGGACGGTGATGGGCGCCGGAGGCCGGAGAACTGTCGTGAAACTGTCCAGGATTCCGTTGACTGGGTCGTCGAGCCGGATGAGGCCGTCGTCGACGAGTTTCAGCACAGAGACGGCGGTCATGGATTTGGTGACGCTGGCCACCGACACCCTGTCGTCCGTCGTCGCGGGCTGCCCGGCTTCCAGATCCCGGACGCCGTAGGCCCTGGACCACGTGCCGCCCGGCCACCTCACCTCGGCAACGACGGCTACCGCGCCCTGATTAATGAATGAGCGCATCGTGAAGTCGAGCGAATCGGTGGGAGCAGGCGCTGCGCGAAATGAAGGAGAAGGGGCCGGATTCATTTCTGTGCACGCGCTGAGAATCAGCGCGAGGGCCGCAGCTGCGCCCGCCAGGATGCTGGTCGTGGATCGCATGACACCGCCGTGCCTCGTCGCGGATTCGGAGCGGGCCGCAGCCGCGCCGTCCCCGGCCAAAGTCCGTCCGGCGCCGTAGTCCCAGCCCCTTCATTCTAGGAGTGGCGGCCGCGCGGGTCGAGTGTTTGAACCGGCCGGCCATATCCCGCGCAGGGGCCGTTCGCCGTCGTGAAGCGTGTCCTCTGACGCTGATCCCCGAGGCGGCCTGACCGCCGTGCTGATGCACACGTGGCAAGATGAACTCTCACAACGGGTATGACCGAGCCCCGCCGGGCCGGTCGAGAGGAATCTGATGGCACACGCCGAAAATGAAATCACCATCGACCGACCTGCGACGGAGGTCTACGCTTTCCTCGCGGACGGGCTGAACAACCCGTCGTGGCGCGGCAGCGTCCAGAGCATCGCGCTACAGAGTGGTGCCCCGGGCGAAACGGGCGCCGTGTACAGCCAGACGCTGACCGGGCCCCGCGGCAGGTCCATCCAGGGCGACTACCGGATCACGGTCGCAGATCCGGGCCGCACCCTGGCCTTCGAAGTCATTGCCGGCCCGGCGCGGCCCGAAGGCCGGTACCTGTTGACGGAGGCGCAGGGCCGGACCACGGTCCGCTTCATTCTGGATCTCAAGCCCTCAGGCCTTATGAAGGTCCTTGACGGGCTCATCACCAAGACGATGCAGGCCGAAGTCAGCCAGCTTCAGGAACTGAAGACAGTCATCGAGGAACACGGTCGCCGCGGACTTTGAGACACCGGGCCGGAGGGAGGCATGATGGGCGGCACCAGCAATCGTAATCCCGACGTGGATGCATGGTTGGAGAGGTACGAGAACCCGCAGCGGGAGCTTGTGGTCAAGATCAGGGAGTCATCCTGGGCATTGACCCGGCTGTGACGGAAGCCATTAAGTGGCAAGCGCCCACTTTTATGTACCAGGGGAATATCGCCTCGTTCTTTCCCAAAGCCAAGAAGAACGTCACGCTGATGTTCCATCAAGGCGCCTCCCTGACCGATGAAGGTGGGCTGCTGGAGGGCGAAGGTGAGGTGTCACGAGTGGCCAGGTTTATTGACGAGGCCGACTTCGAGGCGAAAAAGCCGGCACTTCAGGCCGTCGTTGAGGACTGGATCCGGGACCGGTCCTAGTTCGCTGCCCTTGTCATCCTCTGGGCTGTGGGCCCCATCGTCAGGAAAAAGCATGATCTTGACGTGGAGATCCGAAGCGGAGGAGTCTCGTAACAGGCCCTCCGGCAGCCCCGGCCCGGCAGAACCCTGGCGCCCCAAGTCCGCACCCTTGAACACCGACTCGAGGAGAGCACCATGAGCCCGCAATTCAACGACCTGCTGACCCGCCAGGTCGGCAATGAATTCGCTGCGTCGCAGCAGTACATCGCCATCGCCGCCTGGTTCGACGGGCAGGACCTTCCCCAGCTCGCCAAGCACTTCTACCGCCAATCGTTGGAGGAACGGAACCACGCCATGATGATGGTCCGGTACATCCTGGACCGCGGCATCAAGGTCACCATCCCCGGCATCGATCCGGTCCGGAACGACTTCAGTTCGGCGGAGGAACCCCTTGTCCTCGCCCTCGCCCAGGAGGTTGAGGTCACGGACCGCATCAAGGAACTGTTCGCCGCGGCCCGCGCGGAAAACGACCCCTTGGGTGAACAGTTCATGCTCTGGTTCCTCAAGGAGCAGGTCGAGGAAGTGGCATCGATGTCAACGTTGCTCAACGTTGCCCGCCGGGCGGACAACCTCTTCGACGTCGAGACTTTCCTGGCCCGCGAGCGGGTGGGCGACGCCGGCCGGCCCGGGGGAGCAGGACACGGGGGACACCACGGTCACGGAGGCGCCCATGGCGAACCGCCCGAGGTCGCCGGCACGCCGGAGGTCGCCGGCGGATCGCTCTAGTGGCGGCATGCCGGCGGGGACCGGTCCTGGCCAGCGGGCCGACGGCCACGAGTTCCAACAGTCGTCCCGCCGTGTACCGGCCATGCCGCTGAGCTATACGTTCACGGCCCGGCTGTGGCTCTATCCGGGAGAAGCCGGGTGGCACTTCGTCACCGTTCCGGACGGAGTTTCGGCCGAGATACGGGACGACTCGGGTGCGCTCCGTCAGGGCTCCGGCTCCATCAAGATCACGGCCGTCATCGCCGGGCACCGCTGGTCCACGTCGCTCTTCCCGGACAGCCACAGCGGTTCCTATCTGCTTCCGGTCAAGAAGGCCATCAGGACCGCCGCCGGCATCGCGGCCGGAGACCAGGTCAGGGTTCAACTCGAGGTGCCCGACGCCGGCTGAGCCACGCCGCTGTTCCCGCATGAGGACTTCCTGCTCTGGCGCGGGCAGGCGATGGAGACGAGAATGGGCTGGTGCTCCCTCCTCGCCCCGGCGGGGACGGCGAAGTGATGAACGCCGCCGCCCGAAAGATCCAGCGCATCTTCCTCACGCTGACGCTGGGCAATACCCTTGCGGCCTCGTTTATCTGGGGGATCAACACCCTGTTCCTGCTCGACGCAGGGCTCAGCAATCTTGAGGCTTTTGCCGCGAACGCCTTCTTCACGGCCGGTATGGTCCTGTTCGAGGTGCCCACCGGAGTGGTTGCCGACGGGTGGGGCCGCCGCGTTTCATTCCTGCTCGGCACCGCGACACTGGCCGCATCGACCTACCTCTACTACCTGCTGTGGCAGCTCTCCGCGCCCTTCTGGGCGTGGGCGGCGGTGTCGGTTCTGCTGGGTCTGGGATTCACCTTCTTCTCGGGGGCCGTGGAGGCGTGGCTCGTCGACGCATTGCGCTTTTCCGGGTACGAAGGCGGGCTGGAGACGGTACTCGGCCGGGGTCTGATGGTCTCCGGTGTTGCGATGCTCGCCGGCTCGGTGGCCGGCGGTGTGATCGCGCAGGCCACCAACCTCGGTGTGCCATTCCTGCTGCGCGTGGGGGTGCTGCTGGTCATGTTCGCCGTCGCCTTCTGGCTGATGCGCGACGTCGGATTCACCCCCGAGCGCTCAACTCATCCCCTTCAGGCAACCCGTGCCGTACTCTCTGCCTCGATCGAGAACGGATTGAAGCACCCGCCAGTGCGGTATGTGATGCTGGCCGCACCCTTTAGTTCCGGCGTCGGGATCTATGTCTTCTACGCCCTCCAGCCCTACCTGCTTGAGCTCTTTGGCGACCCCAGCGCCTACTCCGTGGCGGGCCTGGCGGCGGCCCTGGTGGCCGGCGCGCAGGTGCTTGGCGGCTGGCTGGCGCCCCGCCTGCGGAGCCTCGTCCGCAAGCGCACCACCGTGTTGATCCTGAGCAGCGCGGTGAGCGCATTGCTGCTCGTGGTGCTCGGGTTCACGCGGGACTTCTGGGTGGCATTGGCGCTGCTGGCGCTCTGGGCACTGGTCGCCTCGGCGGGCACGCCAGTGCGGCAGGCTTACCTGAACGACATGATCCCCTCGAAGCAGCGGGCAACAGTGCTCAGCTTCGACTCGCTCATGGGATCAAGCGGCGGAGTGGTGGTGCAGCCGGTGCTCGGCCGGGCGGCTGACGTGTACGGGTACTCCGCCTCAGTGGCGATTGGCGGCGTCATCGAGATGATCGCGGTGCCCTTCCTGCTGGCGAGCCGGCGGCAGCACCCCCGGGCGGACCTGTCCAACGCCTCGACGGCGGCGGATTCCGCGCAGTCTTGACTCTCCCGGCCCCGAGCCTACGATTTGCAGTGTGGATGGCAGCTGGGGTGGCATCCAGGAACCTGATAAATGCTGATCCATAGGGAGAAACAGTCATGTTGAAGGATCTCGAAATCACCGCAGTCCTCCCCGCCAAGGACATCGCCCGGGCGAAGGCTTTCTACCGTGACGTGCTGGGCCTGGAGCCCGCCGACTCCGTGGATGAGGAGAATCTCATCTACCGCTGCGGGAACGGAACTTCCTTCCTGCTCTACGCGACCGACAATGCGGGCACCGCGAAAAACACCCAGATGGGCTGGGGAACCGACGACATTGACGCTGAGGTGGCGGACCTGCGCGGCCGCGGCGTTGTGTTCGAGGAGTACGACTTCCCGGGCCTGAAGACTGAGAACGGCATCGCGACCACGCCGGTGGGCAAAGCCGCCTGGTTCCTTGACACCGAGGGCAACATCCTCAATCTCTTCCAGCGGTAGCAGCCCTGGAACCCACCCGGACCCGGGGTCAGCTGACTCCGGGTTGTGTTCCGGCCCGCGTCAGCGGTTCCTGCGAAGCCATGGTCCCAACAGCCTGGTGGTAACCGGAAGGAAGATGTACGTCATCAGCGGTGTGAGGATGCAGGTGGCCAGCAGCACCTGCAGTGGCAGGGGCCATTCCCCGGTCAGCGGGTGCAGCAGGAAATTGGCCAGCAGGCTGAGGGGGAAAAACGGGAGGAAAATACTGACCATTTGCTTCCAGCGGGGAGGCACAACGGTCTCGGGGACGGTGAGGAGGGCGTCGCCGGGCTGCGAGAACCAGCCTTCGATGCCAGTGCGCCGCTCAATCTGCGTCACTTCCACGAGGTCCGCCGCGCTGTCAATCCACCAGCGCCGTTCATCCGACTGCTCCCAGTCGTTCAGCAGCCCGGCATTGGCGAAGCGGTACAGCATGTGCCATTCGTTTGAATCTGCGGCGGAGCGGACCCAGCCTGATCCAAGATAGCCGGGCCATTCGCGGGCCAGTTCCTGACCGGCATGGGCCCAGGCACTGGCCTGGCGTGTGCGGCCGGGCTGGACTGTACGAACAACGGACACAGTGACGGGCTGGGGACGCAAATCTGGGAGGGGCACAGCAACGATCTTACAGACGGCACTGGTCCGGCAGGCGGCGCGGACCGCCGCCTGCCGGTGTCCGTCGCCGTCAGGACGGGTCAGCCCTTGGACTCGGACTCGGCCTCAAGTTCGGCTTCGAGTTCTGCCTCGATCACTGCTACGGCGAAGCCCAGTGCCTGTGTGAGGTTGCCGGCTGCTGCCACGACCCTGGGCGTGCCGACGACGGGAGCCACTGCGATGAGGATGCCCTGGACGTCCTCCAGTGTGATGCCGACGTCGCTCGCAGTGCCGGCGTTGAGCAGGTAGGAGGCGGGCGGGGCGTCGACTGCCACGAGCGCCGCGATCCGGGCCAGCATGATCTCGCGGTCATCGAGATTGCAGCGGTCGAGTGATACGGCGGTGATCTCGGCAAGCGCGTCGAGGACGGGGGTTTCTTCTTCGGCCATGGCTATGTCTCCATCTGATCGCGGCGGGTGTGGGCAAAGTGGCGCGAGGAAAGATGATCGCCGCCACCGGTTGCAACGTAGCGCGCCCAGGCGGCAGGGGGCATCACCCGGAGCGGATGAGCCGATCATCCATTGAGTGGCCCATCACGGCGGAGTAGTGTTGCCCCACCGCCAACAACCCGCACCACCCTGACTCGGGAGCGACCATGCCATCCATGAAACGCCGACTGGCTGCCCTTACGGCAGTTCTTGCCATGAGCATGACGGGCGGTGCCGTCGCCAGCCCCGCCGTCGCAGATTCGCAGAAGACTGACAAGACCCCGACCGCCACCGGCTACGGCGGCGCGGTGAGCACTGTGGACCCGGAGGCATCGGCAGCGGCGATCAGGATCCTCCGGGACGGCGGAAACGCGGCGGATGCCGCCGTCGCCGCCGCCGCGACGCTGGGGGTGACAGAGCCGTACAGCGCCGGGATCGGCGGCGGTGGCTACTTTGTCTTTTACAACGCGAGCAACGGCAAGGTCGGCACCATCGACGGCCGGGAAACCGCACCCGAGGACATGCCGAAGGACGCTTTCATTGACCCGAAAACCGGCAAGCCCTACCCCTTCACGCCCGAACTCGTCACGAGCGGGGTCTCGGTGGGCGTCCCCGGCACGCCGGCCACGTGGGCGCGCGCCCTCGACCGGTGGGGGACCCTGGACCTCGCGGACGCCCTCGAACCCGCCATTGACGTCGCGACCCGCGGCTTCGTGGTGGACGAAACCTTCCGACAGCAGACCCTCGACAACAAACTTCGCTTCGAGGCCTTCACGTCGACCAGCAGCCTGTTCCTCCCAGGCGGCGACGCGCCCGCCGTCGGCAGTGTCTTCCGGAACACCAATCTTGCCGAAACCTACCGGCTGCTCGCAGAGAAGGGCACACGGGGCTTCTACCGCGGCCCGCTCGCGGAGGAGATCGTGGCCGCAGTCCAGGCTCCGCCTAAGTCAGCCACCACGACGCTGCCCGTTCCGCCCGGCCATATGACGAAGAAGGACCTCGCCGCCTACAGCGCCCTGGACCAGGCACCCACGCATGTGGAGTACCGCGGTCTGGACGTGTACGGGATGGCACCGTCGAGCAGCGGCGGCACCACCGTCGGCGAGTCGCTGAACATACTGGACACGGTCAACCTGTCCGAGATGTCCACGCCTGGCGCCCTGCACCACTATCTGGAGGCGAGCGCCCTCGCCTTCGCGGACCGCGCCAAGTATGTGGGCGACCCGGCGTTCGTCGATGTCCCCACCGGGGAACTCACGGATCCGCTGTTCGGGAAGGAACGCGCGTGTGCGATCGATCCCGGGAAGGCTGCTACGAAGCCCGTCGCTCCGGGAGATGTGTCCACGTACGACGGCGCGTGCCCGGCAAAGCCGGCCGCGCTCGCCGATGAGAAGGACACCGAGAATATTTCGACCACCAACCTGACGGTGGCGGACCGGTGGGGGAACGTGGTGGAATACACGCTCACGATCGAGCAGACCGGCGGATCCGGCATCGTGGTGCCCGGCCGTGGGTTCCTGCTCAACAACGAACTGACCGACTTCTCCACCGTGTACGACCCGGCCGACCCGAACCGGATCGAGCCGGGGAAGCGCCCCCGGTCTTCGATGTCGCCCACCATCATCCTGAAGGACGGTGATCCGTACCTTGCGCTCGGCTCACCCGGCGGCTCGACGATCATCACCACGGTCCTGCAGACGATCGTGAACAGGGTGGACCTGGGGATGAGCACGCCTGACGCCATCGCCGCACCTCGTGCGTCCCAACGGAACACCCCGAAGGTAACGGCCGAGCCGGAGTTCATTGCGGCCTATGGGAAGAAGCTTGCACGGTACGGTCATGAGCTCACTCCGTCGGGTGACGCGTTCACCTCGGCGGCAGAGATCGGCGCGGCGACGGCAATCGAGTTCCTGCCCGGCGGGCGCATGATCGCCGCGGCTGAACCTGTGCGGCGCGGAGGCGGCTCGGCAATGGTAGTTCAACCGTCGCGGTGAGCCCGGTGCGGCGCCTGCAAATCACTCCGGCCCGTCTCCTTACCTAGAGGGCCCTTTCAGGCCTACAGTTGGGCTTCCAGCACTGTCGACAGGAGTGGCCACATGATTACCCTGCAGATCGAACACCAGGTCCGGGATTTCGGCATGTGGAGGAGGGCCTTCGACAGCGACCCGCTGAACCGCGCCGCCTCGGGGGTGCGGTCGTACCGGATCTCGCGGCCGCTGGATCAGGAGGATTACGTCATGCTGGAGATGGATTTCGACACGCAGGCGGCCGCCGTGGACTTCCTGGGCCGGCTGCAGAACGACACCTGGAAAACCGGGGTGACGGCGCCGGCGCTGGTCGGTGAGCCGTCAACCCGGATCATCGAGACGGTCGCCGTCGAGCAGGTGCCCGCACCCTGACGCCGGCCAAGATGCCGGACACGCCGCCGTCGGGCTATCGCGGAACGTTCGACGGCGGCAGGGTCAGCCGCGTGCGGACGGCCAGTCCGGCGCAGAGGATGACGGCCAGGCCGCCGGCGATCGTGGTCCAGGCAAGGGTTTCGCCCAGCAGGAGGCCTGCCCAGCAGATGCTCAAAACGGGCTGGATGAGTTGGACCTGGCCGACCTGGGCCATCGGGCCGATGGCCAGCCCGTGGTACCAGGCGAAGAAGCCGAGGAACATGCTGACGACGCCGAGGTAGGCAAAGGCGGCCCATTGCACGGGTGTGCCCGAGGGCGACTGCTGGGATGTTGAGAGGACCAGCAGGAACACCATCAGGGGAGAGGCGAGGACGAGCGCCCAGGAAACGGTCTGCCACGCGCCGAGGTCTCGTGCCAGCAGGCCTCCTTCGGCGTATCCGACGGCCGCGGCCAGGACGGCACCGAAGAGCAGGAGGTCTGCCCAGTGCAGTTGCCCGAAGCCGTCGGACTGCGCGGAGGCGAAGGCGACTGCTGCCACTGCGCCGACCGCGGAGATGACCCAGAAGGCGGGCCGCGGACGTTCGCGGCCGCGGAGGACCGCCATCGTTGCAGTCGCTGCCGGTAGCAAGGCGATGACGACGGCACCGTGACCGGCGGGGACTGCGGTGAGCGCGAACGAGGTCAGCAGCGGGAAGCCGACGACGATCCCGCCGGCAACGATGGCCAGGCTTCTCCACTGGACGCCGTGCGGCAGGCGCTGCCGGGTGAGGGCGAGCGCGCCCGCGGCGAGGACCGCGGCCACCACGGCGCGGCCGGAGCCGATGAACAAGGGATCCAGTCCGCCGACTGCCAGCCGGGTGAACGGAACGGTAAAGGAGAAGGCTGCTACTCCGAGCAGGCCCCACCCCAAGCCGTTCGGCGGTCTGGAGGATATCGGTGGCCGCAAAGCAACAGTAGCGCTACTATTGACTCTCATGTCCAACGATAGCAGTTCCCGCATCGCCGAACGACTCCGTGAGTGGATCGCGGCGGCCCCGCCGGGGGCCAGGCTGCCCTCCACACGCTCGCTGGTCGCCGACTATCGGGCCAGCCCCGTGACAGTGCAGAAGGTACTGCGCACCCTCGCGGCCCAGGGACTGATTGAGAGCCGGCCCGGCGTCGGGACGTTTGTGCGGGCCGTCCGGACAGCGCGGCCCGCCGACTATGGCTGGCAGACGGCAGCGCTGCGTTCACCCCAGGCGCCGCTGCGACCGGTCTCGACTGCCATGCGCACGGCATCGAACGATGTCATTGCCTTCCACTCGGGCTACCCGGACCGGGAACTCCTGCCCGAGCGGCTGGTGCGTGCCGCTCTGTCGCGGGCAGCCCGCGGCGACGCGGCCCTGTCGCGTCCGCCGGCGGCGGGACTGCCGGAACTGCAGGCTTGGTTCGCCCAGGAACTCCGGGCCGCCACGCCGGCCGGCGTCACCCCGCCGACGCCGAGTGATGTCATCGTGCTGCCCGGAAGCCAGAGCGGACTCAGCTCGGTATTCCGCGCCCTGGCCGGCAGCGGGCAGTCCCTGCTGATGGAGTCACCGAGCTATTGGGGGGCCATCTTGGCTGCGGCGCAGGCCGGCGTCCATGTTGTCCCGGTGCCGAGCGGGCCGGAGGGCCCCGACGCGGCAGAGTTGGCCCGGGCCCTCGAGGAAACCGGCGCACGGCTGTTCTACGCCCAGCCGAACTATGCGAATCCCACCGGCGCGCAGTGGCCGGCGCGGGTGGCCGAACAAGTGCTGGACGTCGTCCGGACCCACGGCGCGTTCCTCGTCGAAGACGACTGGGCGCACGATTTCGGCATCACCACGTCCGCCGATCCTGTGGCGGCCCGCGACGACGGCGGGCATGTCGTCTACCTTCGCTCGCTGACCAAGAGCGTGTCCCCGGGCATCCGCGTAGCCGCCGTGATTGCCCGCGGCCCGGCCCGCGACCGCATTTTGGCGGACCGGGGTGCCGAGTCGATGTATGTCAGCGGCGTGCTGCAGTCGGCGGCCCTCGACGTCGTGACACAGCCCGCGTGGCAGACCCACCTCCGCGGTCTCCGCCACCAGCTCCACGCCCGCCGCGACCTGCTGGCCAGCAGCCTGCGGGAACATGCCCCGCAGGCCCATATCGAACACCTTCCGAAGGGAGGGCTGAACCTGTGGGTGCGCCTGCCCGACGGGACCGACGTCGAACAACTCACCCGCGACTGTGAAGCTGCCGGGGTCATCATCGCCCCGGGCACCGAGTGGTTCCCGGCCGAGCCGGCGGGACAGTTCATCCGGCTCAACTACGCCGGACCCAACCCCGCCGCTTTTCCCGAAGGAGCCCGCATCCTCGGCGGGCTGATGAAACGCCAGTAACGCCTGGTTCAACGTGCCGGGGGATAATCTGGTTGTATGACTGCCGCGGCCCCCTCCACCGTCCCCTGGAACGGACGATTTGCCCGGGACCTCGCCGAAATGGCCATTCCCTGGCAGGCGGAGCAGGTTCCGGACCCCCGTCTCCTGGTGCTCAATGAGCCGCTCGCCGCCGAGCTGGGCCTAGACCCCGCCTACCTGCAGGGGGCGGACGGCTTGCTTCTGCTGACGGGGAACCTTGTCCCCGGCGGTGCCACCCCCGTGGCCCAGGCCTATGCCGGGCACCAGTTCGGCTGGTTGGCCCCCCGCCTCGGTGACGGGCGCGCGCTTCTGCTCGGTGAGATCACCGACGAGGAAGGCCGTCTCCGCGATATCCACCTCAAAGGCTCGGGGCGCACGCCCTTCGCCCGCGGCGGTGACGGCCTCGCCGCCGTCGGCCCGATGCTGCGCGAGTTCATCGTGAGTGAAGCGATGCACGCCATGGGCATCCCCACCACCCGGTCCCTTGCCGTCGTGGCGACGGGGCGTCCCGTGCTCCGCGAGACCATGCTGCCCGGAGCGGTGCTCACACGCGTCGCCAGCAGCCATCTGCGCGTCGGCAGCTTCCAGTACGCCCGCGCCACGGGCGACATCAGCCTCCTGCGCCGCCTTGCCGATCATGCGATCGCCCGTCACTTCCCCGGGGCGGCGGAGGCCGGGAACCCCTACGTCGCGCTGCTCCAGGCGGTGATAGCAGCCCAGGCCTCGCTGGTGGCCCGGTGGATGCTGGTGGGTTTCGTCCATGGGGTCATGAACACCGACAACATGACGATTTCCGGCGAAACCATCGACTACGGCCCCTGCGCCTTCCTGGACGCCTTCGACCCGGCCGCGGTCTACAGCTCGATCGACGAGACCGGGCGCTACGCGTACCGCAATCAGCCACTGGCGGCGGAATGGAACCTCACCCGCCTCGCCGAGTCCCTCCTGCCCCTCTTCCACGACGAACAGGAGCAGGCGGTCGCCCTGGCGCAAGACTCGCTCGCGGGGTTCCGCCGGCAGTACAGTGCGGCCTGGTCGGCCGGGCTGCAGGCCAAACTCGGTCTGCCCGGCGACCTCGACGACGGCGTCGCCTCGCCCCTCGTGGATGACTTGATCAGCCTTCTGCAGGCGGGCCAAGCTGACCACACAGCGTTCTTCCGCGGTCTGGCCGAGGCGGCCCGCGGCCGCTCTGCCCGCGTGCGTCGCCTGTTTACCGACCCGGCCGCCTTCGATGCGTGGGCCGTGCGCTGGAGCGCCCTGGGTCCCGACGCCGACGCCATGGACCGGGTCAACCCCGCCTACATCCCGCGGAACCACCTGGTCGAGGAGGCCCTCGACGCCGCTACGGCCGGCGACCTGGATCCGTTCATGCGTCTCCTCGAGGCTGTGACCAACCCCTACGACGAGCGTCCGGAGCTGGAGCCCTACGCCGCCCCCGCGCCGAAGGATTTCGGCCCTTACCGGACGTTCTGCGGAACCTAAAAGCAGGCATAGGTCAGATGGCCGCACCGCAGGGCTGGCCGCCTATTGGCGGCTCGCTCATCTTGGGGGTGGATGCCGCTGCCCGGGTATAGGGTCGGGCGGTATGGCGCTGCGACTTGTTCAGGTGAATTTCAAGGCTCGGGATGACTCCGCGCTCGGCCGGTTTTGGGCGGAGGCGCTCGGCTGGGGTGTCTCCAGCGAGGGACCCGGGGTGACCAATGTCGAACCCGTGGGCTTCGTGTGGCCGGACCCCGTCGCCGTCTGCGTCGATGTCGTCACCGTCCCGGACCCAGAGACTGTGAGGTACCGCGCGCACCTCGACCTCGCCACCACCTCTGCGGCCCATCAGGCGGAGCTGGTCGCGCACCTGTTGGAGCTCGGTGCGACACCCGCAGACGCGGGCCAGGGGGACACGCCATGGACGGTCCTGGCCGACCCGGAGGGGAACCTGTTCCGTGTGCTGGAGCCCCGCTCAATCTACCGGGACACCGGACCGATCGCCGCGGTAGTGGTCCACTGTGCGGATCCGCGGGCCATGGCTGGGTTCTGGGGCGAGGCGATGGACTGGACCTTGCACGAAGTGACCGACGACCATGCAAGGCTGCGGTCGGCCAAGGGCGTGGGGCCGTATCTGGAGTTCATTCGCACGCCGGCTGCGAAGTCTGTGTGGGGCAGGGTCCACCTCGACCTGATGCCCTACCCGGGCGATGAGCAAGCAGCAGAGGTGGCCCGGCTGCGCGCACTGGGTGCCACTGATGCCGACGTCGGCCAGGGCGATGTGCCATGGGTCTGCCTCGCTGACTCAGAAGGCAACGAGTTCTGCGTCCTCGCTCCTCGCTGACCCGGAGCCGCGGCCCGTAGGCGACCGCCAGGGCGGTAAGGACACCGGGCGTCGGCATCCGTAGGGGTGATGTCGGGGGCGAGTTCTGGTGAATCAAGGTCCATGGGTGTCTCCAAAGCCTGGGACGGACGGGTTGAGGAATATACCCCCGTGGGTATTTTGACTACCCCCAGGGGTATCTGTAATACTCGGTGGGGTATTCACTTTTGCTTGTTTCGAAAGGACCCCATGACGCCCCCGTCCACTCCCTCCGCCCACTCCTCATCCGCGCCGGCCGTCACCGCTCTGGCTCCGGAAGCGCTGCGCAGCTGGTTCCAGGAACACCAGGACCTCATCGTGATCGATGTCCGCTCGGCCGCGGAGTTTGAAAACATGCACATCCGCGGCTCCTACAACGTCCCGCTGCCGCTGCTCTCCGAGCACACGGACGAACTGGCGGCCCGCCTGGGCAGCCGCGTCGTCCTCGTGTGCCAGTCGGGAGCGCGGGCAGAACAGGCGCGGCAGCGCCTGGGCGGTGCGGGGATCGGCACTGCGTACGTCCTGACCGGCGGAGCCCCGGCGTTCGCTGAGATCGGCGGAGACGTAGTCCGCGGGAAGGCCCGCTGGGACCTTGAACGCCAGGTCCGGCTTGCTGCCGGTTCCCTCGTAGTTCTGGGCCTTGTCGGCGGCAAGTTCGTTTCTCCGAAGGTCCGGCTCCTCGCCGGCGCCATCGGCACTGGCCTGGCGTTCTCCGCCGCCACCAACACGTGCGCCATGGGCCAAGCCATCTCGGCCATGCCATGGAACAAGACAGCCAAGGAGCCGACCCGCGAGTCCGCCATCCTGCAGTTCCCTGCCGCGAACGCCGTGACCCCGGAGTCCAAAGCCTCATGACCGCGACGCTGATCCTCGTCCTCGCCCTGTCGGTGCTCATTGGGTTGTCGCTCGGTGTGCTCGGCGGCGGCGGCTCCATCCTGACGGTGCCGATCCTGGTCTACGTGGCCGGATTCGAAGCCAAGGAAGCCATTGCGGCGTCCCTCTTCGTGGTCGGCGTGACCTCGGCCGTCAGCGTCTTCAGCCATGCCCGCGCCGGACGCGTCATGTGGCGCACGGGGTTGCTGTTCGGCGTCGCCGGCATGGTCGGCGCCTTTGCGGGTGGACTCCTGGGCGGGCACATCCCCGGCCAGATCCTCCTCATCGCGTTTGCCCTGATGATGGTGGCCACCTCGATTGCCATGATCCGCGGACGCAAGAAGAAGGCCGACGCGGGCACGGAAGCGCCGAAGCACGCCGAACTGCCGCTGTTCCGCGTTCTGCTCGACGGCCTCGTCGTCGGCCTGGTCACGGGCCTCGTCGGCGCCGGCGGTGGATTCCTGGTGGTTCCGGCCCTGGCGCTGCTCGGCGGCCTGCCGATGGCAATCGCCGTCGGAACCTCGCTCGTCGTGATCGCCATGAAGTCCTTCGCCGGACTGGCCGGCTACCTCACGACCGTGGAGCTGGATTGGGGAATCACCCTGGCAGTTACCGCGGCCGCCATCGTAGGCACCCTGATTGGCTCCAAGCTCGCAGGTCGCATTCCGGAAGCGGCCCTGCGCAAGGGCTTCGGCTGGTTCGTCCTTGTGATGGGCGCCTTCGTCCTCATCCAGCAGGTCCCCGGGGACTTGCGCGGACCGATCGTCCTGGGCGTCGCCGGCGCCGCGCTCGCCGCAGCCGCAGTCTGCTGGTTCTTTGTCAGTGCCTGCCCCCTGCGAAAGACCAACCGCACCGCCGGCCAACACGCTCTGCCCACACCGGCCTGATTGGGCCCGCCCCAACCAGCACACATCATGAAACGAAAGGCACCACCATGGCAGAAATCAGCATCACCGAAGCGGACCAGCGCCGGAACCAGGCGCAGGTCCTGGACGTCCGCGAGGACTTCGAAGTTGCCGAAGGCATGATCCCCGGCGCGCTCCACATCCCCATGGGCGAACTGCAGGCGCGGCTGGCCGAACTGGACCCGAAGGTTCCGGTCATCGCCATCTGCCGCAGCGGCAACCGCAGTGCCCGCGTGGCCGATGCCCTCAACGGTGCCGGCTTCACCGCAGACACCATGGACGGCGGCATGATCGCGTGGACCCGCGCGGGCCTGCCCACCAC
Source organism: Arthrobacter sp. 05N429 (assembly GCF_056397045.1). Lineage (NCBI taxonomy): Bacteria > Bacillati > Actinomycetota > Actinomycetes > Micrococcales > Micrococcaceae > Arthrobacter > Arthrobacter sp. 05N429. Next base: position 79,849 of record NZ_JBFTMQ010000013.1, read on the forward strand.
TTGAGCTGTACCCGGCGGGCATGCTCCCAGCCTGACGCCCGGAGAGCACGTGAGCGCGGCAGGCGCTAGCGCCACGCATTTCTGCACGATACCCACAGGGATATTGAAATTATTCATAGTCGACGGGGACATCCCCACCCTCTACGAAGGAGAACACATGCTTCTGGAACGCATTTACGACGAAGACCTCGCCCAGGCCAGCTACCTGATCGGCTGCCAGGCCAAGGGCGAAGCGGTTGTGGTGGACGGCCGCCGCGACATCGCCGTCTACCAGGCTCTCGCCGCGAAGAACGGCATGAAGATCGTCGCCGTCACCGAGACCCACATCCACGCCGACTACCTCTCCGGCACCCGCGAGCTCGCCGCGGCCACCGGCGCGAAGATCTACGTCTCCGGCGAAGGCGGACCGGACTGGCAGTACGGATTCGAGGGGGAGCGGCTGTTCGACGGCGACACGATCACCCTGGGCAACATCAGCATCACGGCCCGGCACACCCCCGGCCACACCCCGGAGCACCTGTCGTTCCTGGTGACCGACGGCGCGTTCAGCGACCACGCCGGCTACCTGCTATCCGGTGACTTTGTGTTCTCCGGCGACCTGGGACGCCCAGACCTGCTGGATGAGGCTGCCGGCGGCGTGGACACCCGCTTCGTGGGGGCCAAGCAGCTCTTCGCCAGCCTGCGGGACAAATTCATCACCCTGCCCGACTACGTCCAGGTCCACCCGGCCCACGGTGCCGGCAGCGCCTGCGGCAAGGCCCTGGGTGCCATCCCGTCCTCCACGGTCGGCTACGAGCGGCTCTACGCCTGGTGGGGCCCCTACCTGGCGGCCAACGACGAGCAGGGCTTCATCGATGAACTGCTCGACGGCCAGCCCGACGCCCACGCCTACTTCGGCCGGATGAAGCGGGAAAACCGCGAGGGTCCGGCGATTATGGGCGAGCGCGCACCCCTGCAGGAACTGGACCTCGCCTCCGTTGCCGAAGACCTGGCAGAGGACACGATGACCTTCATCGACACACGCCCCAACGACCAGGTCCACCAGGGCACCGTCACCGGTTCCCTCAACGTCCCGGCCGGCAAGTCCGTGGCCAGCTTCGGCGCCTGGGTCGTGAACCCGGAAACTGACAGGAACCCCCTGGTGCTGCTGGCTCCGGACCGGGACGCCGCGCAGGACATGTGGGATCACCTGGTCCGCGTCGGCATCGACAAGGTCGCCGGGTACGTCACGGGCTTCGAGGGCCTGCCCACGAGCACGCCGAAGCTCATCCAGCCCGAAGAGCTCGAAGGCTTCGACGGCGCGATGGTCCTGGACGTGCGCAACCGCACTGAGCACTCCGCCGGGAACATCCCCGGCTCGCACCAGCTCAGCGGCGGCCGCGTGATGTGGCACCTGGACGAGTTGCCCGCCGAGGGCACCATCGTGAGCTACTGCCAGAGCGGCGTCCGGAACTCCGTGGCGGCCAGCGCGCTCCGCCGCGCCGGCTACGACGTCATCGAACTCGACGGCAGCTACGCCGCCTGGACCGCACGGCAGCAGGCAGCGGAATCCGTTTCCGCCAGCTAGTCCGCAGCAGCGGCAATTGACTGACACCGTCGGCGGCACACTGGGCCAGGAGCGCACCGTGCTCCCGTTGCTTGCCGGGCAGGTCTTCCATCTGGACCTCTACACGTCCGCGCTGACCTACATCCTCGCCTTCGGACTCGCCAAGGCCGCCACGAACTACTTCGCTGGCACCCTGTCGGACCGCTATGGCCGCAAACCCGTCCTGATGGCAGGCTGGGTCATCGCCTTGCCGGTCCCGCTGATGCTGATCTTCGGGCCGAGCTGGGGCTGGATCATCGCCGCCAATGTGATCCTGGGCATCAGCCAGGGGCTCACCTGGTCCACCACCGTCGTCATGAAAATGGACCTGGTGGGCCCTTCCCGGCGAGGCCTGGCCATGGGCCTGAACGAAGCAGCCGGCTACCTGGGCGTCGCCGGAACCGCGCTGGCCACCGGCTACATCGCAGCCACCTACGGATTGCGGCCCGGGCCGTTCCTGCTCGGCGCCGCCTACATAGCACTGGGACTCGGACTATCGCTGTTCGCCGTGAAGGAAACCCGGGGCCATGCCCGGCTTGAGGCGGCCAACCACACGAACGCCCACGCCGGCGCCCACGGGCAACTGAGCAACCGGGAAATCTTCACCCTCACCAGTTTCCGGGACAAGTCACTCTCTTCGGTCAGTCAGGCCGGGATGGTCAACAACCTCAACGACGGCCTCGCCTGGGGGCTCTTCCCCGTCCTTTTCGCTGCCGCCGGACTGACGATCGAAAAGATCGGCATCCTCGCCGCCGTCTATCCCGCGGTCTGGGGCGCCGCGCAACTCGTTACTGGAGCATTGTCGGACAAATACGGCCGGAAATGGCTGATCGTCGGCGGTATGCTGCTCCAGTCCGGCGCCCTGGCGATGATCGCCGTCGGCCAGGACTTCGGGATCTGGCTGGCCGCGGCTGTGCTCCTCGGACTCGGCACGGCAATGGTGTACCCCACCCTGCTCGCGACTATCGGCGACGTCGCGCACCCGGAATGGCGGGCACGCTCGGTCGGGATTTACCGGCTCTGGCGCGACGGCGGGTTCGCCATCGGCGCTCTGCTCTCCGGCATCATCGCCGATTCCTACGGCATTCCGGCCGCCGTCGGGGTTGTTGGAGCCCTCACCGCGCTGTCGGGAATTCTCGTGGCCATCCGCATGCGCGGCACCGACCACCACCGCACGGCCTGACCTGGACCCGCAGCATCAAACTGTTGGGTTCAGCCCCGCGCCGTCAGCTGAGCGTGGACGCCCGGACCACCAATTCGGGCGGAAAGACGACCTGGCGTGGGACGAAGCCTGCGTCCGGGTCCGCCTCCCGGAGCAGCAGCTCCAGGGCTGTCGAACCAATCAGGGCACTGGGCTGCCGGATGGATGACAGCGGGACCACGGCGGCCGCGGCAAACTCGATATCGTCGTAGCCGATCAGCGCAATCTCCTGCGGTACCTGCACACCGCCCATCAGCATCAGGCCCTGCAGGACACCCACGGCGAGCAAATCGTTGGCCGCGAAGATCGCATCGGGCCGTTCTCCTGCGGGCCGGAGCCGGATGGCTTCACCGGCGGCACGGCCGGACAGCACTGTCAGCGACTCCGTTTCGATAACTTCCAGGCTGGCATCGGGTGCCGCCTGCATGGCCTTCCGTGCTCCGGACAGCCGGTCGGCCACCTGGCGGATAGTCTCCGGGCCGCCCACGAAGGCGATCCGACGCCGGCCCACGGACAGCAGGTGCGCGACGGCCATCTCGCCGCCAGCCAGGTCGTCGACGGCAACGGAGGAGAAACTCAGGTTGTCCGCCTGCCGGTCCACCAGGACGGTGGGGATGCCCCGCCGTCGCAGCTGTTCGAGCCGGGGGATCACGTTTCCCACGGGGGAGATCAGCACGCCTCGGACGCGCTGCTGTTCAAAGAGGTCAAGGTAGGCTGCCTCCCGCCCCGCGTCCTCACTGCTGTTGCCCACCAGCACGGTGAAATGCTCTGCGGCTGCCCGGTCCTCCGCTCCTCTGGCCAGTTCCGTGAAGAAGGGGTTTGCGGCGTCCAGCACCACCAGGCCAACGCTGTGGCTCATGCCGGCGCGCAGCTGGCGGGCGGCGTCGTTGCGCACGAAGCCGAGCTTGTCGATTGCTGCCTGCACCCGGGTTGTGACTTCCGTGGACACCTTTTCCGGGCGGTTCAGCACATTGGATACCGTCCCGACCGAGACGCCGGCCAGGGCCGCGACGTCCTTGACGCTGGCTGAATTCATTCCTGAGCTCCTGAATGCGGACGTCGCTGCCCAGGGGAGGGCGAGCGGGGCGTACCTGTTGGTGCCCTCAGGATACCCGTCCGCCGCCCGTTTTGAACCCTTTCAATGAAACGAATCAAAAACTTCGCCTGTGAGAATCTGACATGTCTTGACGGGCGGGCCGCCGTGCTCCTATGATTCAAATCACAGCAGCTCTGAAACGATTCATTATGAAGTTCACTCAGCCCCAAAGGTGCGGTTATTAGATGCAGCAGACAGACAGCTCCCGGTCCGGTCCCTCGGAGGACGGAACGGGGCCGGTACTTTCCCTTTCCCACGCGGCCAAAACCTTCGGCCCGGTGGTCGCCCTGGCCGACGGCACCGTTGAAATCCGGGCAGGCGAAATCCACGCACTGGTCGGCGAGAACGGCGCCGGCAAGTCCACGCTGGTCAAGATCCTCGCCGGCCTGCACCACCCGGATTCGGGGGACTTCAGGGTCAGCGGCGAGAGCGTCCAGTTCCGCAACGTCGGCGACAGCAAGGCCGCTGGTATCTCCGTCATCTACCAGGAGCCCACGCTCTTTCCGGACCTCAGCGTCGCAGAAAACATCTTCGTCGGCCGCCAGCCCAAGGGCCGGTTCGGCCTGATCAGCAAGGCAACCATGGTCCGGGAGGCGGGCAAGCTCTTCGAGCGTCTCGGCGTCCCCATCGATCCGACGCGGATTGCCGAGGGCCTCTCCATCGCGGACCAGCAGATCATCGAGATCGCCAAGGCCATCTCGCTCGACGCCAAAGTACTCGTCATGGATGAGCCGACGGCCGCCCTGAGCGGTGTTGAAGTGGAGCGCCTGTTCGCCGTCGCCCGCAGCCTCCGGGACAAGGGAACCGGCATCCTCTTCATCTCGCACCGCTTCGACGAGGTCTTTGATCTGTGCGACCGGATCACCGTCATGCGGGACGGCCGGTACATTGCCACGCACCGGACCGCAGACGTCACCGTCGCGGAGATCGTCCGCGAGATGGTGGGCCGTGACATCGAGGCGCTGTTCCCCAAGACGGTTGCCGAAATCGGAGATACCGTCCTGAAAGTCGACGGACTCAGCCGGGCCGGGGTCTTCCGCGACATCAGCTTCGAAGTCCGCGCCGGCGAGATCGTGGCACTGGCAGGCCTGGTGGGCGCCGGCCGCACGGAAGTGGCACGCGCCGTCTTCGGCATCGACCCCTACGACACCGGTGAGATCAGCTTCAAGGGAAGCAGACTCAAACCACGCGATCCGCAGGCGGCCATCACAGCGGGCATGGGATTCGTCCCCGAGGACCGCCGCAAGCAGGGACTGGTCATGAACCTCTCCGTGGCCCGCAACGTCACGCTCACGCTGCGCAACAAGCTGGCAACGGCGGGGCTGATCAACGGCGCCGCAGAGCGCCGTGCGGCCCAGGAATGGAGCAAGCGGCTCCAGGTCAAAGCCGGGTCGCAGGAGCACGCGGTCTCCACCCTCTCCGGCGGAAACCAGCAGAAGGTGGTGCTGGCCAAGTGGCTCGCCACCGACCCGCGGCTCCTGATCATCGACGAACCCACCCGCGGAATCGACGTCGGCACCAAAAGCGAGGTCCACCGGCTCATCTCCGACCTTGCGGGGCGGGGGATCGCCATCCTGATGATCTCCTCCGAACTGCCCGAAGTCCTCGGGATGGCGGACCGGGTTCTGGTCATGCGCGAGGGGCGGATCACCGCCGAACTCGACCGCGCCGGCGCGAACCCGGAGTCAGTTATGCACGCCGCTACGTCTTCCGCAGGAGGTACCCCGTGAGCTCAGCTCTGGACCACAAAAAGCCGGCGACGACGGCGCCCGCCGGCAGCGCCCGGGGCGCCGCAGCCTCCGTGCTGCGGCTGCGGGAACTGCCCGTCATCATCGCACTGGCACTGCTGGTGCTCGTCACCTACCTGATCAACCCCCTGTTCCTCACGCCGCAGGGCGTCAAGGACCTCCTGCTGAACGCCACCATCGTGATGATCCTGGCCGCCGGGCAGACCCTGCTGATCATCACCCGCAACATTGACCTGTCCGTCGGGTCGATGCTGGGCCTGGTCGCCTTCGGCACCGGGTCCATCTTCGCCGCGATGCCCGATATTCCAATTTTCGCGGTGTTCGTGATCGGCATGGCCTTCGGCGCGCTCCTCGGGGCGATCAACGGCCTCCTGGTGACAGCGGCCAAGGTGCCGGCCCTCGTCATCACGCTCGGCACGCTCTACGTGTTCCGCGGCCTGAACAACGCGTGGGCCGGCGGCAAGCAGTACTTTGCCGGTGACCGGCCGGACGCCTTCGGTGCGCTCTCCGTGGACACCGTGCTGGGGTTCCCCATCATCACCCTGGTGGCCATCCTGGTGGTCGCCGCGGTGGCGGTCTACATGGCCGGCACCCGTCCGGGCCGGGACCTGTACGCCATCGGTTCAGATCCGGATGCGGCCACCGCCTTCGGCATCAAGGTGTCAAAGCGCGTGTTCCTTGCCTTCCTGGCCAACGGCGCCCTGGCCGGACTGGCGGGCGTGCTCTACGCCAGCCGCTTCAACTCGGTCGGCGCCACCACCGGCACCGGCATGGAACTGACCGTGGTGGCCGCCGCCGTCGTCGGGGGAGTGGCCATCTTCGGCGGCAGCGGATCGGTCACCGGAGCGGCGCTCGGCGCCCTGCTCCTGACCACGATCACCAGTTCCCTGACCGCCCTGCGGGTCGACAAGTTCTGGCAGCAGGCAATCGTCGGCGTGCTGATTCTCACGGCCATCATCATCGACCGCGTGGCAAGCCTGCGCACAGCCAAGAAACTGCGGATAAGCGAGGCGCGCAATGTCTGAAACCACGTCGAAAACCAGCACGGCACCGGCCCCCGTGGCTGACAACACCAAGCCGCTGGCCTCCGAGCCCAAGGGCAAGACCGGTGCGGCACGGATCCTGGCCGGCCGGGACGCCATCACCGTCTACGCCCTGATTGCGTTCCTCATCTACGCCGCCATCACCATCCCGCGCTTCGCCTCACCGGTCACCACCGGATTCCTGCTCCTGGACGTAATTCCGGTCCTGCTGATCGCCATGCCGATGACCCTGATCATCATCACCGGCGAAATCGACCTGTCCGTCGCGAGCATTGCAGGGCTGACCAGCGCCCTGATGGGTGTGCTCTGGGCCGGCGGCATGGACATCTGGCTGGTGCTGACGATCAGCCTGCTGGCCGGCATCGCGGCCGGCATGTTCAACGGCTTCCTGATCGCGGTCCTCGGACTGCCCTCCCTGGCAGTCACGATCGGCACCCTGGCCCTGTTCCGCGGCCTGGCCCTCGTCATCATCGGCGACAACGCAGTAGCCAACTTTCCGAAGGCGCTGACGGCGTTCTTCACCTCCAAGCTTGGCGGCACGGGCATTCCCACCGTCATGATCGGCGTCGTTCTCGTCATTGTCTTCTTCGGGGTCCTGCTGCACTTCACGCCGTTCGGCCGCGGGCTGTTCGCCATCGGCTACAGCAAGGAAGCCGCCAGCTTCGTGGGCATCAAGGTGGCCCGCAGCAAGTTCTGGCTCTACGTCGCATCCGGTGCCGTCTCGGCCTTGGCCGGAATCTACTGGACGCTGCGCTACACCAGTGCCCGCAGCGACAACGCGTCCGGCCTGGAACTGGCCGTCATCGCCGCAGTCCTCCTCGGCGGCGTCTCGATCTTCGGCGGGAAGGGATCCATCCCCGGCGTCATTGCCGGTGTCCTGCTGATCGGGTCCCTCAACTACGCCCTCCGCCTGGCCCGCGTGTCCGACGTCGTCCTCATCACCGTGACGGGGCTGCTGCTGATCGTCTCCGTCGTGGCGCCGAGCGTCGGCTCCGCGATCAAGCAATGGCGCCACACCAGGCGGGTCCGCCAAAGTTTCACCCGCAGCACCAGCTGACAACCCGACCACCGCACCACCGCTGCCGCGTCCAGACCGGACCGGCGGTACCGACCGCACCAGGAAAAAGGAAGAACAATGATGTTGAACCGCAAGAGCACAGGCCAGACCGGCCGTTTGGCGGGCATGGTGGCCATCGCCGCCGCTGCCGCACTAGCCCTGACAGCCTGCAACAGCGGCTCGGGATCTGCCGGTGGCACCAGCCCCGCCGCGGGCGGGGACCTGAAGATCACCTTTATCCCCAAGCAGCTCAACAACCCGTACACCGACGTCGTCCTGGGTGGCGGCAAGAAAGGCGCCACGGAAGCCGGCTTCGCCTCCTCCCAGGTCGTCGGACCGCTGGAAGCCTCCGCCTCCAGCCAGGTGTCCTTCATCAACGCGGAGACCCAGGCCGGCACGAGCGTCATCGCGATTGCGGCCAATGACCCCGACGCCGTCTGCACGGCCCTCGGCGAAGCACGCTCCGCCGGCGCCAAGATCGTCGCTTTCGACTCCGACACCAACCCCGACTGCCGCGACGTCTTCATCAGCCAGGTCGTGGCCAAGGACGTTGCCCTGATCCAGACCAAGCTGATTTCCGAGCAGATCGGCGGCAGCGGCGAAATCGCCATCCTGTCCGCCACGGCCAACGCCACGAACCAGAACGAATGGATCAAGTTCATGGAGGAGGAACTGGCCTCCAACCCGGCCTACAAGGACATCAAACTCGTGGCCAAGGTATACGGCGACGACAACGACACCAAGTCATTCCAGGAAGCCCAGGGCCTCATGCAGGCCCACCCGAACCTGAAGGGGATCATCTCGCCGACCACCGTGGGCATTGCAGCCACCGCCCGGTACCTCTCGACCTCCGAGTACAAAGGCAAGGTCGCCCTCACCGGTCTGGGCCTGCCGAATGAAATGCGCCCCTTCGTCAAGGACGGAACCGTCAAGGAATTCGCCCTCTGGGATCCGGCCCAGCTGGGCTACGTTGCCGCCTTCGCCGGCAAGGCGCTGAAGGATGGCAAGATCACCGGCGCCGAAGGGGACACCTTCACCGCCGGCGAGCTGGGCGAACGCAAGGTGGAGAAGGGTGGCCTCGTAATTGTTGGGCCTCCCACGGTCTTCAACGCCGAGAACATCGACAAGTACGACTTCTGAGCAGCTGGGCCGCTGCTTCTGAGCTGCCCGCACTGAGTCGCCCACACCGGGCCGCCGGGCAGGCTGGCAACAGCCTGCCCGGCGCCACCACCGCACTGAGCCCCACGAGTTCCTTTTCCATGCCGGAAGGCCCCCACAATGAACCAGAAACAACCGGCTGACCGGCTGCTAAGACCGCACCGCCGCCGGCCCACCCGTATCGGATTGGTCTCCGGCGGCCTCGGCGCCTACTGGCCCCAGTTCCCGGAGCTGCTGCCGCAGCTGCAGGAATCCGTCCGCTACGTCACGGCCCGCTTCGAGGAGCTCGACGCCGACGTCGTCGACACCGGCTTCATCTCCGACGCCCAGGAAGCCGCCGCCGCTGGCGAAAAGCTGCGGGTCGCCGACTGCGACCTCATCGTCATTTTCCTGACCACTTACCTGACCTCGTCGATGGTGCTGCCGATCGCCCAGCGGGCCAAGACCCCGGTCCTGGTGATCGACCTGCAGCCCACCGAGGCCATGGACCACGCCAACTTCGACACCGGCAAATGGCTGGCCTACTGCGGGCAGTGCCCGGTCCCCGAGGTCGCCAACGTCTTCCGCCGGGCCGGGATCGAGTTCCGCTCCGTCTCCGGACACCTCAAGCAGGAATCCGCCTGGGACCGCATCACCGGGTGGGTGCACGCGGCCGGTGTCCGTGCCAGGCTTCGCAACGCCCGGCACGGGCTCATGGGCCACCTGTACCCCGGCATGCTCGACGTCGCCACCGACCTCACCACCGTCTCCACGACCTTCGGCTCCCACGTGGAAGTCCTGGAATTCGACGACCTCCGGGAGCGCGTGAACGAGGTCACCGGCTCTGAGGTTTCTGAGCGCCTCGACCTTGCCCGGGAGCTGTTTGTCCTCGACCACTCCGTCAACGACGACGACTTCGCCTGGGGCGCCAAGGTCTCCGTCGGCCTGGACCGGCTCGTGGAGGACTTCGATCTCGACTCCGTGGCCTACTACCACCGCGGCCTCGCCGGTGAACAGCACGAACGGCTCGGCGCAGGGATGATCCTGGGGTCCTCCATCCTCACGGCCCGGGGAATCCCGATGGCGGGCGAGTTCGAACTGCGGACCTCCATCGCCATGCTCGCCGCGCAGGCGATCGGTGCCGGCGGTTCGTTCACCGAAATCCAGGCCCTGAACTTCTTCGACAACGTGGTGGAAATGGGCCACGACGGCCCCGCCCACCTGGCCGTGTCGGCGAAGGAACCCCTCCTGCGCGGGCTCGGCGTCTTCCACGGCAAACGCGGCTGGGGTGTCTCGGTGGAATTCGACGTCCGTTCCGGCCCGGTCACCACGTTCGGTCTCGGCCAGGACCCGGACGGCAGCTACGTCTTCGTGACCTCCGAGGGGGAAGTCGTACCCGGCCCCCTCCTGGCGATCGGCAACACCACCTCGCGGGTGGACTTCGGTGGTGACCCGGGGCTCTGGGTGGACCACTGGAGCCAGACCGGCATCGGCCACCACTGGGCGCTCTGCGTCGGACACCGCGCGGCGGACATCAAGGCGGCCGCCTCCCTGCTCGGCATCGAACACCGCCACGTGGTGCTCTCATGAGCATGCAACGAGTCTGCTTCCAGCTCCAGCTCAAACCCGGACTCATCCCCGAATACACCCGCCGCCATGCCGCCGTGTGGACGGAAATGCTCCAGGCCCTGAAAGCTTCAGGCTGGAACAACTATTCCCTTTTCCTCCGCGCCGACGGGCTGCTGATCGGCTACTTCGAAACCGAGAACCTCGAAGAGGCCCAGGCCCGGATGGCAGCCACGGACGTCAACGCCCGCTGGCAGGCCGACATGTCCGGCTTCTTCGAAGACCTGCGCGGAACCCCGGATGCGGGATTCCTCCAACTGACCGAAGTATTCAACCTCGAGGACCAGCTGGCTGCCGCCACGTCCGCCCTCACCCAGTCCAAGTCCCTAGGAGACTGACGTGTCTATCCCCACCGACGTTCTGACCACCCTCGAACACCAAAGCATCGAGCTGCCTTCCTGGGCGTTCGGCAACTCCGGCACCCGGTTCAAGGTGTTCGCCACCCCGGGCACCCCCCGCACCATCGAGGAAAAGCTTGCCGACGCCGCCCAGGTCAACGCCCTGACCGGGCTGGCCCCCTCGGTGGCCCTGCACATTCCCTGGGACAAGGTCGACGACTACACGGCACTCGCGAAATACGCGGACGGCCTCGGGGTCAGGCTCGGGACGATCAACAGCAACACCTTCCAGGACGACGACTACAAATTCGGCAGCCTCACGCACAGCGATCCCGCCGTGCGACAAAAGGCCGTGGACCACATGTACGAGTGCCTTGAGGTCATGAACATGACCGGCTCGCAGGACCTGAAAATCTGGCTGGCCGACGGGACCAACTACCCGGGCCAGGGCAATATGCGCTCCCGCCAGGACTGGCTGGCGGAATCCCTGCGCAGGGTCTACGACCGGCTCGGCGAAGACCAGAGGATGGTGTTGGAGTACAAATTCTTCGAACCGGCTTTCTACCACACCGACGTTCCGGACTGGGGCACTTCCTACGTGCACTGCGCCGCCCTGGGCGAGAAGGCCAAGGTCTGCCTCGACACCGGACACCACGCGCCGGGAACCAACATCGAGTTCATCGTCGCGCAGCTCCTGCGCCTCGGGAAGCTTGGTTCCTTCGACTTCAACTCACGCTTCTATGCCGATGATGACCTGATTGTGGGAGCCGCGGACCCGTTCCAGCTGTTCCGGATCATGGCGGAAGTGGTCCGCGGTGGCGGCCTCGAACCGGCCGCCGGAGTGGCGTTCATGCTGGACCAGTGCCACAACATCGAGGGCAAGATCCCCGGCCAGATCCGCTCCGTGCTCAATGTTCAGGAGATGACGGCCCGGGCGCTCCTGGTCGACACTGCAGCCCTTGACGCGGCGCAGAACGCGGGGGATGTCCTGGCCGCCAACGCGGTGCTGATGGACGCCTTCTACACCGATGTCCGACCCGGACTGGCGGAATGGCGCGAATCACGGGGCCTGCCCGCCGATCCGATGGCGGCCTTCGCAGCCAGCGGATACCAGGAGAAAATCAATGCCGAGCGCCAAGGCGGCCACCAGGCCGGATGGGGAGCCTAAGACCATGACCAATCCAACTGTTGACCAGCTGATTGCCCGCTCCAACCGCCTCGGCGCCGACAAGCGGAACACCAATTTCGCCGGTGGCAACACCTCCGCCAAGGGCACAGGCAAGGACCCGGTGACCGGGAAAGACGTTCAGCTCCTGTGGGTCAAAGGTTCCGGCGGCGACCTCGGCACGCTGACCGAACCCGGGCTGGCGGTCCTCCGCCTGGACCGGCTGCAGGCCCTGAAAGACGTGTACCCCGGCGTCGAGCGCGAAGACGAGATGGTGGCCGCGTTCGATTACTGCCTGTTCGGCAAGGGCGGCGCCGCCCCCTCGATCGACACAGCGATGCACGGGCTGGTGGACGCAGCCCACGTCGACCACCTCCACCCGGACGCGGGCATCGCAATCGCCACGGCCGCCGACGGCGAAGCCCTCACCAAGGAGATCTTCGGCGAGAAGGTAGCCTGGGTTCCGTGGCGCCGCCCCGGTTTCCAGCTGGGCCTGGACATCGCCTCGATTAAGGACGCCAACCCGCAGGCCGTCGGCACCATCCTGGGCGGCCACGGCACTACCGCCTGGGGCGCCACCAGCGAAGAAGCCGAAACGAATTCCCTGTGGATCATTGAACGGGCCGAAAAGTACATCGCCGAACACGGCCGGCCCGAACCTTTCGGACCGAAATTGCCCGGCTACAGCGCCCTGCCGGAGGCGGAACGTCGGGCGAGGGCCGCCGCGCTGGCGCCGGTGATCCGCGGGCTGGCGTCCAGCGACAAGCCTGCCGTCGGGCATTTCAGCGATGATGCCGCGGTGCTGGACTTCCTTGAGGGCGCCGAACATCCGCGCCTTGGCGGGCTGGGCACCTCCTGCCCGGACCACTTCCTGCGCACCAAGGTCAAGCCTCTGGTCCTGGACCTGCCGGCGGACGCGTCCGTCGAGGATTCCATCGCCCGGCTGAAGGAACTCCATGCCGCCTACCGCGAGGACTACCAGGGGTACTACGACCGGCACGCCGGCGCAGACTCACCTGCCCTGCGTGGCGCTGACCCCGCTATCGTCCTGGTCCCGGGGGTGGGCATGTTCTCCTACGGCAAGGACAAGCAGACCGCCCGGGTCGCCGGCGAGTACTACCTCAACGCGATCAATGTCATGCGCGGAGCCGAAGCCATCTCCAGCTACGCCCCGATCGAGGAATCCGAGAAGTTCCGGATCGAATACTGGTCCCTGGAGGAAGCCAAGCTGGCCCGGATGCCCAAACCCAAGACCCATGCCACCCGCATCGCCCTGGTGACCGGGGCGGCGTCGGGCATCGGCAAGGCCATCGCCACCCGCCTTGCAGCCGAAGGGGCCTGCGTCGTCATCGCGGACCTGAACCTTGAGAACGCGCAGGCCGTGGCGGCCGAGCTCGGCGGCTCCGACGTCGCCGTCGGGATCCAGGCCGATGTCACGGACGAGGCCCAGGTCGTGGCCGCGGTGAACGCTGCAGTGCTGGCCTTCGGCGGCCTGGACCTGGTGGTCAACAACGCCGGGCTCTCCATCTCCAAACCGCTGCTGGAGACCACGGAGAAGGACTGGGACCTGCAGCATAACGTCATGGCCAAGGGCTCGTTCCTGGTGTCCAAGGCCGCGGCGAGGGTCCTGATGGACCAGGGCATGGGCGGGGACATCGTCTACATCTCCTCCAAGAACTCCGTGTTCGCCGGCCCGAACAACATCGCCTACTCCGCCACGAAGGCCGACCAGGCCCACCAGGTGCGGCTGCTCGCGGCGGAACTGGGCGAGTACGGCATTCGGGTCAACGGCATCAACCCCGACGGCGTCGTCCGGGGGTCCGGGATCTTTGCCGGCGGCTGGGGTGCCAAGCGCGCCGCCGTGTACGGCGTCGACGAGCAGGACCTGGGCAAGTACTACGCCCAGCGCACCCTGCTCAAGCGGGAGGTCCTGCCGGAAAACGTCGCCAACGCCGTCGCCGTCCTCACCGGCAGCGAGCTGTCGCACACCACCGGACTGCACATCCCGGTGGACGCCGGCGTCGCCACCGCCTTCCTCCGATGACCGCCGAGCCATCCCCGGCCGACGCCCCGGCCGGGGCCGGGGGCAGCGTGTTCGCCGCCGTCGATATCGGCGCCTCCTCCGGACGCGTCATTCTGGGCAGGATTTCCCGTGCGGGCGGGACCCCGGAGGTGAGCCTGGAAACGGTCCACCGGTTCCCCAACGGCGTGCAGGAATCCGACGGCGGCCTGCGCTGGGATTTCACCGCGCTGTTCGCCGAAGTGCTCACCGGGCTGGCGGCCGCGGCCGTCAGCGCGGCGGCGCACGGGGAAACAATCGCCAGCATCGGCATCGATACCTGGGCCGTGGACTACGGAAGGGTGGACGCCGCCGGCCAGCTGGTGGCGCAGCCCTTCAGCTACCGGGACGGCCGGAGCCGCGGTGTGGTGGCGGGAGTCCACGGGCGCCTCGACCCGGGACTCCTGTACGCGACCACAGGGCTGCAATTCCTGGAATTCAACACCATCTACCAGCTCGCGGGCGAGGCGGACCTCCACGGCGTCCAGACCCTGCTCATTCCGGACCTGATCGCCTTCCTCCTCACCGGCCAGCGCCGCACCGAGGTAACGAACGCGTCCACCACGGGCCTGCTCGACGCTGTGGCAGGGGAGTGGGCCACGGAGTTCCTGACCGCACTGGAGCTGCCCCTGGATCTCTTCCCGCCGCTGGTCCAGCCCGGGGAAACCGTCGGCACCCTGCTCCCGGCCATTGCCGCCCGGGCCGGTCTTGCGGCAGGGACCAAGGTGGTCGCCGTCGGCTCGCACGACACCGCCTCGGCCGTCGCCGCGGTCCCCGCGGAGACCGAGGACTTCGCCTACATCTCGTCCGGCACGTGGTCCCTGGTGGGCGTCGAACTCAAGCACCCCGTCCTCGCGGAGGCCAGCCGGCTGGCGAACTTCACCAATGAACGCGGGGTCGATGGCACCATCCGCTACCTGCGGAACGTCGGCGGTCTGTGGCTGCTCAGCGAATGCCAGCGCACCTGGGCCGCCCACGGCCCGACGCTTTCCCTCGCCGAACTGCTCGACGGAGCCGCAGCGCTGCCGGCGGGCGGACCCCTGATCGACGCCGATGACCCGGCTTTCACCCCGCCCGGCAACATGCCCGCCCGGATCCGCACCGCGGCGGGCGCGTCCGGTGCCGTCCTGCCGAACGAGCCCGCGGCGATCGTCCGCTGCATCCTGGACAGTCTGGCCGCCGGCTACGCCCGGACCATCAGCGACGCCGAACGCCTCGCCGGCCGGGCCGTCGACGTCGTGCACGTTGTGGGCGGCGGCTCGCAAAACAGGCTCCTGTGCCAGCTGACCGCCAACGCCACCGGCAAACCCGTCATCGCCGGCCCGGTTGAAGCGACCGCCCTCGGGAACGTGCTGGTCCAGGCCCGCGCTTCCGGCGAACTGTCAGGAGGGCTCGCCGAACTGAGGAAGATCGTGGCCGGAGGCACGGCGCTGGAGCGCTACGAGCCGAACGCGCCGAGAACCGGGCCGCTGCGGTCGCCAAATCCGATCTCGCGGACCTGACCCCGGATTTTGACCTTTGGTTCACACGGCGGCGACTCGACTGCGCGGGACCCTGCCCTGCCTGGAGTTCCTGGCGTAGGTGCGGGAATGCTGACTGGAGAGGGCGATGATGAGGAGGATGTCCAGCGAGAGACCGAGAAGGTTGGTCCCGAAGTCGACGGCCGGGCCGCCGTTGAGGACGCTGGCGGCCTGGGTGATGATGGCGGCGGCGCTGAGAAGCATGGCCACGACCCTGGCGAGATTTCCGCCCTGCAAAACGCCCCAGGCCAGGACGATCTCTCCGATGCCGAACACTGCGAGTGCGGTTGCAGCAGCCGTCGACGGCCCGGCAGGTCCTGCTGCGACGGCGGGATTGACGCCGGTCAGCAGCGAGGCGGCGAGGACGAGGGCGGCGATTCCGCGAAAAAAGACGAGAACCCCTCCGAACAGGGTCGGGGCTGGCCTCCTGTCCCGGCTGCGCTCCGGCCTGCGGGGCGGCCCAGCCGGGGCCGCGGTCAGGGACGCGAGGTCGACCACCGGCAGGTCCCCGTCGGTGGAAATCGTGTCACCGCCTCCATTGCGCGCATGGTAACCGGTGGAAAAATCCCGGATGACCGTGACTTCGGCCTCGGGGGCGGCCTTCTTCAGGGCGGCCAGGATGTGGTCCCTTTCGTCGTCGGTGTTCTCACCGATCTTGTGCGTGATCTGCAGAGTGAACAGCGACAACCCCACGGCGCGGTCGTAGGTGCCGGCGGCAAGCCAGTCGACCCGGACGCCGCCCGGCAGCACCCACCCCGGCGGGCAGCGCCAGAAACGGACGTGATGCCGTTTTCCCGGGCTCCCGTCGACCTCCTCCTGATAGGCAAAGTCCTGCTGGCGGCCAAAGATGAACAGCGGGCTGACCGGCGCCTCCTCGTAGCTTCGGCGGGTCAGGGTAGACACGATGATCCGCCGGCTGCTCGCCAGATCGACGTCGTCGGCCTGGGTCCAGCCGGCCCGGCGCATGGCGGCGTGGACCTGATCCTCGCTGCCGAGCAAGGCCATGTTGACCGGGTCACCCAGCAGGCCGTCGCTGGTCCGGGCCCGGCCAATGAAGTAATCGGGAAGATAGATCCTGGTCAGGATCCGGTGAACACGGGGCAGCACCAAGTACGCCAGGGCGGCCCAGAACACTACCGCGAACCAGGCCATGCCCGGCCGCAGGCTCTCTTCAAGAAGCAAGGTGGCGAGCCAGACGGCGGCCACGCCACTGAACACAAACAGCGCCCGGTCCAGCACTGTATCGGCATTGCCCGGCAGCAGGCCCCGGCCCTGCTCTTTCACGGGTGGGACTCTTTCACGGGGGTCCGTCTCCGGCTCCCGTGCTTCGCGGCGCCAATGTGACAGAGGCGACGCGTTTCAGCCCGGGATGCAGCTGGTCCCCGCCGTCCACGACGCCCGTCTGCCACCACAGTTTCAGCCCCTCGGGAGCCACTTCCAGGCAGGCCAGGTTGTTGTCGAACCATGGCCCCTTCACGCCGGACCAGCGGAACGGAGGGTCCGGGACCTTGGCCGAGCGGGCCACCAGGGCGCCGACCGGCGTGGCCAGGCCGTACGACATGACGGCCGCGAAGGACCTCATCAGCCGGGGCAGCGGGTTGCGGATGGGGGAGCAGACGGCCTGCACGATCCGGCTGCCCGAGGTCCGCTCCACCTCCGAAACATAGGAGTAGTGGACGTCTCCGGAGAGGAAGGCGATGGTGTCCGGGGCCGGGCCGCGCTTGCCGTCGGCGACCTCGGCCACCATGGCCGCGACCTCCCGGAAGCTGTTCTGGAAGGCCCCCCAGTGTTCCAGGTCCACCGCCTGGCGAAGCGTTTCGCCGATCCGGGCGGCACGGTTTCCCCATGCACCTTGGGAAATGGCCTCGTTCCAGGACTCGACGTAGTGCAGGCCCATCGGCAGCAGGAAAGGCAGCGACGTTGCCACCAGCAGGTGGCGGAATCCGCCGCGCATCCGGCCGTCGAGCCAGGCCATTTCCGCCTTGTCAACGAGGGCGCGGTGGTCCGGTGTCAGGTCCCGGGCCGCCCGGGAATCCACCACGATCAACCGCGTGTCTCCGAAATCCCGGCAGTAGCTCCACCGGTACGATCCGGGGTCCTGATCTGCCCGGTCCGCGAAACTGTCCAGGGCTGCGCTCACATCGATCTCGTCCTGGCCCTCGTGCGCGGCGATCTGCTGCCAGATGGCATCCTCGGCCCGCTCCTGCGGTGAAAGATTCCCCAGGTGCTGATAGACCCAGTACGAGGCGAGCCCCGCGACAATCCGCTCATGCCACCAGGAGGTGGCTTCCATGTCCTTCTTCCAGCTGAGCGAGGTGTTCCAGTCATCGCGGATGTCGTGGTCGTCGAAGATCATGGCGCTGGGCAGGGTGGACAGCAGCCACCGGTTTGCCGGGTCTGACCAGGCCAGCGAGTAGAGGTGGGCGTATTCCTCGTAGTCCTTGAGTTCCTCGCCGGGAGGCGCCTCGATGTCGCGCCGCGCACGGATGAACTCCTGCATCTGGTCGCTCGTCAGGTCGGCATACACCTGGTCTCCGAGGAAGGCCACCAGGTCCGGCCACGGCTGGTCACCGCCGGAGGCCATGTTCAGTGCGTAGGCGCGCAGTGAGTCGACGCCGTGGGTCCGGTTCCCGGACTTATCGTGCGGGACGCTGGTCCGGCAGGAGCCGTAGGCCATCCGCAGCGGCTTGCCGGTTTCCAGCGTCGCGATCATGGACGGCGGGAACTCCTGCCCGGGTTCGGGCCAGGCCTGTGTTCCGTCGATGTCGAGTAGGTACGGCGTCACCGTTCCCGGTTCCAGCCCGTCCAGCTCCACCAGCGCGTAGTGGTGGCCGTGAACGGCGAAAGTGCCGGCCTCCCACTGCCTGCCGCCGGCACGGATGGAGACCCGGGCGGCAGTCCGGGTCTCCACCCAGACACTCGCCGAGGTCTCGTCCACGTAGCGCATCATGGGGCCGAGCACTAGGGGAGAGGTCGTCATGACTCAGTTGTACCTGCTCGGCCCCGGGTCCGGCCATGGCCTGGCGGAAAAGAGCCGCTGCAGCTCAGGCCGGCTCTGCGACAGTGACCGGGATGAGGCTTGCCCCGTAATGGATCGTTTCGGCCCTTCCGCTGCGCAGGGAGATCGTGGCGGCTTCGGCAATGGCCACATCTCCCTGACGTCGGTGGACAACGGCAACCTGGCCGTCGGCGTCCAGGCCGGCAAGTTCATTCTGGAACGTCTCGGAAGTCCGGACGTGCCGCGGAGGCTGCATTTGGTCTCCAGCGAACTTCAGGTCCGCGGGCCCAGCAGTCAGCCGCGTGGGGCCAGGGCGTAGGTGGCGGTGGCGTAGGCCATGGCGCCGGACATTTCCTTGAACAGGTCGGCGTTAATGTTGCTGGTAGTGTCGCAGGCCCTGTGGTAGCAGGAATCGAGGACCTTGCCGGCCTCGCCGCCGTAGGCCTGCACCTGGGCTTTGGTCTTTTTCCCCTCCTCGCCGGTGAACAGCCCGCCGCCGGGAATGCCTGCCCTGAGGAACGGGTCGTAATCGGAGTCGCCGTCCTCAAAGGGCGTTGTTTCCGCCGGCAGCGAGTTCTCCTTGAAGTAGCGCTCGAAGACGGCTTCAATCCCGTCGGAG
>NZ_JBFTMQ010000014.1:0-94120 GCF_056397045.1 Arthrobacter sp. 05N429
CGATGCTCCTATGGATCGTCAAGAGAATTTGATAGGTCCTTCTGCTATGTGGGCAGGTTGTAGAGCGGCGTAGATTTCGCGCGCGACGTAGCGTTTGAGGCAACGGATGATCTCGGGTTTGGACAGGCCTTGCTGGGTGCGCCGGTCAGCATAGGCGCGGGTGCGTGCGTCGTAGCGCAACCGGCCTAGAACGACGATGTAGAGGGCGTTGTTGGCGGCGCGGTCACCGCCGCGGTTGAGTCGGTGACGGTGGGTTCGGCCGCTGCTGGCCGGGATAGGAGCGGCCCCGCAGAGGTGCGCAAACGCGGCTTCGGAACGTAGCCGGTCGGGGTTGTCCCCGGCGGTGACGAGTAGTTGCCCGGCGACTTCAGTGCCGACACCAGGAAGGGCAAGCATGTGTGGTGCGGCTACGGTGATGAGCTTCTTGAGCTCGGCGTCGGCTTCAGTGATTTCTTCGGTGAGGTGTTGATGACGGCGTGCCAGGCGACGCAGCGCGGTCTTGGTGGCGTGCTCCGGGTCGCCGAGATCGCCGATTGGTCGCATCCTGGCGCAGGTCGTGATCAGCATGGTCGTGCTCAGATGGCGCAGCTGCTCCCGTAGCTGGGCGGGAGCGGTGATCAGCAGGGCTTTGAGCTGATTAGTGGCTTGAGTGCGGGCTTTGACGGCGCCGCTACGGGCTACCCGAAGCGCACGGATCGCTTCAATCCTCCCGGTGCGCGTCTTGGGCTGGCCCGCAGCGGTACCCGATAACGCGGCCCGGGCCGCCGCGTACGCGTCCAGTGGGTCGGACTTTCCCTTCGCTCGGCGCGCTGAGCGGTCGGGCCGGTTGACCTCCACCACTGTCACGCCGGTTTCTTCAAGGTACCGGGCGAGCCCGGCACCATAGGTGCCCGTACCTTCTATCCCGACACGCTCGAGCTGGCCGTGTCGGCCCAGCCAGGTGCCCAACGCCTGGTAGCCAGCGGGCGTCGTGGGAAACTCCCGGTCACCGAGCTGGCGACCGACGTGGTCCAGCACCGCGGCGTGATGAGTGTTTCCGTGCGTATCGATTCCGCCTGTGACGATGCCGGCAGCGGGGATCATCATGTGGGTCATGGCCGTACCTCTTCTTCCGTTCGCATCCAACTTCATTCATTGAGTTGGCACACGATGCTCGAGTGGGACGGACAAGCCAGTGATGGGCGCCTTGAGCGCACGCTCCTATAAGGTCACGCCACCGAGCCATTCGCATGCATCGGCACCACCTACCAGGCCGACCAATCGATCCAAGGACAACAAAATCGCGTCAGGCTTACGGTGAGTCAGACCCAGCAGGTGATGCCACCTACATCCTCACTGGCTTGTCGCGGAGCAGCGCGATCTCAGCTCCGTGGTGCAGGATCTCCTGGTTCTCCCACCACACGATCGACGGAAACGTCTCCTCGGCATCGCTGCCGTACGGGTAACTGCTTAACCCGGTCCGGTCATAGTCGGACTCATCGACACTGAGTAGTACCCGCCGCCAGTCGGCCGCGGCCTGACGGAACCTCTCGATAGCGCCGGCTGCATCTGGTCGTGATTCGTACGTCGCTCGATCGAACGTTCGGTCGCCCCCGAGGTGGTTGGCTCGGCCCAACAGCGTCTCGGAGATGTGGTCAAGCCGCCAGGCGATCGTCGTGAGGGGCGGAGGCCACGGACTTTCGGGGGCGCCGTCTCGCCCCCACTCACCCGCGCCAATGAGCTTGACGGCGCCCGGTCCGGGCCCATCGGCGCGCCTCCGTACTGACCAGCACGCGGCGACCGGTTCCCAGAGGTACTCGGCGTCCGTCATTGCCGGTACATCGACGTCGCTGTCATCACCCGAGTTGCTGGTGGGCCCGGCGAGGCGAGTGAGAAGTCGTTCCGTCGCCCAGTCGTACTGCTCGAGCAGTGGCTTGAGGCGCTGGTTGGTCATCATGGCACGTAGCCTATACCCCACGAGATGCCGTTAGGCGCCTGCGCACGGTCGAAGCTCCTCTTCGGAGCATCTGCTGGCTGTCCACGACCAAGTGCCCGCCGAGGGATCCCTGAACGGGCGCCCTAACTGTCCGCTTTCAGACACGAGCTTTGCCACCAGCCAATCGCGTGTGGGTGAAGATATCGTCGGCGACATGATGATTTGGATCAACGGAACCTTCGGTGTGGGAAAAACGACTGCCGGCCAGGCACTGGTGGAAGCGCACCCTGGTCTGCGGCTGTTTGACCCCGAAGCGGTCGGCTACATGCTTATGCGCAGTCTGAAGGACCAAGCCTTCAGCGACTTTCAGGATCTGCCGGCCTGGCGGGCGCTGGTTCCAGCTACAGCTTTCGAAATTCGTCGGCATACCGGACAACACCTGGTGGCGGTCCAGACCGTGTTGCGGCAGGACTATTGGGCGGAACTGAAAGCGAGTTTCAGTGAACTGGTCGAACAAGTGGTCCACATAGTGCTGGACGCGGACGAGGCAACCCTCCGGAATCGAATTGAGAACGACCAGGTCGAGTTGTCCGGAAGACAATGGAGACTGGATCACCTCGAGAGGTACGCAGCAGCCCAGAAATGGATGATCAAAGATGCTGACCTCGTCATCGACACGTCTCGACTAGCGGCGGAGGATGTAGTTTCTCGAATCGCCGACGCTATCCGCGCGGAACGACCTGTCCGCTAGCGCTCAGCGGGACATGTTCGACCGGGCCTTCGATCTGGACACCGTTGTACCAAAAGAGGATCCCCTTCCGGAACCTCCAGTGGTGTCCGGACCGGCACTTACAGCAAAGCTGCGGCGATCACTGCCACAATCGCGAGCAGTCCGACGACGATCACTGGCGCGTTCCACTTGGAGACAACAACCTCATGTGTGGAGGTGCATCCGGTGGATCGGGCGTCCTGCCACGCAGCGACGATGTCATCACGTCCGGTCCTCGTCTCCGGCTGGCTGATGCGTTCGTTGCTCGGAAGCGCGGCGAAAGGACGACTTTTGAGGTTTACTTCATTCCGAAATCCGGAGCCGAATGCGGACGGCGGTGTCGGAGCTCCCCAGCTGACGTACTTCTTGCCGGCCGCCCAGATAGCTGTCCCTTTACCGGGCCCTCGTTTGATGTCTGCAATGGTCCCCCTCCATGCCCAGGCACCCGCCCGGTGAAAGAAACCTATCCTAAGAATCGTCCTGTGCCTCTGATTGTTCGGTTGTCCTTCAGAGCTGGCCAATACGTGAGACACGAAGTGGGCTTTGATGCAAGACCGCTGCTTCCGGAGACGGCAAAGGGGTGAGCGTCGCCGCGAACTCGTACCTGCTTTAGGAGCCGGTGGCGACCGGGACCATCCAGAAACCAGCAACCGCGCCAATGCCGGGGCCGGTGGTGGGATAAAACCCTTGGACCTGAACCGGCCCTGTTGCGATGTCGACCTGCGCTTTTGTGGCTTTTCCGCAGTCGAGACTCAATTCGAGTCTGCCGCCGTCCCGAAGGCCTTCCTGGGAAATTGAAAGGTATGCGCTCGGGGCGCCGACGCAGGCCGCGGTAATTGTGTACCGTCCTTTTGCCAACGCCCTGACCGACTTACGGAACCCGACTCCTCCCAGTCCACCGACACCTTCCAGCACGACGCTTTTCGGCCCGGCGCCGAGTAAGGGACCGAGGTCTTTGAAGTTCCGATTCTCGGCGTTTGCAAGTTCAGGGGCCGCCGGCAGCGGCGACGGAGGTGCCGGCCGGCTGGTTCTGGAAGGCGCCGAGGTCGGGTCAGCGCCGTCATCCGCATATTCACAGCCCGACAGGCCTGTTAGGGCACAAGCCCCGGCCAACAACAGCGCGGCCCCACGGAACCACGGCCTTCTTGCCCCAGGTAGTGACATGCCCCGAGCCTACTGGCAGTACGACGGAATGCCCCGGTTTCATTGACTCCACTATCAAAGTCGTTAGCTGACCGAAGCGTCCGGTAGAGGATCGGCTTTCGGGCGATGCTGAGTGCGACCAATGGACTTCTGGCTATGGAAAAGGATGCCGTGACTGAAACGCCGACACTGCATCTGATGGTCTGGCCTCCCGGCGGCGGAAAGACGACACCGCTGCGAGAACCGAACCTCGGACGGTGCGCTCCGGCTTACTCCGGATGATCGGATGCAGCCGTCATAGTCGTTTTCGACACTTGTGCGGGGTTGCCGCCCATAAGGCCCCTTATGGCCACTTCTTTGCAGTCCTGTGATCGTATTGTCAGGGATGAGAACCAGGAGGAACGCATGACTACTAGCCCGCACCAGGCGCACGACGAGGTTATACATGCCGAACACAAGGAGGCTCTGGCCCGAGGTGAAGCGCGCGTTCTCTATCTGACCGAGGACGGAATGCTCCACAGTTACCTGAAGCACGAACTCGGAGGGCCACCCAATGGGCCCAAACATTGGTGGGTGAACCTCTTCCAGCTCGCGTTCATGGTGGGTGGTGTCGCCCTCGGCGTCGCCGTCGTGGTGGAACCCACCCTGAGCGGGGGAGAACCGTATTGGCGCGGACTCATCGCCGTCGGAGTGTTCCTCCCCGGTGTCGCCGCCTGCCTCTGGTTCACAACAGCGGACTACCGAGCCCAGAGGCTGCGTAGGAAACGAGGCACCCCGAACCCGCTACGCATCTCTGGCGCGAAGACGAAGGTCCCGGAGGCCTACGCGGAATCCATGCCCACACGGGCTCCCTAGCTCAGATCAGTCGACGCCCTCGATTGCTTCGTGCTGAGCGATCTTCAAGACTTCATCGTCGAAAGTTACCTCGGGTAGGGAAAAACTCGCGGCTCGCGTGACTTGCCCTAGCACCTGCTGCCTGTCCCATAGCCGATCCTCTGACGTGCAAGAGGGCCGTCCGAGCGGCTCACTCTTAGTACTTGGAAATCAACAGGGAATACCGCAGGTAGATCTTGAGCCCCTGGCGGTCATTAGAGATCCCGGTGCAGGTCTTTCGCAACGTCCATAGGTTCATGGGCTCGCAACGTTCCGATGCCAGCCCCATCTCGGCTGCAAGCGACAATGCAGTCTGCGGCGGTTCGATTTCTACAACCATTTCCCGCCAACAGCCTCCTGATCCACACCCCTTGGAAATCTCCCCCGCTTCGCTGGGCGGCGGAATATCTTGGAACGCCGAGTCGGATGGAACCGCCCCTTCATCTATGGCGCTCCAGGCAACAGAGCCGAACCACGCGATCAGGAGTATTCCGAGAGCGAGCATCAAAAGTCGTACTACGCGCTGACGAGTCATTTGGGGGTCCTCGTGGTGGAGCGGTACGGCAAGAAACCACCCCGCTGGTCCGAGGACTGCTCCAAAAAGGAAAGTTGAGCGTTGCGTGTCAGAGCCATATGTTCCCCCAAATCGAAGACCTCAGACTACACGGCGGACGGGCGTCGATAGTCTAGGAACCGGCTTACGGGCGCTCCTGCCGGCCAGTGTCCGGTGAGGGATCCCTCACCGTGCACATTGACACAACCAGTGGAGACGTCCGGTGAGGGACCGCCTTACGGGACGATCTAAATGCTCTATACGCACACCCCTTAGCGACGCTACAGGAACCGCCAGACGGGAGAATCGCCTCTTTGCCTGTCGCCGAAGAGAATGGTCCGGGCAGTGTTTCCTAGCTGGCTGAATCGGTGACGAGGGCAACGGGCACGTACTCTGAGGGAATGCTGCTACTTGTGGATCTGGACAACACCTTGGTCGACAGAGCCTCCGCATTTGATCTCTGGGCGTCTGATTTTGTTCGATCGCTTGGGAGAGCCAACTCCGAGACTGCATGGCTCATTGCAGCTGACCGAGACGGTTACGAACCAAGGGAATCCCTGGCCCGCGCCATCGAGGAGCGATTCCAGACCGGCCTGGGGGTCGAAGCCCTCGTAGAAATACTTCTCTTCGACCACGTGAGCCTGATGACGTTGGATTCCGCCACCGCGCAGGCTCTCCAAAATGCCCGTGAATCCGGTTGGCGAATAGGCATCGTCACCAACGGCACCGCCGCGCAGCAGACGCTCAAAATCGACACAGTCGGTCTTGAACCGTACGTGGATGCAGTCATCATTTCTGAGGCGGAAGGCGTGAAGAAGCCTGACGCCGAGCTGTTCGAAATAGCGGCCTGCCGCCTCGGGACCGGAGTGGCAGGGGGCTGGATGGTTGGGGATCACCCAACTGCGGACATTTCGGGCGGGAGAGCAGCAGGTTTACGTACGGGGTGGGTGTCTCGTGGCAAGGATTGGCCGAGGAACATTGCAGCCCCGGACTTCTCGGCGGCCACAGCTGCAGAGGTTATCGACACCGTTGTTGGCGGGTTTGCACAAGGACCAGTGGCAGATTCCGTCCGTTAGAGGATCTGTCCCCGGGCATTGCGGCACTAGGTCAAATCGCAGTCAGACCTCTCGCGACGGCACGGTGTCGAACAATTCGAGAACAGCGGTTGGATCCCTGACGAGCTGAGCCAAACCCAACAGCTTCGCGGGGAACGCGGCCGGATCCGCCGTCAGATTCTTTTCATCAAATAACCGATGAATCCTGTCACGAAGCCCTAACGGCAACATTTCAGCGACTTCCTCTTCCAGCTTGCCCGCTTCGATAGAAAGCGCCGAGGGCCCGTGCCGCTGCATGCGTTCGAGCTTGGTCTTTGTCTGCGGTGAGGACAGCGACGCCGCACATAGCAGTCGTGCCGCGGCGGCGCTCACCCAAGTATCTGCCGCGTTGACCGCCAGAGGAATTGGGATCATTTGGACGGCCAGGATCGCCTCAAACCTGACCGCGAGAGAAATGCTCGATGGGTCTTCATAAGTGTTTACGTATCGGAGGATGTCGATGCCGGCGGCGCAGAGCTCGTCCAACTGCACGTCACCAGCGATATTGGCGCGCTCCGGATGCACGCCGGGTTCAACGGCGGCGTTGTGGCGGAGGCGGACCCGGTATAGATAGAACCGCACGTCAGTACCGTCCTGGTCCGTCATCCGCCTGAGCATGTTCTCAATCGACGCCTCGTAAGTGCCGAGGTGGAGTGCCTTAGCCTTCTGACGTCCGGCCCAGTGCTCCAGCCCTCTCCCGTCGGCCCTGGTTCTTTGCAACCTTCGTTTGGTTAAGTCCGTGATAGTTGCGGTGGGGTCGAAGGCTCGATCGGGCCAGTTCGCGTGCGTTGAGGTGTGATACCAGAACGTTTCACGCGCCTTCGAGTCATCGTGGGAGTGGTCGTCTTGCGCGGTCCAAAAGTCAGGCCGCCCCTCGACCTCGCAGTTGGTGCCACATTCCAGACAAACTTCATCTCCTTGGTGAAAGCGGTCCAACCACTCACCATCTACATGCCACTCATTGCTACAAGTCCCACAACGCATCCAACGGAGGCGTTCAAAATCCACTGCTCGCTCAATCACGATCACAGTCTCACACGAAGGACTGACAGACCCCCGGTTGTGGCTGCCAGTACAGAATCGCGGTCGAAGTAAAGACTTCCCGCATCACTGCCCGTTAGCCGGTCCTCCACCGGTCGCACACGCTGCTGAACTGCATCATTGCGAGCTGGGGTCCATCAGCGTCCCGTAAGACCCGTCCGGTGAATTGATCGGTGAGGGGGTGCTATGTGACACCCTATTTTCCATGTCTGGTCGGCTACGCGCGCGTGTCCACCGAGGCGCAAGACCTCACTGCGCAGCGTGATGCCCTGGCTGCCCTCGGCGTTGAGTCTGAACGAATCTATGTTGACCACGGCTTTACTGGCACAAACAAAAACCGCGCCGGACTCCGCGAAGCCCTGGCCGCGTGCCGGGCGGGGGATACCTTCGTCGTCACGAAACTTGACCGCCTGGCCCGTTCCGTCCGGGATGCCCACGAAATTGCAGATAACCTCGCTAACCGCGGAATCAAACTCACTGAGGAAGGTTCGTCCGCCTAGTTTTGCCTCCAGCGGTATTCGTTCTCCGGCCGGCCCGGCGCGCCGTAGCGGGCCGTCCGGGTGACCGTGCCGGCGTCGGCGAGATATTCCAGGTAGCGCCGCGCGGTCACCCGGGACATGCCCAGGGCATCCATCACCTCGCTGGCCGACACGGCTCCGGCCTGCAGCTTCATGAAGTCCTGCACCGAGTCCAGCGTGGACGCGGCCAGGCCCTTGGGCAGCGGCAGCTCGGACGGCGCCCGCAGGCTCGCGAAAGCCTGGTCCACGTCGCTCTGCGAAGCCCCGGAACCGGCATGGCCGGCGGCGGGGGAGGCCAATTGCTCCCGGAAAAGCCGGTAGCTGGTGAGTTTGTCCGCGAACGTGGCGAACGTGAACGGCTTGATCAGGTACTGGACCACACCGGTGGCCACCGCGCTCCGCACAATGTTCAACTCCCGGACGGCCGTGATGGCGATGATGTCCGCGAACAGCCCGGCGGCACGCATCCGCCGCGCGATGTCGAGGCCGTGCAGGTCCGGCAGGTTCATGTCCAGCAGCACCAGCTCCACCGGGGTGCCCGCCGCCGCGAAGTCCGTCATCAGCCGGAGTGCGGACTGCCCGTCCGGGGCCGAACCGGCCAGCGTGAATCCCTCCAGCCTGCCGACATAGGCGGCGTGGGCTGCCGCGGCGATGGGCTCGTCTTCGACGACGAGTACACGGATGTCGCTCATTGCTGTCCCTCGGTGGTCAGTGAGGCCGCGGGCGATGCCGGCGGCTCTGTCGGTGAAGCAGCGGGCAATGTGACGCGGAACAGCGCCCCGGCCGGGCTCGTGATGGTCATGGTACCGCCGAGCCGCTGAACCGCCTGGCGGACCAGGGCCAGGCCGAGGCCCCGCCCGAACGGGCCCGGGGACTTGGTGCTGAAGCCGTGCCGGAAGATGTCGTCCACGGCCTGCGGATCGATCCCGGGCCCGCTGTCCTCCACCGTGATCTCCAGGGCATCCCCGGAAGCTTCCACGGTAAGCTCCACGAGCCGAGGGGCAGGCGCCTCCGCCGCGGCGTCGATGGCGTTGTCCAGCAGGTTGCCCAGGATCGCCACGAGGTCCTGCACGGCCAGCCCGGTCACAGGAGCGGGCCCGTGCCCGTTCCCTCCGGTGTTGAGAGTCAGCTCGACGCCCCGCTCGTGGGCCTCGGCGGCCTTGCCCATGATGAGGGCGCCGAGTACGGGCTCCTCGATGGAGCTCACAAGGTCATCGGTCAGCCGCTGGCTGAGCTCAAGGTCCTGGGTGGCGAAGTCCAGGGCTTCCGTGCCGCGTCCCAGCTCCATCAGGGACACGATGGTGTGCAGCCGGTTGGCGTGCTCGTGGGTCTGGGCGCGGAGGGCATCGGAGAGCGTGCGCATGGTCTCCAGCTCACTGCCGAGCGACTCGATCTCGGTGCGGTCCCGGATCGTGGCTACGGTCCCGTAGACCGGTGCCCCCGAGCGTCCGCCGGCGGAGTCGGGCCCTACGGCCGGCCCCTGGTTCACCACGAGGATCCGCGAGCCGGTCAGATGGATCTCGTCAAGCGCGGTCCGGCCCGATTCGAACATCTCCCGAAGGCTGGGAGCCAACGGGAGGTCCGCGAGCGACGGCGCCTCGTGCCGCCCGCCGTCGGCAGCTGCGCCGTCGCCGTCGGACGTGCGGGGTGTGAGGCCCAGCAGTTCAGCGGCCTGATCGTTGTACATCACCACCTTGCCCTTGGGATCGATCAGGATGACGCCTTCGCGGACGGAGTGGAGGACCGATTCGTAGTAGGCGAAGAGCTGGGCGAGCTGTTCCGGGCCCCAGCCGCGGGTGACCTGCCGCAGGTACCGCCCCAGCAGCCACGACGCCGCCGATCCGCCCGCGAGCAGGGCCAGGCCGATGGCTACCAGCGCCGGCAGCCTGCCCGAGACAGCGATATCGACGGTGCGGACGGTAACCCCTGCCGCGACGAGGGCCCGCACTCTGCCGTCCGCATCCTTGACCGGGGCGATGGTGCGGACGGAGGGTCCGAGGGTGCCGGATGTGATCTCAGTGAAGACCTGGCCGTTCAGGGCGGCATCGATGGAACCGATGTAGGGCTTGCCGAGTTCCTCGTCCCGGGGATGGGTCCACCGCGTGCGGTCCGGCGCCATGATCGTGATGAAATCAGCGTCGGCGTCCTGCATGACCTTGAGGGCGTACGGCTGCAGCACGGCCGTGGGATCCGCGGCGTCCGCCGCGTCCAGCACGAGGGGGTTGTCCGCCATGGTGGTCGCGACGGCGGCCATCCGCCGGCCTGCCTCGTCGTAGGCGTGGTCGCGGGCATCAACGAACGTGGCCGTGCCGACGACCGCCGTCAGGGCCAGCATGAACAGCAGGTGGGCCACAAACAGCCGTCGGGCGATGCTCCAGCGGTGGATCATCAACACCTTCCATGACCAATATGAACGCAACGGTGATGCGCGTCACTCCATCCCCAATGATGGTGGAACACGCAGAACGGACGTGATGGGCCACAGCCTGTGCCGCACCGACGTCCCCAGCCTATCCAAGGAGAACACCATGGCCTCTCAACGAGGAGAGTCAACGGCCACGGCCGCGACGCCGGTCAAGAAGCGCAAGGGGCTCGACAAGTCCCACTATCTTTACATCGCGGTCATCGCCGCCGTTATCCTGGGTGCCCTGGTCGGGTTGCTTTTCCCCGAGTTCGCCAAGTCCTTGAAGCCCCTCGGTGACGGGTTCATCAAACTCATCAAGATGATGATCGGCCCGGTCATCTTCTGCACCATCGTCCTGGGCATCGGTTCGATCGCGAAGGCGGCCACGGTCGGCAAGGTCGGCGGACTGGCGCTGGGCTACTTCATGGTGATGTCCACCTTCGCGCTGGCCATCGGCCTCGTGGTCGGCAACCTCATCCACCCGGGCGAGGGCCTCAAGCTGGCACCGTACGATCCGAACAAGAAGGCGGCCACGGACAGCACGGTCGACTTCCTGCTGGGCATCATTCCGGGTGACATTCCGGTCCTGCCCACTCTGCTCGCCGCGCTGCTGGTTGGCTTCGCCCTCCAGCAGATGGGCAAGCAGGGCGCCCCGATCCTCAAGGCCGTCGGCTACGGCCAGGCCCTCGTCTTCCGCATCCTGGTCATGATCATGTGGCTGGCCCCGGTGGGTGCCTTCGGCGCGATCGCCGCCGTCGTGGGTGCCACGGGCATGCAGGCCATCCTCAGCATGGCAACCCTGATGGGCGCGTTCTACGTCACCTGCGCCCTGTTCATCGTGGTGATCCTCGGCGGCCTGCTCAAGATCGTCTCCGGCGTCAGCATCTTCCAGCTGATGAAATACCTCGGCCGCGAATACCTGCTGATCTTCTCAACCTCTTCCTCCGAGGCCGCACTGCCGCGCCTGATCGCGAAGATGGAGCACCTGGGCGTGTCCAAGCCGGTCGTCGGCGTCACGGTCCCCACGGGCTACTCCTTCAACCTCGACGGCACCGCCATCTACCTGACCATGGCATCCCTGTTCGTCGCCAACGCCATGGGCACCCCGCTGGACCTCGGCGCCCAGGTTTCCCTGCTGGTCTTCATGATCATCGCCTCCAAGGGCGCTGCCGGTGTCACTGGCGCCGGCCTGGCCACCCTTGCTGCCGGGCTCCAGGCCCACAAGCCGGAACTGCTCGGCGGCGTCGGCATGATCGTCGGAATCGACCGCTTCATGTCCGAGGCCCGCGCCCTGACCAACTTCACCGGCAACGCCGTGGCCACCGTGCTGATCGGCACCTGGGTCAAGGAGATCGACGGCGGACGGGTCGAACGGGTCCTCGCCGGCAACGAACCCTTCGACGAGCGAACCATGATCGCCGGCCACAGTGCACAGGATGATGCTGCGGAAGCTGCCGCTGAGCCCGCCCGCCCGGCTCTGGCGAACGTCTGACCAAGGCCCGCGTTCAGCCGGAACTGAAGCAGATTTGAAGCATCAGGGCCAACGAAGCCGCCCGGACGCCTCCCGGCGTCCGGGCGGTTTTTTGTGCCAGAGGAGCAACCTTCGACTTCTACCAGAAGGTTGAGGCTCAAATATTGCCCGCTGTCAAGGTCCGTGGAATACCGTGTCGGGCGCTGTAACCTTGGGAGGAATAAGCTCGGCTTGATCTCCAACGCCTGATCTCCAAGGCCCAGTGATCAAGCAGGCAGCAATATCAAGCACGACAATCACCGTCATCGAAAGTGTGGATAGATACGTGAGCAGCGAACAGGGTTCAGCAACTCTGGAAGGCACCGAACTCGATCTGGAAGACGCCGTCATGGGCCCCACCGGGCGCCCTCAACGCGACTTTCCGGAGCCCGCGCCGCTGTCATCCCACGGCCCCGCGCGGGTCATCGCCATGGTCAACCAGAAGGGCGGAGTGGGTAAAACCACCTCCACCATCAACCTTGCCGCCGCGCTGGCCGAATACGGCCGCCGCGTGCTCCTCGTCGATTTCGACCCGCAGGGCGCCCTCTCCGCCGGCCTCGGCATCAACCCCCACGAACTGGATCTCACGGTCTACAACGTCCTGATGGACCGCAAGGTCGACATCCGCGACGCCATCCACAAGACCGGGGTCGAAAACGTTGACCTGCTCCCGGCCAACATCGACCTCTCCGCCGCGGAAGTCCAGCTCGTCAACGAAGTGGCCCGCGAGCAGGTACTGGACCGTGCACTCAAGAAGGTCGAGGACGATTACGACGTCGTCCTGATCGACTGCCAGCCCTCCCTTGGCCTGCTCACCGTCAACGCTCTGACCGCGGCCCACGGCGTGATCATCCCGCTCATCTGCGAGTTCTTCGCCCTGCGCGCGGTCGCACTGCTCGTGGAGACCATCGACAAGGTCCAGGACCGCCTGAACCCCCGGCTGCAGGTCGACGGCGTGCTCGCCACCATGTACGACGCCCGCACCCTGCACAGCCGCGAGGTGATCTCCCGCCTCGTGGAGGCCTTCGGCGACAAGGTCTTCGAGACGGTCATCAAGCGGTCCATCAAGTTTGCGGACGCCACCGTCGCGGCCGAGCCCATCACCAGCTACGCCGGCAACCACATCGGCGCTGACGCCTACCGCAACCTCGCCAAAGAGCTCATTTCGCGCGGCGGCGCGCCCTAGCCAGGGTCGTGGCGCAAACAGTCACTCCGACTGCTCAGCCGGAGCTCGCCCCCGCAGGCAAGAAACCCGGCTTTGAGGTCCGGCTTGCCAACTTCACCGGACCGTTCGATCTGCTGCTGGGCCTGATTTCCAAGCACCAGCTGGACATCACCGAGGTGGCGCTGTCCACCGTCACCGATGAATTCATCAAGTACATCAAAGGGCTCCAGAAACTGGGCGAGGAGTGGGCCCTTGATGAGGCCAGCGAATTCCTTGTCATCGCCGCCACCTTGCTGGACCTCAAGGCGGCCCGGCTGTTGCCGGCCGGCGAGGTTGAGGACGAGGAAGACATCGCCCTGCTCGAAGCCCGCGACCTCCTCTTCGCCCGGCTCCTGCAATACAAGGCTTTCAAGCAGGTGGCGGGCATGATGGGGTCCACCCTCGAGCTTGAGGCCGGGCGGTATCCCCGGCAGGTCGCGCTGGAGGGCCACTTCGCGGCGCTGCTGCCGGAGCTCCTCTGGCGGCATACTCCGCAGCAGTTCGCAAGCCTGGCCGAAACCGCGCTCAAGCCCAAGGAGGCCGCGCCCACCGAGGTCGGCCTCGCCCACCTCCACGGCACTCCCGTCAGCGTGAAGGAACAAGCCGAACTGCTGGGCCACCGGCTGCAGCTTGGCGCCCCGCTGACCTTCCGGGCGCTGATCGCCGACGCCGAATCCACCCTCGTCGTCGTGGCACGCTTCCTGGCGCTGTTGGAGCTGTTCCGGGACAAGGCCGTGGCCTTCGAACAGTTGCTCCCGCTGGGGGACCTGACAGTCCGCTGGACCGCCGACGGCGACACCTGGAGCAGCGAGAGCCTGAGTGAAGAATATGAGGAGCAGCCGTGAACAAAGCACCCGACGCCGGCCCCGACGCCACAAGCCAGCCTGATGTCGACAGCCTTCCTGACGTCAGCAGCCTTCCCGGCGGCGCGCGGGCGGCCCTCGAGGCCGTCCTCATGGTCATCGACCAGCCGGCGACGGCGGTCGAGCTCGCCGCGGGGCTGAACCTGACGGTCGACGTCGTCGAGGGGCTGCTCGCGGAACTGCAACGGGAGTATAACGGCTATACTGTTAATGCCCCGGATGTGGACGATGCCAGTTTCGCTATCAATAGTGCTGGCTTCAGTGCCACCGCCCGGGGTTTTGAATTGCGGAGTATTGCCGGAGGCTGGCGGATCTATTCGCGCGCTGAGTTCGCTGACATTGTCGGCGGATTCGTGCTTGAAGGACAGACAGCCAGGCTGACGCAGGCGGCGCTCGAAACGCTCGCCGTCATCGCTTACCGCCAGCCCGTATCGAGGGCGCGGGTGTCTGCAATTCGAGGAGTTAATGTTGACTCTGTCGTGCGGACGCTGACGCAGCGGGGGCTGATTGAGGACTCGGGAACTGATCCCGAATCCGGGGCCATCCTGTACCGCACGACGTCGTATTTCCTGGAGCGAATGGGAATCGGCTCGGTGGCGGAATTGCCGCAACTTTCACCCCATCTTCCGGGGCTCGAAGGCATCGAAGAGTTCTACGACTCAGGAAGAATGTAGGCAGGAACAACTGCCTGCGCAGGAGTATCCACCGGGGCAGAAGCTTTTTGCCCCAGCCGGCGGGTGCTGTCGGGAGACAGCGGCCGTGGCCAACAAAACGAAGGACGGGTCATGACACAGGCGGGACGCCAGGGTTCACCACGTAACAGTTCGGGACGCAACAGCGCCGGACAAAATTCAGCGCAGGGCTCAGGCCGCGGCGCACAGGGCGGCTCAGGCCGCAGCGGCGGAGCCGACTACAAGGGCGGCTCAGGCCGCGGCGCGCAGGGCGGAAGCCGCAGCGGGGGAGCAGGCTACAAGGGCGGCGGAGACCGCCCCTTCAAGCACCCTAAGCCCCGCGAAGAGGCCTTCATCGATCCGGACCTGCAGGGCCCCGACGGCGCGCCCTCCAGCCGGCCGGCCTCCGGGGACTGGAAGTCCAAGGCGCCCTCCGGCAAGGAGGCTGCCCGCAAGGCTGCCGCCCGCAAGCCCGGCTTCGGCAAGACCCCCGGCACGCCGGGAGCGCTCAAGCCCAAGCCGCGCGTCGGTGCCGGAGCGGCCAAGGCCACCGGTTCCCGCGCCTTCGGCAGCGAACGCTTCGGCCAGAGCCTCGGACCCGTGCGCAAGCCGGCCCGCAAGCGCGGACCCCGCGCCGAGGTGCCCCAGTCTGACCTGCACGACCAGGACGGCATCCGCCTCCAGAAGGTCATGGCGTCGGCCGGCGTCGCCTCGCGTCGTGTCTGCGAAGAAATGATCGCCGAGGGCCGTGTTGAGGTCGACGGCCAGGTCGTCACCGAGCTCGGCGTCCGGATCGACCCGAAGACCGCCGTGGTCCACGTGGACGGTCTGCGCATCCAGCTCGACGAGAACATGGTCTACATGGTGTTCAACAAGCCCAAGGGCGTTGTCTCCACGATGGAAGACCCGGACGGCCGTCCCTGCGTCAGCGACTTCGTCCGCAACAACCACGGCGAACGCCTGTTCCACGTCGGGCGCCTCGACGTCGCCACCGAGGGACTGCTGCTGCTGACGAACGACGGCGAACTCGCCAACCGCCTGACGCACCCCTCCTACGAAGTCCCCAAGACCTACCTGGTGCAGGTCCGCGGCCCGTTCCCGCAGGGCATCGGCGCCGAGCTGAAGGCCGGCGTCGAACTCGAAGACGGCATCGCTTCGGTGGACTCCTTCCGGCTGGTGGACTCCACCCCGGGCCACGTGCTGATCGAGGTCGTGCTGCACTCGGGCAAGAACCGGATCGTCCGCCGTCTGTTCGACGCCGTCGGTTTCCCGGTGCTTCGCCTGGTCCGCGTGAAGGTCGGCCCCATCGGCCTGGGCGACCAGCGCCAGGGCAGCATCCGCAACCTCGGCAAGCAGGAAGTCGGCCACCTGCTGGCATCCGTAGGGCTGTAGGCATGTCCGCCTTTCGCACCCACGGCCGCGGCCACCTCAACGGTCCGGTGGTGGTCGTGGGGACCGGGCTCCTTGGCACCAGCATCGGGCTGGGGCTGCGGGGCCGCGGAGTGGCAGTCTTCCTGTCCGACCCCTCGCCCACCAACCAGGCCGTCGCCGTCGACATCGGCGCAGGCCTGCCTTTGGCGCGCCTCGACGGCGAACAGCCTGAACTCGTGGTGGTCGCCGCACCGCCGGATGTCACCGCGGACGTTGTCCAGCGCGCCCTCACGGACTACCCCGAGGCAACCGTCGTGGACATCGCCAGCGTCAAGGCCGGCATCCAGGCCGAGCTCCGCACCCGCGGCGCCGACCTCGGCCGCTACGTGGGCACCCACCCGATGGCGGGCCGCGAAAAGTCCGGTCCCGTCGCCGCCCGCGGCGAACTCTTTACCTCCATGCCGTGGGTCCTGTGCCCCTCGGAGGAGACCCTGCCCCAGGCGCTGCAGGCGGCGCGTGCGCTGGCCGGTGACCTCGGCGCGGTCGTCTCCGAATTCGGGGCCGAGGAACATGACGAGGCGGTGGCGCTCGTCTCGCACGTGCCGCAGGTGGTGTCCTCCCTCGTGGCCAGCCGGCTGCAGGGCACGCCCCTGCATGCGCTGTCCCTGGCCGGCAACGGGCTGCGGGACGTCACCCGGATCGCGGCCAGCGACCCGACCCTGTGGGTGCAGATCCTTGGCGCCAACGCAGAGAAGGTCGTGGAGATCCTGCACGGCGTCCGGGAGGACCTCAACCGGCTCATCGGGACACTTGAGAACCCGACGGCGCCCGGTGCCCGGCTCGATCTTGCCCAGCTGATCAGCGAAGGCAACGCCGGGCAGTCCCGCATCCCGGGCAAGCACGGCGGACCCCCGCAGGCGTACTCATGGCTGACCGTCCTGGTGGACGACACGCCCGGACAGATCGCCAAGCTCCTCACGGAGATCGGCGAGATCGGCGTCAACCTCGAGGACCTCCGGCTGGATCACTCCTCCGGACAGAACGTGGGCATGGTGGAAATCTCCGTGCTGCCCAACAAGCACGAACTGCTCATCGAAGCCCTCAACGACCGCGGATGGCAGGTACTCCAGTAATGACTCAGGAACTTATCGAAACCGTGGACATTCTCCGCCCCGGAAAGAGCCTCGTCGTCGCCATCGACGGGCCGTCCGGATCGGGCAAGTCCAGCGTCAGCAAAGAGGTGGCACGCCGGCTCAGGCTGGCGTACCTCGACACGGGCGCCATGTACCGTGCCCTGACCTGGTACTGCCTGGACAGCGGCACGGACCTGGACGACGGCGCCGCCGTCGAGGCCGCTGCCGAAGGCCTTCCGCTGGAAATCAGCACCAGCCCGCTGGAGGAATATGTCCGCGTCGGCGGCACCGACGTCACCCTCGCAATCCGCGAACCGTCGATCTCCGCCGCGGTCAGCGCCGTCGCCACCACCCTTGGCGCCCGCACTGAACTGATCCGTCGGCAGCGCGTGCTGATCGAAAAGCACCACCGCCGCATGGTGGTTGAAGGCCGGGACATCACGACCGTCGTCGCGCCGCATGCCGAAGTACGCATGCTGCTCACGGCGAGCGAGGAGGCGCGCCTGCGCCGCCGGGGCATCCAGCTCGGCGGCAGCCAGAACGCCGAACAGCTCGCAGCGCAGGTCACCCAGCGCGACGCGAAGGATTCGACCGTGGTGAACTTCACCCGGGCCGCCGACGGCGTAGTGACGCTGGACTCCTCGGAACTCGACTTCGCCGAAACCGTCGAGGCCGCACTCAGCATCGTGAACCGCATCGCCAACCACCAGGGCCTCGACCGTGACTGACGCCAGGCAGGATGCACAGACCCAGGACCAGTCTCCGGCGCAGTCTTCGGCCCAGGCCGCGGTGCCGGCCCCGTGGACCACCGTCTGGAGCCGGCCCGTTGGCTGGGTCCTGAACCACGTCCTCTACCGGACTTCGGTCACCGGACGCTCCAACGTCCCGGCAGCGGGTCCGGTCATTTTCGCCGGCAACCACATCAGCTTCCTGGACGGACCGGTGATGTTCGGGGCATCGCCCCGTGCCATGCACATCCTGGTCAAGAAGGAAATGTTCAAAGGCTTCCTCGGCCGCGTGCTCAAGGCCTCCGGCCAGCTTGCTGTGGACCGCACGGGCGACCGGGCGGCCCTCCTCACCGCCAAAAACGTGCTCGATGCCGGACGGTGCGTCGGGATCCTTCCCGAAGGGACGCGGGGGAGCGGCGAAGCCTCCGCCATTAACAAGGGCGTCGCCTGGCTCGCGCTGAACTCCGGCGCGACCGTGGTCCCCGTGGCCATCCTCGGCACCCGGACCGGCAGCGAACACCTCGACGCCGTTCCACGGCTGCGCCGGCGGCTGCATGTCAGCTTCGGCGGGGCCCTCAACGTCAGCCGCAGGCCCGGCGAGACCGGGCGTGTTTCAATGGACAGGGCCGGAACCGAGATCCGCGCCGCGCTGGCCCGCCATGTCCAGGACTCGATCCAAAGAACAGGGCAGCCCTTGCCCGACGCGGATTCCCCGCAAGAACGTCATGAAGCAGTAGCCGGGACGCCGGCAGATCACCCCATAAGGAAAGTGCAATGAGCGATACGACTCAAACCTCCGGCCCGTTTGGCGCCGGCGAAGACGAATACACGCCCACCGGCACCGACCAGGTGGCCGAGCACCTCGCCGCCCTGGACGACGAGGAAGCAGAGCTCCGCGCGGCCTCCCTCCGGGCCGGCCTGGACGATTACGATCTGGATGAAGACGACGCAGCCCTCCTGAGCGGCGACTACGACGACGAGGACTTCGACGGCCCGGTCAAGCTTGACCCGGTCCTGGCCATCATCGGCCGGCCCAACGTGGGCAAGTCAACGCTGGTGAACCGTATCCTGGGCCGCCGCGAAGCCGTGGTGGAAGACACCCCCGGCGTCACGCGTGACCGTGTTATGTACTCGGCCACCTGGAACGGCCGGAACTTCACCGTGGTCGACACCGGCGGCTGGGAGCACGACGCCCGCGGCATCCACGCCCGCGTTGCCGAACAGGCCGAGATGGCCGTGGAACTCGCCGACGCCGTGCTGTTCGTCGTCGACTCCGCCGTTGGCGCCACTGCCACGGACGAAGCCGTCGTGAAGATGCTCCGCAAGTCCAAGAAGCCGGTCATCATTGTGGCCAACAAGGTGGACGACTTCGCGCAGGAAGCGGACTCGGCAACGCTCTGGGGCCTCGGCTTCGGCGAGCCGTACCCGGTATCGGCACTGCACGGACGCGGCGTAGCCGACCTCCTGGACCACGTCATGGACACGCTGCCCGAGTTCTCCACGATCGAGGGCCTGGAGCGCTCCGGCGGTCCGCGCCGGATCGCGCTGATCGGGCGTCCGAACGTCGGCAAGTCCTCGCTGCTGAATAAGCTGGCCGGCTCCGAGCGCGTGGTTGTGGACAACACTGCCGGCACCACCCGTGACCCGGTCGATGAATTCATCGAACTCGGCGGCCGCACGTGGCGCTTCGTGGACACCGCCGGCATCCGCCGCCGCCAGCACATGGCCCAGGGCGCCGACTTCTACGCCTCGCTGCGTACGCAGAGCGCCCTCGAAAAGGCCGAGGTCGCCGTCGTGCTCCTCGCGGTGGACGAGGTGCTCAGCGAGCAGGATGTCCGCATCCTGCAGTTGGCCATCGAATCCGGCCGGGCCCTGGTTCTCGCGTTCAACAAGTGGGACCTGCTCGACGACGAACGCCGCACCTACCTGGAACGCGAAATCGAGCAGGACCTGGCCCACGTGGCCTGGGCGCCGCGCGTCAACATCTCGGCGCTGACCGGATGGCACAAGGACAGGCTGGTTCCTGCCCTGGACACCGCCCTGGAAAGCTGGGACAAGCGGATCGCCACCGGCCGGCTCAACGCCTTCCTTGGCGAACTCGTCGCGGCGCACCCGCACCCGGTCCGCGGCGGCAAGCAGCCCCGTATCCTCTTCGGCACCCAGGCGTCCAGCCGCCCGCCGAAGTTCGTGCTCTTCACCACCGGATTCCTGGACCCGGGCTACCGCCGCTTCATCACCCGCCGGCTCCGTGAGACCTTCGGTTTCGAGGGCACGCCGATCGAGGTCAACATGCGTGTCCGGGAAAAGCGCGGCAAGAAGCGTTAATTCCGACACAGTTGCCCGTGACATGCTGAAAGTGTCACGGGCACCCTCCGGAATCGTGTAAGCTTTTCAAGGTGGTTCGGCCGGACTGCTCAGATGAAATCCACTGGATACCAGCGGGTGGCATCGGGAGCGGAGAACGGCGGAACCAGCGGGCTGTAGCGCAGCTTGGTAGCGCACTTGACTGGGGGTCAAGGGGTCGCAGGTTCAAATCCTGTCAGCCCGACCATAGAAACAGCAGGTCAGAGGCCGTTTCCGGAGAAATCCGGAAGCGGCCTTTGCTGTTTAACCGGCCGTGGCGGCATCGGGCATCGCCTCGGGGAAGGACTCACGGAGTGCCGCAAGCAGCCGGCCGAAGATGTCATCCTCGCTTCCCAGGCCGTCGACGCTCAGGAGGATCCCGCGCTGTAAGTAGGCGGAGGCCACCGGCGCTGTCTCCTGCTGGTAGAGCTCCAAACGGTGCCGGATGACGTCCTCGGTATCGTCGCTGCGTCCGGTCATGGCGGCGCGGTGGAGCAGCCGCCGGACGAGTTCGGCGTCGTCAACCCGCAATTGCAGGGCAACGTCCAGCTCCTGCCCGCTGGCGGCAAGGATGACGTCGAGTTCAGCCAGCTGTGCCGTGTTTCGGGGATACCCGTCCAGGAGGAACCCGGCCTTGACGTCGCTCTGGTTCAGGCGTTCACGCACCACACGGTTCGTCAGGGTGTCGGGCACCAGGTCGCCCGCATCCAGATGCCCCCTGACTTCCCGGCCCAGCGGCGTCTGGTTCTTCACGTGGTCACGGAAAACCTCTCCGGTGGACACCCCGGTGATGCCGAGGCGCCGGGACAGTCGCTCGGCCTGGGTGCCCTTGCCGCACCCCGGGGGACCCATAATCAGCATTCGCATCGTTGAGGCAACTCCCTATGGCGGCGTACACAAGCGTCCTTGTATCGTGTCCGCCCGGAGGCGCCAGCGCAAGGGAGCTGGGAACGACGGCGGGCTCCACACCCTGCACGCCCGCGCCTATTCGGGAAGCGCCTATTTCAGAAAGCGCCTATTTCAGGAACCGGGACGTCCGGCGGTCCGCGAGAATCTTTCCTTTGGTCTGGCAGGTCGGACAGTACTGCAGGGCCGTATCCGCAAACGACACTTCCCGAACCGTGTCACCACACACCGGGCATGCTTCGCCGGTGCGGCCGTGGACCCTCATGTGGCTCCGCTTGGCGTCCTTGAGTTCATTCGGCGCTTTGCCGTGGGCCTCCTGCAGGGCTGTCCCAAGAATGCTGTGGATGGCGTCGTAGAGGACCTGCACTGCGTCCCGGTCCAAAGACTTGGCAATCGCGAAGGGCGACAACCGTGCGGCGTGCAGGATCTCGTCGCTGTAGGCGTTGCCGATCCCGGCGATCACGCTCTGGCTCCTCAGGACACCCTTGATCTGCTGGGAACTGGCACCGAGAATCGCGGCCAGGGCATCGACGTCGAACCCGGGACTGAACGGGTCGGGTCCCAGTGCGGCGATTCCAGGGACGTCGGACGGGTCCCGGACCACGTACACCGCGAGGCTCTTCTTGGTGCCGGCCTCGGTCAGGTCGAGACCGAGCGGGCCGGAGCTCCCGGAAAAGGACAGCCGCGCCGCCAGGTAGCCCTTGCCCATTTTTAGCGGTGTCCCGGTGGGCGCGTCGGTGAAGCGGACCCAGCCGGCCCGGGCCAGATGGAAGACAAAATACAGCCCGTCGGCTTCCAGGCTGACGAACTTCCCAAAGCGGCGCACTCCCGTCACGGCTCTGCCCTCCAGCCCGGAAAAAGGGGGATCGGCGGTTTTGAGGACCGCGAAGGAGACGATCTGGACCTTGCTGACCACAGTCCCGAGCAGGTGCCCGGCCAGATAGTCCGTCAGCGCAGCTACCTCCGGAAGCTCGGGCATTCCCGGCCTGTTTCGGCTTGTTCAGTCATCGCTTCATCATGGCAGAATCCTCCCCGGGCAGGGCCGGATATGCCTATACTTTCACCGGCGGACAGTTCACCTGCCCGCCGAAGACAATGGTGATTGACCCGATGAAAGGCCCGTCATGAGCATCATTCCCGAAGAGCTGTCCTACACCGCAGAACACGAGTGGGTTTCAGCCCCGAACGCAGACGGCGTCGTGCGCGTGGGCATCACCGATTTTGCCCAGGACGCGCTGGGGGACGTCGTCTACGCCCAGATGCCGGAGGCCGGCACCACGATCAAGGCAAACGACGTCGTCGGTGAGGTCGAGTCCACCAAGAGCGTCAGCGACATCTACGCCCCCGTTTCCGGTGAAGTAGTGTCCCGCAACGAGGCCTTGGACACCGATTCCGCCCTGATCAATTCAGATCCCTACGGCGAGGGCTGGCTGATGGAAATAAAGCTTGCGGAGGCCGACGCGGTCGAGTCGCTCCTCAGTGCATCGGAGTACGAACAGCAGGTAGGCTAAAGCAAAGGCCTTTTCGGGCCGGGCAGTTGGAACACGCCGTGGGAAAACCCGGCAGAAGACGCCCATCGAGAAGGCTGAATTCCGGATTTGCCACGCTTTCCGGACGGCATGCGTTGTTTGCAGGGGGGACACCTGCAGCGAATGGAGGAATCAATGTTTGGGCACGAACGCAACAACACCGGTGACGGTTTTGGCACGGGTGGAGTGAAAGCTTCGGAGACCACGTCGATCAACCTCACCCCTGTCCGCGATGAACCCACCATCACCCCGAAGCTTTCGGCTGAGGAGCGGACCGCTGTTGAGGCGCTGCCGTACGGCTCTGCCCTGCTGGTGGCGCACAGCGGACCCAACATGGGCGCCCGTTTCCTGCTGGACTCGGACACCACGACGGCGGGTCGGCACCCGGATGCCGACATCTTCCTCGACGACGTCACGGTGTCTCGCCGTCACGTCGAGTTCCGCCGCACGGCGCGCAGCTTCGAAGTCGTGGACACGGGCAGCCTGAACGGCACCTACGTCAACCACGACCGGGTCGACAGTGTGGAACTGAAGTCCGGCAACGAAGTGCAGATCGGAAAGTTCCGCCTTACCTTCTACCTGAGCCCTGCCCGCGCAGCAGGCAACGTCTGATTCCGGGGTAGCTGCCTGTGGCCATGGCACACGCGGAACGACGCGGACCCCAGGTTCTGAACATCGGGGAAGTCTTGGCTCAGTTGAGCGATGAATTCCCGAGCATGACCGCGTCGAAAATCCGGTTCCTTGAGGAAAAGGGACTGATCAACCCCCAGCGGACCCCTGCCGGCTACCGGCAGTACGCCGAGAGCGACGTCGAGCGGCTGCGCTTTGTGCTGTCCCTCCAGCGGGACCAGTACCTGCCGCTAAAAGTCATCAAGGATTATCTTGATGCGATCGACCGCGGAGAACGCCCCGACAACCTGCCCCCGGGCGTCACGGTCTCGCCGCGGATTGTCTCCGAGGAATTGGCGTCCGAACTGCAGAACCGGGTCCGTCGGCTCAGCGAGGAACAGCTCCGGGCCGAATCCGGCGCGAGCGTGCCCCTGGTTGAATCGCTCCTGAGTTTCGGCCTGATTGGCCATGTCAACGGAAAATTCGATGAGAACGCCCTCCAGGTGGCACGCGCCTGCGTCCAGCTGGAGAACCACGGCCTGGAGCCGCGGCACCTGCGGCCCTTCCAGGCCGCCGCCGAGCGCGAGTTCGGACTCGTGGAGCGTGCGGTGGCCACCCTGACTTCCCGCAAGGATGCCGCGTCCCACGCCCGGGCCGCCGAGGCGGCCCGGGAGATCAGCGAGCTGTGCCTGACGCTGCACCGGGCCCTGGTCCAGGACCGCATCTCAAGGATGGACATCTGATGATTGAGGTGGAGATCGTAGGCGTGCGGATTGAACTTCCGTCCAATCAGCCGCTGGTCCTGCTCAAGGAGATCCACGGGGAGCGGCACGTGCCGATCTGGATCGGCACGCCGGAGGCCAGCGCCATCGCACTGGCCCAGCAGGGGGTCGTTCCGCCGCGCCCCATGACGCACGACCTGCTGGTCGACGTCGTCGAGTCCCTCGGCCACAGCATTGTCAGCGTCAACATCGTGGCTGTGGAGGACAACATCTTCTATGGACAGCTCCAGTTCGAGAACGGGACCACCGTCAGTTCCCGCGCCTCTGATGCGCTGGCGCTTGCCCTTCGCGCCAAATGCCGGATCTGGTGCGCCGACGCCGTGATGGAAGAGGCCGGCGTCCGCATCACCGAACACGACGAGGGCGAAGACACCCACCCGGGTCCCGCCGTCGACGAAGAAGGGGAACTGCGCCGTTTCCGCGAGTTCCTCGACGACGTCGAGCCTGAGGATTTCGCGGGTTAACGCTTCGCCAACGTTAAAGTTGAGGATGAAAGTTTCGACACGCCCCGGCAATACCTCGAACGTCTTTGACCTTGGGCCCCGTCAGGCCTAACGTCAGAAGTACAAGTTCCCATTGCACGCAACAGCCGCTCAGGTCACACTGGAAGGTGCAGCCCCGGCAGAATTACACGGATGAATTTTATCCATCCGTGGAATGGTTTAGCCAGGGATGGCCGGTTGTAGCTGCATTTTCCGCAGGGGAGCCAAGACGAGGAGGATCCACGTGAGTCCGAAAGGCGAAGCAGGCGAGCTCAAGCAGCCCGCGACGGCTGGTGTAGCTGTGCCCGCTAGCGGTGCCCAGGGCCTGCTGTTCACCGAGGATCTCCCTGTCCTGGACGAGGACGCGGGCTACCGCGGTCCTACCGCCTGCAAAGCGGCCGGCATCACGTACCGCCAGCTGGACTACTGGGCACGCACCGGGCTGGTGGAGCCCGCCGTCCGCGGCGCCGCCGGCTCAGGCTCCCAGCGCCTCTACGGTTTCCGCGACATCCTGGTCCTCAAAGTCGTCAAGCGTCTCCTGGATACCGGCGTTTCACTGCAGCAGATCCGCACCGCCGTCGAGCACCTCCGGGAGCGCGGCGTCGAAGATCTCGCCCAGATCACCCTGATGAGCGACGGTGCCAGCGTGTACGAATGCACTTCCG
The DNA here is from genome assembly GCF_056397045.1 of Arthrobacter sp. 05N429. Taxonomy (NCBI): domain Bacteria; kingdom Bacillati; phylum Actinomycetota; class Actinomycetes; order Micrococcales; family Micrococcaceae; genus Arthrobacter; species Arthrobacter sp. 05N429. Next base: position 25,107 of record NZ_JBFTMQ010000014.1, read on the forward strand.
CGGACGAAGTCATCGACCTCGTCCAGGGCGGACAGGGTGTCTTCGGCATCGCCGTCGGCCGGGTCTGGCGGGAAGTGGAAGGCAGCCTCGCGGCCCTTCCCAGCGAACACGCCAGCGACCAGTCGTTTCCCGACGACGAACTCAGCAAGCGCCGGGCCGCCCGCAAAATCGGGTAGGCTGCGGCCCCAGGAATAAACCAACGGAGAAGGCCGCCTTCCCTAAGGAAGGCGGCCTTCGCCGTGCATGCCACACTGCGCGGCGCGGTATTTGAGGGTGCGGTACCTGCGGGCACCGAGCGAACACTTCTAGCGGTGCACGCGCTCCCGGACCGGAGCGCCAGTTTGCCCGCCGTCCGTGGCCAGCAGGTTCGCCAGCAGCGCGTCGAACAGGGCAGCGGCGTTCTTTGCCGAATCCCCCGGCCAGTGGTGGATGGAGTGGGCGGCACCCTGGATCTGCTGCCAGTTGGCCTGCTCCGGGATGTGCGGGGCCAGCAGCAGCCCGCCAAACATGGCCTCCATCTCCGAGAGTCGGAACGTGTGCTCCGCGGAACCCGTGCGCACCCGGTTGGCGACAATGCCTGCAGGGGAGAGGTTCGGGGCGAATTCCTGGCGGAACAGCTGGATGGCGCGCATGGTGCGTTCCGTGCCTGCGACCGAGAAGAGCCCGGGTTCGGCGACGAGGGTGACCTTGTCACTGGCGGACCAGGCCATCCTGGTGAGCCCGTTCAACGACGGCGGGCAATCCACAAGGACCAGCTCGTAGTTCTGTGCGCCGGCCAGCACCGTGGAGAGCCGGCGCAGGTCGCGGCGGCCCAGGTCGGGGCGGTCGTAGATGCCGGTGTACGCGGAGCCGACGGCGACGTCAAGGACGGGTGCCGCAGTGCCGGCGGGGGCTCCGCCGTTCGCGGCCGCCCGTTCCACCCAGCCGCTGGGGACCACGTTGTCGGCCAGCTTGGCCCGCCGGGGAGCCTTGAGCATCCGGCCGATGTCCAGCTGGTCTCCCGGCCGGACTCCGAGGGCCGTACTCGCATCCGCGTGGGGATCAAGATCGACGACGAGGGTGGGGATGCCGGCGGCCAGTGCCGCGGACGCCAAACCAGTGGTCACCGATGTCTTGCCGACACCGCCTTTGAGGCTGCTGATGCTGACTACTTGCACTTGAAAAACCAATACCTAACGCCGGTTGCCGGGACGGGGTCCTGCCGGCTCCTGCGTTCTCCGGAGCCGGGGCGTGCATGCGCCACCCACCTCTTCATCATATGTTGCCGCCCTGCCGAAACCCGCCTCATCCGATGCCGGGGCGGCAGATGATGGATAAGCTTCAATCGGGGCCGGATCCGCCCCTGCCTGATGTACCTGCCTGATGTACGTGCCTAATCCGGCATACGTGACGCCGGTCTCTGTGACGGTCGCCACAATAATTTGTGTTTGCCCGTTACGGTCTTGGACACTGTGACCAATTACCGATACACCCGCGATGATGCAGGAGAAGTATGTTTTCGAAGATTCTGGTGGCCAATCGCGGCGAAATCGCGATCCGTGCCTTCCGCGCCGGCTACGAACTTGGCGCCAAGACCGTAGCCGTCTTCCCGCATGAGGACCGCAACTCCATCCACCGCCAGAAGGCCGACGAGGCTTATCTGATCGGTGAAGAGGGCCACCCGGTGCGCGCCTACCTCGACGTCGACGAGGTGGTCCGCGTCGCGAAGGAGGCCGGGGCCGATGCCATCTACCCCGGTTACGGCTTCCTCTCCGAAAACCCGCGCCTGGCCCGCGCCGCCGCCGCGGCCGGCATCACCTTCGTGGGCCCGCCCGCCGAAGTGCTCGAACTCGCCGGCAACAAGGTCGCAGCACTCGAAGCTGCCCGCAAGGCCGGCGTTCCGGTGCTGAAGTCCAGCCAGCCGTCGAAGGACCTCGACGAACTGATCGCGGCGGCCGACGAGATCGGCTTCCCCATTTTCGCCAAGGCCGTCGCTGGCGGCGGCGGGCGCGGCATGCGCCGCGTCGACACCCGCGAGGCACTGCCGGAGGCCCTGCAGGCTGCCATGCGCGAAGCCGACGCAGCCTTCGGCGACCCCACCATGTTCCTGGAGCAGGCCGTCCTGCGCCCCCGCCACATCGAGGTCCAGATCCTGGCGGATGCGGAGGGCAACGTGATGCACCTCTTCGAACGCGACTGCTCCATCCAGCGCCGCCACCAGAAGGTCATCGAGATCGCCCCCGCGCCGAACCTTGACGAAGGCATCCGGCAGGCGCTGTACCGCGACGCCGTGAAGTTCGCCAAGGCACTGAACTACGTCAACGCCGGCACCGTCGAATTCCTCGTCGACACCGTGGGGGAGCGGGCCGGCCAGCACGTCTTCATCGAAATGAACCCGCGCATCCAGGTCGAGCACACCGTCACCGAGGAAGTCACCGACGTCGACCTGGTCCAGGCGCAGCTGCGCATCGCCGCCGGCGAGACCCTCGCCGACCTCGGCCTGTCCCAGGAGACGGTCCAGCTCAAGGGCGCAGCCCTGCAGTGCCGCATCACCACGGAGGACCCGGCCAACGGCTTCCGGCCCGACGTCGGCAAGATCACCGGGTACCGTTCGGCCGGCGGCGCCGGCGTGCGGCTCGACGGCGGAACCGTCTACTCCGGTGCCGAGATCAGCCCGCACTTCGACTCGATGCTGGTCAAGCTGACCTGCCGCGGCCGCGAGTACCCGGCCGCCGTGGCCCGGGCCCGCCGTGCCCTCGCCGAGTTCCGCATCCGCGGCGTCTCCACCAACATCTCCTTCCTGCAGGCCGTGCTGGACGACGCCGACTTCATCGCGGGCAACGTGGCCACCTCGTTCATTGACGAACGCCCCGAACTGCTCAAGGCCAGGGTGTCCGCGGACCGCGGCACCAAGCTGCTGACCTGGCTCGCCGATGTCACCGTGAACAAGCCCAACGGCGAGCTCACGGTCCACAGCGATCCCGCCGCCAAGCTCCCCGCCCTGGACGACGCCGCTGCCCAGCCGGGCTCCCGCCAGCGGCTGCAGGAGCTGAGCCCGGAAGGCTTCGCGGCTGCCCTGCGCGCGCAGGACGCCGTCGCCGTCACGGACACCACATTCCGTGACGCCCACCAGTCCCTGCTCGCCACCCGGGTCCGCACCCGCGACCTGGTGGCTGCCGGCCCCGCGGTCTCCAAGCTCCTCCCGGAACTGCTCTCCGTCGAGGCGTGGGGCGGTGCCACGTACGACGTCGCCCTGCGCTTCCTCGGCGAGGATCCCTGGGACCGGCTCGCTGCGCTGCGCAAGGCGCTGCCGAACGTGTGCCTGCAGATGCTCCTCCGCGGCCGCAACACGGTCGGCTACACCCCGTACCCGGAGGAGGTCACGGTGGCCTTCGTGAACGAGGCCGCCGCCACCGGCATCGACATCTTCCGCATCTTCGACGCGCTCAACGACGTCAACCAGATGGCCCCGGCCATCCGCGCCGTCCGCGAGACCGGCACGGCCGTCGCGGAAGTGGCCCTCTGCTACACCGCCGACATGCTGGACCCGGAGGAGACGCTCTACACCCTGGACTACTACCTGGAGCTGGCGCAGAAGATCGTCGACGCCGGCGCGCACATCCTGGCGATCAAGGACATGGCCGGCCTGCTGCGTCCCGCCGCCGCGGCCCGGCTCGTCACGGCGCTGCGTGAACGCTTCGACCTCCCGGTGCACCTGCACACGCACGACACCGCGGGCGGGCAGCTGGCAACACTGCTGGCCGCCGTCGACGCCGGCGTGGACGCCGTGGACGTGGCCTCGGCGTCGCTGGCCGGCACCACCAGCCAGCCCTCCGCCTCCGCTCTGGTCGCGGCCCTGGCCCACACGCCCCGCGACACGGGCCTCAGCCTGGCCAGTGTCTGTGCCCTGGAACCGTACTGGGAAGCCGTACGCCGGGTCTATGCACCCTTCGAATCCGGGCTCCCGGGCCCCACCGGGCGCGTGTACCAGCACGAGATCCCGGGAGGCCAGCTCTCCAACCTGCGCCAGCAGGCAATCGCACTGGGACTCGGTGAGCGCTTCGAGGCCATCGAGGACATGTACACCGCGGCGGACCGCATCCTCGGCCGGCTCGTGAAGGTCACGCCGTCCTCCAAGGTCGTCGGCGACCTCGCCCTGCACCTGGTGGGCCTCAATGCCGACCCCGCCGACTTCAACGAGAATCCGCAGAAATACGACATCCCGGATTCCGTGATCGGGTTCCTGTCCGGTGAACTGGGCGATCCGCCCGGAGGCTGGCCGGAACCGTTCCGCACCAAGGCACTGCAGGGCCGTACGGTCAAGGTCCGCGACGTCGAGCTCAGCGCCGAGGACAGCGCCGCCCTCAAGTCCGACTCCAAGACTGTGCAGCAGACCCTCAACCGGCTGCTCTTCGCAGGCCCCACCAAGGACTACCAGAAGAGCGTCGAGACCTACGGGAACCTCTCGGTCCTGGACACCCGCGACTACCTCTTCGGGCTGCAGCGCGGCGCCGAGCACGAGATCGAGCTGGAAAAGGGCGTCAACCTGATCGCCTCGCTCGAAGCGGTCTCCGAGCCGGACGAGAAGGGCATGCGCACCGTAATGTGCACGCTCAACGGACAGTCCCGCCCGGTGGTGGTCCGCGACCGTTCCGTGGTCAGCAACGTCAAGGCCGCCGAACGCGCCGACACCTCCCAGCCGGGCCACGTCGCGGCACCGTTCGCCGGCGCCGTCACGCTGACCGTCAAGTCCGGTGAGGCGGTTAAGGCCGGCGACACGGTCGCAACGATCGAGGCCATGAAGATGGAAGCATCCATCACGACGCCGGTCGCCGGCACTGTCTCACGCCTCGCCGTCGGCGCGATCGAACAGGTCCAGGGCGGGGACCTGCTGCTCGTCGTGGAATAGAAGCCACGCAACGCAACACCGGACAACACGGCACGACAACGAAGAAGGGTCCTTCCGGCCGAGGCTGGAGGGACCCTTCTTCTTAAGGCAACGAGGGGTTCTACTTAAAGCAACGCGGGGTCAGATGCCGCCCATCCGGACCGGCGGCAAGTGACCCCGCGTTGCTGTGCTGCTGTTAGACCTGGGTGGGACGCGGGGCGCCGTACATTTCCTCGATGACGTTCTCGAAGTCCTTCATCACCTGGGCGCGCTTGACCTTCATCGACGGCGTCAGGTGCCCGGAGGCTTCCGTGAAGTCGGCGGGCACGATCCGGAAGGATTTGATCGCCTCGGCCTGGGACACCGACTGGTTGGCGCCGTTGATGAGTTCCTGCACAGCGGCCTTGACCACCGCGTTGTCGGTGGCTTCGGCAAGGGTTGTCGAGGCGGGCAGGCCGTGGCGGTGCAGCCAGCCGGGCAGGGCCTCCTCGTCGAGGGTGACCAGCGCGCCGATGAAGGGGCGGTTGTCACCCACCACGAGCACCTGGGACACCAGCGCGTCGGCGCGGATCTGGTCTTCCAGCAGGGCCGGCACCACGTTCTTGCCGCTGGCAGTGACGATGATTTCCTTCTTGCGGCCCGTGATGGTCAGGAACCCCTGGTCATCGAGCTGTCCGATGTCGCCCGTGCGGAACCAGCCGTCCTCGAAGGACTCGGTGGAGAGGTCATCACGCTTGTAATAGCCGCGCATGACGCACACGCCCTTGGCGAGGATCTCGCCGTCGTCGGCGATTTTTACGGCGTTGCCGGGAATCGGGGCGCCGACGGTGCCGATCTTGATCAGCTCCGGCGTGTTCACCGTGACGGGGGCCGTGGTCTCGGTCAGACCGTAGCCCTCCAGGATCTGCATGCCGATGCCCTGGAAGAAGTGCCCCAGCCGCTCGCCCAGCGGGCCGCCGCCGGAGACGGCGTGTGCCACCTCGCCGCCCATGGCGGCGCGGAGCTTGCTGTAGACGAGCTTGTCGAAGAGGGTGTGCTTGAGCTTGAGGCCCAGGCCCACCTTGCCGGCCTGGCGGGCGCGGGAGAACTCGATCGCGGTGTCAGCGGCGCGGTGGAAGATGGCGCCCTTGCCACCGTCCTCCGCCTTGGTGAGGGCCGAATTGTAGACCTTCTCGAAGACGCGCGGCACCGCGAGGATAAAGGTCGGCTTGTAGCTCTGCAGGTCCGGCAGGAGGTTTTTGATGTCGGGCGTGTGCGCCACGGTCACGCCGGCGGCCACGGCGAGCACCGAGATGAACCGCGCGAAAACGTGGGCGAGCGGCAGGAACATGATGGTCCTGGCCTGCTCGTGGACGATCTTGTTCAGCGAGGTGGCCAGGGCGTTTTCGGAGAGTTCAACGAAGTTGCCGTGGGTCAGCTCGCAGCCCTTCGGCCGGCCGGTGGTGCCCGAGGTGTAGATGATCGTGGCGAGGTCCGCGAGGGATGCCTGGCTGCGCCGGGCCTCGAGTTCTTCGTCGCTGACGGCCGCACCGGCGGCGCGGACCTCGTCGAGGCCGGCCCCCTCGAGCTGCCACACGTGCGCCAGGTCGGTGAGGTCTTCAGAGGTGGCGGCCTGGCGGATGATGTTCTCGTGGTGGGCGGACTCGCCGAAGGCGGCGACGGCGCCGGAATCGCCCAGGTTCCAGGCAACCTGCGAGGGGGAGGAGGTCTCATAGATCGGCACGGAGACGGCGCCGGCGAACCAGATGGCGAAATCAATGAGCGCCCATTCGTACCGTGTGCGGGACATGATGCCTACCCGGTCGCCGGCAGCGACGCCGCTGGCCATCAGGCCCTTGGCGAGCAGCGAAACATCGGCCAGGAAATCGGTGGCCCGGATGTCCTGCCACTGGCCGGCGGCGTCGAGGCGGGAGAACAGGGCCGGGTTGGAGGCCTTGGCGGCCTGGCGCAGGACCAGGTCCGTGACGTTCGATTCCGGGGGGACGTTGACCAGGGGCGGGACACTGATTTCTCGCACGTTAGCTCCTTTGATATCCATAGACCCGCGAGGGGTACGACTAACACTAGTATGTGGTTCAAGGCATGTGTGTTCCACCACACCTACTGGCGAGTAACATTACCGTTTGGTGGACGCCGCTGCAGCCTGACGAGCAGCGGCTGGGCAGTGGAACCCGCCGGCCGACGGCCCTATGGTGCGGCCCGGTGGTGCGGCCAGTGCGGGGGCGCTCCGGCGAATAGGATGGGGAACCATGCACACACCTACACCCGGACAGCAGCCCGGCCCGTACCGCAGGACAGCAGCCTGGCGCCGCCGGGCCTTTGCCGGATCTGCCGCCGGCGCGGCCGCCGGGCCGGCCGCGCAGGGGTTCCGCGAGCATCTGCGGCTGGGCCGGAAGGGCCTCGCCATCGGGGTGGACATTGGCGGCACCAAGGTGGCGGCCGGCGTCGTCGACGCGGAGGGCAGGATCCTCTCCCAGGCCAAGCGCTCCACTCCGGGCAATGACCCCCGGGCGGTCGAACAGGTCATTGTTGAGCTCGTCGAGGAGCTCGGCGCGGGCCACCGGATCTGGTCCGTCGGGATTGGCGCAGCCGGCTGGATGGACCTCGACGGCGGCACCGTGCTGTTCAGCCCGCATCTGGCGTGGCGCAACGAACCCCTCCGGGACAACCTGCAGCGCCTGCTGCGCAGGCCTGTGCTGCTGACCAACGATGCCGATGCGGCCGGCTGGGCGGAATGGCGCTTCGGCGCAGGGCAGGGCCAGAACCGCCTGGTCTGCATCACGCTCGGAACCGGAATCGGCGGTGCCATGGTGATGGACGGGCGCTTGGAACGCGGACGGTTCGGTGTGGCCGGGGAATTTGGCCACCAGATCATCATGCCCGGCGGCCACCGCTGCGAGTGCGGCAACCGGGGCTGCTGGGAGCAGTACGCGTCCGGCAACGCGCTCGGCCGGGAAGCCCGGGAACTTGCCGCCGCCAACTCCCCGGTGGCCCAGGAACTTCTCAAAGCGGTGGACGGCAACGTGGAGCGCATCACCGGAGTGATAGTCACTGAGCTGGCCAAGGCCGGGGACCCGACTTCCCGTGAGCTGCTCGAAGATGTCGGCGAGTGGCTCGGACTTGGCCTGGCCAACCTCGCGGCCGCGCTGGATCCGGGCAAGTTCGTGATCGGCGGCGGACTCTGCGATGCCGGCGAACTGCTGGTCGGCCCGGCTCGGAAGGCCTTCGCCCGGAACCTGACCGGTCGGGGCTTCCGGCCTGCGGCGGAAATCGAGCTGGCGGCCCTTGGCCCGAATGCGGGCCTGATCGGGGCTGCGGACCTGTCCCGGGTCAGCAGCCGCATGCACAGCTAGAGGCGCGCGCCGTCGTCGTGCTCGTCTTTTTCGCCCGGCAGCTTCATGATCAGAAAGACCACCGACGCCGCGAAGGCTGCCACCATGCCGAGGATGGCCAGCAGCGGGGCGGAGCGCCAGAACATTGCGGACATCAGGAGCGCCACGGGACCGCCCACCGCCCCCAGCCATGCCAGTACGGTCATCGGGTCGGCCCCGGCGAGGCTGGGCGGCTCCTCTGGCACGAACTCGCCGGGGATGAACGGGTCGTCGTCCTCGGCGTCAAAGTCCCGCGGCCCGGGGCCAGTCTCCCGGCCATCCGCTCCGGCCGCGTTGGCTGTGGCCCTCCCGGCCGCCTGGCTCTGCGCCAGCCGCTCCTCGGCGGAGAGTTCGACCGGCGCCTTGGTGGAAAGGCCCAGCGGGTCGAAGTCGCTGAAGGGCCGTGGGGCTGCAGGGCTGTCGACGCGCGGGCCATCCGTCGGGGATGCCTCCGGGCGCGCCACGTCGTCCCCGCCGGCGTTGTCGTCCTTGCAGTCCTTGCCGTCCTTGCCGTCCGTGGCTTCCCGGACTTCCGGGGTCCCGGGGCCAGCGCCCGGGTCCCTTCCCTCCAGCCTCGCGACCAGGTCAAGCCAGACCGCGTCGTCCTGGTTGGCACGGGAATCCGATGAATCGGGGTCGGGAGAGTTGGAATCCGGTCTAGTCATCTGCCGTGTCCTTCTGGCTGGCGTGGGCAGCGTCCGGAGTGCTTCCCGCAGCCAGTGACCGGATGAATTCGGCCGAGCCACGGAAGATTTCGGGCGCATCGTTGTCCATCGTAGCGACGTGGTAGCTGTTTTCGAGCCGGATCACCTCCAGCGGGGCGTGGGTCAGCCCGCGGCGCAGGGCCCGCATGCTCGAGTCGGAGACCACATGGTCCACCGTGGACCGGTAGACCCGCACCGGCGCGGTGACCCGGGGGAGCAGCCGCACGGTGTCCTTGAACATCTTGTTCAGCTCGTTCGCGGCGGCGACCGGCGTCCGGGAGTAGGCCCCCTCGTCGATGCCCTCCTTCAGGATGTCGTTGGCGATCGCGGGGGTGCTCTTGACCACGAATTTGAGGATGCCCGCCAGCGGTGCCCGGGGATCGTCGATGACGAGTCCGGGATTGACGAGCACAACGCCGGCGACCGGACGGTTGGCGGCGATCCGCAGCGCCAGCGCCCCGCCCATGGACAGGCCGGCCACGACCACTTGCTCGCATTCCGCGGCGAGCTCAAGGTAGGCGGCGTCAATCGCCGCGTGCCAGGCCTGCCAGCGCGTCCGGGCAAGATCCTGCCAGCTGGTGCCGTGCCCTGGCAGCAGCGGCATCCGCACGGCGTAGCCGGCGTTGGCCAGCGACGTGCCCCAGTCCCTGACGCCGTGCGGGCTGCCGGTAAAGCCGTGCGAGATCACGACACCGGTGCGGGGCCCGGTTCCGGTGAACGGGCTGCTGAACGGTGTGTGGTCCGGGGGGAGTGTCATGGGGTCTCCGGGGTCGTGGCGGGCCGGCCCGGTGAGGGCGCGGAGGCTGCGTGCTGCAGGAAGAACTGGACGGACTGCCCGAAGATCAGGGGAGCATCGACGTCGAGCGTGGCAACATGGCCGCTGTTCGGCAAACTGACCACCTGAAGCTCCCGCGACCTGAGCCGCTTCCGCAGCAGCTCCATTGAGGACGGCGGAACCACGATGTCGGTCGCGGATTTGAAGACCAGCGCCGGAGCGGTGACGGCCGGCAGATCGCGCAGCGCCGCCTTGAAGAGCCGGCTCAGCTGGTGCACGGCCTCCAGCGGGGTGAGCGAGTAGTCACCGTCCTCGGTGGTGACGGGCGTCGGGTTCGGCTCCTGGACCGGAACCGTGGTGCGCTGGACGTGCTTCAGCAGGCCGATGTAGCGCACCCGGCGGTCGTAGAAGCTCAGTCCCGGGTTGACGACGGCGACGCCGGCGACGTGGTGGCGGGCCGCGGTGCGCAGGGCTATGGTCCCGCCCATGGAGAGCCCCGCCACGTAGCAGTACCGGGTTTTTGCGGCGAGTTCCAGATAGGAGTCCTCGAAGGCCCGGTACCAGTCCTGCCAGCCGTGGCGGGCCAGGTCGCGCCAGTCCGTGCCATGGCCGGGGAGCAGCGGGACGGACACAGCGAAGCCCTGCCGGGCCAGGTGCTCGGCCCACGGAAGGACACTCAGGGGGCTGCCGGTGAAGCCGTGGCAGATGGCCACACCGATGCCCGCGTTGCCGCCGTGGCCGGGATAACTGAACGCTGCGGGCGCCAGGGGAGTGCTGCTTCCGGTCATGTGCCCATCGTGTCACTGTTCCCGATAAAACTCACTAGAGTAGGGTGTCATTGAAGTCCTGGCCGGGTCCGATGCAGGGCCGGCCAGACGCTTTCCGGAGAGGTACACCACGTGTTTTATTGGTTCATGAAGACCTTCGTTCTGGGGCCGGTGCTGAAGACGCTTTTCAGGCCCTGGGTCAAGGGCCTGGACAACGTTCCCGCGGAGGGCGCCGCCATTCTGGCATCCAACCACCTCTCCTTCTCCGACTCCATTTTTATGCCGCTGATGGTGCCCCGTCCGGTCGTGTTCCTCGCGAAATCGGAGTACTTCACCGGCAAGGGGATCAAGGGCCGGCTGACGGCCACCTTTTTCCGGCTCACCAACCAGCTGCCCATGGACCGCTCCGGCGGGGCGGCATCAGCCCTCTCGCTGAACGCCGGCATGGACGTGCTGAAGGACGGCTCGCTCCTGGGCATCTACCCCGAAGGCACCCGCAGCCCGGACTCCCGGCTGTACCGCGGCAAGGTGGGGGTGGCGCGGCTGGCACTGCAGGCCCGCGTCCCCGTGATTCCGGTCGCAATGATCGGCACGGACAAGGTCCAGCCGATTGGCAAGCGGATGCCCAACATCCGCCGGATCGGGATGATCTTCGGCGAGCCGCTGGACTTCAGCCGGTACTACGGCATGGAGGATGACCGGCTGATCCAGCGCTCCGTGACCGACGAGATCATGTATGAACTGATGCGGCTCTCCGGACAGGAATACGTCGACGAGTACGCCGCCGTCGTCAAGCTCCGGCTTGCCGGCAAGGCCACAGAGGTCCCCGAGGACGGCTCCGCCGGAGCAGGTCCGGCCGCGCCCGGCACTGTGTGACCGAAGCGTGTGACGGAACCGGCGCAGTCAATGACGCCGCAGGGCCGACGATCGCCACCGGGGCAACTATCCTTAGAAGGTGACTGAGTTATCTGCGCCTTCGGCCTCCCCCCTGAACAGTTCCCTGAGCGGCCCGCCCCTGGCGGGGTCCGCACTGACCAGCACCGCACTGACCAGCACCGCCCAGAGCGGTGCGGCGAACTATCCCGGCCTGGACCACTGGCGGGAGCTTCCTGCCTCCCAGCAGCCGAACTGGTCGGATAAGTCCGTCTTCGAATCCTCGGTCAAGGAACTTTCCGTCCTCCCGCCGCTCGTCTTCGCCGGCGAAGTGGACATCCTGCGCGAACGGCTCGCCGCCGCCGCACAGGGAAAGGCGTTCCTGCTCCAGGGCGGCGACTGCGCCGAAACCTTCGAGGCCGCGACGGCGGACAAGATCAGCGCCCGCGTCCGCACGATCCTCCAGATGGCGGTGGTCCTGACCTACGGCGCGGCGATGCCCGTCATTAAGATGGGCCGCATGGCCGGGCAGTTCGCCAAGCCGCGTTCTTCCAACGACGAGACCCGCGAAGGCGTCACGCTGCCGGCATACCGCGGCGACATCGTCAACGGCTACGACTTCACGCCGGAATCCCGCGCGCACGACGCCGGCCGGATGCTCAAGGCGTACCACACCTCGGCTTCCACCCTGAACCTGATCCGCGCGTTCACCCAGGGCGGCTTCGCTGACCTCCGGCTCGTCCACCAGTGGAACAAGGGCTTCACGGAAAACCCCGCCCACGCACGCTACGAATCGCTGGCACGGGACATCGACCGCGCCATCAAGTTCATGGCGTCCTGCGGCGCGGATTTCGAGGCGCTCAAGCGGGTGGAGTTCTACGCCAGCCACGAAGCCCTGCTGCTTGACTACGAACGGGCCCTGACCCGGATCGACTCGCGCACCGGCTTCCCCTACGACACGTCCGCGCACTTCCTGTGGATCGGTGAGCGCACGCGCGAACTGGACCACGCGCATGTCGATTTCCTCTCACGGGTGCGCAACCCGATCGGCGTCAAGCTGGGGCCGGGCACCAGCGGCGACGACGCGCTGCGCCTGATCGACAAGCTGGATCCGGACCGCGAGCCCGGCCGCCTTACCTTCATCACCAGGATGGGCGCGGGCAACATCCGCGAGAAGCTTCCCCCGATCGTGGAGCGCGTCACCGCGTCCGGCGCCCAGGTCCTCTGGGTGACCGACCCCATGCATGGCAACACGGTCACGTCGCCGAACGGCTACAAGACCAGGAACTTCGACGACGTCATTGATGAGGTCCGCGGGTTCTTCGAGGTCCACCATGCGCTCGGCACAGTCCCCGGTGGCCTGCACGTCGAGATGACCGGCGACGACGTGGCCGAGTGCCTTGGCGGCGCGGATCCCGTGGACCAGGAGGCGTTCCTGGACCGCTACGAATCGGTCTGCGATCCCCGGCTGAACCACATGCAGTCCCTGGAGATGGCCTTCCTGGTGGCAGGGGCCCTGTCCAAGCGCTAGAGGCGACCGGACCCGGAGGGTCCGCCCGGCAAAAAGCTCCGCCCCGGCTGCATCAGCCGGGGCGGAGCTGTTTGTCGCGGGGTGCGGGCGGGGACCGTCAGACCACGGTCAGCGTGACGACGGAGCCTTCCGGGACGCTCGTGTTCACCGGGTCCTGGGCGCGGACCGTACCAAAGAATCCGCCGAGGATGTTGTCGATTTTGACCGTGAAGCCGAGTTCCTCAAGGGCCTTCTGCGCTTCGGCGGCCTGCTTGCCGATGAAGCTTGGCACTTCAACGAGCTTCGGTCCCTTGGAGATGGTGAGCGTCACCGATCCGCCCTTGGTCAGATTGCCGGAGGCCGGATCCTGCGCCACGACCGCGCCCTTGGGCACCTTCCGGTCGTGGACGGTTTCATCGGCGACCACGGCTTTAAGCCCGGCAGCTTCGATGGCCGCGACCGCGTCTGCCTGCTTCTGGCCGCGCACGTCCGGCACCGGAATGGGCTGCGGTCCCTTGGAGACAGTGAGGTCCACGGGGGTGCCGTGCCGGACTGGGTTGCCGCTGCGCGGTGCCTGCGCCAGGACCGTCCCGGCGGCCGCGGATTCATCGAAGGTCTCGGAGATGTTGCCCAGTGCCATGCCCGCGCCGTTGAGGGCCGTCTTGGCCTCGTCCAGGGACTTTCCGGTCAGCTCTGGCAGGGGGAACAGCTCGGGGCCCTTGGAGACAGCGAGGGACACCGGCTGGAACTTCCGGATGACCTCCCCGGCAGCGGGCTCAGAGGCAACCACCAGTCCGGGGGCGACATCGTCGTCGAAAACGTCTTTGGTGGTGGACTGGAACCCCGCAGTGCGGAGCAGCTGCTGTGCCTCGGCCACGGTCTTGTTCGCGAGTTCCGGGATCGTGCCGGGGGAGCCCGGCCCCATCCCGAAGAACCAGCCCGCCCCTCCGGCCAGCAGTGCAGCGATGACGAGGACGAGGATCCAGAGCAGTCCGCGGCGCCGGGGGTTGCCCTCGCGCAGGCTCCGGACCGGCGTGGCCGCGGCGCGCTGGCGGGCCTTCTCCTCGTCGCGGTCGTGTTTGCGCTGCGCGCGTTTGCCGGCCGGAACGGCGGAAGCTCCGCCGTCGTCGTCGCCGTCGTCGTAGTAGCCTGCCGCGTACGGTGCTTCGTCCGGCGCGGACAGCGGGCCGTAGCCGGGGTGGCGGGGTGCCGCGGACATCACGGTGGTCGGGTTGTTGCCGCGCGCGATGAATTCCGTGGGCTGCTGCCGGGCGCCGATGACTTCGGTGGCGCCGTTGGCGGCGAGCGGATCCGGGGCGCCGCCGGGGCGTCCGGCCGGCGGAAGCGGCACGGCCGGCAGGGCCGGACGCGCGGCCGGGGGCTGCAGGTCCAGTTCGGCGTCGCTCAGGTTGCGCCGGATGTGCCGGAGTTCGGAGAGCAGGGCGTTGCCGTCGACGGGGCGCTTGTCGGGGTCATTGGCGGTGCACCACTGCACCAGCTCATCGATTTCGGCGGCGAGGCCCGGAACCTGCTCCGAGGGGGCGCCGACGGCCGAATTGACGTGCTGGTAGGCGACCTGGATGGGTACCTCGCCGTCGAACGGCTGCCGGCCGGTAATCATCTCGTAGAGCATGATCCCGACCGAGTAGATGTCACTGCGCGCGTCCGCCTGGCGGCCAAGCACGAGTTCGGGGGAGAGATACGCGACAGTGCCGATCAGCGCGCCGGTGCTGGTCGACGTCGAAATGGCGCGGGCCAGCCCGAAGTCGCCGAGCTTGATGCGCCCGTTGTCGGCAATCAGCACGTTCTCGGGTTTGATGTCGCGGTGGATGAGGCCGGCGTCGTGGGCCGCACCGAGCCCCTCGACGACGGGGTCGATCAGCGCAAGTGCCAGGCGCGGAGGGAGAGCGCCTTTGTCCCTGAGGACGTCGCGCAGGGTGTGGCCCTTGATGTACTCCATCACCAGGTAGGCCACCCGGTCGTCCTCGCCCTGGTCCAGAACTCCCACGACGTGCGGGTGCGACAGCCGGGCGGCAGCTTTGGCCTCGCGGCCCAGCCGGTCAAGGAACTGGGGGTCGCCGGTCATGTGGGGGTGCAGCACTTTCAGCGCCACATCACGCTCCAGCCGGCGGTCGGTGGCCACGTAGACCGTGGACATCCCGCCGCTGGCGAGCCTGGACTGAATCAGGTACCGGCCATCCACCAGGGTGCCAACAAGAGGGTCCGACGAGTAATCCTGCACTATACGATCCTAATCGCTGCACGGAAACGGGTCCGAATCCACCTGCGATTCGGACCCGTTTCGTTATCCGTCGGGGCTTGGCCAGTGCGGCTGGACGCCGCCGCGTGGCTGGCCGGAACTCCTAGCCGAAGTTCTTCTGGTGGGCCTTGATGGATTCCACGTACTGCTTCGTGTCGTCGTACATGCCGTACTTGCTGACGGAGTACTGGCCCTGGTAGTAACCCGCGATGGCGGTGTCCAGGTCCGGGCTCGTACGGGTCAGCTGGCGGATGATCGCGACGCCCGCCGTGGCGTTGTCATAAGGGTCCAGCAGGTTCAGCTGGCGGCCCACGAGGTCCGAGGCCCACTGGCCCGAGGACGGGATGACCTGCATGGTGCCGATCGCGTTGGCGGGGGAGACCGAGCGGTGGTCGAAGCTCGATTCCTGGAAGGCGAAGGCCAGAGCCAGCGAGGGGTCAACGCCCATACGGCGGGCGGTGTCCGCCACGATCGTCTTCATCTGTTCGCGGGTGGGCACCGGCGAGGCGTTCAGCAGGGCCTTGTTCTGGTTGGCGGAGCTGACGACGGCGGCCGGGTAGGTGAAGCCGAGGAAGGTGCTCGGGACCAGCGGCGTCACCGTGGCAGGCGGCGGGGTGGAAGGGGTTGAGGCCGGAGCGAGGGACGACCCCGGAAGCGCGAGCTTCTGGCCGGGGTAGATGATGCTGCTCATCGTCAGGCGGTTTGCGGAGAGGATGTCCGCGAGTTTGACGCCGTTCCTGGCGGCAATGCCGGAGAGGGTGTCGCCGGCCTTGATGGTGTACGAACCTGATGCGGGTGCCGCAGGGGCCGGGGCCGGGGCAGGGGCGCTCGGCGCCGCCGCCGGGGCTGCCGGTGCAGGTGCCGCCGGGGCGGGTGCCGTAGAGCCGCCGCCGATCTTGATCTGCTGGCCCGGGCGGATGATCGAGCGCATGTTGAGCCCGTTCCAGCCGAAGACCTCTGAGAGCTTGACGCCGTGGCGGGCTGCGATCGCGCTGAGGGTGTCGCCCGGCTTTACGGTGTAGGCGCTGCCGCCCGCAGGTGCCGACGGCGCCGGAGCTGCCGGGGCCGGTGCCGGAGCGGCCGGTGCAGCCGAGCCGTCGAGCTTGATCTTCTGCCCCGGGTAGATGACGGTGTTGGCCTGCAGCCCGTTCAGCTTCAGAACCGCGTAGGTGTCCAGACCGAACTTGCCGGCAATTCCGCTGATCGTGTCGCCGCGGGCGATCGTGTACTCAGCCGGGGCGGATACCTGGGCGGGGCGGAACGCGGACGGAACAGTGGCCGGAACGGAACCGGCCGGAATCAGGGCCGACGCCAGCGACCTGACGGCCTGGCCCTGAGCCTGTGCCTGCATGGCCGCGGCCAGTGTGGCCGGGATGGCGCGGGCGCGGGATTCCGCCGCAGCCGGCTGTGCGATCGCCAAGGAAGAAAGGACTACGGCGGGAAGTGCCGCCGTCGTGGCCGCAATCATCGGCAGGCTGGGCCTCGGGTTGGGCTTTGGCGAACGTGACGTCGTCATGGGGAAGATCCTCTTCTCAGCGTCGAACGCTGCGGGTCTGGCCTGGCTTACTCGTAATTATCGCTGTGACTGGTGTTACCAATGTGACTCAAGTTATCACTGTTACAAATGTGATCCATGTGAATGTCTCACAAATGGGCAAATAGCACAAGAACTGTTTGACATTCCGAAAATGCGCGCGCGTGGAGTGTCGGCCGGGGAAGCGGCACCCTGCCCGTGAGCCGCGTCCGGAGAATGGCAATTTAATAGCCGGGCGTCGACTAGGCGCAGGGCCCGCCGGCATGGCAATCTTGATCCGTGAGTAATGTAGAAAGCCTTGTGGGCGAATGGCTGCCCCTTCCCGATGTCGCGCAGCTCCTGAACGTTTCGATTACAAAGGTTCACGCGCTTCTTGATGAACGTGCGTTGGCTGCATTGAGGGTCGGTGAACGCCGGATCCGTTGCGTTCCTGCCGAATTCATTCAGGACGGTCATGCGGTCGAGAGCCTTAAGGGAACGATTGTGGTCCTCGCGGACGCCGGCTATTCCGACGAGGAACTCATTACCTGGTTGTTTACCCCGGATGAATCGCTGCGTGGCCGGCCAATCGACGCCCTGCGCGAGGGGCGCAAAACGGAAATCCGGCGCCGGGCGCAGTCCCTGGCCTGGTAGCCGCCCCGGAATTTACCGGTCCTTAAACCACTGCGGGCCCTGCACCTCGAATCTGAGGTGCAGGGCCCGCATTTGTTAATGCCGCTGCGTTGTGCGTGTCGCTGCGTGGCTCAGGCCGCGCGGCTGACCGTGGCCTCGGCCAGCTTGCGGAGCGCAGTCTTAGGCAGCTCATCCAGCGGCAGGAGGTCCAGGGCGGAGAAGGCTGCGCGGCCGAATTCCTCGATCAGTGTTTCCGTGGCCTGGAGTGCGCCGCAGTCCACGATGATGCGGCGGATTTCGTCCACGTCTGCGTCGTCCAGCCCGGGGCTGCCGAGCTTCGCGTCGATGAAGGTGGAGTCGGCCTGGCTGGCCAGGTCCAGTGCAAAGGCGATCAGTACGGTCCGCTTGCCTTCACGGAGATCGTCTCCGGCCGGTTTGCCCGTGGTGACAGGGTCGCCGAAGACTCCCAGAACGTCGTCGCGGAGCTGGAAAGCCTCGCCAAGCGGGAGAGCGAATGCCGAGTAGCCCCGCAGCAGCTCGTCGTGGGCGCCGGCCAGTGCGCCGCCCAAAGCCAGTGGATGTTCGGTGGAGTACTTGGCCGACTTGAACCGGATGATGGACTGGGCCCGGCTGACGGCTCCCGCGCGGTCCCGCCTGGGACCCGCGACTTCCTCGAGGATGTCCAGGTACTGTCCTGCCATCACCTCGGCCCGCATCAGGTTGAAGATCAGCCGTGCCCGGCTTCCGGACGCCGCGCTCTGCCCAATTTCGGTAAACGATTCCTCGCTGAAGGACAGGCACAGGTCACCGGTCAGGATGGCGGCCGCGTGGCCGAACCGTTCGCTGTCCAACGCCCAACCCTGAGTCTCGTGCAGGTCGCTAAAGCGCCGGTGGACGCTGGGTCCGCCCCTGCGGGTGTCCGAGCGGTCGATGATGTCGTCATGGATCAGGGCCGCGGCCTGGAAGAGCTCCAGCGCGGAGCCTGCTGTCACCACCTCGCCGGCTCCGGCCTCACCACCGGCGCCGCGCCAGCCCCAGTAGCACATCAATGCCCGCAGGCGCTTTCCGCCGGTGACCAGGTTCGAAATGGATCCCATCAGCGGATCAATGTCCGGGGAAATCGAGGACATCACCGCCTGGCGGGTGGTGAGGAAATCGGTTAGCTTTCCGGCGACGGCGGCAACAAACGCGGTCTGCTCCAGGCGCAGCTGCTCCGCGAGGGTCACTTGACGGACTCGGCGGCGACGTTTGCGCCGATCGTGAAGGTGGAAACCCCGGCGGTTTCCACCACCGAGATGTTGACCGTTTCGTTGTCACCGCGGAGGAAGTCCTTGGACGGTACCGCGCCCACTGCTTCCCCCGGAACGGCCTTGAAGCCTTGTGCCTCAAGTTCCTTCGTGTAGTAGGCGAGCACGTCGGCGGACGGCGCGGAAATGCTGCCGACAAGCGCCACGGTGGCGGGCGCAGTGGTCTTGTCAAAACTGCTGGAGACGACCTTCGCACCAGGCATTACGGGCAGGAGCTTCTCCGGGAACCCGGGAACCATGGCGCCGACCGTGGCCGAGGTGCCGGGTGCGGCGGAGGGGCTGGCCGGAGCTGTGGTGGAGGGCTGGGACGCGGAGGGGGCCGGCGAGGCCGACGAGGAACCCGAGGAAACGGTCTCGGGGTTGGCGGGCGTGCATGCGGCCAGAGCCATCAGCGCGCCTGCCGCCATAACGGCTGCCGCGGCACGGTTGCGCGGTCCAAATACCTTCACAGGGACTTTCCTCCTGGTGTTGACGCCGGATTCAGCCTCCAGTTTAGTCAGTCCCGGGGCATAGGATTGAAGTTGTGGGGCCGGACCAGGATAAACAGCAGCGGGAGCAGTCTCCCCAGGGCGCACCCAGGCGGCTTAGCGAAGCCCAATTGCGCGAGTTCCGGCGGAGCAGCATCATGCACGTGGACATGGACGCGTTCTTTGTCTCCGTGGAGCTGCGCAGCCGGCCGGAACTCGTGGGAAAGCCCGTTATCGTGGGCTACCCCGCGGACCGTTCGGTCGTGCTGTCCGCCTCGTACGAGGCCCGGAAGTTCGGCGTCAGGTCGGCCATGCCGATGGTGGTCGCCATGCGGATGTGTCCCTCCGCTGTCGTTATTGAGCCCAGGCACAAGCTGTACTACGAGGTCTCCGGCCAGATCATGGAGATCTTCGGTTCGATTACCGACCTCGTGGAGCCCCTCAGCGTGGATGAGGCTTTCCTCGACGTCGGGGGAGCGATCCGGCGCCTCGGCCCGCCCCGCGAGATCGGTGAGCTTATCCGCACCCGGGTCCGCAGCGAGTTGGGCATCACCGCGTCCGTGGGAATAGCCGCCAGCAAGTTCGTGGCCAAGATTGCCTCCACCCGGTGCAAGCCGAACGGACTGCTGCTCATTGGGCCCGAGGAGACGGTCCCTTACCTGCACAGCCTTCCGGTCAGCGCCCTCTGGGGTGTCGGGGCCAAGACCGTCGACGTGCTGGCCCGAATGGGCATCCGGACAGTTGCGGACGTCGCGGCGTCCCCGCTGCCGTCCCTGCGGAAGGTCCTCGGCATGTCAGGGGAGCACGTCTACCGCCTGTCGTGGGGGATCGACCCCCGCCCGGTCACCCCTGTCCGGCTGGAGAAGAGCATCGGCGCCGAAGAGACCTTTGCTGTAGACACCGCCGACGAGGCACTGCTGCACCGGGAATTGCTCCGGCTCTCGCACCGGACCGCTGAGCGGCTCCGCAGCGCCGGCATGCACGCCCGTACCGTGGCCCTCAAGCTGCGCTACGCGGACTTCTCCACCATCACCCGCAGCCGCACGGTCAGCACGCCGATCGACAGCGCCCAACTGCTCTACGCCGTCGCTGTCCAGCTGCTGGAATCGCTCGGTGACCGGCCCATGACGGTGCGGCTGGTCGGCATCCGGGCCGAACAGCTCGAGGAAGCCGCGCAGGCGCCCCTGCAGCTGAGCCTTGACCGCAGGGACGACAACTGGCGGGCGGCTGAGCAGGTCCTGGACCAGGTCACCCGGAAATTCGGCACCAAGTCGGTGCTTCCGGCCCGGCTACTGGATCCCGGAAGCAATTCGGGCTGAACTTGGCGGTCCAAAGTCCCCGTCACGAAGTCAAGGGGACGTTCGGCATCTTTCAGAACAGGGCGCAACAAACTATCCTTATTTATACGTAGGTTTGGAACGACTGGATCGAGCGTTCGGACTAATGCAGGACCAGCTGAACACCCCGCAAGGGGCCGTGGAAAACCCCATCCGACCAACGACGGCGAATGGGAACCACGCGCGAATCCCGCACGTTGTGGGTTTAGGGACACTGGCCGCGTCAGTCTGGACGTTGGCCGACTTAAGGAGGTCGTGATGCCGCTCTCGGAGCACGAACAGAAGTTGCTGGAGCAACTTGAGAAGCAGCTGCATGAGGACGATCCCAAGTTCGCCAGCTCGATGGGCTCGGACGCGGGACGTTCATGGTCAACCCGCCATCTGGTGATCGGTGTCCTGGCCACGCTGGCCGGCGTCGTACTCCTGCTCTTCGGCGTGACGATCCAGAACATCTTCGTAGGTGTTCTGGGCTTTGTCGTGATGGGCGCAGGCGTCTACTACGCCACCATGCGCGCTTCGGCTGCCGGCAAAGCCAAAGCCGCGGGCACGGCCCGGAAGTCCGGGAAGCCCAGGAGTTCGTTCATGAGCAATCTTGAGGAACGCTGGGACGAGAGGCACCGCGGGGAATCCTGAGCCCCGAAGGGCCGCCCGTTCCCCCAGTACCGGCCTCCCGGTCCCCGCTTCAAGCCCCCGCCCTCCATTCCCCACCACAGGGACACCGCAGGTGGCATAAAAGACCCGCTTCGGCGGGTCTTTTGCCGTTAAACAGAGAGTTCCTGCCGCCTACCGCGCCGCAGGAACACCGAAAGGACCACCGCGGCCCGCTGCAGGGGCCATGCCCGGCAGCGGACGGCTGCCGCCCTCCCCAGTCCCTCCACTGCGCACCACCGGGCCCACATCCCTGCCATTGCAAGGAACCTGGAGGCAGTCAGTCCCACAAATTGACGCGAAAACCTTCGGCGTGTCGTTGACTGTGGAGGGATGTGGAGTAATGTGGAGGACGTAAGAGGGTAGTGGCAGCACAGGGGACGTTGGGCTTCCTACGAACAGACAGGCGGTGGGCCGTGTTTCTCGGCACACATTCGCCGCGTCTGGACGAAAAAGGTCGAATCATCCTTCCCGCGAAGTTCCGTGAGGAGCTTGCCGGCGGACTGGTTCTCACAAGGGGCCAGGAACGCTGCATCTACGTCTTCAGTGAGGCGGAATTCGGCCGGGTTCACGAGCAAATGCGGGAGGCTCCAATCTCCAACAAGCAGGCTCGTGACTACATCCGGGTCTTCCTCTCTGGAGCCTCCGACGAGGTACCTGACAAGCAGGGGCGCGTGACGATTCCGCCGGCGCTCCGGGAGTACGCAGGACTCGGCAGGGAACTCGCCGTTATTGGTGCAGGAACCCGCGCTGAGATCTGGGACGCCCAGGCCTGGAACGAATACCTCGCAGAAAAGGAAACGGCCTTCTCGGAGACCGACGACGCCATACCGGGGATTCTCTGAAGCCCCACAGGAACCAAGCAGTGCAGCACGATTCTTGATCAAGATCTCCAGCCGCCCATCCAGCTGATTTCCTGGCTCACTTCCCCGGAGCCAGGCGGACGCAGGATAGGCGCGGATGGGGATCTGGACCAAGAAGCGGCCGGCACGGCCCGCAACAGCACTCCAACATTTCAGCCGGACCACGAAAGGACGCAGGCATGACGGACCCTGACCAGGCGAAGCCTACGTCCGAACGGCATGTACCGGTCCTCAAAGACCGGTGCATCAATTTGTTGGCACCCGGATTCGAAGCAGCCCGCAGCCGCGGCGAGACCCCCGTGGTCATCGACGCAACCCTGGGCATGGGCGGCCACTCCGAGGCAATGCTGCAGCGCTTCCCGGATCTGCATCTCATCGGCATCGACCGTGACGAGGAAGCACTGGCCCTGGCGGGGGAGCGGCTCAAGCCCTTCGCCAACCGGACCGACCTGGTGCACGCCGTGTACG
Source organism: Arthrobacter sp. 05N429 (assembly GCF_056397045.1). Lineage (NCBI taxonomy): Bacteria > Bacillati > Actinomycetota > Actinomycetes > Micrococcales > Micrococcaceae > Arthrobacter > Arthrobacter sp. 05N429. The sequence continues at coordinate 47,470 of NZ_JBFTMQ010000014.1, forward strand.
ACGAAATCCCCGACGTCCTGGCGGACCTCGGCTTCGCGGAGGTCCACGGAGTCCTGATGGACCTCGGGGTCTCCTCGCTCCAGCTGGACGAACGCGAACGCGGCTTCGCCTACTCCTTTGACGCCCCGCTGGACATGCGCATGGACACGAGCCGCGGCCAAACCGCCGCCGACGTCGTCAACAACTACAGCGAAGAGGACCTGGTCCGGATCATCCGGAAGTGGGGCGAGGAGAAGTTCGCCGGCCGCATCGCCAACCGGATTGTCACCGCACGCGCCGGGAAGCCCTTCACCACGACGGGCGAACTCGTCGAGCAGATCCGCGATGTAGTCCCCGCCGGTGCCGCCAAATCCGGCGGACATCCCGCCAAACGCACCTTCCAGGCGCTCCGGATTGAGGTCAACGAGGAACTCGACGTCCTGGAACGCGCCATCCCCGCTGCCATCGACGCGATCGCCGTCGGCGGCCGCGTCGTCGTTATGTCCTACCACTCGCTGGAAGACAAGATCGTCAAGGGCTTCTTCCAGGCCGGTTCCAAATCCTCCGCGCCCCTCGGCTTCCCTGTGGAGCTGGAAGAGCACAAGGCGGAACTGAAAACCCTGACGAAGGGCACCGAAGTGCCCACCGCCGCCGAAATCGCCGAAAATCCACGCGCTGCTTCCGCCAGGCTCCGCGCCGTGGAACGCATCAAAGCCAGGAGGGCCGTATGAGCACCGCCGCTGTCAGCAGATTCCCCGTTGCCACAGGCGCCACGGCCCGCGCCCTCCCCGGGATCACCCCCGGTACCGGTCCCTCCCGGAAGGCGCGCACTCCGCTGTCCCTGGTCCAGTCGGCCCCGCGGAAACGGCGCGCACCGTTCGTTGTGCTGTGCTTCGGCCTCCTCGCCGTCGCCCTCATGGCAGTGCTGGTCCTGAACATCTCCGTCTCGACCGCGCAGTACCAGCTGGTGCAGCTGCGGAGCCAGCAGTCCACCCTGACAAAGCAGAACCAGGACCTGACCCAGCAGGTGCAGAACTTCGACGCCCCGCAGAACCTGGCGGCGAAGGCCACCGAGCTGGGCATGGTCACCTCCACCGGCAAGGGCCAGATCGATCTGTCCACCCTGACCGTCACGGGCAAGGCCAAGCCGGCGGTGAAGGGCGACGCCCCCGGCGCCGTCATCGCCGCCCCGGCCGTCGCGGGCCAGCTCACTGTTGTTCCGCCCGCCACCGTCAATGAGCCCCTCGCGAACCGCAAGCCGGCAGCCGCCGACCCAGCTGCCGCGGCAACCACCCCGGCCGCCGCAGCGCCGGCAGCCGAGGAACCCGCGTCCGAGGCTGTACCGGCCCCGGCTGCACCCGCCCCCGCCGCACCCGCAGTCGAACTCCACGGCGGCTCCGTTCCTGCCCCCGCGCAGAAGGTCCCGGGACAGTAAGCAGGACGGACCACCAGCCAGGCAAGCAGCAAGGAAACATCGTGGCGCAGAACACCGGCAAGGCACGCAAGGCGAAAGCGCCGAGCGCGACCCGGCGGCTGCGCCTGGGCCTTGGCGTCATGCTGACGCTCCTCCTGGTCGTCGGCGGAAAGCTCTTCCTCGTCCAGGGCCTCGACGTCGGAGGCATGGCCGAGGCCGCCCTCCAGAACCGGCTCACACCGGTCGAACTCCCGGCCGAGCGCGGCAGCATCCTGGACGCCAACGGCACTGTCCTTGCCAGCAGCGTGATCCGCTACAACGTCGTTGTGGACCAGAGAGTCAACACCAAGACCGAGTCGTTCCGGCGCTTCGACGAGACCACGGAAGAGCTCGTTAAGGTGTCCCGGGACCAGGGCATCACCGAGCTCGCCGCGCTGCTGGGCATGGAGAATTCCACGCTCAAGGATGCCCTCACCGGGAACCAGCCGTACTACATCGTCGCCAAAGACGTGAAGCCCGACGTCGAGGACCGCATCTCCAAACTCCAGATCCCCGGCATCGTCACTGTTGGCACCAGCAAGCGGGTGTACCCAAACGGCTCGGTGGCCGGCGGGATTGTGGGCTTCCTGAGGGACGGCACAACCGGCCAGGCCGGCCTCGAGCAAACGCAGGACGAGATCCTGAAAGGCACTCCCGGCAAGCGGCTCTTCGAGATCGGTGCCGACGGGCTCCGCATCCCGGTCGGAGTGGACCAGCTGACCCCCGCCGTGAACGGCAAGGACATCAAGCTCACCCTGAACTCGGATCTCCAGTACTTCGCCCAGCAGGCGATCCAAAGCCAGCGGGACAAACTCAGTGCCGAGTGGGGCGTCGTCATCGTGCAGGACATCAAGACCGGCAATATCATCGCCATGGCGGACACCAACTCCCCGGACCCCAACGATCCGGGCAAGGTCGATGCGAAAGACCGCGGTGTCCGTGCCGTCACGGCCGCCTACGAGCCCGGCTCGGTGGAGAAGATGATCACGGCCGCGGCGTTGATCGAGGAGGGTAAGTCGAGCCCGCTGGAGAAGTTCACCATCCCGCCCTCGTACACCGTCGACGGGCAGACGTTTAACGACTCCTTCACCCACGGCACCGAAGACCGGACCCTGGCCGGGATCCTTGGCTGGTCCATGAACACCGGCACCGTCATGGCCGGCCAGCGGCTCAGCAAGGAGCAACGCTACGACTGGCTGAGGAAGTTCGGCATCGGCGAGGCGCCGGATATTGGCCTTCCCGCCGAAGCCACGGGCATCCTGACGCCGCACGAGCAATGGGACGGCCGCCAGGAGTACACCGTGCTGTTCGGCCAGGGCGTCTCTCAGTCCACGCTTCAGACCGTCCGGGCCTTCCAAAGCATCGGCAACAACGGCGTGATGCTCCAGCCGCGGCTGATCGACAGCTACATCACCCCCGACGGCACAGAGGAGAAAGTGCCGGCGCAGGATTCCCGGCAAATTGTCTCCCCGGACACCGCCCGGCAGGTCCGGGACATCCTCGAGAGCGCCGTTACGGAGGGCCAGATCAAGGAAGCGGGGCTGGACGGCTACCGGGTCGGGGCAAAGACCGGCACCTCGCAATCGCCGTGCGACGACGGCACCGCCGGGTTCTGCGGCTTCACGGCGTCAATGGTGGGGATGGCGCCGATGGACGATCCGCGGTTTATTGTTGAAGTGGTCCTGCAACGGCCCAAAGGCGATATCTACGGAATCTCGAACGGACCGGTTTTCCGGTCCGTGTTGAGCCAGGCGCTGCGGACGTATAACGTCCCGCCGTCCACCGGAGAGCCCGTCCGGTTGCCGCAGTACGCCAAGTAGCACCCGCGAGAGAACCAGCACCAGCCCGTCCACCACGAACCTGTACCGGGAAAATGAGCCTGCGGGCCGGAGTGTTCCTCCGCGCGCAGCGCCAGATCCGCCAGCACCACCAACGGAGATCCACTTGTCAGATCAGAATGCCCCCGGCGCTTCCGCCGCGCCGTCCGGTCCCGGATCCACTGCGGGCTTCCGGCCCTCTGCGGTGGCTGCCGTGCCGCTGGCCACCATCGGCGAGTCGATCGGCGTCGTTGTCCCCGGTGCTTCCGGCTCTGTCCTGGTCACCGGGATCTCCCTGAATTCCCGCGCCGTGCTGCCCGGCGACCTGTACGTCGCACTGCCCGGTGCGAGCCGGCACGGTGCCGACTTTGTCTCCCAGGCGGTGGAGGCCGGAGCGGCAGCCGTCCTGACTGACGACGCCGGCGCGCGCCTGCTTGCGTTCTCGCACGACATTGCCGTTCCGGTGCTCCTGGCAGAGGAACCCCGAAGCCTCGTGGGCGGCCTCTCGGCCCTGATTTACCAGAGCCGCCCCCAGGATGAGCAGACCCCGGCCCTTTTCGGCGTCACGGGTACCAACGGCAAAACCACCACCACGTACTTCATCAACGCCCTGCTGCAGGCCCTCGGGCAGAAGACGGGACTGATCGGCACCATCGAGATCCTGGCCGGCGGCGCGCCGATTCCCAGCCTCCTCACGACACCCGAATCCACCGATGTCCACGCCCTGCTGGCTCTGATGCGGGAACGCGGCCTCGACGCCGCCTCCATGGAGGTCTCCTCGCACGCCGTCTCGTTCCACCGCGTGGACGGGGTCGTATTCGACGTCGCCGGCTTCACCAACCTGACCCAGGACCACCTCGACCTGCACGGAAGCATGGACGAGTACTTCCAGACCAAGGCGCGGCTCTTCACCCCGGAACGGGCCCGCCGCGCCGTCGTGACAGTTGACGACGACTGGGGCCGAACGCTGGCCGCCACCGCCGGCATCCCGGTCACCACACTGGCCACCCACGGCGCCGGCGCGGCGGCAGGGACGCCGGCAGCGGCGGACTGGACGGTCACCAACCCGGCCCCGCGCGGACTCGGCACGGACTTCACCCTCCGCCACAGCAGCGGCACGGAACTGCGCGTCCACACCGGGCTGCCCGGCAGCTTCAACGTGGCCAACGCCGCGCTGGCAACGGTCATGGTGCTCGACGGCGGCCACGACGCCGACGCCGTCCAGGCGGCCCTCGACGGGGGCGACCCCTTCACGGTCGCCGTCCCCGGCCGCATGCAGCTCGTCTCCACCGCCCCCGCCGCGGTGGTCGACTTTGCCCACAACCCGGACGCCTTGGCACGGGCACTGGAGGCAGTCCGTTCCCCGGAACCGGGTTCCCGCGTGATCATCGTCTTTGGCGCCACCGGACAACGCGACCAGGGCAAGCGCCCCGCCATGGGTGCCATCGCCGCACGCCTTGCCGACACCGTCATCGTCAGCGACGACGACCCGCACGACGAGGACGCCGCGGCGATCCGTGCCGACGTGATGGCCGGCGCGGTCGGCGCCAAGGAACACGAGGGCCTCGGCTGCACCATCCTGGAGGTTTACCCCCGGGACGCCGCCATCCGGAAAGCCGTGGAACTCGCGGGCCCGGCAGACACCATCCTCGTCGCGGGACGGGGCCACGAAGTGTGGCAGGAAGTCAAGGGTGTCAACCTCGCCCTTGACGACAGGGTGGAGCTCCGCTCCGCCTTGACAGCTCGGGGATTCACCGTTCTCGAAGACCAGCGGATAGAGTCCTAAACCGACATGATTGCATTTACCGCGGCGGAAATCGCCGACATTACCAACGGCCGGCTGGCCGCGGAACCGGGGATAACCCCCGGCTCCGTGGTGACCGACTCCCGGGAAGCCGCACCGGGATCCCTCTACGTGGCCAAGCCGGGGGAGACGGCCGACGGCCACGACTTCGTCGCCGCCGCGTTCAACCGCGGCGCCGTACTGGCGCTCGTCGAGCACGACGTCGCCGACGGGGCCGGGGGCAACTACCCCGCCGTCGTGGTCCAGGACTCGGTCCTCGCGATGGGTGCCCTCGCCGCGGAAGCCGTCCGACGGATCCGTGCCAGCCGCGCGGCCGACGGCGAACCGCTGACCGTGATCGGCATTACCGGTTCCGCCGGGAAAACCACCACCAAGGACCTTCTGGCCGGGATTCTCGCCGCGGAGGGTCCAACAATTGCCCCGCAGGGTTCCTACAACGGCGAAGTCGGCGTTCCGCTCACTGTTTTCAAGGCAGGCGTCGACACCCGTTACCTCGTGATCGAGATGGGTGCCACGGGCGTAGGACACATCAGCTACCTTGCGGAGATGGTCCGCCCCGATATCGGAGTGGTCCTTGGCGTCGGCACGGCCCACGCCGGCGAGTTCGGCGGAGTGGAGAACATCGCCCGCGCCAAGGGCGAACTCGTTGAGGCACTGCCGTCCGCAGGCACCGCCGTCCTCAACCTGGACGACGCGCGGGTGGCCGCCATGGCCGCGCGCACCCGGGCCACCGTCCTTGGCTACACCGCCCAGGCTGCCGGCGACTCAGCAGGGGCCGGGCGGGTCCGTGCGGAGGGCGTCGAGCTGAATGCCGGCGGCTGCCCGGAATTCGAACTTTTCCTGCCCGGTGAGAGCGCCGGGCAGCACGTCACGGCCCGGCTGATCGGCGCGCACCACATCGCCAACCTGCTGGCGGCGGCGGCGGCAGCGCACGCGGCCGGCGTCCCGGCGGCGCGGATCGCCGCGTCCCTCAGCGCCCAAACGGCCGCCAGCCGCTGGCGGATGGAGCGGACCGAGCGGGCCGACGGCGTCACCATCATCAACGATGCCTACAACGCCAACCCGGAATCCATGCGCGCAGCGCTGCGGACCCTCGCCGACCTCGGCCGCGGCCGGCGGACATGGGCCGTGCTGGGCGCGATGCTCGAACTGGGCCCCGATTCCATCCGCGAACACATGGCGGTCGGCACCCAGGTGGTGCGGCTCAATATTTCCCGGCTCGTCGTCGTGGGACGCGAGGCACGCTCGCTCTACGTCTCCGCCGTCAACGAGGGGTCCTGGGGCAACGAATGCGTCTTCGCCGAGACCCCGGACGAGGCCTACGAACTGCTGCAGGCGGAGCTGGAGCCCGGTGACCTGGTGCTCTTCAAGTCGTCCAACAGCATCGGGCTGCGTCATTTGGGCGATCGGATAGCATTACCCCCAGACACTGCCGGAACCGCCACTGAAGGGAGTGCGCTGCTGTGATTGCACTGCTGATGGGCGCTGGACTGGCCTTGCTGTTTGCCTTCCTGGGCACCCCGCTCTTCATCCGTTTCCTGGTCCGGAAGAGCTACGGGCAATTCATCCGGGATGACGGACCCACCACCCACCACACCAAGCGCGGCACCCCCACGATGGGAGGCACCGTCGTCGTCCTGGCGGTGCTCGCGAGCTACGGCATCACGCACCTGATCATGTGGCTGATCAACCCGGCGTCGCCGGGCCCGTCCGCCTCGGCCCTGCTGCTGCTGTTCCTGATGGTCGGCATGGGGCTGGTCGGATTCCTGGATGACTTCATCAAGATCTCCAAGCAGCGGAGCCTGGGCCTGAATGCCAAGGCCAAGCTGATCCTGCAGGCCGCCGTAGGCATCATCTTCGCGATCCTCGCCCTCTATTTCCCGGACGAGAACGGCGTGACGCCCGCGTCGTACCAGATCTCCCTGGTCCGCGACATCCCGTGGCTGAACCTGGCCTTCGCCGGCACGCTCCTGGGCACCATCCTCTTCGTGCTGTGGTCCAACCTGATCATCACCGCCGCCACCAACGGCGTGAACCTCACGGACGGCCTGGACGGACTCGCCGCCGGCGCCTCCATCATGGTGTTCGGCGCCTACACCCTGATGGGCATCTGGCAGAGCAACCAGTCCTGCGGTTCGCCGCGGCAGGCAGGCTCCGGCTGCTACACGGTCCGTGACCCGCTGGACCTTGCCCTGCTCGCCGCCATCCTCAGCGCGGCCTTGGTGGGCTTCCTGTGGTGGAACACCTCACCGGCCAAGATCTTTATGGGGGACACCGGGTCTCTGGCCATCGGCGGCGCCGTCGCCGGCTTCGCGATCCTGTCCCGGACCGAGCTGCTGCTCGCCTTCATCGGCGGCCTCTTCGTGCTCATCACCCTCTCGGTGATCATCCAGGTCGGCTACTTCAAGCTCACCAAGGGCAAGAGATTCTTCAAGATGGCCCCGCTCCAGCACCACTTTGAACTCAAAGGCTGGGCGGAAGTCACCGTCGTCGTCCGGTTCTGGATTCTGTGTGGCCTCTTTGTCGCCGCCGGACTGGGCATCTTCTACGCCGAATGGGTGGTACTGCTGTGACTGGTCCTATTCCCGCGCCCCTCACCACCTCACCCAGGCTCCAGGACCTGGTCACCTGGGACTCCGACTGGGCCGGTCTGCGGGTCGTCGTCACCGGCATCGGTGTCTCCGGCTTCGCCGCCGCGGACACGCTGATCGAACTTGGCGCCCGCGTGGTCGTCGTGGACGCAGCCACCGGCACCACGGCGCAGGCACAGGCAGACACCCTTCGCATCGTCGGGGCCGTGGATGTCCTGCTGGGCGAGGACGCCGTGGAGACTGTCCCGAAAATCGACGGTGTAAAGCCGGACCTGATCGTCACCTCCCCGGGCTGGCGGCCGGACCAGGCCCTGCTCGCCGCAGCCGCGAGGGCCCACATCCCTGTCTGGGGCGACGTCGAACTCGCGTGGCGGGTCCGGGAACGCAAGGGACGCAAGACCGCGGACTGGCTCACCATCACCGGCACCAACGGAAAGACCACCACCGTCGGGCTGACCGAATCGATGCTGCAGGCCGCCGGGCTCAAGGCGATCGCCGTCGGCAACGTCGGCACACCGATCCTTGACGCCCTGCGCGATCCGGTGGACTACGACGTCTTCGCCGTCGAGCTCTCCAGCTTCCAGCTGCACTGGAGCGAGTCCGTTTCCCCGGTGGCGAGCGTCTGCCTGAACGTCGCCGAGGACCACGTGGACTGGCACGGCTCCTACGCGTCCTACCTGGCGGACAAGGCAAAGGTTTACGAAAACACCCAGAAGGCTTGCGTCTACAACGCTGAGCAGATCGAAACCGAACGCATGGTCGAAGAAGCCGACGTCGTCGAAGGCTGCCGCGCGGTGGCCTTCACCACCGTCACGCCGGCCGTCAGCATGCTCGGCGTCGTCGAGGGACTGCTGGTGGACCGCGCGTTCATCGCCGAGCGCAAGGACAGCGCCGCGGAACTTGCGGCCGTGTCCGACCTTGGCGCCGTGGCTCCGCGGCACATGGTGGCCAATGCCCTGGCCGCGGCAGCGTTGGTCCGGGCTTACGGCGTCGAACCGGCCGCCGTCCGCAAGGGTCTGCTGAACTACCTGCCGGGGGACCACCGCATCCAGGTCGTTGCCCGGCACGACGGCGTCCTCTGGGTCAATGACTCCAAAGCCACCAACCCGCATGCGGCCGCGGCATCGCTCTCCGCGTTCGAGGACGTCGTGTGGATCGCGGGCGGGCTCTCCAAAGGCGTGAACTACGACGCGCTCGTCCAGGAGCACGCGCGCCGGCTCAAGGCCGTGGTCCTGATCGGGGCGGACTCCGGCGATCTGCGCTCCGCGCTGCAGCGACACGCGCCGGATGTCCCCGTGATCGGTGAGGGGAAGGGCGAAACTGAACAGGTGCAGACTGCCGGGACGGCCGACGCCGAAGCAGGACCCTCACCGATCTTCGGCGAGACTGTGATGGCTCGGGCTGTTGCCTCGGCGGCGCAGCTTGCCGCCTCCGGGGACACAGTGCTCCTGGCCCCGGCGGCTGCATCCATGGACCAGTTCTCTTCCTACGCTCACCGTGGCGACGCCTTCATTGAAGCTGTCCGCGAGCTCGTGGAAGGGCAGGCTCAGACCAGCAAGGAGTAACTATGGTCAGCACGCCCACACGTTCCCCCGCGGCCTCTTCGGCTGCAACCAAGCCGTCCGGAACACCGTCGTCGGCAACATCGTCGCCGGCAACCCGGCCTCCCGCCGCCCCGGCTCCAGCCGGCGTGCAAGCAGCGGGCCGCAAGGTCCGGGGCTGGTACCGGGGGTTCTGGTCTGCCCTCGAAGGAACGGGCAAGTCCCGCAACGGCTCCACGTACTACCTGATCCTGGGCTCCACCCTCGCGCTGACGGCGATCGGCATCATGATGGTGCTCTCGGCCTCCAGCGTCGAGGCTATCGCAGCGGGGGAGTCGCCTTACACGGCAGCCCTTAAGCAGGGGCTGTTCGCCGGGATCGGCCTTTTCGGCATGTTCCTGCTCTCTCGGGTCAACGTCGTCTGGCTCAAGCGCGGTGCCTGGATCGCCATCATCGCGGCCTTCGTCCTGCTGGTGCTGGTGCTGCTGGTCGGCCGCAGCGCCCTCGGCAACAAGAACTGGATCGACGTCGGGCCGTTCACGTTCCAGCCTTCCGAGGCGGCCAAACTGGCGCTTGCCTTGTGGATGGCCACGGTCCTGGACCGCAAGGCCAAGCTGCTCTCCCGGGCATGGCATGCCCTGGTCCCCGTGGTGCTCCCGGGAGCTGCCGGAGTGATCGGCCTCATCCTGGTGGGCAACGACCTCGGCACCGCCATGATCGTCATGATGATCACGGCCGCCGCACTGTTCTTCGCCGGGGTGCGGCTGTACCTTTTCGGCATCGCGGGCGCCTTCATCGCCGTGGGCACGGCGGTTTTGGCCATCACCAGCCCTAACCGGATGTGCCGGATCCTGTCCTGGTCCGGTCAGACCTGCGCGGACGGCTCCGACCTCAACTACCAGTCGACCAACGGCCTGTACGGCCTGGCCTCCGGCGGCTGGTTCGGGGTGGGGCTGGGGCAAAGCCGGCAGAAATACAGCTGGATCCCGGAAGCCCACAACGACTTCATCTTTGCCATCATCGGCGAGGAGCTCGGACTGGTCGGAACACTCGTGGTGCTGGTGCTCTTCGCCATTCTCGGCACCGCCATCTACCGGGTTGTTGTGGCCCAGAAGGACATGTTCCACCGCGTCCTGGCCGGCACCATCATGGTCTGGCTGCTGGGCCAGGCGACGGTCAACATGGCCGTGGTCACCGGACTGGCCCCCGTGGTGGGCATCCCGCTCCCGTTCATTTCCTACGGTGGCTCGGCACTGCTCATGTCCCTGTGCGCGATCGGCGTAGTCTTGTCACTGGCCCGGGCTCAGATGGCGCCCGGGCTCCAGCCCAAGCGGTTGTTCAGGTTCGGCCCGGCCGGGCTGGCGGCGTCCCTGCGGAAGCGGAACGCCGAGCGCGGCGCAGCCAGGAACGCGGCCGGAAACGCAGCCAAGAACACAACCAGGAACACAGCCAAGAAGAAGGCCAGCAACACAGCCAGCAAAACGGCCAAGGGGACTGCCCCCGCCGCGGCCGCCCCAAGATCCGTGGCCTCAAGATCCGCTGCCCCAAGATCCGCGGTCATCACGGACTCCCCAGGGACGCCGGCCAACCGAAAGCCGGCCACCAGAACTCCCGCCCCCAGCAATCCTGCACGAAAGCGTAAATAGGCCTCCATGAACACCGAGTCCCCTTTATCCCATTTATCCGTCGTCCTTGCCGGCGGCGGAACAGCCGGGCACATCAGCCCGCTCCTGGCCATCGCCAACGCTGTCCGGGAGGCCCGCCCCGATGTACGGCTGCTGGCCGTGGGAACACCGGGCGGCATGGAAGCCCGGCTGGTTCCGGCCGCCGGGGTTGACCTCGTCACGATCAGCCGCGTTCCCTTCCCCCGACGGCCTTCCCTGGAGCTGCTGCGGCTGCCCGGGCGACTGGCAGGCGCTGTCAAGCAGGCCGGGGTCATCCTCGAGGAGGCCAAAGCGGACGTCCTGGTCGGCGTCGGCGGCTACGTCTGCACGCCGATGTACCTGGCCGCCCGGCGCCGAAAGATCCCCATCGTCATCCACGAGGCCAACACGCGGCCCGGGCTCGCGAACCGCGTGGGGGCACTGCTGGGCGGACACGTGGCCGTGGCCTTCGGCGCAACCAGGCTGGGTGCCTCCCGCCACGTCGGCATGCCGATGCGCAAGGAAATCTCCGGCCTTGACCGGGCCGCCGCCAGGACCGCGGCCCGCGCAGCACTCGGCCTGGACCCGGATCGTCCGGCCCTGATTGTCACCGGCGGCTCCTCGGGCGCCCAAAGCATCAACCGCACCATGGCCGCGTCGGCCGGCCTCCTCGCGGAGGCCGGCATCCAGACCCTGCACATCACCGGCCGCGGCAAGGCAGTCCACGACGCCGACGGCAAGCCACTCGCCGCCCCCGGCTACCGGCAACTTGAATACGTCGACGGAATGGAAACGGTGTACGCCGCGGCGGACCTGCTGCTGGCCCGCTCCGGCGCCGCGACGGTCAGCGAGGTGGCCGCCGTCGGACTGCCCGCCGTCTTCGTTCCGCTGCCGATCGGCAACGGCGAACAGGCGCTCAACGCAGCCGGACTCGTCGAGGCCGGAGGGGCGCTGCTCGTCGAGGACAGCACGTTTTCTCCCGGCTGGGTCAGCGAGCACATCATCCCGCTGCTGCAGGACCCTGCCAGGCTGGCACGGATGGCTGACAGCGCCGCGAAGCTCGGCATTCGCGACGCCGACCGGAGCATGGCGGATCTGGTCCTCGAGGCGGCGGCCTCCGTCCAGGCGAAGACCGCAAAACCCGTCAAGCACGGCAGTGTAAAACACGGCAGGAAGCAGTAGAGCAATGACCCAGCCCGAGCACCAGCACACCACCTCGGCCGTCCGCTCCGCGGAGTCCCTCGGCCGGATGCATTTCATCGGCATCGGCGGCGTAGGGATGTCCGCAGTGGCCCGCATCATGGTGGCCCGCGGCCTGCCGGTCAGCGGCTCCGACGCCAAGGACCTGCCGGTCATGACGGACCTGGCCGCGGCCGGCGCCCGGATCTGCGTCGGCTACGACGCCGCAAACCTGGGCGACGCGCAGAGCGTCGTTGCCGGCTCCGCCATCCGCCCGGACAATCCCGAGCTGGCTGCGGCGCGGGCGGCCGGACTGCCCGTGCTTCACCGCTCGGAGGCACTCGCGGCCGCGATGGCGCAGGACACGGCCGTGACGGTGGCCGGCACGCACGGCAAATCCACCACCACATCGATGATTGCAGTGCTTCTGCAGGGTGCAGGGCTTGACCCGTCGTTCGCCATCGGCGCGAACGTTCCGGCGCTGGGCGTGAACGCCGCCAGCGGCAGCTCGCCGGTCTTTGTCGCGGAGGCCGACGAATCCGATGGCTCCTTCCTGAACTACCGCCCGCAGATCGCCGTCGTGACGAACGTCGAGCCGGACCACCTCGACTTCTACGGCACGGCCGAAGCCGTGTACGCCTCCTTCGACCGATTCACCGCGCTGCTCCCGGCAGACGGCGTGCTTGTCGCCTGCGCTGACGATCCCGGCGCCAGGGCCCTGGCCCTGCGGACCCTGGAGCGAGGCAACACGCGCGTCGTGCTCTACGGCACCAGCGATGACGCGAAGCTCGTTCTGCACGACGGCGGCCCGGGGGACGTCTCGATCACCACCCCCGCCGGCCGGTTCCCCCTCGAACTGCACGTTCCCGGGCGGCACAACGCGCTCAACGCGGCGGCGGCGTTCGCCGTCGCCCTGGAACTCGGCGTCGACCCCGCGACTGCCGCCGGCGCTTTGGCGCACTTCACGGGCGCGTCCCGGCGCTTCGAGTTCAAGGGCGAGGGCCGCGGCGTCCGGGTCTACGACGACTACGCCCACCACCCCACGGAAGTGCGGGCAGCCCTGTCTGCTGCACGGTCGGTGGCCGGCGGCCACAAGCTGCACGTCCTCTTCCAGCCGCACCTGTTCTCCCGGACCCGCGAATTCGCCGAGGAGTTCGCCGCAGCGCTCAACGCCGCTGACACGGCCCTGGTCCTGGACATCTATCCCGCCCGCGAAGACCCGATTCCGGGCGTCAGCAGCCAGCTGATCGCCGACCACCTTGGCGCCGGCGGCCGGCTTATCGGGCCGGGCGGTGAGGCTGTGCAGGCCATCGTGTCCGCCGCCGCGCCGGGGGACATCGTGCTCACGGCCGGAGCCGGCGACGTCACGGCCTACGGGCCGCTGATTGTTGCAGCCCTGAACGACGGTGCTGCCGCGAATGGCGGTGCTCCCGGTGCCTAGCACCCGCCGCCCCAGTTACAAGGCCGGTGCGGGCCGTTCGCCGTCCGCGCGCCAGGACTCGGCGTCGCCCGATGTCATCTCGGCATCCAAAGAGAGCGGCGGCCCCAACAGCACCGCCAGCGGTGCCGGTGCCGCGCCGGTGACCCCGGCGGCCTGGGACAATGTGCTGTCCTTTCCCGAACCCAAGGCCAAACGCCGCAAGCGCATCCTGCTGGGCACGATCGGTGCCCTGGCAGCGCTGGTCGCGGGGATCCTCGCCGCGGCTGTCTACTCGCCGGTCCTGGCGCTGCAGACAGTATCCGTAGAGGGCACCAAACTGCTGACCACGGACCAGATCCAGACCGCCCTCGCGCCGCTGCAGGGCAAGCCGCTGCCGCAGATCAGCGACGGCGACGTCACCGCCCTCCTGCAGCCGCTGGTGCAGGTCAAGGCAGTCAGCACGCAGGCCCGCCCGCCCTCGACGCTGCAGGTCAAGGTGACCGAACGCGTGCCGGTGGCCCTGGTCAAACAGGGTGACGCGCACCAGTTGGTCGACGCCGACGGCGTGACGCTCAGTGACTCAGCAGACCCGGCTGCTACGCAGCTTCCGGTCATCGACGGCGGAGGCGGCACCCTGCCCAAGGACCTGTTCCACGCCATCACCGGGGTCCTGGGGGCGTTGCCCGCCGATGTGCTGGCGCGGCTCTCCAACGCCTCGGCGAAGTCGGTGGATGCCGTTGAGCTCAAGCTCGTCGACGGCCAGACCATCGTCTGGGGCAACTCGGGGGAGAAGGAGCTCAAGGCAAAGGTTCTCGAAGCCCTGCTGAAGGCACCTGCGGACCCGAAGAACCCCGTGCGTATCTACGATGTCAGTGTGCCGCGGCACCCCGTCACCCGGTAGCTGCCAAGCACTTGGCCAGCGGGGGGCAGGGGCGCCCGCAACCGGCTGGGCCCTCGGCTGGCCGCCGCAGCAGCACGAGCAGCAACGCCTTCCGCAACACAGTCACCAGGACGGCACCAAATAACGCTATTTCAGCGGTATTACCGCGACACGCGGCGCCGGTTATTGAATGTCATCACGCAAGGAAATAGCGTCACAGCATGAGTTACTTGACATAACTATAACCTTCAAGTCGAAGGTTAAGGTTCAAAGCTTCAAGCCCGACTCCATCAGTTTTCGCAATAGAACACGAACAAGGGACACGTAACGTGGCAGCTCCGCAGAATTACTTGGCCGTCATCAAGGTCGTCGGCATCGGCGGCGGTGGCGTGAACGCAGTCAACCGCATGATCGAGGTCGGTCTTCGCGGCGTCGAGTTCATCGCTGTCAACACCGATGCGCAGGCATTGTTGATGAGCGATGCAGACGTCAAGCTCGACATCGGGCGTGAGCTGACGCGCGGCCTGGGAGCCGGTGCGAACCCTGAGGTTGGCCGGCAGGCTGCCGAGGACCACGCCGAAGAAATCGAAGAGGTCATCCGCGGCGCTGACATGGTCTTCGTCACCGCCGGCGAAGGCGGCGGCACCGGCACCGGCGGCGCGCCCGTCGTCGCCCGCATCGCCCGCTCGCTCGGCGCGCTGACCATTGGCGTTGTGACCCGCCCGTTCACCTTTGAAGGCCGCCGCCGCGCGGGCTCCGCCGAGGCCGGCATCGACGCCCTCCGCGACGAAGTCGACACGCTCATCGTCATCCCGAATGACCGCCTGCTGTCCATCAGTGACCGCAACGTTTCCGTTCTGGACGCGTTCCGTTCCGCTGACCAGGTCCTTCTCTCCGGCGTCCAGGGCATCACCGACCTGATCACCACCCCCGGCCTGATCAACCTCGACTTCGCCGACGTCAAGTCCGTCATGCAAGGCGCCGGTTCGGCGCTGATGGGCATCGGTTCGGCGCGCGGCGAAGACCGCGCAGTGAAGGCCGCGGAGCTCGCCATCGCCTCCCCGCTGCTGGAAGCTTCTATTGACGGAGCCCACGGCGTCCTGCTGTCCATCCAGGGCGGCTCGGACCTCGGCCTCTTCGAAATCAACGAGGCTGCCCGCCTGGTCCAGGAAGTGGCCCACCCCGAGGCCAACATCATTTTCGGCGCGGTCATCGACGATGCCCTTGGCGACGAGGCGCGCGTCACTGTTATCGCGGCCGGCTTCGACGACGTCAAGGCCACCTCGCCGTCCATGGACCAGTCCCTTCCGCAGTCGGCGCCGCAGCGCCCTGCCACCCCGGCAGCAGCCCCGGCCCCGGCCCCGGTCCAGGCTCCGTCCTCGGCCCACGTCCAGCCCCTGCACGCCACGGTCGGCGCCTCCGGCTACGGCGGCTGGGGCCAGCAGCGGCCGTCCGCAGTCCCGGCTGACTCCGGCTTCGACGTCGACCTGCCGTCCGTCGTGGAGCCGGACCTGTCGGGCCGCCACTCCGACGACCTGGATGTCCCTGACTTCCTCAAGTAGGTCCTGAAGCACCATGGCACTGCCGGATGGCAGTGCCATGGTGCTTTCTCGTAGGATCGAAGTTCTGCAAACAAGTTTGGCAACGATTTGGGGTTTAGTGTGTTCTCCTGGCGGGCGGAAGTCCGGCCCGGCGTCTGGGTGGCCTTCACCGACGCCGGGGCCGGAAACCTGGCGCTCCATGTCGGCGACGATCCGGTGGAGGTCCGGCACCGGCGTGCGGGCATCGAAGCGGCGCTGGGACTCGGCGGCCGGCCTTTCCGGTACATGAACCAGGTCCACGGCAGCGACGTCGCCGGCGTTGGCGCAGCGGCCGCCCCCGGCAGCGGTGTTGACGCCCCTAGAACTGATGCCCCGACCGCGGACGCCATGGTCTCCCTCGGGGAACCCCTCGCCGTGATGGTGGCCGACTGTGTGCCGGTTGTCCTGGTCGGGGACAGGGCTGGGGGCGGAACCCCGGTTCTCGCCGTCGTCCATGCAGGGCGCCCCGGCGTCGCAGCCGGCATCGTCCCTGCGGCCGTGGCGCGCATGCGCGAACTCGGTGCGGCGGGGCTCAGCGCCTGGATCGGCCCGTCCGTCTGCGGAGGATGCTACGAAGTCCCCGAGGAAATGCGCGACGACGTGGCCGCCCGCGTTCCCGCTGCCTGGTGTACAACCTCCCGCGGCACGCCGGGCCTGGACCTGCCGGCCGCCGTCCGCAGCCAACTGCAGGACGCCGGCGTGAGCGTCGAATACTCCGGCAACTGCACCCTGGAAGACGAGAACCTTTTCTCATACCGCCGCGACCCGAACTCCGGACGATTCGCCGGACTGGTGTGGACGCTCCCCGCGACGGCCAACGTTGGGCGATCAGGCGGGCCAGCCGTTGAATGAGCAGCAGCCCGCCGGCGTTCAACCGGGTGCTGTTCAGTCAGGCGGCGGGCAGCCCGATCCCCGGCTGGAACAGCTCCGGGAGCGGCTCACTGCCGTCCGGGAGCGGATAGACAACGCCGTTGCCGGCGCCGGGCGTGCGGCCCGGCGGCCGCGGCTGATCGTAGTGACCAAGTTCCACCCCGCCGAGGATGTCCGGCGGCTCGCCGCCCTTGGCGTCACCGACGTCGGGGAGAACCGGGACCAGGAGGCCGCGGCAAAGGCGGCGCAGCTCGAAGACCTCGGCCTGAGCTGGCACTTCGTCGGCCAGCTCCAAAGCAAGAAGGCCAAGTCTGTGGTGACGTATGCCGCTGCCGTGCACTCCGTGGACCGGGAGGCACTGGCCGCCGCACTCGCCAAGGCGATGGCAGCTGAAAGCGAACGCACCGGGCGGGCGCCGCTGGACTGCTTCATCCAGGTCAGCCTCGACGACGACGCCGGCGCCCACCGCGGCGGCGCGGCCCCGAACGAGGTCCCCGCACTGGCCGAGCAGCTGGCAGGTGCTGCGGGACTGAGGCTCGCCGGCGTCATGGCGGTTGCCCCGCTCGGGGCGGATCCGGCTGCTGCCTTCGAGAAGCTGGCAGGCATTTCCGGGCGGCTGATCGAACAATTTCCGGACGCCACGGGCATTTCAGCGGGCATGAGCCAGGACCTGGAACACGCTGTCCGGTTCGGGGCGACACACCTTCGCGTTGGCTCCGATATTCTCGGTCCGCGTCCGGCGTTGCGGTAGGTTCAACGTATTGGAAGGTAATGGCGGGGATTCCAAGGCTGTTAAGTCGTTGATCGGCCCGCTTACGGACACGATTAGGAGTCGACCATGGCCGGCGCTCTGCGCAAGACAATGATCTATCTTGGGCTCGCCGATGGCGATGAACATTACGAGTCCGAGCACCCAACATCGCATAAGGATGAGGACGATTCCATGGAGCATGACCGCGAGGAACGCCGTGCCCCGGCGCCCGTCCGCGAGGCCCCCCGGGAAGAGCCCTACGCCGCTGAAGAGGAATATCGCGCACCTGTGACACCCATCAAGCGAGCGGCATCGAGCCGCGAAGAGCCCACCGGACTCCGCCAGATCACCACGATCCACCCGCGGTCCTACAACGATGCCAAACTCATTGGCGAAAGCTTCCGTGACGGCATCCCCGTCATTATGAACGTCACGGACATGGGGGAGGCGGACGCCAAACGCCTCGTCGACTTCTCCGCCGGGCTGGTCTTCGGACTGCGCGGCAGCATCGAGCGCGTGACCAACAAGGTCTTCCTGCTGTCGCCGTCGTACGTTGAGGTCATTGGCGATGACAAGAAGGTCAGCGAGACGCAGGCGAGCTTCTTCAACCAGAGCTAGTCCGGGTTTTTCGGCCAGGATGCCAGGCAGGGACGCCCTGTCTGGCATCGCTGCTGAATTATCCGTGTTGAAATAGAGGCGTAACTATCACGAGGACACTGCGGTATCCGGAATGAACATGGAGATATGAGTTAAGTCATGGGAATTGTTTTCGGACTTGTCTATATCGCGCTGTTGTTGTTCTTTGTTGCCCTCATCGTCCGGCTGGTCTTCGACTGGGTGCAGATGTTCGCACGGAGCTGGCGGCCGCGCGGCGTGGCGCTCGTCACCGCCCATGCTGTGTATTCGGTCACAGACAAACCCGTCAAACTGCTCCAGCGGCTGATTCCGCCGCTGCGGCTCGGCGGACTATCCCTGGACCTCGGATTCCTGCTCCTGTTCGTGGCTGTCACCATCGCCATGGCAGTAGCCAAGTTCCTGGTGTTCTCCCAGCCGATCGCGGCGTAGCCGGGCGGCGGACACGGTCCGCAGCCGAAACAGTTAGAAACTCCGGTTTGACACTGCGGTGTTGAATTAGAGGAACCAGACCATATTTAGGTACCGTAGTTTTGACGGCCGGAAGGCCTACTGACTAACTAGACCAACGAGGTGACCAGATGGCTTTGACGCCAGAAGACGTTGTCAACAAGCGCTTTCAGCCGACCAAGTTCCGCGAAGGCTACGACCAGGATGAAGTTGATGACTTCCTGGACGAGATCGTCGTCGAACTGCGACGCCTGAACCAGGAGAACGACGAGCTGCGCAAGAAGCTCGCCGAATCCGGCGCCGGCACGCCTGCCAGCTCCGCCGCCGCGGCTCCCGTCGTGGAAAAGGTTCCGGCACCCGTCAAGGCCGAGAAGGAAGACCGCGCCAAGGCAGAAGCCGAGGCCAAGGCCGCTGAGGCTGCCAAGGCTGCTGAGCTTGCCAAGAAGAAGGAAGCCGAGCAGGCAGCTGCCCCGGCCCGCGGTGCCGCTACTCCGGCAGCCGAGTCCGCCGCCGGCCTGCTCGCCATGGCGCAGCAGATGCACGACAAGCACGTCGCCGACGGCGAGCAGCAGCGCGACAAGATCATCGCCGAAGCGCAGATCGAGGCCAGCAGCCTCGTCAACGACGCGCAGGAGAAGTCCCGCAAGATCCTCGGCGCCCTCGAGCAGCAGCGCTCGGTGCTGGAACGCAAGGTTGAGCAGCTCCGCGGCTTCGAACGCGACTACCGTTCACGCCTGAAGGCCTACATCGAGGGCCAACTGCGTGACCTGGACGCCCGCGGCTCCGTGGCTGCCCCTGAGGTTGAAGCCAACAGCTAGGACGTTAAGCAAGTATTCTGAAAGCCGGTGGCTGAGGATTCCTCGGCCGCCGGCTTTCGGCATTAACCGCAGGTTCCGCCGGCGGCAGTGCCCCAGCACCCCAGCTCCCAGTGCCCGCACTGGCCCGTGAACGAAAGCCTTATGACTGACGCACCCTCACCCGACGCCGTGCAGCCCGCTGAGTCCGCCCCGGCGGGTACCCTCAAACCGCGGGCGCGGCGGGCCCTGCTGCTTTCCGTATTCTTTGGCCTGGCGGTGTTCGCCTACGTCTTCGACCAGCTGACCAAACTGTGGGTGACTGCCAACATGACCGAGGGGGAGCGGATTCCCGTGCTGCCTCCGCTGTTGCACTGGTACTACATCCGGAACTCCGGCGCGGCCTTCTCGATCGGCGAGAACGTCACCTGGGTGTTCACCATCATCATGACCGCCGTCTCCATTGCCATCCTGTTGCAGCTGCGGAAACTCGGATCAGTCTGGTGGGCCCTGGCGCTCGGGCTGCTGCTGGGCGGCGCCCTTGGCAACCTCACGGACCGGCTGTTCCGCGAACCCTCCTTCGCGATGGGCCATGTGGTGGACTTCATCCAGCTGCCGAACTTTGCGATCTTCAACATCGCCGATTCGGCCGTGGTGTCCTCGGTGGTGATCATCTGCCTGCTCACGCTGCGCGGGATCTCGCTGGACGGCTCACACCTTACGAAAGACACAGTGAAGCATGACTCCTGACATGGCGCCCGGCCACACGGCCCCCGAGGACCTGACTCCTGAAGACCTGACGCCGGCCGGGACTCCGCCGGAAGACGTCCTGCCGGAGGACCTCCTGGCGGAAGACATCGACGACAGCGACGCCGGGGACGGGACGGGCGCGACGCCGGCGTCGTCCTTCCGTTTCGTGGTGCCCGATGAACTTGCGGGGAGCAGGGTGGATGCCGGGCTGGCGAAGCTCATGGACATTTCCCGTTCTCAGGCCGCCGCGCTGATTGCCGAGGGCAACGTCAGCAGCAAGGACAAAGCGGTCGGAAAGTCGCTCAAGCTTGCCCCCGGCGCCGTGCTCGACGTCGTCGTCCCGGCACGCCGGGACCCCCTGGAAGTTGTGGAGGAAGTAGTGGAAGGCCTGAAAATCCTGCTGGACGATGACGAGTTCGTTGTCATCGACAAACCGGTCGGTGTGGCCGCGCATCCGTCGCCCGGCTGGGTGGGGCCAACCGTCGTTGGTGGCCTGGCCGGCCTCGGCTACCGGATCTCCACCTCCGGTTCGCCGGAGCGCGCGGGCATCGTCCACCGGCTCGACGTCGGGACCTCCGGGGTGATGGTGGTCGCCAAGACGGAAGAGGCGTACACGGCGCTCAAGCGCGCCTTCAAGGAACGCACCGTGGACAAGGTCTACCATGCCGTCGTCCAGGGCCTTCCGGACCCGCTGGCCGGCACCATTGATGCGCCGATCGGCCGCCACCCGGGCCACGACTGGCGCTTCGCCGTGATCGAGGACGGCCGGGATTCCATCACGCACTACGAGGTCCTGGAGGCGTTCGGGAAGGCGTCGCTCGTGGAAGTCCACCTCGAAACCGGCCGCACGCACCAGATCCGCGTCCACTTCTCTGCCCTGCGACACCCCTGCGCCGGTGACCTGACCTATGGTGCGGACCCGCGGCTCGCCGCCACGCTGGGACTCACCCGGCAGTGGCTGCACGCCCGGCAGCTGTCCTTCGCCCACCCCCGGACGGGGGAGCAGGTCACCGTCACCAGCGAATACCCGCAGGACCTGCGGTACGCGCTCGAAGTCCTGGAGTCCGGACAGGCCTGAGCGGCCGCCCTGGTCCGGCTGCTCATTCCCGGCCGGGCCGGAGTGCCGCGCTGAAACGTCCGTGCGCGGCACTAGAATGATTCGGTGACTTCCAGCAACAACTCGTTCGTTCATCTCCACAACCACACCGAATACTCGATGCTGGACGGTGCCGCCCGGCTCGGGGAGCTGTTCGACGAAACCGAACGGCTGGGCATGCCCGCCCTGGCCACTACGGACCACGGCTACCTCTTCGGCGCCTTCGATTTCTGGAAGCGGGCCACGGACAAGGGCATCAAGCCCATCATCGGCGTCGAAGCATACGTCACGCCGGGCACGGCGCGCGGGGACAAGACCCGCGTCCGCTGGGGCGAGGAAAACCAGCGCAAGGACGACATCTCCGGCGGTGGCTCCTACACCCACATGACGCTGCTCAGCTACAACAACGTGGGCATGCGGAACCTGTTCCGGGCCTCCTCGATCGCCTCGCTGGACTCGGTCTTCGGCAAGTGGCCCCGGCTGGACCGGGAACTGCTGAACACCTACTCCGAAGGCTTGATCGCCACCACCGGCTGCCCGTCCGGCGAGGTCCAGACGAGGCTCAGGCTTGGCCAGTACCGGGAAGCCGTCGAGGCGGCCGCCGAGTTCCGCGACATCTTCGGCGCCGAGAACTACTTCTGCGAACTCATGGACCACGGGCTGGACATCGAGCGGCGCGTCACGGGCGACCTGCTGCGCCTGGCCAAGGAACTGAACCTGCCGCTGGTGGCCACCAATGACCTGCACTACACGCACGAGCACGACGCCAAGGCACACGAGGCCCTGCTGGCCATCCAGTCCGGGTCCACCCTCCTGGAGCCGACCTACGACAACGGCGGATCCCGGTTCGCCTTCTCGGGCAGCGGCTACTACCTGAAGTCCCCGCAGGAGATGCGCGAACTCTTCCGCGACCACCCCGAGGCGTGCGACAACACGCTCCTGATCGCCGAGCGCTGCGAAGTTTCATTCAACACGGGCGCCAACTACATGCCCCGGTTCCCCTGCCCGGAGGGCGAGGACGAAACGTCCTGGCTGGTCAAGGAAGTCGACAAGGGACTCCAGTACCGCTACCCCAAGGGCATCCCGGACAAGGTGCGCACCCAGGCCGACTACGAACTCGGCGTCATCAATTCCATGGGGTTCCCGGGCTACTTCCTCGTGGTGGCGGACTTCATCAACTGGGCCAAGAACAACGGCATCCGGGTGGGTCCCGGACGTGGCTCCGGCGCCGGGTCCATGGTGGCGTATGCCATGCGCATCACCGACCTCGATCCGCTGCACCACGGCCTGATCTTCGAGCGCTTCCTCAACCCGGACCGCGTCTCCATGCCCGACTTCGACGTCGACTTCGATGACCGGCGCCGCTCCGAAGTGATCGACTACGTCACGCGCAAGTACGGCGACGAACGTGTCGCGATGATCGTCACGTACGGCACCATCAAGACCAAGCAGGCCCTCAAGGACTCCTCGCGCGTGCTCGGCTACCCGTTCAGCATGGGCGAGCAGCTCACCAAGGCGCTGCCGCCGGCCGTGATGGCCAAGGACATCCCGCTGGCGGATATCCAGAACAAGGACTCCAAGCGCTACAGCGAGGCCGGCGACTTCCGGCAGCTGATCGCCACCGACCCGGAAGCCGCCAAGGTGTTCGAAACGGCGCTCGGTATCGAGGGCCTGAAACGGCAGTGGGGTGTCCACGCGGCCGGCGTGATCATGTCCTCGGACCCCATCATCGACGTCATTCCGATCATGCGCCGCTTCCAGGACGGCCAGGTCATAACCCAGTTCGACTATCCGACGTCCGAGGGCCTCGGCCTGATCAAGATGGACTTCCTCGGCCTGCGGAACCTCACGATCATTTCCGACGCGCTCGAGAACATCAAGATGAACCGCGGCGTGGACCTGGACCTGGAGTCCCTGGAGCTCGATGACGCGGCGTCCTACGAGCTGCTGGCCCGCGGCGACACTCTGGGCGTTTTCCAGCTCGACGGCGGCCCCATGCGGTCGCTGCTCAAGCTGATGAAGCCTGACAACTTCGAAGACATTTCCGCCGTGCTGGCGCTCTACCGTCCGGGGCCGATGGGCGCTAACGCCCACACAGACTACGCCCTGCGCAAGAACAAGATCCAGGAAGTCATCCCGATCCACCCGGAGCTTGAGGAACCGCTCGCCGAGATCCTGGGCGGGACCTACGGCCTGATCGTGTACCAGGAGCAGGTCATGGCCGTGGCGCAGAAGCTCGCCGGCTACACCCTGGGCCAGGCCGACATCCTGCGCCGCGCCATGGGCAAAAAGAAGAAATCCGAGCTGGACAAGCAGTTTGCCGGCTTCTCCCAGGGCATGCAGGACAACGGCTACTCGATGGCCGCGGTCAAGACCCTCTGGGACATCCTGCTGCCCTTCTCCGACTACGCGTTCAACAAGGCGCACTCGGCCGCCTACGGCGTGATCTCCTACTGGACCGCCTACCTCAAGGCCCACTACGCGCCGGAGTACATGGCGGCCCTGCTGACTTCCGTCGGCGATGACAAGGACAAGTCGGCCATCTACCTCAACGAGTGCCGGCGCATGGGCATCACGGTGCTGCCGCCGGACGTCAACGAGTCCGCGCTGAACTTCACCCCGGTCGGCAACGACATCCGCTTCGGCATGGGGGCCATCCGCAACGTCGGCGTCAACGCCGTCGAGGCCATGGTGGTCGCGCGCGAGAAGGAAGGCGCCTACACGTCCTTCAAGGACTACCTGATGAAGGTCCCGGCCGTGGTGTGCAACAAGCGCACCATCGAGTCCCTGATCAAGGCCGGCGCCTTCGACTCCCTGAATCACCACCGCCGCGCCCTGGCGATGATCCACGAAGAAGCCATCGACTCCGTCATTACGCTCAAGCGCAACGAGGCGATAGGCCAGTTCGACCTCTTTGCCGGTTTCGATGAGGCCGAATCCGAGGCGTCCCTGAGCATCGAGATCCCTGACCTTCCAGAATGGGAGAAGAAGGACAAGCTGTCCTTCGAACGGGACATGCTGGGTCTCTATGTCTCGGACCATCCGCTGCAGGGTCTGGAGGGGCTGCTGAGCCAGCACGCCGACCAGTCCATCACCTCGCTCATTGCCGAGGACGGCCCGCACGACGGCGCCATCGTCACCATCGCCGGGATGATCACCTCCCTCAGCCGGCGGATCGCGAAGGCCAGCGGCAACGCCTACGCCCGTGCGGAGATCGAGGACCTGGGCGGCTCCGTCGAGGTCATGTTCTTCGGCCAGGTCTACGGCCCCATCGCGTCCGTGCTGGCCGAGGACCTGATCGTGGTGGTCAAGGGCCGGCTGCAGCGCCGCGATGACGGCGCCGTCGCCCTCAACTGCATGGAACTCTCCGTTCCGGACCTCAGCGAGGGGCTCAACGGGCCGCTGGTGATTACTATGGCGACGCACAAGGCGACCGAGGCCGTCGTGACCGAACTCGGAGACGTGCTGCGGACGCACCGCGGCAAGTCCGAGGTCCGGCTGCACCTGCAGGGCGACTCCCGGGTGGAGGTCATGGGCCTGCCCGTGCATCTGCGGGTCAACCCGAGCCCCTCATTGTTCGGTGACCTGAAGGTGCTCCTCGGCCCCACCTGCCTGGACAACTAAGACGGGCCGGCGGCAGCCCGCCCGCCGCTCAGATCTCGTAGTCGAGCGGTGCCGGCTGGCCGTACGCGCCGGAGTGGTAGAGCAGGGGAGCGCCGTCGGCGCCCACTTCACCCTCCACGACCTCGACCACCACCACGGCGTTGTTCTCGAAGGAGAGCCGCATCTGGACCTTGCCGATCAGCCAGCCGGCCACGTCATTGAGGACCGGGACGTCATGGGGCCCGAGCGCCCAGTGATCGCCCTCGAAGCGGTTGCTGGTCCGCGCAAAGCGGTCGGCCAGCTCCTGGTTGTCCAGCCCCAGCATGTGGACGCCGATGTACGTGGTGTTGGCCACGGCCGGCCAGGAGCTGGAGGTCCGGGCCATGTTGAAGGTGAACCGGGGCGGCTTCGCCGAGAGTGAGGCCACGGAGGTCGCTGTGAAGCCAAAGGGGACCCCGTTGAAGTTGGCGGTGATGATGGCCACCCCCGCCGCGTGCCGCCGGAACATCTCCCGGAAAGTTCCCTCGAAGGCTTGGTCCTCTGTGGCCACTGCTATCCATCTCCCTGCTGCACGTGTGTGGTGTTCCTACCCTGCCAGCGTATTGCGCCAGCGGCGGGCCGCGGTACTCATGTATCCGACGGCGTCATCTGGACTCATGCGGGGACGCGCGGTGTCATGTGCCGGCGGACGTAAAGCTTGTTAAGGTTTGTTGCATGACACAGCCCGCAGTGCACGGCCAGTTCCAGCAGGACGCCCCCCACGAAACCCCGCAGGACGCCCTGCTCGACGCCGACGAGGCCGAGGGCCAGAGCGTCGCCCATTCTCCGGCCCGGGGTCCCCGGCCGGAGGCCGCCCGCCGTGCTGTTACGTGGCGGAAGGCCGCGGTGATCGCCGCTGCCGGCATCCCGGTGGGGCTGCTGTGGTGGCTCCTGGCCCCCTCGGGCCTGAATCTGCTCTCCGGCAATCCGGAACTGCGGGGCGGGAGCAACACGGAGGGGTGGCTGCCGCGGGACCTGGTACTGGCGGGACTGTTCCTGCTCGCCGGCTGCATTTCAGGCGCCGTTGCCTCCGGTAACAAGCACTCCGAACCGTCCGGGCGGGATGTTCTTCTGGCGGTGGGTGCCGGGGCTGTGGGCGCCCTCGCAGCCTGGGGTACCGGCGTGCTGTGCGGTCTGTGGTGGGCAGCGCCGGAGGACACCTCGGCCAATGCCAGTATCGCCTTTTCCCTGCGGTCCCTCGCCGTCCTGGCGATCTGGCCGGCCGCCGCCGCACTCACCCTGTTCCTGAACACTGTGTTCGCAACGCCGAAGCCCGGGGCCAAAGACGCCGCCGCGGAACAGCCTTCCACGCAAGCCTCCGAGTAACAGGGGCGGGACTCTCCGGGGCGGCACGTAAAATGAACGGGTGACCCCTTCAGCTGACAGCACTGTGCCCGCCAAAACTGTGCCCTCGAATACCGTGCCCGCCATTGCCGTGCCCTCCGTTACCGCGCACCCGGTTTCCGTCGACCTCGACTTCCGGACCGTCGATCTGCGCGGCCGGCGGCTTACCCTGGCCGGTCTTCGCGCCGCTGTGCCCCGGGCACAGGCCGGCACTATGGCAGATGCCGAGCAGAAGGTCCTGGACATCATCGACGCCGTCCGCACCCGCGGCTTCGAAGCACTCAGCGAGCTGGCCCGGACCTTCGACGGCGTCGAGCAGGTACACCCGAGGGTCCCCGCCGAAGCGCTGACGGCTGCCCTCGCAGGGCTGGATCCCGCAGTGCGGGCGGCACTGGAAGAGTCCATCAGACGTGCGCGGCAGTTCGCCGACGCCCAGCGCCCGGCGGACACCGACGTCGAACTCGGCGAAGGCGCGGTGGTCAGCCAGAACTGGGTCCCCGTGGCGCGGGTGGGCCTCTACGTCCCCGGCGGCCTGGCCGTCTACCCGTCCTCCGTGATCATGAACGTCGTCCCGGCCCTCGCCGCCGGCGTCGAATCAATCGCCCTGGCCTCACCTCCGCAGAAGGACTTCGGCGGACTCCCGCACCCCACGATCCTTGCCGCAGCGTGCCTGCTCGGGATCGACGAGGTCTACGCCATTGGCGGCGCCCAGGCCATCGCGGCCTTCGCCTACGGCATCCCCGCCGCCGGGGACAACGCCGGACTGGACCCGGTGGACGTCGTCACCGGCCCGGGCAACGTCTTCGTCGCCACGGCAAAGCGCCTTGTCAAGGGCGTCGTGGGCATCGACTCCGAGGCCGGCACCACCGAGATCGCGATCCTCGCCGACGCCACCGCACAGCCGGGACTGGTCGCCGCCGACCTGATCAGCCAGGCCGAGCACGACCCCAAGGCGGCGTCCGTGCTGATCACGGACTCCGAGGCCCTCGCAGCCGCGGTCCGGGTGGAGCTGGACCGCCAGGCGTCAGTGACCAAGCACGGCCTGCGGGTCCGCGAGGCCCTCTCCGGGCCGCAGTCCGGCGTCGTGATGGTGGACGACCTCGAACAGGGCATCGCGGCGTGCAACGCGTACGCTGCCGAACACCTGGAAATCATGACGGCGGACGCGGCCGCCGTCGCGGGCCGGATCCGCAGCGCCGGTGCAATCTTCGTGGGGGACTACAGCCCGGTCAGCCTGGGCGACTACTGCGCCGGCTCCAACCACGTGCTGCCGACCAGCGGCACGGCGGCGTTCTCCTCTGGGCTGAACGTGACTACTTTCCTGCGCGCCATCCAGGTGGTCAACTACACCCGCGCCGCCCTCGAGGAGGTCAGCGGGCACATCGTCAGCCTGTCCCGGGCGGAGGACCTCCCGGCACACGGCGAAGCGGTCACAGCCCGCTTCGCAGCGGGCTCCTGACCACAACATGTAGTAATTACAGGCTTGTTATTCAGCTACATCTAGTCGTAAACTGGTCCCGTAGGCACCGCCATGGTGCCCTGGCTCTTAATGTGACTGGCTTTCAAACTGACATGGGTTCTGAGACGGTGTCCAGCCATGCGACAGGGGAGGAAACGACGTGTATTGCCCGTTTTGCCGGAACCCTGATTCCCGCGTGGTGGACAGCAGGATCGCCGACGACGGCTCAGCCATCCGGCGCCGCCGGCAGTGCCCCGAGTGCGGACGCCGCTTCACGACTGTCGAAACCACCAGCCTTACGGTGATCAAGCGGTCCGGCGTCGGCGAGCCCTTCAGCCGGAGCAAGGTCATCAACGGCGTCCGCAAGGCCTGCCAGGGCCGTCCCGTCACCGAAGACGACCTGGCAATGCTCGCGCAGGAAGTCGAGGAAGCCATCCGGGCCTCCGGCGCCGCGGAAATCGATGCGCACGAGGTCGGCCTGGCCATCCTCAACCCGCTCCAGAAGCTGGATGAGGTCGCCTACCTGCGCTTCGCGAGCGTCTACCAGGCCTTCGAGTCCCTCGAGGACTTCGAAGCCGCCATCTCCCTGCTCCGCCACGAGGCCGAGACCAAGGGGCGCGAAGGCACCAGCCAGCAGAAGAGCCCGCTCTAGTTCTGCCCACACACTCCGGTGGTGGCAGCGGAGGGGAAGCCGCAGCCACCACCGGCACCAATCTCCCTGTCGCCTTCGCGGCGCCGGGACCACTCCGCCTCGCCAGTAGCGTCAGCGGCCGCCGGAGACCGGCAGCACGGCCCCGGTGATGTACCCGGCCTCGCCGGAGAGCAGCCAGAGCACGGCAGCGGCTACTTCATCCGGTTCGGCGCCCCGACCCATGGGGATCGTGGGATTGAGCCGCTCCACCCGGTCCGGCATCCCTGCGGCCGCATGCAATCCAGTGTTGGTGCTTCCCGGCGCCACACAGTTCACCCGGATGCCCTGCGCCGCGACCTCGGCCGCGAGCCCCGCCGTCAGCACATCGACCGCACCCTTGGACGCCGCATAGTGCACCCAGGTTCCCGGCGAGCCTGCCTTAGTGGCGGTCGAGGAGATGTTGATGATTGAGCCGCCACGGCCGCCCTGCTCCGTGCTGAGCCGTCTTACGGCCTCCTGGCAGACATAGACGACGCCGGCGACGTTGACGTCGAGCACGCGCCGGATAGTCGCGGCCGGAACGTCCTTAAGGGGGCCGATCAGGTTGCCGGTGATGCCGGCGTTGTTCACGACGGCGGCCAGGGTCCCGAGGGCAGCCGCGGCGTCGAACAGCCGTACGACGGCGGCCGGGTCGCTGACGTCCGCCTGGACGGCCACCGCCCCGCCGCCGTCGGCAATGATGCCTTCCACAACGGAGTCGGCCCCGGCAGCGTCGGCGGAATAGTTCACGACGACGGCATACCCGGCCCGGGCGGCACGAAGCGCCACCGCCGCGCCGATGCCCCGGCTGGCGCCCGTGACGATGACAACCCCGGGCGCCGGTTCCTTCATGGTGCTACTTGGCCAGTTTGTGCTTCAGCGCGATCTCAAGCGCTGCGCCGACGATGCCGGCGTCGTTCTTGAGCTCCGCCGGCACAATCGGCGTGCGCAGCTGCAGCCGCGGCAGGTATTCGTCGGCGCGCTTGGAGATGCCGCCCCCGATGATGAACAGTTCGGGGGAGAAGAGGAACTCCACGTGGGACAGGTAGCGCTGCAGCAGCACGCTGTACTCTTCCCAGCTCAGGCCGTCCCGTTCGCGGGCCACCGCCGAGGCCTTGGACTCGGCGTCGAACCCGTCAATCTCCAGGTGCCCCAGCTCGGCGTTCGGGACAAGCTTGCCGTCGAAGATAAAGGCGGAACCGATCCCGGTGCCGAGCGTTATGACCAGTACGGTCCCCTTCACGAACTCGCCGGCGCCGAACCGCGCCTCCGCGAGGCCGGCGGCGTCGGCGTCGTTGATGACCTCCACGGGGCGGCCCAGCCGCGCGGTCAGCATGGCGTCGATGTCCATTTCCAGCCACGACTTGTCCACATTGGCGGCGGAGTGGACCACGCCGTGCTGGATGATGCCGGGGAAGGTGACGCCCACGGGAGAATCGGGGGCCGGCGCGTCGGGCCGGGCGGACAGCGCGGCCACAACCTGGGCCACGACCTCGGCCACGGATTCGGGCGTGGAGGGCTGAGGGGTGGGAATGCGCAGGCGGTCGCCGATCAGCTTGCCCTTCTTCAGGTCCACGATCCCGCCCTTGATCCCGGTACCGCCGATGTCAATGCCGATCAGCGGGGCGTTCTTCTTCGACTTCTCGTCCTTCTTGGCCAATGTGGTTCCGTTCGTGGCAGGGGGCGGGGCTGGCAGGGTGCGGCCCAGGGCCGGCGGGTGAAGACCGGAATCTTCTGGTGGGGCGGGAATCAGGGCAGGGTCAGGACTTCGGCGCCGGACTCCGTGACAAGCAGGGTGTGCTCGAACTGCGCGGTGCGTTTGCGGTCACGGGTGACGACGGTCCAGTCGTCGGACCACATATCCCAGTCCACGGTGCCGAGCGTCAGCATGGGCTCGATCGTGAAGACCATGCCGGTCTCAATGACCGTGTTGTACGCGGGCGCGGCATCGTAGTGGGGGATGATCAGGCCGGTGTGGAACGCTTCGCCGACGCCGTGGCCCGTGAAGTCGCGGACGACACCGTAGCCGAAGCGCTTGGCGTAGGACTCGATGGTGCGGCCGATCACGTTGATTTCGCGGCCCGGTGCCACGGCGCGGATGGCGCGGTTCAGGGACTCCTGCGTGCGCTCGACGAGCAGCCGGGATTCCTCGTCGACGTCGCCGACCAGGAAGGTGTAGTTGGTGTCCCCGTGCACGCCGCCGATGAAGGCCGTGATGTCGATGTTAAGGATGTCCCCGTCCCGGACCACGGTGGTGTCCGGGATGCCGTGGCAGATGACTTCGTTCAAGGACGAGCACAGGGATTTGGGGAAACCCCGGTAGCCGAGGGTGGAAGGGTACGCATTGTGGTCGAGCAGGAACTCATGGCCCACCCGGTCCAGCTGGTCAGTGGTGACGCCGGGCTCGATGTGCTTGCCGACCTCAACGATCGCCTGGGCGGCAATCCTCGAAGCGGTGCGGATCTTCTCGATGGTCTCAGCCGTCTTGACCTCGGAGCCGGTGAACTTGGCCGGTCCGGGCTTGCCCACGTATTCGGGGCGGGGGATCGACGCCGGAACGGGGAGTTGCGGGCTGACCGTTCCCGGGACCAGGGTGCCGATGGGTGCAGTCGAGGCTAGAGAAGGCATAGATTGATCATATAAGGCGATGCCGGAGGCAGATAAACAAACGCCAAGAATCATCAGCGTAAGGAGCATCGATGCCGGAGTACTGGTACAACGTCAACACCCACGAGGTCGAAGAGGACGCAATGTCCGACTGGAGCCAGCTGATTGGCCCCTACAAGACGCGCGAAGAAGCCGAACACGCCCTGGAGAAGGTCAAGGCCCGCAACGAAACCTGGGAAAAGGGCGACGAGGACGATTAGCACCGGCGGATGAACGGACTGATCCTGGTCAACGGGCTGCCGGGGTCCGGCAAGACGACCCTCGCCCGTGAACTGTCGGCCGCGCTGGAGCTGCCGCTGTTCTCCAAGGACGCCTGCAAAGAGGGCTTGTGGGACAGCCCCCGGCCGCCCGGCGCGGCGGAATCGACCGCACTGGGGCGCCGTGCGCTGGAGCTCATGTGGGCGGGGATCGCCGCCGCATCGGGGCCGGCCGTCGTCGAATCCTTCTGGTTCGCACCCCGGGACCTGGAGTATCTGCGCGCCGATCTCCGGAACGCCGGCGGGACGGCGGCGGCAGAAGTCTGGTGTGTGCTGCATCCGGCCACGGCGAGGCAACGCTGCCGGAACCGCGAACGGCATCCCGTGCACCACGCCGCGCACGACGACGACGAGCTTTGGTCCCGGTGGGCCCGGCAGGCGGGTCCACTGGGGCTGGCGCCGGTCCTGGAGGTCAACACCGAGGGGCCTGTCGACGTCCTGCCGCTTCGCAGGCAGCTGGAAACCCTCTTGGTCCACGGGGACTGATTTTCTCACCCGGTGCGGATGAGGGCCCGCCGGTGACGCCCGGCCATACTGGGGAAATGCCGACGAGCGTCACCCGCAGCCGCGGCGTCCGAATCACCGACCTGGCCAGGCTGGCAGCCGCCTGGGCTGCCTCGACCGTGGCACTCATCGTCACCGGCGCGCTGGTGCCGGGGTTCTCTGCAACGAGCTGGTGGGATTACGCCGCCGTGGCGGCGGCGGCCGGCATTGTCGGACTGGTTTTCCGGCCCCTGCTCGTGGAAATCTCGGCCAGGGTGGGCTGGCTGGCCGTACTGCTTGCCGCCCTGCTGGGGCAGGCCCTGATCATGTACGCCGCCATCCGCCTGGTGCCCGGCATTGAATCGACGCCGTGGACCGCCTTTGTCGCCACCTGGGTCAGTGCCGCCGTGGGCACGCTCCTCTCGTGGACCACCACGGCCGGAACTGATGACGGCCTAATTACCTCGTTGGCCGGCAGAAAACGCCGGCAACCAGAGCTGACTGATCCGGAGGTCGACGGCGTCCTGTTCGTGCAGCTCGACGGTGTCCCCTTCCCGGTCCTTCAGTGGGCGGTCCAGTCGGGGGGAGTGCCCCACATCCGGCGCTGGCTTGGCTCGGGCGATTACATGCTCCGCGAATGGACTCCCCAGCTGCCATGCACCACGCCGGCCAGCCAGATGGGCATTCTGCACGGCACAGTTGACGGGATCCCCGCCTTCCGGTGGTACGACCGTGAGCTCAACAAGGTCCTCGTGGCGAACCGTCCGGCAGACGCCCGGGTGATCGAGGACCGGCACAGCAACGGCCGCGGCCTGTTGTGCGACGACGGCGTCTCCATCTCGAACCTGTTCACCGGTGACGCGGCCAGGTCCCTGCTGACGATGAGCCGGGTGGAGGTCCGGCGCGGCTCCACTCAAACCCGACGTGCCTTCGCCTGGTTTTTCACCTCGCCGAACGGGTTCATGCGCAGCTTTACCCGGACGGTCGGGGAGATCCTCAAGGAGCGGTGGCAGGCCCGACGGCAGGTCAAGCGTGACCTCGATCCGCGGGTGCACCGGGACTGGACCTTTGCCCTGCTGCGGGCCGTTACCAACGGTCTCCTGCGTGACCTGAACACGGCCCTGGTGGCAGAGGAGCTGCATCGTGGCACGAGAAGCATCTACGTCGACTACGTTGACTATGACGAGATCGCCCATCACGCAGGCATGTTCAGGCCCGAGTCACTCGCCTCCCTGGACGGCCTGGACCGCACGCTGGGGTCCTTGGCCCAGCTCGCCGGTTCTGCTGCGCGCCGCTACCGGCTGGTGGTGCTCTCGGACCACGGCCAGTCCCAGGGCACGCCGTTCGCCGACCGGTATGGCCAGACGCTCGGCGACCTCTGTGCGGAACTCATGAAGGAGACCGTGCAAAATGTTGACGCGTCCGTCGAAGGGCTGGGGCGCGCGGACTCCATCGCGGGCGACATCGCGGCTGGAGGTTTGACCGGGAAACTCGCCGTCCGAGCCGGTGAGGGGCTGGCCAAGGCGCAGCATACCCAGACGTCGGCGCCCGGGGACGGCGCCGAGGAGCCGGTCGTGGTGCTGGGCTCCGGCAACCTGGGCCTGGTCTACGTGCGGGGTGACCGGCGCTGGACGCTCCAGGGCCTTGAGAAGGAATGGCCAGCCCTGGTGCCCGGCCTGGCCGGCCATCCCGGAATCGGATTCGTCGCCGGCATCGATGAGGAAGGCCGGGCATGGGCGGTCGGGAGCAGCGGGCGCCGCAACATCGGCAGCGGGGACGTGGAGGGGACGGATCCGCTGGCAGCCTTCGGGTTCCACGCCCCGCGGGTGCTGCTGCGTGCCCTCCGGCAGCCCGAGGCGCCGGACCTTTACGTCAACAGCACGGTCGATCCGATGACCAACGACGTCGCTGCGTTCGAGGGCCTGGTCGGATCCCACGGGGGCCTCGGCGGCTGGCAGGACCGTGCGGTGCTGCTGGGCCCGGCGGATCTAATGGCAGGGCTGCCGGAGCGGATCGAGGGCGCCGATGAGCTCCACCGCGTGCTGGTGGCGATGCTTGAGTCCTGTGGCCAGCGCGCCATGGTGCGGGATGCCCCGCCCTAAGGAGTACACGCGTGTTGACGCCGGTCAAGGCTTTGAGCTCACGCGGGGGCAACCCATGACTGGCCAGGGGCAAGGACGACGGCCGTGCAGCCGGGCGCCTGCTCCGCTACGGCATTGGCAAACCGGCGTCCGGGCAGCTCAAGCCAGCTCCGGGCGAAGTGTGTGACAAACGGCGGGTGCAGGGTTCCCCAATGCACGGGTATGGCGAACCGGGCGCCGCTTAAGGCGGCGGCCCGTGCGGCCGTCTCCGGGGTCAGGTGGCCGGCCGAGAGCCTCGGCCCCCATCCCCAGACCGGCACCAGCGCAACATCGATAGGGCCGCCCGCCATCGCGGGGATCGCGGCCATCTCCGGAAACAGCCCCGTGTCGCCGGCGATCCAGGCAGTAACCGATGCGCCCCGGACCAGCTGGCCGTTGGCGGCGTTGGGACGGTGCGGCATGGGGCGCTGCCGGTGGTCGGCAGGCACCTGGCGCACCTGGATCGTGCCGGTCATGTTGCCTACCGCGGTCCAGGAGTCCCCCAGCGGAACAGCGTTCGGCAGCCGCCGTCGTCGTAACCAGGCGACGTTCGCCGGGTCGCTCATCAGGGTTGCTCCGGGCAGCATGCGGAGGGAGCGCAGCTCGGCGTGGTCGTGATGCAGGTGTGAGAGGAGCACGACGTCGGGCCTGCTCCAGGACGCCGGGTCCGGCCGGGGCGCCAGACGCCGCAGCAACCCGGCATGGGGACGCAGCAGCGGGTCGGTCAGGACCCTGACCCCGTCCAGCTCCAGGACCACCGAGGAGTGGCCGAGCCACGTGACTCTCATGAACGCACGGCGGATCGCGGCGCAGCCCCTTGGCAGGTCAGATCAGGCCATGGCCTTTGCCTTGAGGGAGTCGAACTCGGCCTGGTTGATGGCTCCGGAGTCGAGCAGTTCCTTGGCGTCTGAGATCTGGCTGGACGGGGACGCTGACTTGCCGGCGACCTGCTGGATGTACTCCTGCTGGGCGGCCTGTTGTGCGGCTATTGCCTTCATCTGCCGCTCGGTCATGCTGCGGCCCCGGGCGATCAGGTAGATGAGCGCTCCGAGCCAGGGGACAAAGATCAGCAGGATCGACCAGCCGGCCTTGCCCCAGCCGCTGAGCGTGTGGTCGCCGAACAGGTCGAACAGGCAACGGAACCACACCATCAGGGCCGCAATCCAGATAAAGAACCAGAAACTCCACAGCAGGACGTCCCAGAAGTCAGTCGCAATTGAGCCCATGGCTACTCCTCCACTAGTGCCCGCCGGTGTCCGGCCCGTCGCTTCGCGCACGAAACAGGCCGGGATGGCGGAACATCTGCCGGGGCCCGATGCAGGCCCTTAATGGCCAGACTGCCCGTCATGGCAGGACTCCGCATCGTTCGAAAAGGATGAGGTGACCACGCCCGCCCGTCGTGGCGGCTGGGAGGTGAGCCCGCGAAATCGCCTAGAAGGAGTGCTCGGGGCCGGGGAACTGGCCGGAGCGCACGTCTTCGCCGTAGGCCTTCGCGGCGTCGCTGAGAGAGGTGCGCAGGTCCGCGTACTGCCGGACGAACTTGGCCATTCTGCCGCCGCGCAGGCCGGCCATGTCCTGCCACACCAGCACCTGTCCGGTGGTCGCGTTGCCGGCTCCGATGCCGACGGTGGGGACCTCGACGGCGGCGTCCACGGCCGCCGCCGTCTCCGCCGGAACCATTTCCATCAGCACGCAGAACGCGCCGGCGTCGGCCAGGGCGACGGCGTCGTCGATCAGCCGCTGGGCGTCATCGCCGCGGCCCTGGACCCGGTAGCCGCCGAGGGCGTGCTCACTCTGCGGGGTGAAACCGATATGCGCCATCACGGGAATCCCGGCCTGGACCATGGCCCGGACCGTCTCCGCATAGAACTTGCCGCCCTCGATCTTGACCGCATGGGCGAGCCCCTCCTTGAGGAACCGCACACCGGTGGCCACGGCCTGCTGGGCGGAGACCTCGTAGCTGCCGAAGGGCAGGTCGGCCACCACCAGGGCGCGCCTGGCCGAACGGGTGACGGCGCGGCACAGCGGGAGCAGTTCGTCCACGGTGACGGGCAGGCTGGTTTCGTTGCCGAACACATTGTTCGAGGCCGAGTCGCCGACGAGGAGGACCTCGATGCCGGCCTGGTCGAAGATTTCGGCCGTGTACTGGTCGTAAGCCGTCAGCATGGCAAACCGCTCACCATTGAGCTTCGCCTGGTGCAGGTGGTGGGTGCGGATCTTCGCCACCGGCTTCCGCCCGCCGGGCACCGCGCCAGACTCCGACGCCGCACCGGCCTGCTGCGCGGGGCCGGCGGCCGAAGGACCGTTGCCGTAGGGTGCAGCAACTTCGGTTGCGGGCATGCTGGAATCGGGGCTTTTGCTTGTGGCCATAGCACGAGCGTAGTGCGATACCGCGCGTCCTAGCTACCGGGTCCCGGACGCCGGGCCGGTGAATCACATCACACCGCCGGGTGAACCGCCTCCGCACAGGGGTCCCCGGCGCAGGCTTCCAGCCATCGGATCCCGGAGCGTTATGTTAACGCTGTGTTACGTGAGTCGGCGGCTCCAGCAATCGATGGCAATGATTAGTAAAGTGAATCCTGAGCAGCTGCGGGACCCATGCCTGGCGGGAGTCAGGAGGGGCCCGGGCACGGACGTTGAACCCGGAAAGAGGCCACTATGGACCGCCAGCAAGAGTTTGTCCTGCGGACAATCGAAGAGCGCGACGTGCGGTTCGTACGGCTGTGGTTTACCGACGTCGTGGGCTCGCTGAAGTCCGTCGCGCTTGCCCCGGCCGAGGTTGAAGGCGCCTTCGAGGAAGGCCTGGGCTTTGACGGCTCCTCGATCGAGGGCCTCGCCCGGGTATTCGAATCCGACATGCTGGCCCAGCCGGATCCCGCCACCTTCCAAATCCTGCCCTGGCGCGGCGAGACGGAAGCGACGTCCCGGATGTTCTGCGACATCCTGACCCCCGACGGCGAACCCTCCGCCGCGGATCCGCGCAACGTCCTCAAGCGCAACCTGGCCAAAGCCGCGGACATGGGCTTCACCTGCTACACCCACCCCGAGATCGAGTTCTACCTGCTGAAGTCCCAGCATCCGGGCCCCGACGGCGCCCCGGTGCCCGTGGATGAGGGAGGCTACTTCGACCACGTCCCGGGCGGCGTCGCCCAGGACTTCCGCCGCACCGCCGTCACCATGCTCGAATCGGTCGGCATCTCCGTGGAGTTCAGCCACCACGAAGCCGGGCCCGGCCAGAACGAAATCGACCTGCGCTACGCGGACGCGCTGCAGACCGCCGACAACATCATGACGTTCCGCACCGTGATCAAAGAGGTCGCGCTGCAGCAGGGCACCTACGCCACCTTTATGCCGAAGCCGTTCACGGCCCACCCGGGCTCCGGCATGCACACGCACTTCTCGCTCTTCGAGGGCGACACCAACGCCTTCTACGAGGCCGGTGCCGAGTTCCAGCTTTCCGAGACAGCACGGCAGTTCATCGCCGGCATCCTCAAGCACGCCCCGGAGTTCACCGCCGTCACCAACCAGTTCGTGAACTCCTACAAGCGGCTTTGGGGCGGGGGAGAAGCCCCCAGCTACCTGAGCTGGGGCCACAACAACCGCTCCGCCCTGGTCCGCGTCCCGCTGTACAAGCCCGGCAAAGGCCAGTCCGCCCGCATCGAGTACCGCGGCATCGACTCGGCGGCCAACCCCTACCTGGCCTACGCCGTGCTGCTGGGCGCCGGGCTCAAGGGCATCGAGGAGGGCTACCAGCTCCCCGCCGCCGCCGAGGACGACATCTGGTCGCTGAGCTCGGCCGAGCGCCGCGCGATGGGCCACGACCCGCTCCCGGCCAGCCTGCACGACGCCATCCGCACCATGGAGGACTCCGAACTCATGCCGCAGATCCTCGGCGAGCAGGTGTTTGAGCACTTCCTGCGCAACAAGCGGGCCGAGTGGCAGGACTACCGCCTCCAGGTCACGCCCTACGAGCTGCAGCGCAACCTCGGCATCCTTTAGGCGCCCCGGGTGAGCCTGGCACGACGCCTCATCGCCGCCGGTTTCAGCGACCTGGAGAAGGGCGAACGGTTCCTTGCCGCCCCCGAACTGGAGGGCCTGGACCAGGAAGTCCTGTTCGCCGGACTGCAGCTGGCCGCGAACCCGGACACGGCGCTGCAGTCCCTGGTCCGGCTGATCGAGAAGCACCCGGACCTGCGCAAGCTCGCGGCCGCGGAGCCCGAACGCAGCGAGCCGCTGTACCGGGTGCTCGGGGCCTCCGAGGCGCTGGGCGAGTTCCTGATCCGCCACCCCGAACACCTTGACGCCTTTGAGGTGACGGCCAGTCCGGAACCGCGCGCCGCGGACGCCGCGGTCCTGCGCGCCAGGCTGCTGCAGTCCGTGCGGGCCGATCCGAAATCGGGCCGGCCGGTCGCGGCCTTGACCGGGCAGGAGGGCTACGAGGCGCTCCGCACGGAGTACCGGCGCGGGCTCGTCGAGCTGGCCATCAAAGACCTCTGCGCCGCCGACCCCCTGGACTTCATGCCCGCCGCGGGTGCAGAACTCGCCGATCTCGCCGGCGCCGCGATCGAGGCGGCCCTGGCGGTCTCCCGGGCCGAGGCCGCCGAGCACTTCAGCGCCACCGAGGTGGCCGACGTCGGGCTGGCCGTGATCGGTATGGGCAAGTGCGGCGCGCGCGAACTGAACTATATTTCCGACGTCGACGTCATCTACGTGATCGAATCCGGCGAGCTCGACGATCCGCGCGCCAACACGATCGGCACCGCCCTTGCCTCCGGCATTTCCCGGGCGATCATGTCCATCGGCCGCGAACCCGGGCTGTGGGAGGTCGACGCCAACCTGCGCCCGGAGGGCAAGTCCGGGCCGCTGGTCAGGACCCTCGCCTCGCACCAGAGCTATTACGCCCGTTGGGCCGAGAGCTGGGAGTTCCAGGCCCTGCTCAAGGCCCGGACCATCGCCGGGGACACCGAGCTGGGAGCCCGGTACGAGGCCGCGGTCGCGCCGCTGATCTGGTCCTCCGCCGGCCGGGAAGGCTTCGTGGAGTCCGTCCGCTCCATGCGCCGCCGGGTCACCGAACACATCCCCGCCGACGAGGAACAGCGGCAGATCAAGCTGGGCCGCGGGGGACTGCGCGACGTCGAATTCACCGTCCAGCTGCTGCAGCTGGTGCACGGGAAATCCGACGAAACCCTGCGCTGCCGCGACACCACCTCGGCGATTGCCGCACTGTCCGCCGGCGGCTATATCGGCCGCTCCGACGCCGCCGAATTCGACCGCGACTACCGCTACCTCCGGCTCCTCGAACACCGGATCCAGCTCTTCCAGCTGCGCCGGACCCATCTCATGCCGGTCAAAGACGCCTCGCTGCGGGCGCTGGCCAAAGCGGTGCTGGGGCCGTTCTCCAGCGAACGGCCCAAACCTGACGCCCTGGCCGAGGCCTGGCGCAAGACCAAACGCTCCGTCCGCGAACTGCACGAACGCATCTTCTACCGCCCGCTGCTGAACACCGCGGCGGCGCTCAGCAGCGAGGAAGCCAGGCTGAGCCCGGAAGCGGCACAGGGCCGCCTCGCAGCCCTGGGCTACCTCGACCCGAGCGGCGCGATGCGGCACATCGAAGCGCTCACCGGCGGCGTCAGCCGCCGTGCCGCGCTCCAGCGCCAGCTCCTGCCGATCCTGCTCGGCTGGCTCGCGGAGGGCGTGGACCCCGACGCCGGCCTGCTGGCCTTCCGCCGCGTCAGTGAAGCGCTGGGCACCACGCACTGGTATCTCGGTATGCTGCGGGACTCGACGGCGGCGGCCGAACGGCTATGCCACGTGTTGTCCAACTCCCGGCTGATCGCGGACCTTCTGGAGGTTTCGCCTGAATCCGTGGCCTGGCTCGGTTCGGATAAGGAACTGGTGCCGCTGACGTTTGAGGCGCAATGGCTGGAGATCGTCTCCAAGATGTCCCGCCACGCCGAACCGGAAAATGCGATGCGCCTGATCCGGCTGATCCGGCGCCGCGAGATCCTGCGGATTGCGATCGCGGACAGCGCCGGGCTGCTGGACCAGGACCAGGTGGGCGCGGCGCTGGCCGACACCGACCGCGCCGCGGTCCTGGGCGCCCTGCGCGTCGCGGAAAACGTTGTCACCGCCGTGGAGCCGCTCAAGACCCACGTGCTGGTGGTCGCCATGGGGCGGCAGGGCGGCCGGGAGATCGGCTACGGCTCCGACGCCGACGTCATGTATGTGCACCGCGGACTGCCCGGCGTCCCCGAGGACGAGGCCCAGCAGCAGGCACTGCAGATCGTGAGCCGGCTCTCGAACCTGCTGACCCAGCCGCTCAAGCCCGCCATCCTCGCCGAGCGCGTCCTGATGGTCGACGCCGACCTGCGGCCTGAGGGCAAGAGCGGCCCGATGGTGCGGTCGCTGGAATCCTATGCCGAGTACTACCGCCGCTGGTCTCTCGTGTGGGAGGCGCAGGCACTGCTGCGGGCCCGGCCCATGGCAGGCGACGACGAGCTGGCCGCGGACTACGTGGCGCTGATCGACCCGATCCGCTACCCCGAGACGATCTCTGAGCAGGACGTGCGGGAGGTCCGCCGGGTGAAGGCACGGGTTGAGGCGGAACGGCTGCCGCGCGGCGCGGACCCCGCCCGGCACCTGAAACTGGGCCGCGGCGGCCTGAGCGACGTCGAATGGCTGGCCCAGCTGCTCCAGTTGCAGCACGCCGGACGCCACCCCGGGCTGCGGACCACGTCCACCGTGGAGGCACTCGAGGGCGCTGCCGCCGTCGGACTCCTCGAAGCAGGCGACGTCGTCATTCTGCTACGGGCCTGGCGGCTCGCGAGCCGGATCCGCTCGGCCAACGTGGTCTGGACCGGGCGGGCGTCGGATGTCCTGCCGTCGTCCCGCCGGGACCTGGAAGCGGTCGCCCGCTGGTGCGGCTACGGCCAGGGCAACGCCGCGGCGCTTGAGGAGGACTACCTGAGGCTGAGCCGGCGGGCCCGGGGCGTGTTCGAACGGGTCTTCTACGGCCAGTGAGCGCCGTGCCGCCCTCCCGCCCGGAACTGGCGGGAGCGTCCGGGGGCTGACACTCCACGGACGCGGTGCTACCTTAGCCGGATGGCCAGACAACTGTTTGTGAACCTCCCCGTCAAGGACCTCGACAAGACGGTGGAGTTCTTCACCGCGTTGGGGTTCTCCTTCAATCCTGACTTCACCGATGAGAACGCCACGTGCATGATCGTCAACGACGACGCGTTCGTAATGCTGCTGGTCGAGG
The DNA here is from genome assembly GCF_056397045.1 of Arthrobacter sp. 05N429. Taxonomy (NCBI): domain Bacteria; kingdom Bacillati; phylum Actinomycetota; class Actinomycetes; order Micrococcales; family Micrococcaceae; genus Arthrobacter; species Arthrobacter sp. 05N429. The sequence continues at coordinate 88,604 of NZ_JBFTMQ010000014.1, forward strand.
CGTACTTCAAGACCTTCACGTCGAAGACCGTAGCGGAGGTTTCCGCGGCCGCCGAGGTGATCATGTCCTTCTCCCTGGACAGCCGCGAGGCAGTCGACGAGCTCGTCCGGAAGGCACTCACCGCCGGCGGCTCACCGTCACAGGAAGCGCAGGACTTCGGCTTTATGTATACCCACAGCTTCCAGGACCCGGACGGCCACCTCTGGGAAGTCTTCTGGATGGACCCCGCCGGACCGCCGAAGGACGCGGCGCTCTGACCGGTTCGGTCCAGCCAACGGCGGGGATAGCCCGCCGGCTTGGGTACGCTTCTGTCATGCCTGAACATGTGTGGCTGCTGCCGCTGAAGAACCTCGACGACGACGCGCGTGCCATCAAACTGGGGGAGATCGCCGAACTTTCGGTCACTGAGGAGCAACGACCGTTCGTCGGCGAGCCGCTGCGGATGATGCTCATCGGGCTGGAAGAGGAATCCCGTCACCCCATCGCCATTGACGCCAACGGCGCCGCAGTTGGCGTGCTGACGCTGCAGACCGGAGCCGCGACGCTGGCCGGCTGGCCCGACGACGACTCGGTCTGGCTGCTCCGCGGCTTCCTGATCGACCGCCGGCTTCAGGGCAGGGGCCTCGGTGCCCTGGCGGCCGACGCCGCCGTGCAGGCAGCCGCGAAACTCACCGCCGCCCTCGGCGGAGAGCAGACCGGCGTCGTGCTCTCCGTCAACGAAGAAAACCCCGCCGGGCAGGCCGCCTACCGCAAGGCGGGCTTCGAGGACCGCGGACGGTACCTCGGCGGTGACGCCGACCCGCAGAGGACCATGTACCGGCCCTTCTGAACTGTTCTACCTGCCCGCGGCAGGGTGCCGTCAACATTCATTGACGACGCCGGCGGCGTCATCTAAGGTTGACGCCAGGAGGTTTCTGATGGAAACACTGATCGGGTCGATGGACGGCAAGAGCCCGGCCGAGGCGCTCTACGCGGTGTCTGAGCTGCGCAAGGAAGTGGCGCGTACCGAAACTGAGGCCGTGCTGCGTGCCCGCCAGGCCGGCCTGTCCTGGGAGGCCATTGCCGCGTGCCTGGGCGTGAGCAAGCAGGCCGTCCACAAGAAGTACGGAAAACGCTGAGCGGCGCCCTGCTGGCGAGGCCCGTTAACGACGGCGGCCCCCACCGGAAAGGTGGGGGCCGCCGTCGTTATTCTTGGTCGATTAGACGCCGTAGTACAGCTCGAACTCGTACGGGTTCGGGCGCAGCGAGAGCGGACGAATCTCGTTCTCGTACTTGTACTCGATCCAGGTGTCGATGAGGTCCTGGGTGAAGACGCCGCCGGCCTGGAGGAACTCGTTGTCCTCGGCCAGGGCATCCAGTGCCTCTTCGAGCGTGCCGGGAGCCTTGGGGATGTCCTTGGCTTCCTCAGCGGGGAGCTCGTAGAGGTCCTTGTCGATCGGAGCCGGCGGTTCGATGCGGTTGCGGATGCCGTCAATGCCGGCCATCAGCTGGGCCGCGAAGGCCAGGTACGGGTTGGAGGAGGGGTCCGGAGCGCGGAACTCGATGCGCTTGGCCTTCGGGTTGGAGCCCGTGATCGGGATGCGGATACCGGCGGAGCGGTTGCCCTGCGAGTAAACCATGTTGACCGGGGCTTCGAAGCCCTTGACCAGGCGGCGGTAGGAGTTCACCGTCGGGTTGGTGAAAGCCAGCACGGCCGAGGAGTGCTTCAGCAGGCCGCCGATGTACCAGCGGGCCATGTCGGAGAGGCCGGCGTAACCCTTTTCGTCGTAGAACAGCGGCTCGCCACCGTTCCACAGTGACTGGTGGCAGTGCATGCCGGAGCCGTTGTCACCGAAGACCGGCTTCGGCATGAAGGTGACCGACTTGCCCCAGGCATCGGCGGTGTTCTTGATGACGTACTTGAACTTCTGCAGGTCATCAGCCGCGTGGGTCAGCGTGGTGAACTTGTAGTTGATCTCGGCCTGGCCGGCGGAACCGACCTCGTGGTGGCTGCGCTCGACCTCAAGGCCGGCCTCGTCCAAGGCGATGCACATGGCGTCGCGCAGGTCGGCCTGCTTGTCGGTGGGGGAGACCGGGAAGTAACCGCCCTTGACCGGGGTCTTGTACCCGAGGTTTCCACCCTCTTCTTCGCGGCCGGTGTTCCAGTGGGCTTCCTCGGAGTCGATCTTGTAGAAGCTGCCCTGCGGGGAGGACTGGTACTGGACGTTGTCGAAGACGAAGAACTCGGCCTCGGGTGCAAAGAATGCGGTGTCGGCGATGCCGGTGGAAGCCAGGTAGGCCTCTGCCTTTTCGGCCACGCCGCGGGGATCGCGGTGGTACGGGTCACCGGTGCGCGGGTTCACGATCGAGAAGTTCAACGCAAGGGTCTTCTCCATGCGGAACGTGTCGAGGAACGCGGTCGTAACGTCCGGGATGAGCTGCATGTCCGACTCGGCGATGCCCTGGAAGCCGCGGATCGAAGATCCGTCGAAGAGCTGGCCGTTGACGAAGAAGTCCGCGTCAACGCTCTTGGCGGGCACGTTGAAGTGCTGCTGAACGCCAGGGAGATCGGTGAAGCGAATATCGACGAACTTAACGTCTTCGTCTTTGATGAACTTGAGGACTTCGTCCGCAGTCTTGAACATCTATGCTCCTTATGCATGTGAAAGATCTGGCCGTCAGGCCATGTGGTCCAGCGCAGTCCGACAGCGGGGAAAACACAAAGGTCTGCCCCGCTCCTATGCCGCTAGCAACTGTTACCACCCTAAGGACACGGGATTTCCCCATGGTGTCCGCTTTGTTTCCGGCAGGTTACAGAATGCCCTGACATGTAAACGGTAGTCGTTGTCCACAACGTGGCCTATCCGTGACCAGAGTGTGGCCCCTGGATGTCCACACTCTGAACAGCGCAGGGAGGCCCCGCATTGCCGATAGTCTTGGAGGGTGGTTGATCGTAAAGACATAGGCTCATGGCTCAGCGGGCCGGACACGTCCGGCATCTCGAAGTACCCGGGGGAGCGGCTGGGCCTGCCCGAGTCCGGACCCGGGTCCATTGCCCGAGCCGGCCGGCGCATCGTCGCCATCTGCATTGACTGGGCAATCGCGCTGCTGATCAGCAACTACGCGTTCGACGGCAACCCGTGGGCAACCCTGGCCGTGTTCGCGGTCGAGCAGGCGCTGCTGGTCGGCACGCTGGGCTACAGCATCGGCCACCGCATCATGGGGATCCACGTCGTCCGGCTCGGCGGCGGCCCTGCCGGTCCGGTTCCGGCCCTGGTCCGCAGCGTGCTGCTGTGCCTCGTGATCCCCGCCGTCATCTTCGACCCGGACCACCGTGGAATACACGACAAGGCCATGAACACGGTGCTCGTCCGGATGTAGCTCCTGCCGGTGTCCGGCGGCGGGCCCAGCTCCGAGGCCTCCCACGCCGCCGTTTGCCACGAATGGCCGCTAGACCTCTTCGGTTGGCGGCCATTTGCGTCAGGTGGGCGCCGCGAGATTGCCTGGGTCGTGGCGATCCCTCGTCCGTTTGCCACGAATGGCCGCCAAACCTCCCCGGTTGGCGGCCATTTGCGTCAGATGGACGTGTTCGGTGTGCCGCAACCCCGACGTATCGCCTGCCAGGACGGCGAAGTCGACCGCGGCTAGACCTCGGCCGTCTCCTGCGCCGCGACCGAAGCATCCTGTCCCGCTTTCACCGTCAGGTAGCCATGATGGCCGGCCCAGCGCTCGAACCAGACGGTGGCGAAAGGGACCACCGCGGAGAGCCCGGCGAACAGCGCCACCCGGAACGGCCAGCGCTGCACGCCCCACAGGCTCAGTGCTGCAATCCCGTAGCCGATGAAGAGTGCCCCGTGGATCGGCCCCGCGATTTCCACTCCCAGTTCCGTGGTCCGGGTGACCCATTTGAGGAACATGCCCACCAGCAGCGCGGCCCAGCTGAAGGCCTCGGCGATCGCAAGGACCCGGAAAATACGGATCATGGCAGTGGTGGAAGGCAGTTTCATAGTGGAGTCTCCGGTTCTGTCCGAGGGACGTATAAGAGGTCGTGGGGCAAAGGAAACGCCCCGGCTGCCGGCCTGAAAGGCGGTTACCGGGGCGTCCCTTGCGTCTGGCGTGTGGCCTAGCGTCCGCGGGCGGCTTTGCGGTCCGGGCGGGCTTTGTAGGGATCGATGCCCTTGGGGATGGGCAGGCGGCTTCCGAGCGAGGAGATGCGCTTGGAGACGGTGCTGACCTCGAGCTTGGTCAGTTCGTTCTTCATCTTGGTCATCTTCTTGGCGACCTGGCTGATCGGAACCTGGCCTTCGCCGCGGCCGGTTTCGATCACGTGGATGGTGACGTTGGGCAGGATGCGGGCGAGGCGCTTGCGTTCGGCGTCGAGCAGCGGCTTGACGCGCGTGGTGGGGCCTTCGCTGACAAGCACGACGCCGGGGCGGCCGATGGCGCGGAAGACGGCGTCCTGGGTGCGGGGGTTCACCGCGACGGGCTGCTCTTCGACGATCCAGCCGCGCTTGAGCGTGCCCAGCGCAGCGCCGGACGCGCCGGGCTGGTTTTCAATCCGTGCGAAAGCGGCGCGCTCGGCGCGGCGGGACAGGATCAGGGTGGCGGCCAGGATGCCCAGCGGGATACCGATGATCAGGCCGGTGATCCAGTTCTCCAGCACGAAGCCGACGCCGAAGCTGACGGCGACGACACCGAGGAACGCCAGCAGCATCAGCCATGGAACCATCGGATCGTGCTGGCGGGTCATCTGGAAGACCTCGCCAATCTGCTTCAGGCGGCTCGGCTTCTTGACCTTGGCAGCCTTGGGCTTGCGGGAAAAGAGGCCGCGCTTCGGAGCATCAGAAGCCGGTGTGGAGTTGCTGGAATCAGGGGAAGTCGCCATAGTGCCTTAATTCTACGTGATGGACGGCGAAGGGCCGGACGCCGAATTAATCCGGTGCCGGCCCTGCGCCGCAATCGTTACAGCTGGATTCAGGAGTGCGCCGCGAGCAGTGAGCTGGCTTCCTGGCGGGTGCTGCCGGAGCTTTCGATGTGGGCGAGCTGGGCCGGGATTTCCCAGCCCTTCTTACGCATCGCGGTGGCCCACAGCCGTCCGGCGCGGTAGGAGGAACGCACCAGCGGTCCGGACATGACACCGAGGAAACCGATCTCGTCGGCTTCCTGCTGCAGGTCAACGAACTCCTGCGGCTTGACCCAGCGGTCCACCGGAAGGTGCCGTTCGGACGGGCGCAGGTACTGGGTGATGGTGATCAGGTCGCAGCCGGCCTCGTGCAGGTCCCGGAGCGCTTCGGAGATTTCCTCGCGGGTCTCGCCCATGCCCAGGATCAGGTTGGACTTGGTCACCATGCCGAGCTTGCGGCCCTGGGTGATGACATCCAGGGAGCGCTCGTAGCGGAACGCCGGACGGATCCGCTTGAAGATCCGCGGCACGGTCTCGACGTTGTGGGCGAAGACCTCGGGCTTGGAGTCGCAGATCGCCTCGATGTGCTCGGGCTTGCCGGAGAAGTCCGGGATCAGGAGCTCGACGCCGGTGCC
>NZ_JBFTMQ010000015.1:0-82771 GCF_056397045.1 Arthrobacter sp. 05N429
ACGCCCTCGTCGGCGAGGTCATCGCGGGCCACGCCGGTGACGGTGGCGTAGCGCAGCTGCATGGCCAGGACGGAGCGGGCCACCTTGGTGGGTTCGAAGACGTCCACGGGCGAGGGCTTGCCGGTGTCGATCTGGCAGAAGTCGCAGCGGCGGGTGCATTCGGAGCCGCCGATCAGGAAGGTGGCCTCCTTGTCTTCCCAGCATTCGAAGATGTTGGGGCAGCCGGCCTCTTCACACACGGTGTGGAGGCCTTCCTTCTTGACGAGGTTTTTGAGTTGCACGAACTCCGGACCCATCTGGACCTTGGCCTTGATCCAATCCGGCTTGCGTTCCACCGGGGTGGCCGCATTGCGCTGCTCGATGCGCAGCATTTTCCGGCCTTCTGGTGCCAGGGTCACAGTAGAGCTCCTTCATGGGTTGCAACTAGCGCTTCTTCATTGTTGCGCAGTTCTTCGATGATCCGTGAAACGAGGTCGGCGGGAGTGACGTCCCGGCCCGTCTCCTGGGAAATGGTGGTGACGCCGGCGTCGGTAATGCCGCAGGCGATGATCTGGGCGTAGGGCGCAAGGTCGTTGTTGCAGTTGATGGCGAAGCCGTGCATCGTGACGCCCTCGTGGACGCGGATGCCGATCGCGGCGATCTTGCGTGCCGGGCCCTTTGCGTCCTGGTCGATCCAGACGCCGGCGCGGCCCTTGATCCGGACTGCCTCAATGCCGTAGTCGGCCAGGACGGCGATGATCACGGCTTCGAGCCGCTCCACGTAGTCGCGGATCCCGGCTTTGTTCTTGAGTTTGATGATGGGGTAGCCAATGAGCTGTCCGGGACCGTGCCAGGTGAGCTTGCCGCCGCGGTCCACCGGGACCACGGGAGTGCCGTCAAAGGGGCGTTCGTGGTCTTCTGTGCGTTTGCCTGCCGTGTAGACGGCGGCGTGTTCGAGCAGCAGGACCGTGCTGGGGGCAGTACCGGCGAGAACGCTCTCGTGGAGTTCGCGCTGGATGTCCCAGCCGCGGGTATATTCGACGAATTCCGGGGCGAGACCCAGCTGGGAGAACTCAAGAGTCATGGCATCCAGCTTAGACCCCGGTCGTCCCAGCAGCCGATTCTGTGGTGAAGCTCTCACCGCCCTGTGGATAACTTCTGCGGGAAATCCGCGGATCCGCTATTCCTTGGACATGGAGGATTACGCACGGACCAGCGGTGCGTCGCCCGAGGTGCCCGGGTTCGACGTCGGCCGCTGTTTGGGGCGCGGCGGCAACGCCACCGTGTGGCTGGTGACCGAACGGCAGACAGGCAGCGTGTACGCCCTGAAGTGCTTCCCCGCCGGCGATGGCCTCGAGCGGGGCGACGCGGAGGAGGCGATCCGGCGCGAGGTGAGAATCCTGTCCGTCCTTGACCATGAGCATCTGGTGCGGGCGCACTCGGTGGTGCGCCTGCTGGGCGGCCAGGTGAGCCGTTCGGGCGATGACGACGGCGACCGGGGCGAGACGGTCGGGCTGATCATGGACTACGCGGCGGGCGGTTCAGTGGAGCAGCTCGTGGCCGGCCGGGGGGAGCTGGGCCCGGGGGAGACGGTGACGGTCCTGACTCCGATTGCCCACGCCCTCGCGTACCTGCATGGCCTGGGATTCACGCACGGCGACGTCTCCCCCGGCAATGTGCTGTTCACCGCGCACGGTAAGCCACTGCTGGCGGACCTGGGCGTGGCGCGCATGGTGGCTGACGCCACAGCCGTGGCCGACGTCGGGACCGACGGCTTCCGCGACCCCGCGCCGGTGGACGCCGTCCGGGCCGGACTGCAACCGGAGCGTGACGTGTATTCGCTCGCGGCGCTGGGCTGGTACTGCCTGACCGGACGGGCTCCCGAGCCGGGCGCGCAGCGGCCGCCGCTACCGCTGCTGGTTCCCGGAGTTCCGGCGGAGCTGGCCGCAGCGCTGGAATCCGGGCTTCATGAGGACCGCAGGCTGCGGCCCTCTGCTGCCGAGCTGGCTGTTGCCGTTCATCGCAGCGCCGTGGCCGCGCCGGTGGACCTCTCGGTCTCCGTCCACCCCACGGTCATCCCACAACTGCTGACGCGGCGCTCCCTCCCCGCCACGGCGCGGGAACGGCGGGTCGAACAGTTCCTGGCCTTTCGGCGACGCTTCCACAAGCCCCGCGCGGCCTGGCCGCCTCCGCCGGGAGGGCAGTCCGGCACGGCGCGACCCTCCCGGAACGCCGGCGCGCGCCACTCGGCCCGCTCGGGCGCTGCCCCCGCCGCCGCCCGCCCAGGCGCAGCCCGCTCAGGTGTCAACCGCTCGGATGATGTCCGCTCAGGCGCAGTCCGCCCGGATGGTGTCCGCTTAGGTGCCGCCCGCACTGGCACCGGCCGCCGGTATCCATCGGGCCGCCGCGGATTCCGGGCCGCAGCTGTGGGCCTGGCCGTCCTGGCTGTCCTCGTTGCAGGGTGGGGACTCGCGGGATCCCCGGCACCCCCGGCATTCCCGGGTTTCGCCGCGATGGACGCTGAGGCTGCGAAGGAGCCCGCACCGGCCGTCCCGGACCCCGCGCCGGAGCCTGCGCCGTCAGCCATGGATCCGGCCGCCGTTCCGCCAGAGGTGCGGGCGCAGCTTGACTCACAGAACCCCGAGGAAGCGGTCCGCGGGCTGGCGTGGCTTCGCTCTTTGGCGTTCAGCACGGGGGACTTCCGGCTGCTGGATCAGGTCAACGTCCCGGCGTCGTCTGCGGCCGTGGCGGACGGACGCATCAGCACCGGCCTCAAGGAGTCGGGCCGGGTGCTGGCAGGATTCACCACGGTCGTGACCCAGGTGGCGGCCACCGAGGACAGCGGCGGACCGCTCGCCGTCGTGGCCGTCGCCGTCAGCACGTCCGCCTATCAGGAACGGGACGCCACCGGGGTGGTGGTGGCCGAGGCTGCTGCCGCGCCGGAACAGCGGCTGCGGCTGGTGTTGTCCCCGGTCGAGGGCCGCTGGCGGATCCAGGACATTCTTCCCGCGAATGCCGGCACCCCCGACGCCGGCGGCTAACGGCCGGGGATGCTCAGGACTTCGTACCGCGTTCCGCCACCCAGGCGGCGGCCTGCGCGAGGGACGGGTGCTGCCATTCGAAGCCGGCCCCGCTGAGGACTGCCGGCTCCATCCGCTGGCTGGCGAGCAGCAGCTCGTCGGCGAGCTGGCCCATCACCAAGCGCAGCACCGGCGCCGGGACGCGGAGCGCCGCCGGTCGGTGCAGGGCGCCGGCCAGTTGCGCGATCAGGGAGTTCACGTCCGCGCTCTCCGGGGCGCAGACGTTAACCGGCCCGGACAGCGGACTTTCAAGCAGGAACGCGAAGGCGCCGGCGACATCGGGCAGCGTGATCCACGGCCAGTACTGCCGGCCGTTGCCCAGCGGTCCGCCGACGCCCAGGCGCAGCAGCGGCATCAAGCGTCCCAAGGCGCCGCCCGAACGGCTCAGCACGACGCCGGTGCGGGGCGTGACCACCCGGACGCCGGCGGGAGCCTCGTGCGCGGCTGCCTCCCAGTCGGCGCAGATCCGGGCGAGGACGCCGCTGCCGGCGGGTGAGTTCTCGCGGAGCAGAGCGGGACCGGCACTGCCGTAGTAGCCCGACGCGGACTGGCTCAGGAAGACCGCGGGCGGGGCATCCAGGCGGGCCATTGCCGCCGTCAGTGTCCGCGTCGCGTCCAGCCGGGAGCTGCGCAGTTCGTTGATCCGTGCCCGGGTCCACGGCCGGTCGCCAATGCCGGCGCCCGAAAGGTTGATGACGGCGTCCGCTCCCTTCAGGGCGGTGTCGTCGATGCGGCCCTCGCCGGGATTCCACTGGAACTCGCCGGGTGCGGCGGGAGGCCGCCTGACCAGGGCGCCGACGTCGTGCCCGGCGCTGCGCAGGGTGCTGGAAATGGCGGTTCCGATCAGCCCTGAGGCTCCGGCAACAATGATTCGCATGATCCATCTCACCATGCCCGGCACGGCCGGGACACCTCCCGGGCGGGAGGGCCGGTCTTGACTATGATCGGACGATGACTTCTTCGCGCTACTTCCGTTTCCCGCATCTGCACGGCGATCTGGTCACCTTCGTGGCCGAGGACGACGTCTGGATTGCGCCCCTCGGCGGGGGCCGCGCCTGGCGCGTGTCCTCGCTGCAGCTGCCCGCCCGGAACCCCCGTTTCACGCCGGACGGTAAGAAGCTGGTGTGGACCGTCGTTCAGGGAACGGCCCCGGAAGTTGTCACCGCGGACGTCGACGGCGGCGGCTACCGCCAGTTGAGCTACTTCGGCCACGCGTCCACGAAGGTCAAGGGCTTCACGCCCGACGGCGATGTCCTGGTCACGAGCGCCTTCCGCCAGGCCGACAGCCGCCTCACCCATGCCTACAGCCTTCCCGTCACGGGCGGCTGGGCCACTGAACTCCCGCTGGGCCCGGTGGAGTCCGTTGCCTTCGGACCCGTGGTCGGCGACGAACGCCCCGTTGTCCTGGCCAGCGTGCTCTCCCGCGAACCCGCATGGTGGAAGCGTTACCGGGGCGGCACCGCCGGCAAGCTCTGGATCGACGGCGACGGAAACGGCGAATTCGAACGCCTCGCCGCAGAACTGGACGGCAACCTGACCGACCCGATGTGGGTCGACGGACGGATCGCCTTCCTCTCCGACCACGAGGGCTACGGCAACGTCTACTCCGTGCTGCCCAACGGCTCTGACCTGCGCCGCCACACGGACCACGAGGACTTCTACGTCCGCCACGCCGCAACCGACGGCAGGCGCATCATCTTCGAATCGGCCGGCGAACTGTGGCTGCTGCCGGACCTCGGCTCGGACGCCGTCAAACTCGAGATTTCGCTGGGATCGGCTTCCCAGGCCCGACGCGCGGCGCCGCTGAAGACCTCACGGCACCTGGGTGACGTGGTTCCGGACCGCACGGGCGGATCCAGCGCCGTGGAATCCCACGGCACGCTGCACTGGCTGCGGCACAAGGACGGGCCCTCCCGCGTACTGGAAGCCACCCCCGGCGTCCGGGCGCGCCTGCCCCGCCCCTTTGGCGAGGGACGGATCGCCTATGTCGCCGATCACGACGGCGTCGAGGCCCTGTACCTGCGGGCGATTGCCGGCAACCCCGATTTCGGGAATGCAGGCTTCGGCACGAAGTCCGGCAGCCAGCCGGCAGCTCCGGCAGCTCCGGCAGCTCCGGCAGAGCAGGCCTCCGCGTCTGCGCAGGATTCCGACGCCGGCACGCCCCTGCCCCGGCCCGTTTCGGCTGCAGCCCTTACCCGGCCCGACGCCGTGGCAGCCGTCCCGCCGGCAGCGGCGGAAGGCCCGGACGGCCGCCCCGCCAACACGGCCGATGCCGCCAGCACAGCCAATACAGCCGGCCCGGTGGAAGGCAACGCAGGTTCGCAGCAGCGGCAGTCACGCCAGTCCACCAGGATCGATTTCCCCAAGCCCACCCGGGCCAGCGCGATCGAGGCCAGCCCGGACGGGAACTGGCTCGCCGTCGGCACGGCCTTCGGCGACATCTACCTCGCCGACACGCGCACCGGCAGCCTGTCCCTCGTGAGCAGCATCGGCGAGGGCAGCATCGAAGGCTTCAGCTGGTCCCCGGACTCCGCCTGGCTGGGCTGGTCCGAGCCGGTCACGTCCTTCGGCTCCCGCAGCCGGCTGCGTATCACCGCGGTGGACGACGCCGGCCACACAGCGGGCGGGAAGCACACCATCGTCGAGGTCACCGACGGACGCTTCCGCGACGAATCGCCGTCGTTCACCCCCGACGGCAAGTACCTCGCGTTCCTCTCCAACCGCAGTTTCGACCCGGTCTACGACGGGCACTCCTTCGACCTGTCCTTCCCCAGCCCGATCAAGCCCTACCTCGTGGCCCTCGCCGCGGACACCCCCTCGCCCTTTGGCCCGAGTGTTGACCTGCAGGAAGCCCTGCAGGACCGGCAGGAGGCCCGGCGGGAAGACGGAGCCGGGACGCCGGCCGAGAAGTCCGGCGCGGAGCACGTTCCGGCGGTCCGGGTCGACGCCGAGGGCCTGGCCCACCGCGTCATCAGCGTGCCGGTTCCGCAGGGCAACTACTCCGCCCTCACCGCCACCGCCGGGGCCCTGCTCTGGCTCGACAGCGAACTCTCCGGCGCCACCGGCGAGGGCCGCGCCAGCCTCGAAGACAAGAACGCGGCACCCTGCCTGGTCCGTTTCGACCTGGCCCGGCGCAAGACCACCACGATCGTGGACGCGCTGGACAGCTACCGGCTCTCCGGCGACGGCGAAAAGGTTGTGGCCCTGCAGGACAAACAGATCCGCGTCTCACCCGCCAGCGCCAAGGCGGACGAGGAGTCCGGGCAGCAGGTCTTGGTGGACCTCAGCCGCATCCGCGTGCAGCTTGATCCGCTCAGCGTCTGGGGCCAGGCCTTCGACGAAGCCTGGCGGCTCCAGCGCGACTTCTTCTGGACCGAAGACATGGCCGGGCAGGACTGGGACTCCGTGCACGCCCGCTACCGTCCCATCGTGGACCGGCTCGGCTCGCACGATGACCTCGTGGACCTGCTGTGGGAGCTCCACGGTGAACTGGGCACCTCCCACGCCTACGTCCGTCCCGCCGCCGTCACCGAGAACGGCAGCAACGGCCAGGGCCGCCTCGGCGCTGACCTCGTCTTCACCGGGGAGGGCTGGGAGATCACCCGGATCCTCGCGGGGGAGTCCTCCGACCCGCTCGCCACCTCGCCGCTGACCCGGCCCGGTGCTGACGCAAAGCCCGGCGACGTGCTGCTGGCGATCGACGGCGTCGAACTCACCGAAGCGCGCACCCCGGCCATGCAACTGATCGGCGCCGCAGGACGCGCGGTGGAACTCACCCTCCGCAACGGTGCCGGGCACGGAGACCAGGCCGGGAAGCAGCGCCGCGTCGCCGTGGTCCCGGTCAAGGACGAGGAGCGGCTGCGGTACCAGGAATGGGTGGCCGCCAACCGCCGGACTGTCCGGCAGGCCTCGCGGGGGACCTTCGGCTACCTTCACGTTCCGGACATGATGGCGAACGGCTGGGCCCAGCTCCACCGCGACCTCGACACCGAGACGGCCCTCGACGGGCTGATCGTCGACGTCCGCCGCAATCGGGGAGGACACACCTCCCAGCTTGTCGCCGAACTCATCGGCCGCAAGGTCACCGGCTGGAGCATGCCGCGCGGGGAGAGGCCGCGGACCTACCCGCACCACGCGCCGCGCGGTCCCGTCATCATCCTGACCGACGAATTCGCCGGTTCCGACGGCGACATCATCACCCAGGTCTCCAAGCTGCGGGGGATCGGCCCGGTCATCGGCACCCGGACCTGGGGCGGCGTCGTCGGCATCGACAACCGCTTCGCCCTGGCCGACGGGACCGGCGTGACCCAGCCCCGTTACGCCACGTGGTTCTCCGGCGGAGTGGGCTGGGGGGTCGAGAACTTCGGCGTCGCGCCCGACATCGAAGTGACCTTCCCGCCGCACGCCTACGCCGCCGGCACCGACCCGCAGCTGGAGTACGGCATCGGCGCACTCAAGGAAATGATCCAGGAGCTCCCCACCGACCGGCCGCCGCTGCGCGAGGGCTACCGCCTCGTCCGGCCTGCCCCGCTGCCGGCCCGCCGGGCCGGCAACTAGGAAGCGGCGCCCGACAAGCGCAGACAGCCAACGGCGAAGGCCCCCGTTCCCTCAGTGAGGGAACGGGGGCCTTCGCCGTTGGAGCGAGAGGTGCTAGGAGACCAGCGTGGCGTCCAGGGTGATCTTGATGCCGGTGAGGGCGGCCGAGACGGGGCAGCCCACCTTGGCTTCCTCGGCCAGGCGCTGGAATTCGTCGTCGGAGATGCCGGGGATCCGGGCGCTGACGGTCAGGTGGCTGTCCGTGATGCCGGTGCCGGGGACGAACGTGACATCGGCCTTGGTGTTGATTTCCTCAGGCGTGTGGCCGGCCTGGGCGATGGCGAGGCTGAAGGCCATCGAGAAACAGGCCGAGTGCGCCGCCGCGATGAGCTCTTCGGGGCTGGTCTTCCCCTCGGAGGCCTCGGCACGCGCCTTCCAGGTGACGTCGAAGTTGCCCAGGCCGGAGCTGTCCAGGGTGGTATTGCCGGCGCCCGTCATCAGGTCGCCGTTCCATACAGTGTGTGCGGTGCGTGTTGCTGCCATGTCCACTCCTCATCATTTGCGAATCCGCGATCCGGCGATGCGCAGGATCGTGCCGTGTCCCATCCTAGGGATTCAGCCGGGCCGGCGCACGGGGGTTCCGCTGTCAGTGGATTGTGACCCGTCTGCAGCCCCGCCGATTAAGTGCCATCGGTACAGTGTCGGCATGGAAATCACTGAACCCGGCGCGCCGCCCGCGGCGCGCATCGCCACGATCATGGTCAATGCCTTGGATGCTGAGCGGCTGGCAGAGTTCTGGGCGGCGCTGCTGGGCACCGCGGTGTCCTCGCGCTTCGATCAGTTCGTCTGGCTCCAGCCCGCAGGCCCCGGAGCGCCGCAGCTGGCATTCCAGCAGGTCGACCGGCCCACGGAGGGCAGGCGCCGCCTGCACCTGGACATCCACGGGCCCGATCCCACGGCGCTGCGCGCTTTCGCCGAGTCGCTCGGTGCCGGCTTCGTGGAAGGCAATGACATCGGCGATTTCCACTGGGACGTCATGCAGGATCCCGAAGGCAACGAGTTCTGCATCGCCGGCGACTGACGAACCGGCTTAACGACGGCGGCGACGCCCCCACGCGGGGTGCGTCGCCGTCGTCGTATATTCCGGGGGACTACTGCCAGAGAGTGGCGATGGCGACGTTCAGCAGTGCCAGGCCGCCAACCGCGTGGGCGAGGCCCTTGCTGACCGGCTCGTCCTTCTTGTACTTGCGGCTGCCGATGAACGCGAGCACGGCCACGACGGCGGCGATCGCGAACTTGATGCCGAGCTTCATGTAGTTGGCGTCCATGTCGAGGGCCGGGATGAGACCCATCATGACGATGCCGGTGATGAGCTGCAGGGCAGCGCCGTCGAACTGGCGGGGGTGGACGGTGGGCTTTTTCATCTGGACGATCCAGATGCCCACGATCATGGCGGCGCCGATGATGTGCAGGAAGACCATGATGTTATAGACGATGTTCATGGCATCAGTGTAGCCAGAGCCTTCTACGCACTGTAGTAGGACCCGCCGTCCCGGGACGGAACAGCAAAAACGGCGACGGCGGCACGGGCACTCCGGTGGTTTCCCACCGGCGCCCGCACCGCCGTCGCCGTCGGTGTGCTTTTTTGGACCTTACAGCCCGAGGTCGGCTTCGAAGGCGCCTTCCTCAAGGCGTGCCTTCAGCGTCTGCAGGAAGCGTCCCGCGTCGGCACCGTCCACCAGGCGGTGGTCGTACGTCAGGGAGAGGTACATCATCGAACGGATGGCCAGCGAGTCATCGCCGTTCTCATCAGCGACCACCACGGCCCGCTTGACGATCGCGCCGGTGCCCAGGATGGCCACCTGCGGCTGGTTGATGATCGGGGTGTCGAACAGGGCGCCCACGGAACCGATGTTGGTGATGCTGAAGGTTCCGCCGGAGAGTTCGTCCGGGCCGATCTTGCCGTCGCGGGTGCGGCCGGCGACGTCGGCGATCTTGCCGGCCAGGCCGGCCAGGTTCAGGTTGCCGGCGTCGTTGATGACCGGAACCAGCAGGCCCTTGTCCGTGTCCACCGCAATCGCCAGGTGCTCGGCGTTGTGGTAGGTGATTTCCTGCTTGTCCTCGTCGTAGGAGGCGTTCACCTTGGGGTGCTGCTTCAGGGCCTCGGCCACAGCCTTGGCGATGAACGGCAGGAAGGTCAGCTTGGAGCCGTTCTGTGCCTGGAAGGAGTTCTTGGCCTTGGCGCGCAGCTTGGCGACCTTGGTCATGTCCACTTCGTGCACCTGGGTCAGCTGGGTGGAGATGTCCAGCGATTCGCGCATGCGGCGGGCAATGACCTGGCGGATCCGCGGAGCCTTCTGAACGGTGCCGCGCAGCGAGGACTGGTCCGCGGACGGGCGCGCGGCAGGGGCTGCGGCCGGTGCAGCGGCGGCGGGAGCCGGGGCTGCCTTGGCTTCTGCTGCTGCGAGTACGTCCTGCTTGCGGATACGGCCGCCGACGCCGGTGCCGCTCAGCGAGGCGATGTCCACGCCCTGCTGGTTGGCGAGCTTGCGGACCAGCGGAGTGACGTAGCCGGACTCGGCGGGGGCAGCAGGAGCGGCGGCAGCGGCCGGAGCCGCTTCCTTGGCCGGTGCGGCGGGGGCTTCCTGCTTCGGAGCCTCCTCCTTCGGAGCTTCAGCCGGAGCAGCTTCCTGCTTGGGGGCCTCTTCCTTGGGAGCTTCCGCTTCCTTCGGGGCTGCTGCTTCTTTCGGAGCTTCCGACGACGGTGCCGCGGCAGGGGCGGCGGCGCCGGAACCGATCACAGCGAGGACGGAGCCGACCTCGGCCGTTTCATCCTCGGCGACGCGGATTTCCTGCAGGGTGCCGGCGACCGGTGACGGGATCTCGGTGTCGACCTTGTCGGTGGAGACCTCGAGCAGCGGCTCGTCGACCTCGACGGTGTCGCCGATGCTCTTGAGCCAGCGGGTGACGGTGCCTTCGGTGACGCTCTCGCCCAGGGCGGGGAGCGTGACTTCGTGGCCCTCGCCGGCGGGAGCGGCCTCGGCAGCGGGTGCCGGAGCGGCGGCTTCGGCAGCCGGTGCTTCGGCTTCCGGAGCCGGAGCCTCAGCAGCGGAGGGGGACTCGGCGGGCGCCTCTTCGGCGGGTGCCTCTTCGGCGGCCGGGGCGGCAGCCTCGCCGGAACCGGAGCCGGAGCCGTCGCCGATGCGCACGAGCGGTGCGCCGACTTCAGCGGTCTCGTCTTCGGCGACGAGGATTTCCTCGATCACGCCGGCGATCGGAGAGGGGATCTCGGTGTCTACTTTGTCGGTGGAAACCTCGAGCAGCGGCTCGTCCACTTCTACCCGGTCACCTACCTGCTTGAGCCAGCGGGTGACGGTTCCTTCGGTGACACTCTCACCGAGGGCGGGCAAGTTAACGGATTCAGACATGTCGTCCCCGTTCTCCTTATTGATCTTTAGTGCGGATGATTGCTGCCTTGGTTGAGCTTAGTGCACCCGGCATTTCGGGCCGGGTGCACTAAGCGCAATGTTCTTGCGGTGGTGCGGGCGGAACTGCTAGCCGTGAAGGGGCTTGCCGGCCAGGGCCAGGTGCGCCTCGCCCAGGGACTCGTTCTGGGTCGGGTGGGCGTGGACCAGCTGGGCCACGTCCTCCGGGTAGGCTTCCCAGTTCACGATCAGCTGGGCTTCGCCGATCTGCTCGCCCATGCGGGCGCCGATCATGTGGACGCCGATGACGGGGCCGTCCTTCTGGCGGACCAGCTTGACCAGGCCGGACGTGCCCAGGATGGAGCTCTTGCCGTTGCCGGCGAGGTTGTATTCCTGGGTCTGGATCTGGTCGTCGCCGAACTTTTCCTTGGCAGCCTTCTCCGTGTAGCCAACCGTGGCGATTTCGGGCTCGGCGTAGGTGACCTTGGGGATGTTGACGTCTTCGACGATGACGGGCTTGAGGCCGGCGATTTCTTCGGCGACGAAGATGCCCTGCTGGTAGCCGCGGTGCGCGAGCTGGACGCCGGGGACGATGTCGCCGACGGCGTAGACGTTGCCGACGCCGGTGTGCAGGCGCTCGTTCGTGATGACGAAGCCGCGGTCAATGGTCAGGCCGGCCTCTTCGTAGCCGAGGTTGGCCGTGACCGGGCCGCGTCCGACGGCGACGAGCAGAAGGTCGGCTTCGTAGGTCTTGCCGTCCACGAGGGTGACCTTCACGCCGTCGGCGTTCTGCTCGACGCCCTGGAAGAACGTGCCGGTGGAGAACTTGATGCCGCGCTTCTTGAAAGCTCGCTCAAAGGCCTTGACGATCGTGGCGTCCTCGTTCGGGACCAGCGACGGCAGGCCCTCGATGACGGTCACGTCGACGCCGAAGGACTTCCAGACGGAGGCGAACTCGACGCCGATCACGCCGCCGCCGAGGATGATGGCGCTCTTGGGGATGAAGTCCATGGTGAGGGCTTCGTCGGAGGTGATGACCTTGCCCCCGATTTCCAGGCCGGGCAGGGTGCGGGAGTAGGAGCCGGTCGCGAGGACGATGTTCTTGCCCTTGTACGCGGTGCCGTTCACAACGATGGTGTCGGTGCCCTGGAGCTTGCCTTCGCCCTCGATGACGGTGATGCCCTTTTTGCCCTTGATGAGGCCCTGCAGGCCCTTGAACTTGCCGGCGATGATGCCGTCTTTGTAGGCGTTGACAGCGGTGATGTCGATGCTGTCGAGGGTGACGTTGACGCCGTACTTCGCCGAGTCACGGGCGTGGTCGGCCAGTTCCGCGGAGTGCAGCAGGGCCTTGGTGGGGATACAGCCGTTGTGCAGGCAGGTGCCGCCGAGTTTGCCCTTTTCGATCAGGCCGACGGTGAGGCCGAGCTGAACGGCACGCAGGGCAGTTGCGTAGCCGCCGCTGCCGCCGCCGAGTACCAGGATGTCGAATTCTTGCGCAGTTGCCTGATCGGCCACTAAAACGCTCCCTCGCGTGAACGATGACACGAGAGTACGCATCATCTGGTCTTAGAACTTCCCTGCCGTGATTATGCCAGCAGGCCAGTTCCCTTTCGTTTGGAACTACCGGAGTTCACCTTAGCGAACCACTAATACATGCTCCACCTTGCCGTGGCGTTTGTGGAGCGCTTGTGTCCAGTGTCACGCGGGTTTGTGGCCGGGGGATCAGCCCCGGCCACAAGCCCGCGTGGACGACTGGATGTCCGCGGTCAGGCGGATTTGGCGATGATGTCCTCGGCATATGCCACGAGCGTGCGCACCGTGCAGCCTGTGCCCTGCTTGTGGTTGTAGCCGTAGGGGCTGCCGTTGTTGAACGACGGGCCGGCGATGTCGACGTGGGCCCAGGGGATCTGCTCGCCGTCCTTGCCCTTGCCGACGAATTCGCGCAGGAAGACCGCTGCCGTCATCATGCCGCCGTGGCGTTCGCCGATGTTGGCGATGTCCGCGACCTGTGAGTCGAGGCTGGGGCGCAGCTCCTCGGGGAGCGGCATCGGCCAGACCAGCTCGCCGGCGCGGTCGGCGGCGGCCTTGAGGGGCCCGGTGACGGAGTCCGAACCCATGAGGCCGGCGGTGCGGTCGCCCAGGGCGATGAGCTGCGCGCCGGTCAGGGTGGCGACGTCGATAATGGCGTCCGGGAATTCCTGGCTCGCGGCGACGATGCCGTCGGCCATGACCAGCCGGCCTTCGGCGTCGGTGTTCAGGACCTCGACGGTCTTGCCGCCGAAGATGGTCATGACATCGGCGGGGCGCTGGGCCGCGCCGGACGGCATGTTCTCGGCGATGCACAGCCAGGCGGTCGCCTTGACGGGCAGGCCCATGCCTGCGAGGGCCAGCACCGTGTTGAGGACGACGGCGGCGCCCGCCATGTCGGACTTCATGTCGCCCATGCCCAGGTGCGGCTTCAGCGAGATGCCGCCGGTGTCGAAGGTGATGCCCTTGCCCACGAGGGCGATCTTGGCGGCGGCCCTGGCGGGGGAGTATTCGACCTTGACGAGGCGCGGCTGCCGGGTGGAGCCCTTGCCGACGCCGAGGATGCCGCCGAAGCCTTCCTTCTCCAGGCGCTTCTCGTCCCAGACGGTCACCTTCACGGGCAGGCCCTTGGACAGTTCCTTGGCCGCTTCCGCGAAGGATTCGGGGTAAAGGTGGCTCGGCGGCTGGTTCACCAGCGTGCGGGTGGCATTCACGGCCTTGCCGATGAGCGCGGCGCGGTCCAGGACCTCCTTGAGGCCCTTGTCGGCGGCGAGGTCGGTGACGATCACGACGTTCTTTACCGGGTCCTTGAGGCCGTCCTTGGAGGAGCGGTACTCGGTGAACGAGTAGGCGCCCATCGCGGCGCCTTCGGCGACGGCGGCGACATCGCCGAGTGACGACGTCGGGAGGGCCAGTGCGACGGTGCTGACGCCGGCCAGCTGGCGGACGGCCGAGCCGGCGGCGCGGCGGAGGGCTTCTTCGGTGAGCGGCTGCGTGGCGGATACCTTGCCGACGCCGGCGAGCACCAGAACATTGGCCCCGGATTCTGCCAGGCCGGGGAGGCGGTGGGCCTGGTCGGCTGCGCCGGTGACGCCAAGAACACTCAGTGATTCCGCCAGGGCCTCGGCGGCCTTGGCCGTCAGGGGGTTGCTGAGCAGGACGGGGCCGTCCGTGCCCTGCCCGACGCCGATGACGAGGGCGTCGCTGGGGGACTTCTTGAGATCCCCTGCGATTGCACTGAGTTTCACTTCGGTATTCTTGACCACGAGGAAAGTCCTCAATTCTCTGAGTATTTTCGGCAGGAACTGCATGTTCGGCGCCCTGCCATGGAACGGAAGCCACTGTCGGTTTGAGACGGGACCATTCGGGACAAAAACATGGTGTCTTCAATCCGTCATGGGGCCAGCTCCGATCGTAGTCTCTCCCCGGCGCGGGTGTTCAATTGAATGAGAGCTGGAGCACATCCGGATCAGGAATGCTCCCGCAGTCCGGCGTGTTGTACCCGATAGCAGCGCCGCCGCCCCGCAGGGTCTTCCCGGCCGCTCCCACCGACTACGACGAAAGGAACATGCCGTGATTGAACGGATTTCCGGCTCCTTGCTGGACCCCGAAGCGCTTTACCTGCGTGATGACGTGCTGTTCCACAGCCCCGAACTGCGCGGGCTGAACCTCGTTATGGGATTCACCGGGTTCGCCGACGCAGGACACGTCGTCAAGCAGATCACCGCCGAACTGCTGGACACCCCGGACGTCGGGAGGGTGGCGGAGTTCGACGCCGACCAGCTCATCGACTACCGCACCCGACGCCCGCAGATCAGCTTCGTCGAGGACCACCTGCAGGACTACCAGGCGCCGCGCCTGGCACTGTACCGGCTGGTCGACGGGCTCGGCAGCCCGTTCCTGCTCCTGGCCGGCTTCGAACCGGACCTGCAGTGGGAGCGGTTCGCCCGCGCGGTCGTCGGAATCATCGAGGAGCTGGACGTCAACCTCGTCACCTGGATCCATTCGATCCCGATGCCCGTGCCGCACACCCGCCCCGTCGGCGTGACGGTGCACGGCAACCGGCCGGACCTCATCGAGGGCATTTCGGTCTGGAAGCCCACCGTCGAGGTGCCCGCCGCCGTCGGCCACCTCCTGGAGCTGCGGCTCACGGAAGCCGGGCGCAATGTTGCCGGCTATGTCATGCATGTCCCGCATTACCTTGCCGAAGCTGAATACCCGACCGCCGCCGTCGCCGGTCTTGAATACCTTGGCGCGGCCACCTCGCTGATGCTGCCCACCGACCGGCTCCGCGAAGCGGGCCGGGAGGTCGGACGCCAGATCGCCGAGCAGATTGACGCCTCGGAGGATGTGCAGCAGGTGGTTTCACGGCTCGAAACCCGCTACGACGAGAACGCCGAAGGGACCGTCCGGCGTTCCCTGCTCGCCGACGAGAACGACCAGCTGCCCAATGCAGATGCCCTCGGCGCCGCCGTCGAGGCCTATCTGGCCCGTAAAGAACCCGGCGAATAAATACTATTTTTTCCACCTGCTGGGCATAATGGGGGAGTGACTTCACCGCGTGCCTGGCTGATCTGGATCATCGGGGTCTTCGCGTACCTCGTGGCGGTGAGCCAGCGCACGTCCTTCGGCGTGGTGGGACTGGAGGCCACGGAACGCTTCCAGGCCGGCGCGGCCGAAATCTCGTTCTTCACCGTGCTGCAGCTCCTCGTCTACGCTGCCTTGCAGATTCCGGTCGGTATCCTTGTGGACCGTTTCGGTTCCCGGGCCATGATTGCCGGCGGCGCCGTGCTGATGGGCCTGGGGCAGCTCCAGCTGGCGTTTGCCGAGAACATCCCCGGCGGCGTGCTGGGCCGGGTGCTGGTGGGCGCAGGGGACGCGATGACCTTTATCTGCGTGATCCGGCTGCTCCCGATCTGGTTCGCCCCCGCCCGTGTCCCTCTCCTCACCCAGCTGACCGGAATGTCCGGCCAGCTCGGCCAGCTCTTTTCCGTGGTGCCGTTCGCCATGATCCTGCATCTGGCCGGCTGGACCCCCGCCTTCCTGACGCTGGCGGCCATGTCAGCCCTTGCCCTCGTGCTGGTGCTGGTCCTGCTCCAGGACCTGCCGCCGGGGCACCCCGCGCGGGAACCGTCCAGCGGGCTGCGCGCCACCGGGATCTCGCTGTCCCATGCCTGGCGCCAGCCCGGCACCCGGCTGGGACTGTGGAGCCACTTCACTGTCCAGTTCAGCGGCACCGTGTTCGCGATGACCTGGGGCTACCCGTTCCTGATCTCCGCGCAGGGACTGGACACCCCCACGGTCTCGGCGCTCATGACGCTGTACGTGGCCACGGGCATCGCAGCCGGGCCGCTGATGGGCACCTTCGTCGCGCGGCACCCCCTGCGGCGGTCCACCATGGTGCTGATGATCTCTGCTGCCACCGCCGCGGCGTGGGCGGCCGTGCTCGTCCTTCCGGGGCGTTCCCCCTTATGGCTGCTGGCCGGGCTAGTGGTGGTGCTCGCCGTCGGCGGCCCCGGTTCCATGATCGGCTTCGACTTTGCCCGCACTTTTAACCCGGCGCACCGGATCGGCACCGCCACCGGGATCGTGAACGTGGGCGGCTTCATCGCCTCCCTCATCGCCATTTACCTGATCGGACTGGTCCTGGATGTCCTGTACGCCACCGGGTTCTCCCGGGGCGAGCTGTACGGGCTCGATCCGTTCCGGATCGCTCTGAGCGTGCAGTTCCTGCTGCTGGGAGGCGGGGCAGCGGCCATCCTGGTCATCCGGCGGAAGGTGCGGCGGCAGATGGCAGCCCAGGGCGTCGTGGTTCCGCCGCTGCTCGCTGCCCTCGCCGAACAGCGCCGGCTCAGCGCGGAGCGGCGCCGAACGCCAGATCGCTGACGCCCTGTTTTTGGGCGCCTGATCGGCGGAAAGTGTCTTGCCTCAGACGGTTGCGACGGACGGTTCCCCCGGGGTTGTCCACATAGGACACCCCGCCCCTGACCCGGGCCTGCTGGTTCGGCGAAGCTGGCTTCATGACAGCTCAAGATCATCTGAGAATCACCGGCCCGGAGGACATCCTCGGGTTCATACCGCATTCCCTCGGCTATTGGCCGGCCAGCAGCCTCGTGGCCATGACCATGCAGGGCAAACGGCTCGGAGCCACGCTCCGGGTGGATCTTCCCAACCCTGAAAGCCCCGAGGGCACGGGGTCTGCCGGGCCGGCCGCCTTTGCCCGTTCTGTGGCGTCCTATCTGGAGGCCGACGACGCGGCGGACGGGTCGCTGCTCGCCTTCTTCACCGACACCGACACCGGCACCGACGCCCGCCAGGACAGTGCACCCTGGGCGGTACTCCTGGCGGAGCTGGAACATACGCTGGCCGACGCCGGTATGCCGGTCCGGGATGCCTGGCTCGTCGGCGCGGAGTACTGGCGCAATGCCTATTGCCTCGACCCGTCATGCTGTGCTCCGCCGGGCCGGCCCGTGGACGAGATCAGGAACAGCCGGCTGAACGCCGAGATGGTGTTCCGTGGCAGTACTGTCGGCGCGGCACCAGGCGCCGAGCTCCAAACGTCACCGGCGGTTGCGGATCCCGCAGTGCTGGAGGCCCAGCGGGACTGGGCGCAGCTGTTCTCCTCCCGCGCGCGGGACCAGGCGCAGTTCGGCCAGGTCCTCGACGTCTGGTCCCGGGTCCTGGACGCCGCCTCCCCGCTGCCCCAACTGCCGGCGGCGCTCACTGGTTACCTGCGGGCGTCCCTGTGCATACTGCCCTGGCGCGACGCCGTCTTGGTGATGGCGGCGGCCGGGCCGGAGACCGCCCAGCGCGGCGCCGAGGAGTTCGGCGTGTTCGACTCCGCTGCACCGGGCTCCGGGGCGCCCGGCGCCGGGCGGGGTGGTCCGCTGCCTGAATCCGTCCCGGGGGCGCGGGCGCCTGTTCCGTTGCCGCCGCTGGACGGATTCCCACCACGGGAGCCGCGCCGCCGTGGAGCCGGCCGCGGGAGCGCTTTTGTGAAGGAACCGCCGCCGGATGTGGCCGGTTACGGGGAGGTACTGCTGGGGCTGGCGCCTCCGCTGCCGGACTGGACCAGGATGGCCAGCCTGGAGCGGATTCTTGACCAGCTCGGCACGGCCGGCGGCGAGGCCGGCGCCGCAGCACTGACCGGGCGGGGCTGGATCGAATGGTGCCGGGGCAAGGGGTCCTTCGCCCACGCGTTGTTCAGCCGCGCGGACGCGGAACACCCGGGCTATCGCCTGGCTGCACTGCTGGACGAGCTTGCAAGCCGCGGGACGCTCTGTGGCTGGGCAGGCAGGAGGGAGGCAGCCTGGCAGCGGTTCGAGCCGGACGTAGCCTGACGCGAAGCCATAGCGGGGCGGGGCGGGGAGGAGGCGGTGTGGGGTGACATGAGGTGAGGCGGGCGCGGCCCCTGCCGCGGTCGGGCCGCGGCGCCGGCCGCAGGATATTGCAGCTCCGTGGCCGCGATGGGCGACGAGCGGTGTCGATTCCGAAAATCGTGAGACAATGGTTGCCGAGACCCGGTTGGGTCCGTGTATTAAGTGCTCGTAGTCGACCTTGGAAACAGGGAACATTACGGTCGCCCCAGGAGTTCTACTTAGTGGCTCTGCTGGTCGTGATTGCACCTGATGGAAAACACGGACTTGACAGGGTCATAGTGGTGTTGCCCGTATGGTGATTCCACAGACCGCCGCTAGAAAGGTTTTCTGTGACCCCGTCTTCCGCGAAGAAGGAACCCGCCGACCAGGCCGAATTGTCCCCTGAGGAGAAGAAGGCGGCGACGAGCGCCAAGCGCGCTGCCACGCGCGCAGCCAACAAGGCTGTCAAAGACGCAGCCTTGGCCGATGGTGACGGCACCGCATCGGCAGTCGCCAAGCCTGAACCCAAGAAGCGCGGGCCCAAGCCAGGCGCTAAAGCCGCGGCACAGGCCGCAGGCAAAGCCGCGAACGGTGACGACGACGCCGACGACGATGTCGAGGTTGACCTCGACGATGCCGTCGTCGAAGCCGTTGAGATCGGTGAAGACGGCGAGGAGATCCCGGGCAAGGCCGCCACAGCCGCCACCGGCTCCGGATTTGTCTACTCCGATGCCGACGACGACGACGCCCCCGTGCAGCAGGTCATGTCCGCCGGTGCCACCGCGGACCCCGTCAAGGACTACCTGAAGCAGATCGGCAAGGTCGCCCTGCTGAACGCCGAGCAGGAAGTCGACCTCGCCCTGCGCATCGAGGCCGGACTCTTTGCCGAGGAAAAGATCGCGGCAGACGACGGCTCCATGGACCCCAAGCTCAAGCGTGAGCTCGAATTCGTCATCCACGACGGCAAGCGTGCCAAGAACCACCTGCTGGAGGCCAACCTCCGCCTCGTGGTCTCGCTGGCCAAGCGCTACACCGGCCGCGGCATGCTCTTCCTGGACCTGATCCAGGAAGGCAACCTGGGCCTGATCCGTGCTGTCGAGAAGTTCGACTACACCAAGGGCTTCAAGTTCTCCACGTACGCCACCTGGTGGATCCGCCAGGCGATCACCCGCGCCATGGCCGACCAGGCCCGCACCATCCGCATCCCGGTGCACATGGTGGAAGTCATCAACAAGCTCGCCCGCGTGCAGCGCCAGATGCTGCAGGACCTGGGGCGCGAACCCACCCCGGAAGAGCTGGCCCTCGAACTGGACATGACGCCCGAAAAGGTCGTCGAGGTCCAGAAGTACGGCCGCGAGCCGATCTCCCTGCACACCCCGCTGGGTGAAGACGGCGACTCGGAATTCGGTGACCTCATTGAGGACTCCGAGGCCGTGGTCCCGGCCGACGCCGTGAGCTTCACGCTGCTGCAGGAGCAGCTGCACTCGGTGCTGGACACCCTCTCCGAGCGCGAGGCCGGCGTGGTCGCGATGCGCTTCGGCCTGACCGACGGACAGCCGAAGACTTTAGACGAAATCGGCAAGGTCTACGGCGTCACGCGTGAGCGGATCCGCCAGATCGAATCCAAGACCATGTCCAAGCTGCGGCACCCGTCGCGGTCCCAGGTCCTCCGGGACTACCTGGACTAGGCAGGAACCAAGCAACGCGGGGTCACGTCCCGCCCATCCTCTTGGGAGGATTGGGCCGGAAGTGACCCCGCGTTGTTCGTTAAGAGCGGGTCAAAACCGTTTAGGTCCGGGTTAAACGGAAAGGTCCCCTCCGAATAACTCGGAGGGGACCCTTCTCAGATGGTCTAGTCGACCGGAACCGGCGGCTTCTCGTGAAGACGAGCCGTCTCGTCGTGCCAGTCGGAGCTGAGCGGCCTGAGCGTCGGTTCTACGGCGCGCGCGTGGTGGCCGCAGAAAAGAAGCTCACCCCCGGAGGCGCCGAGAACAACCCGGACATACGCCTGTGCTCCGCAACGATCGCACCGGTCAACGGTGGTCAGTGTGCGGTCCGCAACTGCTGTTGTCATGTTCGGCCTCCTTGGTAGATCGGTATACCTATATAACCAGCATTCGCAGCGAAACCATGGCTGGGATGGCCCACTTTCGCTGTACGCGTATCACGTCTCGGTAACGGGTTCCCGCGCGCGGGGCCGCCGGGGGAGTGGCAGCACGCCGGACGGCGGCACTCCGACTACCCTAGGAAGAGCGCCAAACAGCTTTGCCCGTCCTATGGCGACGGTCCCGTTCCTGAAGGAGTTTCCGCCCCGTGGCACCTAGTTCTGATTACACCGCCCGGCATCTCTCCGTGCTGGAAGGCCTCGAAGCCGTCCGCAAGCGCCCGGGCATGTACATCGGTTCCACCGACTCCCGCGGTCTTATGCACTGCCTCTGGGAAATCATCGACAACTCCGTGGACGAGGCCCTGGCCGGTTTCGGCCACGACATCAAGATCATCCTCCACGCGGACAACTCCGTGGAGATCCACGACGACGGCCGCGGCGTCCCGGTGGACATCGAACCAAAAACCGGGCTGAGCGGCGTCGAGGTCGTCTTCACCAAACTCCACGCCGGCGGCAAGTTCGGCGGCGGCTCCTACACCGCCTCGGGCGGCCTGCACGGCGTCGGCGCCTCGGTCGTGAACGCGCTGTCGGCCCGTCTCGACGTTGACGTCGACCGCGGCGGCAAGACCTACCGGATGTGTTTCCGCCGGGGCGAGCCCGGCCGCTTCAAGGACAGCGGCACCAGGCCGGACCCGGCCGCCGTGTTCGAGCCGTTCATCGACGGTTCCGTCCTCGACGTCGTGGGCAAGGCCAAGCGCGGCGTCACCGGCACCCGGATCCGCTACTGGGCGGACCGGCAGATCTTCACCCCGGATGCGAAGTTCTCCTACGACGAACTCGCCGCCCGCGCCCGGCAGACCTCCTTCCTGGTCCCCGGCCTGAAACTCACCGTCCGGGACGAGCGCAGGCTCCCCGGCACCCCGGGCGAGTCCGGCCCGCACGAGGAAGTGTTCCACCACGACGGCGGCATCTCCGAGTTCGTCGAGTTCCTCGCCGCCGACCCCGCAGTCACGGACATCTGGCGGCTCCACGGGGCCGGCAAGTTCAAGGAAACCGTGCCGGTCCTGGATGAGAAGGGCCACAGCCACCTCAAGGAGGTCGAGCGGGACTGCGAGGTCGACGTCGCGCTCCGCTGGGGCATCGGCTACGACAGCACCGTACGCACCTTCGTCAACATCATTTCTACGCCCAAGGGCGGAACCCACCAGTCCGGCTTCGAGCAGGCGCTCCTGAAGACGTTCCGCAAAGCGGTCGAAACCAATGCCCGCAAGCTCAAGGCCGGCAACGACAAAATCGAAAAGGACGACATTTTCGCGGGGCTCACCGCCGTCCTCACTGTCAGGCTTGCCGAGCCGCAGTTCGAGGGCCAGACCAAGGAAATCCTGGGCACCTCCGCCGTGCGGGCCATCGTGGCCAAGGTGGTGGAACAGGAGATCAACGCCAAGCTGACCTCGTCCAACCGCAACGACAAAGCCCAGTCGGCGCTGCTGCTGGAAAAAGTTGTCAGCGAGATGAAGTCGCGCATCTCCGCCCGCGTCCACAAGGAAACCCAGCGCCGCAAGAACGCCCTCGAGACGTCCTCCATGCCCACCAAGCTCGCGGACTGCCGCACGGACGACGTCGCGCGCTCCGAACTGTTCATCGTGGAAGGCGACTCCGCGCTGGGCACCGCTAAGCTCGCGCGCTCCTCCGATTTCCAGGCGCTGCTGCCCATCCGCGGCAAGATCCTCAATGTCCAGAAGGCCTCGGTGGGCGACATGCTCTCCAACGCCGAATGCGCGGCCCTCATCCAGGTGGTCGGCGCGGGTTCCGGCCGGAGCTTCGACATCAGCGCCGCCCGGTACGGCAAGGTCATCCTCATGACCGACGCCGACGTCGACGGCGCCCACATCCGCACGCTCCTGCTGACGCTGTTCTTCCGCTACATGCGGCCCATGATCGAGGAGGGCCGCGTCTTCGCTGCCGTCCCGCCGCTGCACCGGGTGGAGGTCATCAACGCCGGCCAGAAGGCCAACGAGATGATCTACACCTACTCGGAGGCCGAACTGCACGTCCTGCTGGCCAGGCTTGCCAAGGAAGGCAAGCGGTACAAGGAACCGATCCAGCGCTACAAGGGCCTGGGCGAGATGGACGCGGAGCAGCTGGCCGAGACCACCATGGACCCCCGGCACCGCACCCTGCGCAAGGTCGGCATCGACAACGCCAAGCAGGCCGAGGAGACCTTTGACCTGCTGATGGGCTCCGACGTCGCGCCCCGCAAGGACTTCATCATCGCCGGGGCCGCGAGCCTGGACCGGGAGCGCATCGACGCGTAACACCCCGCGGGCAGGGGAACAGCGGGCGTATTGTCAGGGTCTGTTCGGACTCTCGCCAGTGCCGAAATACCCTCTAACCGGTTATGCCTCCTTCCGATAGTGTCGTCTCACGGCTCCGGGCAATGACGCCCGGGGCTAGATTCCGCAGCAATCCAGGAGACCCCTATGAGGCAAACTCGGAATATCCAGCGTGCGGCCATCGCCGCCACGATCGGGCTGGCGGTCAGCTTCGCGCCGCCGGCCCTTGCAGCAACCGGAACCAACTCGGGCGCCCTGCGCTCCGCGGTGACGGCCCCGAACATCAAGGCACATCTCCAGGCCCTCCAGGACATCGCGACTGCCAACGGCGGCAACCGCGCGGCTGACAGCCCCGGCTATGCGGCCTCGCTGGACTACATCGAGGAAGCGCTGGAGGACGCCGGCTACAATCCGGTCCGCCAGCCGTTCAGCTATGACCGCTACGAATTCACCTCGGCGTCGCTGGAACGCGTCTCACCGAATCCGACGAGCTATGTGTACGGCGAGGGCTTCCTCGACATGACCTACTCGGGTGCCGGCGACGTGACCGCCCACCTGATCCCCGTCGACCTGAACCTTGCCGGCGACCATGCCTCGACCAGCGGCTGCGAAGCGGGTGATTTTGACGCTTCCGTGCTGGGCAACATCGCCCTTATCCAGCGCGGCACGTGCACGTTCCGGGTCAAGGCGGACAATGCCGCCGCCGCCGGGGCCTCCGGCGTCATCATCTTCAACCAGGGCAACGTGGTCCCGGGAGACGACCGACTCGGCCTGTTCGGCGGCACCCTGGACCTGCCGCAGGCCGGCATCCCCGTGGTCAGCACCAGCTACGCCACCGGAGCCGAACTCGCCGGGCTCGGCAGTGTGACGATGCACCTCGCGGTCGATGCCGGCGTGAACCGGATCGACTCCTTCAACATCCTGGCGGATACCGGCGGGCGTGCCGACCGGACAGTCGTGGTTGGGGCGCACCTGGACTCCGTGGCCGAAGGTCCGGGCATCAACGACAACGGCTCCGGATCGGCCGCGATCCTGGAGACCGCAATCCAGCTGAAAGAGTTAAACATCAAGCCGACGAACAGGGTCCGCTTCGCCTTCTGGGGAGGGGAGGAGGACGGGCTCATCGGGTCCGAGTACTACGTCTCCCAGCTGACACCCCGGCAGGTCAAGGACCATGCCGTCAACCTCAACTTCGACATGGTCGGCTCGCCGAACTTCGTCCGTTACGTCTACGACGGCGACGGCTCGGCGTTCGGCGAAAAGGGCCCCAACGGCTCAGCGCTGGTGGAGAAGGTCTTCCTGGACTACTTCAAGTCCCAGAACCTGCCCGTTGCGCCGACGGCTTTTGACGGACGGTCCGACTACTTCGGATTCATCAACAACGGCATCCCGGCCGGCGGCCTGTTCACCGGCGCGGAGGACCTCAAGACGCCAGAAGAGGCGGCGATCTTCGGCGGCACAGCGGGTGCCCCGCTGGACGCGTGCTACCACGCGGCCTGCGACACCATCGCCAACATCAACGATGGAGTGCTTGAGGAAATGGCCGACGCGATCGCCCACTCCACCCTGACGTTCGCCATGACCACCTCGGCGGTCAACGGCACGGCCAAGGGCAACGGGACCGGCAACGCGGACCTCGAATACAAGGCCAACAAGCTGCTCAAGTAGCAGCCGGGCCACAGCGGAGCAATGGGTGCCGGGCCGCACCGCCCCCGGGCGGGGGCGGCCCGGCCTCTGTGCAGTCAGCACACGACGGCCGCCTTTGGCGGCAGCCACCGTGGAGGTAGGACTCAGCCGAGCAGGCCGGGGACGATCAGCAGGGCCGTCGGGACCGCCAGCAGCAGCAGGCAGGCCGCCACTACCGCGGCGCGGACGGGTTCCGGGAGGGGAGGCTGCGGGGAGAGCAGGCGGCTGACGCGGGACGCCGTCGTCCGGGCCGAACCGGAGCCGCCGGTGGCACCGGGCTGGCCGGGCTCGACGTCGGGCAGTTCCGGTCCGCCGAAGGCCATCCGGGCGTCCGGGGCTCCAGGCGAGCCGCTGGCCACAATCGCGATCGCCTTGATCAGGGTGGCCTTGCTCTCGGTCTTTAGCGCGACATCGTCGGCGAGCATCTCGATCAGCGAGCTGACGGCTTCCTGGGCCAGCCGCGTGGTGGGCAGCCAGGGAAGGGCCTGCCGCCAGGCTGCAAAGGCCCAGAGCAGCAGATGGTGGCGTTGGTCCAGATGGGCGTTTTCATGGTTCAGGACAGCGCGGAGCTCTGCGGGTTCCAGTGCCGACATGAGCCCGTCGGAGAGCACTGTGACCGAACGCGCGCCTCCCGGCAGGCAGTACGCGACCGGGGAGTCGACGTTGATCACCATGGTCCGGGGCCCGTCCGCGGAGGGGGAGGCCAGCAGCGCCAGCAGTTCTCGGTGCCGCCGCCGCTGGCGCTGGATCTTGTAGTAGGTCAGCAGCAGGGTGAACACCAGATGGGCCGTCAGCAGCGCCGCGGCCGAGAGGGCAAAGATATGCCAGAAGCCCAGTTCCGTCGTAGGCGCATTGTGAAACACCATCCCGGCCAGGGCCTCCAGGCCGGCCAGCAGGTTGTCGCCAACCGGTTCCAGGCCGTAGACCAGCATGGCGCCGATCATGGACAGCCCGCCGGCCAGGGCGATCGCCTGCCAGAGCAGCATGGCCGTGAACGGCGAACGCGACGGCCACTGGGCGCGGGAAAGCAAGATAGGCACCGGCCAGGCCAGCACTATCGCCAGGACCGCCAGAAACCATGAGGTCCAGAACATCGGGTGCTAGCTGAGTCCCAGCAGCTTGCGCAGCGTTTCTGCCTCGGTATCGGTGACGGAACCAATAAAGCGTGCCAGCACGGCCTCCCGGTCCGGCGCGGATCCCAGGACCTCGTGCATCAATTCAGCGGTGTGGTCCTCACGGCTGGAGACTGCCTGGTAGCGGTGCGGGCGGGTGCCGCGTTCGCGCTCCACCAGGCCCTTGCGCTCGAGGCGCGAGAGCACGGTCAGGACCGTCGTGACAGCCAGGTCCTTGCCCTCATGCCCTGCGGTGCCGTTTTCCGCACGGGTGCTCTGCGCCAGCAGATCCCGCAGCGTGTTCGCCGTTGCAGCCTCATGGCCTGCCCAGAGCAGGTCCATCACTGCCCGTTCCAGTTCACCGAGACTTGCCATTCCGTACGTCCTTCTTGAGTGCCGCTTCGGCCAATCGACTCTGCCGGGCGGTAAGTGGATACTTCAGTCCTAAATTTACCGTGTTTTGCGGATAGTTTCTACATGAAGTAGAACTGCGCGTTTCCGGGCGTGTCGCGCCCGCCTGGCGGACCGTTCCGGACGGCCCGGAAGGCGGGGCTGTCGCCGGCGGCGGTGCCGCCGGCGGGTGGGCGTCGGCTTCCTAAGCCTTCATTGCGGGCCGTGGCGCACCATGGGACTCTGGGGTGCAGGGAAACGATCAAAGTGTTCTACACTCTGTAGAAGAAGCTTTCTACGTGACGTAGAAGTTGCTCGCCTAGCAAAGTTAGGGACTGCCTTGGACGCCTTGGAAATCGCACGCTGGCAATTCGGAATCACCACCGTCTACCACTTCATGATGGTGCCGCTCACCATTGGCCTGGGCCTGGTCGTCGCCGTGATCCAGACGATGTGGCACCGCACCGGCAAGCCGGAGTACCTCCGGATGACCAAGTTCTGGGGCAAGCTCTTCCTGATCAACTTCATCATGGGCGTCGCCACCGGCATTGTGCAGGAGTTCCAGTTCGGCATGGCATGGAGCGAGTACAGCCGCTTCGTGGGCGACGTGTTCGGGGCTCCGCTGGCCATGGAAGCCCTGCTGGCGTTCTTCGTGGAATCGACGTTTCTTGGCCTCTGGATCTTCGGCTGGAAGCAGCTCAAACCCGCCGTCCACCTTGCCTGCCTTTGGATCGCCGTGATCGGCTCGGTCTTCTCCGCCTACTTCATCATCGTGGCGAACAGCTGGATGCAGCACCCGGTCGGCGTCGAGATGATCGACGGCCGTCCCGTGATGACCGACGCCTGGGCGGTCTTCACCAACAACACCGCCCTCGTCGCCGTCCCGCACACCATCTTCGGCGCCCTCGCCGTCGCCGGCGCCTTCCTGCTGGGCATCGCCTGGTACCACCTGTGGCGCCGCCGCCATGACGGGATCGACACCATCGGGGCGGACGGCAAGGTGGTTCCCGGCGAGTCCGCAATCCCCGGCCGGGACCGCACCGACCACGCCGTCTGGATCCGCTCCCTGCGGATCGGCGCTGTTGTCGCCATGATCTCCTTCGCCGGGACCGCCTTCACCGGCGACCTGCAAGGCAAGCTCATGTTCGAGCAGCAGCCCATGAAGATGGCGGCCGCGGAAGCGGCCTGCCACGACGGCACCGGCTTCTCCATCCTGAGCATCGGCAACCTTGGCACCAAGAACTGCGATGATATCGTCGCCGTGATCGAGGTCCCCGGCATCCTTTCCTTCCTTGCCAAGGGGGACTTCACCACCGAGGTCCAGGGCGTGAACAGCCTGCTGGACCAGTACAAGGCCGACTACGGCACCCACTTGCCGGACAACCCCATCTACGGGGAACGGGCCGGCCAGGAGATCCAGTACGTCCCGGTCATGGAGGTCACCTACTGGGGCTTCCGGATGATGATCGGCTTCGGGATCCTCGCGGCAGCCGCCGCGCCGGTCGCGCTCTGGCTCACCCGCAAGGGGACCGTCCCCGCCTCCCGTGGCCTCATGCGGCTGGCCGTGTTCGGAATCCTGGCGCCGTTCGGGGCCAACGCGGCCGGCTGGATCTTCACCGAGATGGGCCGGCAGCCGTTCGTCGTCGCCCCCAACCCGGACCCCAGCGGAATCGACCAGGTGTTTATGTTCACCGCCGCGGCCGTCTCACCCGGGGTGTCGGCCGGCGAGCTCATGACCTCCCTGGTGGTGCTCACCGCCGTGTACGCGGTGCTGCTGGTGGTCGAGGTCAAACTGCTGGTCAAGTACATCCGGGGCGGGGTGGCGGCCGCCATGCCGGAACTCGCGCACGTCCCCGTCGACGAGAACGAGGACGCCACCCCTAAGGACGGTGGCCCCGGCAAACCCGGGGACGACGTCCTGGCCTTCGCCTACTAAGCCTTCGCTCCCACAAGAAACGCAGAGGATACTCAGCATGGAACTGCTTCCCACCATCTGGTTCATCGCCATCGCGGTGCTGTGGACGGGCTATCTCTTTCTCGAGGGCTTCGACCTCGGCGTCGGAATGCTGATGAAGGGCTTCGCCCGGAACAACACCGAACGCCGCGTGCTGCTCAACACGATCGGTCCGGTCTGGGACGGCAACGAGGTCTGGCTCCTGACCGCAGGCGGCGCCACCTTCGCGGCCTTCCCGCTCTGGTACGCCTCCCTGTTCTCCGCGCTCTACCTGCCGCTGCTGCTGGTCTTGGTGGCCCTCATCTTCCGCGCCGTGGCCTTCGAGTACCGGGGCAAGGTGGACAACCCGCGGTGGCGTGCCCGCTGGGACTGGGCCATCTCCCTGGGCTCCCTCGTGGCGGCCTTCGGTATTGGAGCCGCCCTGGGCCTCACCACCACCGGACTTCCGCTGAACGCCAACGGCGACCGCGAAGGCGGGCCCTTCGCCTGGTTCAGCGCCTACGCGGTGCTCGGTGGCCTCGCCGTCGTCGGATTCTCGCTGCTGCACGGCCTCGCCTTCCTGGCGCTGAAGACCGACGGCGACGTCCGGCACCGCGCACGCCAGTGGTTCGTCCGGCTCCTGCCCGTCCTCCTGCTGCCGATGGCGGGCTGGGCGGTCAGCCTGCAGCTGCTCAGCGGCGAGGTGTGGACCGGGCTGGCGGTCGTCGCCGCCGTCGTGGCCGCCGTCCTGGCCTGGAACTTTGCCCGCACGGGTGCCGAAGGCCGGGCGTTCCTGTCCCTGGGCACGTTCCTGCTGCTGGGCAGCGCCTCGATCTTCGGTGCTGCGTTCCCAGTTGTGTTGCCGTCCACGCTGAATCCGGACTTCAACCTGACCATTTCCAATGCCTCGTCCTCGGACTACACCCTGGGGCTGATGACTATCGTTGCCTGCATCGGGCTGCCGCTGGTCCTCGCGTACCAGGCCTGGACGTATTGGGTGTTCCGGCGCCGGGTGAGCGACGCGCACATTCCCGAGGCCCACAGTTTCCTCCCCGCCATCGCCGCCAGGGCGCTGGCACCGAAGGACTAGCAACTCATGAGACCGCAGTTCCCCTCAGGCCCCGCCAACCGCGCCGCCCTCTACCTGCTGGGCCTGCTTGCTGCCCTGAAGGCGCTGTCCCACGTCCTGATGGGGCAGGCCGTAGCCTCCATGCTTGCGGGGCTGATGGCAGGCGATCCCGGCTGGGGGGCCCAGCTGTACTGGGGGGTTGCCGGAGTGGTGCTGCGGTCCCTGACTGTCTGGGCCCAGGCCGTGGCTTCGCGCCGCGCCGCGCTGGGCGTGAAGGAGGAACTGCGCTCGCAACTGCTCGAGCGTACGCTGCGCAACGGCACACGGGCGGCCGGCCCCTCCGACGGCGGGCTCGCCATTCTCGCCACCCGGGGACTGGACGCCCTCGACAACTACTACACCCAGTTCCTGCCCGCCCTGGTGAACTGCGCGGCGATCCCGCTGCTGCTGGGCGCCCGCATCCTGTACGCCGACTGGATCAGCGCCGCCGTGATCGTGCTGACCGTGCCGCTGGTGCCGCTGTTTATGGTCCTGATCGGCCGCTACACCGAAGACCGCGTCCGGGAAGCCCAATCGGCCTTGGCCCGGCTGTCCAGCCACATGCTGGAGCTCGCCAAGGGCCTGCCCGTCCTCGTGGGCCTGGGCCGCGCCACGGCCCAGCGCAAGGCCCTCGAGGATCTCTCCGAGGAATACCGCCACCGGACCATGGGCACCCTGCGGACCGCTTTCCTCTCCGCCCTCGCGCTGGAACTTATCGCCACCATCTCCGTCGCAGTCGTTGCCGTCTTCATCGGTGTCCGCCTCGTGCACGGCGACATGGCCCTCGAGGCGGGGCTGCTGGCCCTGATCCTCGCCCCCGACTGCTACCTCCCGCTCCGGGAACTGGGCACCGCGCACCACGCCAGCGATGAAGGCCGTGCCGCGCTCGCCGAAACCACCGCCGTCCTGGAAGCGCCCGAGCCCTCTCCGCTGCGGCCCGCTGCCGCCTCCGCCTCCTCCTCCGTCGCCGGATCCGGTGTTCCCGCAGGCCCGCCCGCCCTCAGCGTGGCCGGACTGACGGTCCGCTACGGCGGCAGGGCGGACACCGCCGTCGGGCCTCTGAGCTTCACCGCCGCCGCGGGCCGGATCACCGCCCTCGACGGCCCCAGCGGTGCCGGCAAGAGCACAGTCCTGGGCGTGCTGGCGGGCATCATCGGAACCGGCGGCGCCGCTGACCGGCCTGATCTGCAAACAACGGTCACCGGACGGCTCGAAGGATTTACGACGGCGGACATCGCCTGGGTGCCGCAGCATCCCGTGATGGTCGCCCCGACCGTGCTGGAGGAGGTCCGGTTGTATCTGGGAGCTGCGGCGGCCGGCGCCACCTCCTGCCCTGGCGACGCCACGGTCCTGCGCTGCCTGGCGGCGTGCGCCGCGGACCACCTCGCCGCGAAGCATCCCGCCGAACTCAGCCCGGGGGAGCTGCGCCGCGTCGCACTGGCGCGCGGCCTCGCCCGGATCGAGGCGGGAGCCACCTTGTTGCTGCTCGATGAACCCACCGCCCACCTGGACCGGGAATCGGCCACCGCGGTCAGCGGCGCCATCACCGCGCTCCGCGGAAAGGTCACCGTGCTGCTGGTGGCCCACGACCGGCAGACCCGGGAACTCGCCGACGACCTCGTGGCAGTGGCACCCGGCGCCACGATCGAGTCTGCGGCTGCCGCTGTCACTGCCGGCGTGCCCGGCGTCGAAGCCCCGCACTTTGAGGTCCGCCGGGCCGACGTCGGACCGGCCGAACCCGGTCAGCCCGGATTCCGGCCGGCCGGGAACACCGGCATGCCGCGCGACGGGGCCGCCGGAAGCACCGAGCGTTCTTCTACGGCGGCCCAGCTCCGCCGGCTGCTCGCCCCGGTCGGGGCCAAGTTCGCGGCGGCCGGCGTCGTCGGCACACTGGCGGCCCTCTTCGCCGTCGCCCTCGCCGGGCTCTCCGGATGGCTGATCATCCGCGCCAGCGAGCAGCCGCCCATCCTGTACCTGCTCACCGCGATCGTCGGGGTGCGGTTCTTCGGCATCGGCCGGGCATGCCTGCGCTACCTGGAACGGCTCCTGCTGCACGACGCCGTCTTCGCCGCCTTGACCCGGCTCCGTGGCAGGCTCTGGGAATCGCTGAGCCGCCGCGCCCTCTCGCTGCGCCGGCTGCTGCAGGGCGGCAACGTCCTGGGCACCGTGGTGGACGACGTCGACACGGTCCGGGAACTGCTGCCCCGCGTGGTGCTGCCCCCGCTGACCGCCGTCGCCGTCGGCGCCGCCGCCGTCACCGGCATCGCCCTGCTGCTGCCTGCCGCGCTTCCCGCCGTTGTCGCGGCCGCCCTGGTGAGCCTCGCGGCAGCCCCTGCCCTGGCGCTGGCCGCGGACCGGATGTCCGCCCGGAACGAGCAGCGGCTGCGCTCCGGCGTCCTCCGCCAGGTCGCGGCGGCCCTCGACGCCCGCGCCGAACTGCACGCCAACAGCGTCGGGGCGCCGGTGCTCGCCGCCATCACGCGGGCGGACCGCTCGGCAACCGCAGCCTCCCAGCGCTCGGCGTGGGCCGAAGGGCTGGGCCAGGGGCTGACCGTACTGGCCTGCGGGACCGCCGCCATGGCCAGCGCGGTGCTGGCAGCCCCCTTGGCCCTCAGCGGTGCGGTCGAAGCGTCGACGGTCGCCGTCGTGGTGCTGCTCCAGCTCGCGCTTGTGGAACCCTACGCGGCCATCACGACGGCGGTTCGCCAGTACCCGGCGCTGCGTGCCGTGCTCCGGCGGGTCGGCGAAGCCGGTGTCCTCGACGGCGCCGACGCACGCGCAGGTGCCGAGCCGTCCAGAGGGCTGGTCCCCGTGGCCGGCAGGCCCGGCGGCCACGCCGGGATCGAGCTCCGGGACCTTGCGGCCGCGTGGCCGGGCGGACCGCCGGTCTTCACCGGCGTCACCGCCACCGCCGAGCCCGGCCGCTGGCTCGCCGTCACCGGGGCCTCGGGGTCCGGCAAATCCACGCTGCTCGCCGTCGTCCTGGGCTTCCTCCCGGCCGCGGGCGGTGGCATCCTGCTCAGCGGGCGCGCGGCCTGGTGCCCGCAGGAGGCGCACCTCTTCGACTCGACGATCCGCGGCAACCTGCTGCTGGGCCTCCCGGAAGGCCAGCGCGGGGGAGAAGCGGAGCAGCAATTGCAGGATGCCCTGGCCGCGGTGGGCCTCGCGCCGCTGATCGGGCGGCTGGAGCACGGCCTGGACACCCGGATCGGACCGGGAGGGGCCTTCCTCAGCGGAGGCGAACGGCAGCGCCTTGCCGTGGCCCGCACGCTCCTGACCGGTGCGGACGTGATCCTGCTGGACGAACCCACCGCCCACCTGGATGCGGAGTCCGGCCGGGCGATGCTGGCCGAACTGCGGAGCGGGCTGCGGGACCGCACTGTGGTCCTCGTGACGCATAACCCGGACGACATCTCCCCGGATGACAGCCGCCTCGACCTGGACCGCGCGCCCGCCCCGGCCACCGAGCCAACAGCGGAGTCAACGCCTTTGCTGGCGCGGGGGTAGGCCGGACGTTAGCCTGTTGCCATGAACGCACACCCCGACGCAGAGCCCCAAGCCAGCCTGGACCCACGCCTGCACTGGCGTGCCGCCGGGACCGCGGACCTGGACGATTGGGCGGAGCTGATTGCCCGGACGGCCGCCGTCGAACAGCCCGTCTGGTTCGAGCGCCGCGCCGATCTGGAACAGGTCCTCGATTCGAAGAAGAACCCGGCCGACGCGAACACCATCCTCGGCTTCGACCCGGACGGCGTGACCCGGGCCTACGGCCGGATCACCAAGAACCCGGACGGCGAGAAGGCCATCGGGTACGGCTGCGTCGATCCCGCCTGGCAAGGCAAGGGGATCGGCACCGGGCTGCTGGGCTGGATGGAGGCGAGGACCCGCCAGCGTTTCGCCGAGGACGCCGTGCCGGATTCCACGCCGAGGCTGCGGCTCCATATCGAACAGCAGCATGCACACCAGGCCGCCCTGTTCGAGGACGCCGGCTACCGGATTGTCCGCTACTACAACGAAATGCACCGGCCCCTCAACGACGGCCTTCCCGACGCCGTGCTGGACGAGGGACTGGACCTCGTAGGCTTCGGCCCCGAGCTGCACGAGCCCGTCCGGTTGGCGCATAACGACGCCTTCCGGGACCACTGGGGCAGCGAGCCCCGCGATGAGGAAGGCTGGGGCTTCGTGGTGAACGATCCGCTGGCCCGGCCGGATCTGAGCGCCGTCGCCGTGGAGCGGTCCACCGGGAAAGTGGCCGGCTACCAGCTCGCCAGTCATGACGAGGCCGGGGCCGTGGCGCGCGGCTACAAGGAGGGCTACACGGACCTGCTGGGCGTGCGGCGCGAGTTCCGCGGCCGCGGGGTGGCGCAGGCCCTGCTCGCCGATGCGATGCGCCGCTTCGCCGCGGCGGGCATGGACAAGGCCTCGCTCGACGTCGACTCGGAAAACCCCACCGGGGCACTCGCCCTCTACGCCAAGATGGGCTACGTCGCCGTCAACACCAGCACGGCGTGGGACAAGGAACTGTAGCTACCCGTCCACACGCTACCCATCCACATCGTGGAGGTGATGGACCACGTCGTGCAGGAAGTACTGCGAGAACGTCAGGACGGTGAACTCCGACCCGTTGCTGCGGGTGCCTTTGCGCCCCCACTGATCTTCCGGGACGCGGCCGAAGGAAGCGGCGATCTGTTCGCCCTCTGCGGTGAGTTCGGTGCTGACCTCGGCCGGGTCGGCGTTGGCATAATCGTTCTCGACCGCAGAGAGGTCCTGGTCCCAATCCGCGAACCGGGCGTCATCCTCGGTCAGCATCAGGTCGAGCCGGTGGTCGAACAGGGCGAAGACGTCGCGCACGTGGCAGGCGTATTCGAGGACGGACCAGGTGTTCTCGTCGGGCCGTTCCGCCACGTCGGGGCGCCGCAGGGCCGCACGCCAGCGCGGGAGCATACTCTCCACGATTCCCGGCGCCGTCGCGGGCGTCGCCGCCGAGGCATCGAATCCGCACTCCGGGCAGGGCCGCTGCAGGACCCAGGTCCAATCCTTGATATCAGGGATGATAGGCATGCGAGCAGTCTAGGGGTATTCCGCCAGAGCCGAGGCGCACGGCCCTTCATGTCCGGCCCGCATCAGGGGTGCCGGGGTACGTGGCTGAGCCCCGTGCCGGCCATTCACCACGAATGGCCGCATTGGCAGGCCTTATAGCGGCCACTCGTGCTGAATGAGTGCGGCGGGCGTGACGAGCGCCCCCGGACACCCGCAGCCCCAAAACCCCAGCGGGCCTAGGCTTCCGCCCCGGGCTCCGGCTGCCAGGACATGCTCGGGCCAATCGCGTCGACGGCCTGGGAGAGCGGAATACCGGACCCGTCGCGACGGACGTGTTCGCCGGGAAGGGAGCGGGCCACCCCGGCCAGGGAGGATGCCTTGGCGGGGCCGTGGCCTGCCCACGCGAGGAGCAGGGTGTCCTCGCCCTTGAGGAAACGGTGTGCCCGGACCCCGGCGGTGGCGCGGCCCTTGGCCGGGTATTCGGAGAGGGCGGTCACCTTGGCGGCCCCCGGGGCGGTCCCGGGCAGTGCGCCGTCCGTACCGGCGATGGTGACGACGACGGCGTCGCTGTCGGCCGGGCTGGCGGTGCCGAAGAACATCACCCGGTCCCCGGCGGCCAGCTTGATGCCGGCCATGCCGCCGGCGGTCCGGCCCTGCGGACGGACCGCGGAGGCGGGGAAGCGCAGGAGCTGCGACTGCCGCGTCACAAAGACGAGGTCGACGTCGTCGGAAACTGCGGGGGCCACGCCCACCACGGTGTCCTTGTCCTTGAGCGCGATGACTTCCCAGTCCTCGCGGTTCAGCGGGTAGTCGGGCTGGACCCGCTTGACCACGCCCTGCGCGGTACCGACCGCCAGCACCTCATCCAGCGGCGCGAACGCCACGAGGGATTCGCCCTTGAGCAGCGTGATGAAGTCCTTGGCCGGCACCCCGCCGGCCAGGTTCGGCGTGCCGGAGGTCGGCGGCAGCACGGGCATGTCCATCACCTGGAGCCGGAGCATGCGCCCCTGTGAGGTGACGGCGGCAATCTCGCCGCGCGCGGACGTCTTGACCACGGAGGTGAACACGTCGTGCCGGGTCCGCGGGCCGGACTCGGCGAGGCTGTCCTGGTTGGCGGTGCGTGCGATCTGGCCGGACGCGGTCAGGATCGCCCAGCAGGGATCGTCCGCGATCTCGAGCGCCAGGGGTGCGGCCTTGCCCTTGGCTCCCGGCGCGGCGGCCAGGGCGGCGACGGTGGGGGAGACGGCCTCGGATTCGAGCAGGACGGTGCGGCGCGGGGTGCCGTATTTCTCGGCGATCTCGGCCAGCTCGGCGGAGACGAGGGCGCGGAGCCGCTCGCTGGAGCCGAGGATGGCTTCCAGCTCGGCGATCTCGCGGCGCAGCTCGTCCTGCTCCTTCTCGAGTTCGATCCGGGAGTACTTGGTCAGCTGCCGGAGCCGGAGCTCCAGGATGTAGTTGGCCTGGATCTCGGAGAGGTCGTAAATGGACATCAGCCGGGTCCGGGCCGCGGCCGCCTCGTCCGAGGAACGGATGATCTGGATGACCTCGTCGATGTCCACGATCGCGATCAGGAGGCCTTCCACCAGGTGCAGGCGGTCCTTCTTCTTGCCGAGGCGGAAGGCTGTGCGGCGGCGGACGACGTTGATGCGGTGCTCAACGTAGACGGAGAGCAGCTGCAGCAGCCCGAGGGTCTGCGGCTGCCCGTCCACGAGGGTGACGTTGTTGATGCCGAAGGAATCCTCCATCGGCGAGTAGCGGTACAGCTGCTGGAGCACGGCGTTGGGGTTGAAACCGTTCTTCAGCTCGATCACCAGGCGGAGGCCGTGCTTGCGGTCCGTGAGGTCCACGATGTCGCTGATGCCG
Source organism: Arthrobacter sp. 05N429 (assembly GCF_056397045.1). Lineage (NCBI taxonomy): Bacteria > Bacillati > Actinomycetota > Actinomycetes > Micrococcales > Micrococcaceae > Arthrobacter > Arthrobacter sp. 05N429. Next base: position 35,978 of record NZ_JBFTMQ010000015.1, read on the forward strand.
GTGAGTTTCTTGCCGTTGACGGCGTCCTTGATCTTCTCGATCACCTTCTCCGGGCCCACCATGTACGGCAGTTCCGTGACCACCAGACCGGTGCGGCGGGCCGAGAGCTGCTCGACCTCCACCTTGGCCCGGGTCTTGAACGAGCCGCGGCCCGTGGCGTAGGCGTCGCGGATGCCGTCCAGGCCCACGATCCGGCCGCCCGTCGGCAGGTCCGGGCCGGGGACGAACTTCATGATGTCCTCGAGCGTGGCGTCCGGGTGATCGATCAGGTGCCGGGCGGCGGCGATCACTTCCACCAGGTTGTGCGGGGCCATGTTCGTGGCCATGCCGACGGCGATGCCGGTGGCGCCGTTGACCAGCAGGTTCGGGAACGCGGCCGGCAGCACGTCCGGCTGGGTCAGCTGGTTGTCGTAGTTGGGGACGAAGTCGACGACGTCCTCGTCGAGGTGGTCCGTCAGGGTCAGCGCCGCGGCCGCGAGGCGTGCCTCGGTGTAGCGCGGGGCCGCCGGGCCGTCGTCGAGCGAGCCGAAGTTGCCGTGGCCGTCGATGAGGGGCAGGCGCAGCGAGAAGTCCTGCGCCATGCGCACCATGGCGTCATAGATCGCCGTGTCACCGTGCGGGTGCAGTTTGCCCATGACCTCGCCCACAACGCGGGCGCTCTTGACGTGGCCGCGGTCGGGGCGGAGGCCCATCTCGCTCATCATGTACAGGATGCGCCGCTGCACCGGTTTCAGGCCGTCGCGGGCGTCCGGGAGCGCCCGCGAGTAGATCACCGAATAGGCGTACTCGAGGAACGATCCTTCCATCTCCGACGTGACGTCGATATCGACGATATTCTCTACGAAATCCGGGCTGGCTTCCCCTGCCGGGGACGTGGTTTGGCGGCGTGCCATGAGGCTGGTGGGTCCTTCTGAGGGGTGCTGAACGTGTGCTGCAAAAGTTTATGACTAGGCTAAGCCTATGGTGGATCAGCCCGCGGACGGCGTATATCCGGAATATTGGGAAGCCGATGTTGTCCTGCGCGACGGCGGGACGGCCCATCTGCGCCCGATCCACCCCGCCGACGCCGACGCCGTCCAGGCCTTCCACGGGGGGCAGTCGCAGAAGTCCATCTACATGCGGTTCTTCGCGTTCAAGTCCAAACTCTCCGCCAAGGAACTCAAACGGTTCACCGAGGTGGACTACAAGGACCGCGTGGCCCTCGTGATCACCATCGGCGGAGAAATCATGGGCATCGGCCGGTACGACCGGCTCGATGACCCCGAAGAAGCCGAAGTCGCGTTCAACATCGCCGACGCGCACCAGGGCCGGGGCATCGGGTCCATCCTGCTCGAACACCTCGCGGCCGCCGCCCGGGAAAACGGGATCCGCAAGTTCAGCGCCGAGGTGCTCCCGGAAAACCGCAAGATGCTGATGGTGTTCTCCGACGCCGGATACGACGTCAAACGCCACTTCGACGACGGTGTGGTCAGCCTCGAATTCAACATCGACCCCACCGACAAGTCCCGCGCCGTGATGGAGTCCCGCGAACACCGCGCGGAGGCCCGCAGCATCCAGGAACTGCTCGCCCCGTCCTCCGTGGCCGTGATCGGGGCCAGCCGCAAATGGGGCACCGTGGGCTACCAGCTGCTGGAGCACATCATTGAGGGCCGCTTCACCGGGCCCGTCTACGCGATCAACCCCGAGGCGTTCGAGCTCGCCGGCATGCTCTCCTTCGCCCGGCTTTCCGAGGTGCCGGGCCCCGTCAATCTCGCCATCATCGCCGTCCCGTACGCCGAGGTCCCGAAAGTCGTGGAGGAATGCGGCGCCGCGGGGGTCAAAGGGATCGTGGTGGCCACGGCCGGCTACGCGGACGACGGCGAACGCGGCCTCGCCCGGCAGCGTGAACTCGTCCGGCAGGCCCGCGCCAACGGCATGCGCGTGATCGGCCCCGCGTCGCTGGGCATCATGAACACCAACCCTGCCGTGTCCCTCAACGCCTCGATGGCGCCCTCGCTGGGCCGACGCGGCGGCCTGGGCCTGTTCAGCCAGTCGGCAGCGATCGGCGTCTCCCTCTATGCGGCCTCCAGCCGGCGCCGGGTCGGGATCTCCACGTTCCTGTCCGCCGGCAACCGCGCCGACGTCTCCGGCAACGACATGATGCAGTTCTGGGAGGACGACGCCGACACGACCGCCGTCGGGCTGTACCTGGAATCGATCGGCAATCCGCGCAAGTTTTCCCGGCTGGCCCGGCGCCTGGCCCGGACCAAGCCGGTCATCGTGGCCAAGTCCGACGCGATGGGCCTCGGGCTGCCTCCCGGCCACGCCGTCCGGACTACGCAGGCCCCGCCGGACGCCTTGGACGCGATGATGCGCCAGGCCGGCGTGATCCGCGTCGAGACCATCGAACAGCTTATGGACGTCGCCCAGATCGTCTCCAGCCAGCCCCTGCCGAAGGGCCCGGGAGTCGCCGTGTTCAGCAACTCCCGCGCGCTCGGCAAGGTCGTCGCGGACAGTGCGACGGCGCAGGGTCTCGGGGTGGAGCGGATAGTCACCGACGTCGACCTCGACGCCGGGATGTCCGTGGCGCTGCCGGCGCTGCGGCACAGCCTGCAGGAAGTCCTCACCGCCGACTCCGTCCACGCGGTGGTGGTGGCGCTGCTGCCGGCCCACGGCCTCACCGTGGAAAAGATCGCAGGAGTGCTTGCCGAATGTTCGGTGGCGGCCGGCAAACCCGTCGTGGCGGCATTCAGCGGGCTGCTGGACCCGTCCATCTATGTGGAGGGAATGGTGGGGGACCAGGCGGGATCAACGGTGGTTCCTTGCTACTCCAACCCCGGGGCGGCAGTGGCCGCGTTAGGATCCGTGGTCCGCTACGCCCAGTGGCTGGGCCGAGACCAGGGCCTGTTCGTGGAACCCGAGGGCTGCGATCCGGACGGCACGCACGATGAGCTGGAACGGCTGCTGGACAAAGTGGGCGGCGAGCATCTGGTCCGGCTGGACCCAGAGACGGCTGCGGGCCTGCTGGCCCGCTACGGCATCAGGGTGGTCCCGTCCGTCGGCTTTGAAACGGCCGATGAGGCCGTCGCCGCCGCGGACCGGCTCGGCTGGCCCGTGGCGTTGAAGACCACCGACCCCGCGCTGCGGCACCGGCTGGACCTGGGCGGGGTGCGCCTGGACATCCAGGACGCGGACTCGCTGCGGCGGAATGTGCTGGAAATGCGCAAGTCGCTGGAACGCTACGGCTCCCCGTCGCTGGAAGTGCAGACCATGGCGCCGGTGGGACAGGCCTGCACCTTCCGCGCCATCGAGGACCCGTTGCTGGGCCCGGTGGTGTCGTTCGGCCTGGCCGGTGACGCCGTCAACCTGCTCGACGACTGGGCCCACCGGGTGCCGCCGCTCTCCGGCTCCGACCTGCATGACTTCATCCGGGCGCCCCGGGCCTCGCGGAAACTCTTCGGCTACCAGGGCCTGCCGGCCGTGGATGCCAGGGCGCTGGAGGACCTCGCCGCCAGGCTGACCAGGCTCAAGGACAACCATCCGGAAATTGCCCTCGTCGACTTCAACCCCGTGCTCGCCGGGCCGGAGGGGGCAGCCATCCTGTCCGCCGACGTCCGGATCGCGAACGCCGCCCAGCGCACCGACAGTGCCCGCCGCGCCATGCGCAGCTGACAGCCTTGGGACAGCCCTAGGCACGCGGCGGCGAAGCGCCGGGGAGCGGCGGGGCGCCGCCTGGCCGGCGAGGGTTAGCATGTCCCCAGCCGATCTGTGAAAATGGAGACCATGAGCTTTCAGTCTCCGACACCCAGGCCCCAGGCGACCATCTCCGGACGCCCGGGCGCGCACCACCACGGCCTGCATGACCACAGTGCGCAGGGTCAAAGCCTGGAAGGGGCGCTCCAGCAGGCCGGTTTCTACCCCCGGCTGGTGGCCGACGTCGTCGCCGACGCCCTTGACGGGCGCGACTGCGTGGCGCACCTCGTGCACCTCGAGACGCACTTCGACCGCGCCGAGGTCCGCCGCCACATCACCGTACTGGTCCTGACCGAAGACATGCTGGTGATCACCCACGTGGACGACCAGCAGCTCGACGAGGCGGGGGAGCAGACGGTGGCGCAGGTCTCCACTGAATCCGTGCCCGTGACGCAGATCGGCTCCGTGGTGCTCAGCTACGTGTACGCCCAGCCGCAGGACTACAAACCGTCGGATCCGGTCCGCGAGCTGACCCTGTCCATCGCGTGGTCCGGCGGCCAGCGCCTCGACATGGGCCCGGCCAGCTGCGGTGACCCGCAGTGCGAGGCCGACCATGGCTACAGCGGCACCATCGCCCAGGAGGACATCGTGCTCCGGATCAGCGCCGAAGCCGACGGCCTGCAGGCGGTCCAGGACGCCAAGCTGTTCGCCCGTGCCTTGCGCGCCGTGAACACGGGATCCTCCGCCCCGGTGCCCCACACCGGCCCCGGGCTCCCGCCCCGCCCGCGGATGGGTGTCTTCGGGAGCCGCGTCAGCCGCGGCCACCAGCGCTGAGATGGCGCCGGTCCGCGTGCCTGAACCGTTGTCCTCCGCCCCGGCCCCAGTCCGGACCACAGCCGGGAGCCTTCCCGCAGCCCCGGCCTTCGGTGACCGGTCCGTCGCCGAGGTGCTTACGAGCGCCGCGGCCAGCCTGGGTGTTCCCGGCTTCGAGAACCGCCTGAACCTGCCCGCCTCCCAGCGGGTCTGCGTCGTCCTCGCCGACGGTCTGGGCCGCAGCCTGCTGAAGCAGAAGTCGGCGCACACACCGTTCCTTCGCTCCGTCATGCAGTCCGGCCAAGGGCAGGTGCCCGTCTCCCTGGACTCCGCCTTCCCCTCCACCACCGCAGCCTCACTGGCCAGCTTCGGCACCGGACTCGCAGCCGGGCAGCATGGCATGGTGGGTTACGACGTGCTGGACCCGGACCAGGACCGGGTGGTCAACATGCTCGGCGGCTGGGACGCCGGCGTCGATCCCCAGGTGTGGCAGCCGTTCCCCACCGTATTCGAACGTGCCGCGGAACACGTCGACGTCGTCACGGTCAGCCTCCCGCAGTTCAGCGACTCCGCCATGACCCGGGCCGCGCTCCGCGGTGGCCGGCATGTCACCGCCCTCACCTCCCACGCCAGGACCGCGGCCGCCGCGGAGGCGATGGCCGGTGCCGGCAGTTCCCTGATGTACTTCTACGTCAACGAACTGGACAAGGCCGGGCACCGCCACGGCTGCCAGTCCCCGCAGTGGGAGCACCAGCTCGAGGAACTCGACGCCACGGTGAAGCGGCTCAGCGCCACCCTGCCGGCGGGCACCACCATCCTGCTCACGGCGGACCACGGCATGCTCGACGTGCCGGAATCCCAGCGGATCGACTATTCCGCCGACCCTGACCTCGTTGCAGGGGTCCGCCACACGGCCGGCGAGCCGCGGATGGTCCACCTCTACTTGGAGGGGGCGGAGGGCGACGCCGGCCGCTCCCGCCTGATCGATGCCTGGCGTGCCCGCTTCGGCGAGCGGATCTGGGCTTTCACCCGCGAGGAAGCCATCAACGCGGGGCTCTTCGGTGAAGTCCGGGCCGAGGCCGCCCCGCGGATCGGCGACGTGATGATCGCTGCCCGGGACCCGCTGGCGTTCTACGACACCCGGCGCGTCCGGCCCACAGCCCTCGACGTGGTGGGCCAGCACGGTTCGCTGACGAAAGCCGAACGCGAAGTCCCGCTGCTCTGTTTCCAGGCGGACGGAAAAAGGGCCCCCCGCGCCTGACCGCGCATTTGCACTGCCAACCCCGGGGCCCTGGTTGTCCGGGGACTCAGCTAGTCGCCGCGGGCTCCGAAAACGATTTCGTCCCAGCTCGGAATGCTGGAGCGCTTCGGCTTCGCCGGCTGGCGTTCCGGTTGCTCCGCATCGCGGTCTTCCCGGGCCGGGGCCGGGGATTCACGCTGCTGGCGCCGCGAGGTTCCGCCGCCCAGCAGCTCGTCCAGCCCCGGGCTGGAGGTGGGTCCCTGCTGGCCCACGGGCCGCAGCTGTGACGCCGCGATGGTGATTTCCCGGGTTTCGGTACTGACGCCGTCATGGAGCTTCAGGGTATCGTCCGGCGCGTCCTCATGTCGCGGAGCCAGGGTGAGGCGGGACATGATCGAGGGCCGGCCGTCGCGCCGTCGCTCCCACGGATCAGAGACCGGACGGGGTTCCGTCCCGGCTGCCTGCACGTGCTCCGGCTCCGGCGCAGCGGCCCCGGATTCGGCTCCGGGGGAATCGCCGCTGTCCGTTCCGCCGCTGTCCTGATTGTCGTTGTCGTGCTCATCGCTGTCTGGGCCGGCCGGGACTTCCGCAAGGATCTCGGAGGGCCGCGGGTGGGCTGCGGGGACACCGTTGGTCAGCAGCTTGGCGAGGGCATCGTCTGCGTCTTCGTCCACTCCGAGGCGCTGACCGCGGCGGGAGCGCAGCATGTCCAGCAGCCCGTCGGATTCCTGTTCCTGGTGCAACTGGAGCTGCTGGACCACCTGGAGCTGGGCGGTTGCGGTGCGCGCGGCAGCCTCCGCGTCAGTTTCAAAATCAAAGGGGCGGTCCGAGACGGCGGTGAGCCGGCGGGCCGGTACGGGACCGTCGAGGGGCTCCAGTTCGCTGAGCTGCTGCGCCCACCGGTTCGCGTTCTGCAGGGATTTCCGGGCCGGGCTGAACGTCCACATGGCCGGCGGTTCCTCGCCGATACCGGCGGGGCCGCCGGGCTTGGGTTCGAAGCGGGCCACCACGTTCCAGCTGCCATCGGGACGCCGCCAGGAGTCCCACTCGACGGTGGAAGCTTCAATGCCGTGCGCGCTGAGCCGGTGGGCCACCATGTCGCCGAGCGACGCCGGGTGGTCACCGAACACCGAACGGTACACGTCGTGGCCGGGGGCGGGGGCGGCGACTTCCACTTTGCGGGCCTGCTGGGCAACGTACTCGCGCTCGGCGAGTACCGGACCCTCGTAGCGCTGGACCTTCGCGAGCGGAATGCCGGAGAGTTCCGCCACCTCTGTCGCCGTCGATCCGCTGCGGATCCGCGCCTGGATATCGCGCGGAGACATGGCAATAGGGGTAGCCGCCGCGACGGACGCGGCTTTGGCCGTCGTCCGGCTGGCTGCCACCCGAAGTGCTTCATCGATTGGCAGCTGGAACATCTCGCCGCCGGTGCCGCTCAACAGGAGATGCTCCCCGTCGTCGTGGACGCCTACAAGCCGTAGATCCTGCATACAAATCCTCCACCCTGGCATTACTAACAATCGAAACTCTGCCACCGATGCGGGCCAATTCGGGTGAGGACGGAGGGCGCGCCGTGATTTTCCGCGAATTTACGCCAGTTTTGGGCCCATTGGCAGTTCCCCGGGTCTTCCGGTCCAGGATGCGGCGGCGGGGGCCGGCCGTCACAGACCAGAGGACTCTGGCTTTCACTGGAGGCTTAAGCAAAAATGACCCGACATCGGGCACAAAAACCGCGTGGCCGGCGTTGACACCGGAGAACCGCTTCCGGGGTCCAGGGCTACAGCCCGGAAGGACCACCGGGCACGGCGACCCAACCGAACGACTGCGGAGTGTGAGCGACAAATAATGGCGACAGACTACGATGCGCCACGCAAGACTGAGGAGGACCTCAGCGAGGACTCCCTTGAGGCGCTGAAAGCGCGCCGCACGGAAAAGCCGTCCGCAGTGGTCGATGAAGACGAATCGGACCTTGCCGAGGGCTACGAACTCCCCGGCGCGGACCTGTCAGGGGAGGAGCTGCTGGTTCTTGTCCTGCCGGCCCAGGCCGACGAATTCACCTGTGCGTCCTGCTTCCTGGTCCGGCACCGTTCGCAGATTGCCCGCGAGAAGGACGGCCTGAAGTACTGCAAGGACTGCGAAGGCTAGGAGTTCAGCGCGGCGATCAGCCGGTCCGGGTGGCGGGTGGACGTCAGCCAGTAGGGGGTGCGGTCTGAGGGGTCGGTGATCTCGATGCGGACCACCGGATCGATCCACCCGCGGATGCAGAGGAAGGCCAGGCCGTTGAGGCGGGTGCCGCGTTCGGCCGTCGCCTCCGCGGCCCGGAAGGCGGACGCGGTACCGACGAAGCGGCGTTCGATGGTGGCCCGGCCGACGCGCAGGGTGGAGCCGGTGACGGTGATGGCGGGGGTCGAGAGGACCAGCAGCACCGCGATGATGACGAACAGGACCACCGCCGCGGTGAGCCCGGCGGCCAGGCTGATGGGGGCGAACACCAGGATCCCGGCGCCCGACAGTCCCGCCGCCACCAGCCAGATCCAGACGTTCGGCCAGAGCTTCTCGTTGTACAGAACGGCGTCGCTGGGGGTGCTGTTGGGGGCAGGCACGGCTGCACTGGATTCGGGCATAGGCCCAGCTTTCCACTTTTTCCGGGCTATTTCACCTTGGCCCCTGTTGCAGCCGTGGCCGTCCCTTCCCACCGGCCGCGGCTAGGCTGATGTTCCCCGCTGGCGTTAGAGTGAGGGACTGTGACTGAAGAAACGACTGCCGTAGAGGCAGTGGCAGAATATGGGACCCCCACGCTGACGGTTCAACTGAAAATGCTCGACGACGGCCTGGAGCCGCCGTCGTATGCGCACCCTGGCGACGCCGGAGCGGACCTGCGCGCCCGCGAGGACGTGGTGCTGGAACCGGGGGAGCGCAGGCTGGTCCCCACGGGTGTTTCCATTGCCCTCCCCGATGGTTTTGTGGCCCTGATCCACCCCCGCTCCGGGCTCGCCACGAAGCACGGCCTGACCGTGGTGAACGCCCCCGGAACCGTCGACGCCGGCTACCGCGGAGAAATCGCGGTGACGCTGCTCAATACCGACCGCCGGCAGGCGATCGAACTCAAGCGCGGCGATAGAATTGCACAAATGGTTATTCAGCGCGTGGAGTACGCCCGGTTCCTGCCCGTCCAGGAGCTCAGCGACTCGGTTCGCGGCGGCGGAGGCTTCGGATCCACCGGCGGCTTCGGCGCGCCGGTCTGACCGGCAGCCGGCAAAACCCGCAGTATTTACGCAGGGACTTTTGAGCAGGACTTATTTGCAGGACGTATCAGCCGGCCGGAGTTTCTGCAGGGGCACAGAATGAAACAGCAGCAGACGGCGGGCGCCACGCGGACGCGGGGCGGCGCGGCGGCACAGGATCACAACTAAGGAGACAACCCCATGGTTTTTGGGCGTGGCAGGAAAGCCAAGCAGGAACAGCTGACCGACCCCGGGGAAACCCAGGAGGCAGTTCCTGACGCTTCCGCCGAGGACTCCGCCGCACCCGGCGCTGTTGCTCCCGGCTCCGCCGGGTTCACTTCCGCTGTCCCCGGCCGCGGGGCCACGGGTCCCTTCGACGTCTCGGAGATCGAGGACCAGGACGGCTATGTGGACCTCGGTGCACTCCTGATTGCCCCCGCGGAAGGCCTCCAGCTCCGGCTCGAGGTCGAAGAGGCCACGCAGCGCGTTGTGGCCGTCACCATGGACCTGAACGGCTCAAGCCTCCAGCTCCAGGCTTTCGCGGCGCCCCGCTCCGAGGGCCTTTGGGACGAAATCCGCGAGCAGATCGGCCAGTCGGTTGGCAGCCAGGGCGGCCAGATCGAGGAAATCCCGGGCGGCTTCGGCATCGAGCTGCTCGCCAAGCTGCCGGCCGGCGGCGCCGACGAAAGCCACGGCTACCGCGTGGCCCGCTTCATCGGCGTCGATGGTCCGCGCTGGTTCCTCCGCGGAGTGTTCGGCGGCGAGGCTGCCGTGGACCGCGACGCGGCCGCCGGGCTTGAGAGCCTGTTCCGGCAGATCGTGGTGGTCCGCGGTGAAAACCCGATGCCGCCGCGCGACCTGCTGCAGCTCCGCCTGCCGAAGGACAACGCCGCGCCAGCACCGCAGTCGGCTCCGGACCTCGAGCGGCCCGAACGTGGACCGGAGATTACCCAGATTGGCTGATGCCCCCCGCCCGGATCCGGCCTCTTCCGTCTCCGTGAGGGGGTTGCCGGACCGCGGCCGAGTGGTGTGCCACGGCTACATCGAGTCGGTCACCTACGCGCCGGCAAGCCAGGTGGCTGCCTTCACCGCGGTCGTCGTCGACCACGACGCGCCCATCATCAAGGCACCCGGCGCCAAGATAACCCGTGCCGCGGCGGTTCCCGCGGGGTCCGCAGCCGGCGCTGCCGCACCCGCCGCGCCGCCGGCCGCTGCGGGTGCCCGGCGGCACCGGCCCTTCGGCCCCAAGGACCGGCTCCGGGTGGTCTGGCTGGGACGCCGCCGCATCCCCGGCGTCGAGGCCGGCACGGAACTCCGCCTCCAGGGCATGGTCACCGTGCGCGACGGCCTGCCCACCATGTTCAACCCCCGCTACGAAATACTCTCCCGCCAGGAGGAGCAATGACTTTGCCCGAGAAACCTGAGACAGCAGCCGGGCAGGGATCGGCCGGGAAGGATACGGCTGACCAGCCAACGGCTGACCAGCCCGCGTCAGACCAGCCGACAGCAGACCAGCCGACAGTGGCGCAGCTCGCCGAAGGCTACGCGGCCAAGGCCGGCCTGCACCGTTCCAGCAACGGCAACATCGACGTACTCAAAAGCGCCGGCGGGATCCAGGGCATTGCGGAGAGCATCCTCCCCGGCCTGGTGTTCCTGGTCGCGTTCACGATCACGCGTGAGCTGCCGCTGGCCCTGATCCTTGCGCTGGCCGTTGCTGCTGTTTTCACGGTCACGCGGCTGGTCCAGCGCAAACCGCTGACGCAGGCGCTGGCGGGGATCGCCGGCGTCGGGCTCTCCGCGTGGCTTGCCAACAGCACGGGCAAGGCGGAGGACTTCTATGTCCTCGGGTTCTTCACGAACGCCGGCTACATCGTGGGCATGGCCATCTCGATTGCCGTCCGCTGGCCTTTTGCCGGGCTGATTTTCGGGTTCATCCGGAACGAGGGCCTGGACTGGCGGAAGAACCCTGCCAGGGTCAAGGCCTACCAGATCGGCACCTGGGTGATTATCGCGGTGCTGGCCCTGCGGCTGGTGGTCCAGGTTCCGCTGTACTTCATGGGCGACGCCGGTTTCGCCGCCCTCGCTACCACCCGGCTCCTCATGGGCGCACCGCTTTACATCCTGGGCATCTGGGTCGCCTGGCTGCTGACCCGCCCCGCACCGGCCGACAAAACCAGTTGAGCTGGCAGTTGGAGTGGTTATCCGGGCGGAATAACCACTCCAACTGACAGCGCAAATTCAACTAGCCGTCGAAGCCGTCGTCCGCCGCGGCGGGGAGCTGTTCGTCAGCGTGCTCATCATCGCCGGTCGACTCGGGCGAGAGCAGGGCACGCAGCTCGTCCTCGGCCGCGATCGTGGTCACGAAGAACAGCTCGTCGCCGCCGTCGATCACATCGTCACGGCTCGGGGTGATGGGCGCCTGGTCCCGCAGGATCGCCACGAGGGTCGAATCCTCCGGCCAGTCGATGCTGCCCACCGTCAGGCCGATCACGTGCGAATCGTGGGGGACCGTGAACTCGACCAGGGATGACACCCCGGTCTGCAGGGTCAGGAGGCGCACCAGGTCGCCGATCTCCACCGCCTCCTCGACGAGGGCGGTCATGAGCTGCGGGGTGTTGACCGCGACGTCGACGCCCCAGGAATCGTCGAACATCCAGTCGTTCTTGGGGTTGTTGACCCGGCCCACCGTCCGCCCGACGCCGAATTCGGTCTTCGCGAGCAGCGAGACCACCAGGTTCACCTTGTCATCGCCGGTCGCGGAGACCACGACGTCGGCGTCCTCCAGTTTCGCGTCCTGCAGGGTGCTCAGCTCGCAGGCATCGCCGACCAGCCAGTGCGCGCCGCGCAGGCCGCTGCGCCCGATCACCTCGGGCTTCAGGTCGATCAGCAGGATCTCGTGTTTGTGGGCCAGCAGTTCGCGCGCGATCGAGGAACCGACGCTTCCCGCCCCGACAATGACGACTTTCACTTAGGACTCCTTGGCGGGGGACTTGGCAAGAATGTGCGCGACTTCGGTGCTGCGGTCCACGCCGAGCATCGCATGGACGGTGTCGCCGTCCTGGTACAGGGTGCCGGCCACCGGCAGCATGCCCTCGCCGAAGCGGGTCAAATAGGCTACGCGGATTCCGGCGGCTTTTTCGATCGAGGTCACCGGGTGCCCGATCCACTCCGGGTCCAGGTCCACCTCGGCCAACACAAGCCGGCCCGAGGGATCCCGGAAGTCGCCGGCGAGGTGCTGTTCGGGCAGGATCCGCCGAAGGACCTGGTCGGCGCTCCAGCGCACGGCGGCCACCGTGGGGATGCCCAGGCGCTGGTAGATCTCGGCACGGCCCGGATCGTAGATCCTGGCCACAACGTGGGGGACGTGGAAGGTTTCGCGGGCCACGCGCGTGGCAAGGATATTGGAATTGTCACCGCTGGAGACAGCTGCGAACGCATAGGCGTCCGCGACGCCGGCCTGCTTCAGGGTCTCCCGGTCGAAGCCGACGCCGGTGACCTTGCGGCCCGTGAAACCCGCCCGGAGCCGCCGGAATGCGCGGTCGTCCTGGTCGATGATGGCCACGGAATGGCCCGCGTCCTCGAGGGTGTGCGCGAGGGTTGCCCCCACCCGGCCACAACCCATGATCACGAAGTGCGCCAACCGTGCCTCCTATAGTTCCTTTGACTGCTGCTGCGTAAAACAATACCGGCCACCGCCGCGCGCCGAGCCCGCCGCCGGGCGGGGATGGCCGCCGTCATGACATCGCGTGCGAATGGGACTAGCTTTGTGTGGTGCCGACAATTTTCAATGCCGTGAAGCGGGTGCTGGTAGGCAGGCCCTTCCGGAACGACAGCCTGGCCCACACCCTGTTGCCCAAGCGGATCGCCCTGCCCATTTTCGCCTCCGACGCGCTGTCCTCCGTTGCGTATGCGCCGGACGAAATTCTCCTGACGCTGGCGCTGGCCGGCGTCAGTGCCGTGGCGTTCTCGCCGTGGGTCGGCCTGGCCGTCATGGTGGTGCTGCTGACGGTTGTCGCCTCCTACCGCCAAAACGTCCACGCCTACCCCTCCGGCGGCGGCGACTATGAGATCGCGAACGAGAACCTGGGCAAGTACGCCGGGCTCACCGTGGCTTCCGCGCTGCTGGTCGACTACGTGCTGACCGTCGCCGTGTCGATGTCCTCCGCCGCCACCTATCTGACCACCGCGGTGCCCGCGCTGCACGGCCAGCAGGCTGCCATCGCGACCATCGGCGTGGTGATCCTGGCCCTCGTGAACCTGCGCGGCATCAAGGAGGCCGGCAGCGTCTTCGCTGTCCCGACCTACATCTTTATGGCGTCCATCCTGGGCATGACGGCCGTCGGCGTCTTCCAGGCCGTCACCGGCCAGCTGGGCGAGGCGCCCTCGGCGGCGTTCACGATCGTTCCCGCGGAAGGCTTCGACGAAGGCCTCGTCGGCCTTGCCGGTGCGTTCCTGCTGCTTCGTGCGTTCTCCTCCGGCGCCGCTGCGTTGACCGGCATTGAGGCCATCAGCAACGGTGTGCCGAACTTCAAGAAGCCCAAAAGCAAGAACGCCGCGACGACGCTGTTGCTGCTCGGTGTGATCGCCGCTTCCATGCTGGCCGGCATCATCTACCTCGCCAATGCCACTAAGGTGCACATCGTGCTGGACCCGGCCACCGAGTTCCTGCTGAACGGCCAGCCGCTGCCGGAGGGCTACATCCAGAGTCCGGCGATTAGCCAGATCGCCCAGACGATCTTCGGCGGCGGGTCTATCTTCTTTTTCATCGTGGTTGCCGCCACCGGGGTAATCCTCGTGTTCGCGTCCAACACGGCGTTCAACGGGTTCCCGGTGCTGGGATCGATCCTGGCCCAGGACGGCTATCTGCCACGCCAGCTGCGCACCCGTGGGGACCGGCTGGCCTTCAGCAACGGTGTCCTGGCGCTGGCCGCCGGAGCCCTGGTGCTGATCATCGCGTTCAACGCCGACGTCACCAAGCTCATCCAGCTCTACATCGTGGGCGTCTTCATCTCCTTCACGACGAGCCAGCTCGGCATGATCCGGCATTGGGGCCGGGAGCTGAAACTCGCCAAGGACCCGGCGGTGAAGCGGCGGATGGTCAAGTCCCGCACCATCAACACCATTGGCTTCGGGATGACCGCACTGGTGCTGGTGATCGTCCTTATCACCAAGTTCCAGCAGGGCGCGTGGATTGCGCTGCTGGCCATGTTCGTGCTGTTCCTGATCATGTGGAGCATCCGGGCGCATTACGACAACGTGGCCAAGGAACTCGCCGTGGACGAGGACACCTCGCCGCGGGCCCTGCCCACCCGCGTGCACGCCGTGCTGCTGGTCTCGCACGTCCGCAAACCGGTGCTCCGGGCGCTGGCCTACGCACGCGCGTCCCGGCCCTCCCGGCTGGACGCCATCACCGTGGACATCAGCCCCGAAGAGACCGAACAAACGGTCGCGGACTGGGAGAAGCTGGAAATCCCGGTACCGTTGACCGTGCTGGCCAGTCCGTTCCGCGAAACGGTGACGCCCATCATGGAATACATCAAGAACATGCGCCGCGATTCGCCCCGCGACCTGATTGTCGTCTACATCCCCGAGTACGTCGTCGGCAAGTGGTGGGAGCAACTGGTCCACAACCAGACCGCGCTGCGCATCAAGACCCGGCTGCACTTCGAGCCGGGCGTGATGGTGGCCAGTGTGCCGTGGCAGCTGAAATCATCCGAAGAAGCCAAGAGACTGCAGGACATCCAATGAGCTCCGAGACCCAGACGCAATCCTCCACCGAACTGACCGTCGACGTCGGCCCGGTCGCCCACGGCGGCCACTGCGTGGCCCGGCACGAAGGGCGGGTGGTCTTCGTCCGCCACGGCATCCCCGGCGAAAAGGTCCGGGTCCGCCTCACGGAGTCCGGCCCGGACGCCAAGTTCTGGCGCGGCGACGTCGTGGAAGTCCTGGAACCCTCCCCGGACCGGGTGGAACACTTCTGGGACCTTGCAGACTCCGCCCGCTCCTGGTCCCACCGCCACCCTCCCGTGGGCGGCGCCGAACTCGGCCACATCTCCCTGGAGCGCCAGCGCAGCCTCAAGGCTGAGGTGCTCGCCGAACAGCTGCGCCGCCTGGCCGGCGTCGAACGTCCCATCACCGTGGAAGCCGTGGGGGAGCCCGGCACGCCCGCGGCGGCCGGCCTCGCCTGGCGGACCCGCGCAGGGTTCGCGGTGACGCCGGCCGGGAAGCTCGGCATGCACGCGCACCGTTCCGACACGGTCCTCCCCGTCGGGGAGATGCCCCTGGCGGCGGCTGCCATCAACGCGCTCCGGCTCTGGGACATCGACCTGCAGGGCATCGAACGCATTGAGGTGGCCGCCCCGGCCAACGGCTCCCGCCCGCTGGTGCTCCTGGTCCCGGCCGCGGGAACCCGCGCGAAGAGGCTTAGCGCGGTCCTCGCCCAGCTGCCCGAGGACGTCTCGGTGGCCAGCTTCGATCCGGTCAAGGGCGAGGTCCTGCGGCTGCGTGGACGCACCTATGTGCAGGAGACCGCCGCAGGGCACGACTACCGCGTCACGGGCGACGGATTCTGGCAGATCCACCGGGACGCACCGGACACCCTCGCGGGCGCGGTCACCGGCTTCCTGCACGACGGCGGCTTCCTGGACGCCGGCGCCGCTGTGGCCGACCTGTACGCGGGGGCGGGGCTGTTCACGGCACCGCTCGCGGACGCCGTGGGTGTCACCGGGTCCGTCCTGTCCGTCGAAGGGTCGCCCGGCACCAGCCGGGACGCGCGCAAGAACCTCCATGACGCCTCCCAAGTCGAGATCGTCCAGGGCCGGGTGGAACGGGTCCTGCGTGAGAAAGCCCGCACGTTCGACGCCGTCCTGCTGGACCCTCCCCGGGCCGGCGCGGGCAAGGCCGTCGTGAACCAGCTGGTTGAAGCCGGGCCCCGTGCCGTCGCCTATGTGTCCTGCGATCCGGCGTCCTTTGCCCGCGATGTGGGCTACTTCCAGCAGTCCGGCTGGGAACTGAACGGGCTGCGCGCCTTTGACCTGTACCCGCACACCCACCACATGGAGACTGTGGCGCTGCTGACTCCCAGGGCCTGAGGCCACTAGGATGGGCGGAGTAGTCCGACGTCGCGCTCCGTAATCACGGCTGACCTCCTGCACCCTGTACTGATCCTTGTCCAACAAGGCCAGGCACTAGTTAGGGCGACCTAACTAGCAAGGGGTCTGCGGCGCGACAAAGATGAAACTGTTGCGAGAGGAGTCCTGCGATGAGCATTGTGGACAGCTTCGGTTCAAAAGGCAAACTTAATGTAGCCGGTACCGAATACGAAATTTTCCGGTTGAACTCCGTTGAAGGTGCAGAAAACCTTCCGTTCAGCCTCAAGGTATTGCTTGAAAACCTGTTGAGGACCGAGGACGGCGCCAATATTACGGCCGATCACGTCCGAGCACTGGCCGGCTGGGACCCCAGCGCCGAGCCCGACACTGAAATCCAGTTCACGCCGGCGCGCGTGATCATGCAGGACTTCACTGGCGTGCCCTGCGTTGTGGACCTTGCCACCATGCGTGAAGCAGTCAAGGAACTCGGCGGTGACCCCAAGCGGGTCAACCCCCTGGCACCTGCCGAGATGGTGATCGACCACTCCGTGCAGATCGACGCCTTCGGCAACTCCGGCGCACTGGAGCGCAACATGGAGATCGAGTACCAGCGCAACGGCGAACGGTACCAGTTCCTGCGTTGGGGCCAGACCGCGTTCGACGACTTCAAGGTCGTCCCGCCGGGAACCGGCATCGTGCACCAGGTCAACATCGAGTACCTGGCCCGCACCGTCATGACCCGCGAGGTTGATGGAGCGCTCCGCGCCTACCCGGACACCTGCGTCGGCACCGACTCCCACACCACCATGGTCAACGGCCTGGGCGTGCTGGGCTGGGGCGTGGGCGGCATCGAAGCCGAGGCAGCCATGCTCGGCCAGCCCGTCTCCATGCTGATCCCGCGCGTCGTGGGCTTCAAGCTGACCGGGTCCATCCCGGCGGGCGCCACCGCCACCGACGTCGTCCTGACCATCACCGAACAGCTGCGCAAGCACGGTGTGGTCGGCAAGTTCGTGGAGTTCTACGGTGAAGGCGTCGCGGCCGTGCCGCTGGCCAACCGCGCCACCATCGGCAACATGAGCCCGGAGTTCGGCTCCACGGCCGCCATGTTCCCGATCGACGACGTCACCCTCGACTACCTGCGCCTCACCGGCCGGTCGGACGAGAACGTCGCCCTCGTGGAGTCCTACGCGAAGGAACAGGGCCTCTGGCACGACCCCTCCCGCGAGATCAAGTTCTCCGAGTACCTCGAGCTGGACCTGTCGACGGTTGTTCCGTCGATCTCCGGACCGAAGCGCCCGCAGGACCGCATTATCCTCACGGAGTCCAAGGACCAGTTCCGCCAGGACCTGCGCAACTACGTGAAGGAAGAGCTGGTCGGCGGCAGCGTCGACGAGGCAATCGATGAGAGCTTCCCGGCGTCGGACTCGCCGTCCTTCACGGGCTCCGCAAGCCACCTCACGGACGAGGCCCCGCACGCACACGGCCCGGCGGCCGACGGCCGCCAGTCCAACCCGGTCAGCGTCAAGACCGCGGACGGCCGCGAGTTCGAGCTGGACCACGGCGCAGTGTCGATCGCCTCGATCACGTCCTGCACCAACACGTCCAACCCGTCCGTGATGCTGGCCGCCGCACTGCTGGCCCGCAACGCCGTTGACAAGGGCCTCACCTCCAAGCCGTGGGTCAAGACCTCCGTGGCTCCCGGTTCCAAGGTTGTCACCGACTACTACAACAAGTCGGGCCTGACCCCGTACCTGGAGAAGCTCGGCTTCTACATCGTCGGTTACGGCTGCGCGACCTGCATCGGCAACTCCGGCCCGCTCGACGCCGAAATCTCCGAGGCCATCCAGGCCAACGACCTTTCCGTCACCGCCGTGCTGTCCGGTAACCGCAACTTCGAAGGCCGGATCAACCCGGACGTGAAGATGAACTACCTGGCTTCCCCGCCGCTGGTCATCGCGTACGCCCTGGCCGGAACCATGGACTTCGACTTCGACGCCGACGCGCTGGGCCAAGACGAGGCCGGCAACGACGTCTTCCTGAAGGACATCTGGCCGAACCCGGTCGAGGTCCAGCAGGTCATCGATTCCTCGATCGACAAGGACATGTTCGCCCGCGGCTACGAGGGCGTCTTCGACGGCGACGACCGCTGGAAGGCACTCGACACCCCCGCCGGCGACACCTTCGCCTGGGATCCGAAGTCCACGTACGTCCGGAAGCCCCCGTACTTCGACGGCATGAAGGCGCAGCCGGAGCCCGTCAAGGACATCACCGGCGCACGCGTGCTGCTGAAGCTTGGCGACTCCGTCACCACGGACCACATCTCGCCGGCAGGTTCCTTCAAGTCCGACACTCCGGCCGGGCAGTACCTGCTGGCCAACGGTGTGGAGCGCAAGGACTTCAACTCCTACGGCTCACGCCGTGGCAACCACGAGGTCATGATCCGCGGAACGTTCGCGAACATCCGGATCAAGAACCAGATCCTGGACGGCGTTGAGGGTGGTTTCACCCGCGACTTCACCCAGGCCGACGGCCCGCAGGCCTATGTCTACGACGCCGCGCAGAACTACCAGGCTGCCGGCATCCCGCTGGTTGTCCTGGCCGGCAAGGAGTACGGCTCCGGCTCATCCCGTGACTGGGCAGCCAAGGGCACCGCGCTCCTGGGCGTCAAGGCTGTCGTGGCCGAAAGCTACGAGCGTATCCACCGCTCCAACCTGATCGGCATGGGCGTCCTGCCCTTGCAGTACCCGGCCGGCCAGAACGCTGCCAGCCTCGGGCTGACCGGCACGGAGACCTTCGCGGTTGAGGGCGTCACCGCCCTGAACGAGGGCACCACGCCCAAGACGCTCAAGGTCACTGCCACTGCGGTTGACGGAACGGTCACGTCCTTCGATGCGGTCCTGCGCATCGACACCCCGGGCGAGGCTGACTACTACCGCAACGGCGGCATCCTGCAGTACGTGCTGCGCCAAATCTCCGCCAACTAGCGGAGACCCCAGCAGTCAAACGAGAAAGCCCCGGCCCGTCACGGACGGACCGGGGCTTTCCCGTTCCGGCACCACGGCCACTCCGGAGGCGTTAGAGTTAGAAGGCATGTCTACCACCCGAAGGAGGGGCCGTTGGGAATCTTGGAGACCATCCGGAATCCGCAGGACCTGAGCAAGTTGTCAGAGGCGCAGCTGGATCAGCTGGCAGCCGAGGTCAGGGAATTCCTGATCGGCAACGTCTCCCAGACAGGCGGGCACCTGGGCCCAAACCTCGGCGTCGTCGAACTCACCATCGCAGTCCACCGGATCTTCGATTCCCCCCGCGACAGCATCGTCTTCGACACCGGCCACCAGTCGTACGTGCACAAGCTCCTCACCGGCCGCCAGGACTTCAGCACCCTGCGCCAGCAGGGCGGCCTGTCCGGCTACCCGGACCGCGCCGAATCCGAGCACGACATCGTCGAAAGCTCGCATGCCTCCTCCTCGCTCTCCTGGGCGGACGGGATCTCCCGTGCCCGGCAGCTGACCGGCGACGGCGACCGGTACGTGATCGCAGTCGTGGGCGACGGCGCCCTCACCGGCGGCATGGCCTGGGAGGCCATCAACAACATCGCCGCGGACAAGAAGCGCCGCGTCGTGATCGTTGTGAACGACAACGGGCGCTCCTACGCCCCGACCGTGGGCGGTTTCGCGGATTACCTCGCTTCGCTGCGCCCCACCATCGATTCCTTCCGCGCGGCTCCCGGCTACGAAGGCACCCTGGACTTGTGGCGGCGGAAGCTGCAGAACGGCGGACCCGCCGGCCAGTTCACCTACCGCAGCCTGCACGCCATGAAGAAGGGCGTCAAGGACTGGTGGGCCCCGCAGGGCATGTTCGAGGATCTCGGCATGAAGTACATCGGACCCGTGGACGGCCATGACCTCCAGGCCATGGAGAACGCCCTGTCCACCGCCAAGACCTACGCCGGGCCCGTCATTGTGCACGCCATGACGGAAAAGGGCCACGGCTACGCACCCGCCCGCGCCCACGAAGCCGACCAGTTCCACGCGGTTGGAATTATCGACCCGGAGACCGGCGAACCCACTGAGGCCGGCGGCGCCAAGTCGTGGACGTCCGTCTTCGCCGACGAGATCGCCGACATCGCAGATGAGCGCCAGGACATCGTCGGCATCACCGGCGCCATGCTCATCCCCGTCGGGCTGCACAAGTTCGCCGCGCGGCACCCGGAACGCGTGTTCGACGTCGGCATCGCCGAACAGCACGCCCTCACCTCGGCCGCCGGCATGGCGTTCGGCGGGCTGCACCCCGTCGTCGCGGTTTACGCGACCTTCCTGAACCGCGCCTTCGACCAGCTCCTGATGGACGTCGCCCTGCACAAGGCCGGCGTCACCATCGTCCTGGACCGGGCCGGCGTTACCGGGCCCGACGGCGCCAGCCACCATGGCATGTGGGACATGGCCATGGTCCAGATCGTGCCCGGCCTGCACCTCGCCGCGCCCCGCGACGCCAGCCGGCTCCGCGAGGAACTGCGCGAAGCAGTCGCCATCGAGGACGCCCCCAGCGTGGTCCGCTACTCCAAGGGCACTGTCGGTGCCGAGGTGGAAGCCATCGAGCGGCTCAGCGACGGCGTGGACGTGCTGGCACGCCGCCCGGCCGGCTCCAGCGACAACGACGTGCTGATCGTCAGCGTCGGTGCGATGTCCGAACTCGCGCTGGACGTCTCGAACCGGCTCGGCGCGCAGGGCATCAGCTCCACCGTCGTGGATCCGCGCTGGGTCCTCCCGGTCCCCAAATCCGTCGTCGCCCTCGCCTCGCACCACCGCCTCGTCATCTGCATCGAGGACGGGGTCCGCGCCGGCGGCGTCGGGTCCCGGATCCGGCAGGAAATGCGGGCCGCCGGAGTGGACACCGCGCTTAACGAGGTGGGCCTCCCGGTGGAGTTCCTGGACCACGGCTCCCGCAGCCAGGTGCTCGAGCGGGTCGGCCTGACCGCGCAGCAGATCACGCATGACGTCGTGGCACAGGTTCTGGGTACCAAGGTGCCGTTCGCCCGGCCCCTCCCGGGCCAGGAACACCCCAGCACCGGCAGCCTGCCGATTCTGTGAGGATCCCCGACAGCCTGGCGCCGGGCGACCTGGTGGTCGCCCGGAACCGGAAATGGAACGGCAAGGCGCACTGGGTGGTGCCCGGGACGTATCTCGGCGAGGACGCCCACGGCTGGTGGATCTTCCAGGGAACCAATGAGTTCTGCTCCCGCCCGGGAGCGGCGTTCTACGCCGAATCCGACGCCGTGCTGCTGGTCCCGCGCTCGGGCGAGTACGTGGCCACCTTCTACGACGAAGCCCACCCCGCGGGCGTCCAGATCTACGTGGACCTGGCGACGGACCATGGCTGGACGCCGATCCGGCCGGGCGTCACCGAGTTCCACCTGATCGACATGGACCTGGATGTGATCCGGACCGTGGACCGCGGCGTGTACGTGGACGATGAGGACGAGTTTGCCGAGCACCGGATCGAGATGGACTACCCCGCGGACGTGGTGGACCGGATCACCGCTGCGTCGGATCAGTTGTACCAGGCCGTCAAGGCACAACAGCCACCGTTCGACGGCACAGACCGCGAATGGTTCAGGAAAGGACGGGCATGAGCGGAATTATCCGGGTCTACAAGCGTGACGAAGAGGGCACCCTGCAGTTCAGGGAAGCCTGGATTGACGAGGAGTTCAACGAATTCGTCATGAACCACGGCGTCGTGGGGCACCAGAGCACAACGGAAGAGACCGACGCCGCCGACGCCGAGGCCGCGGAGCGGCTCATGGACGCCTTCGCCGGGCAGTGCGCCGAGGACGGGTACGCCGAAATTCCGGACGAGGAACAGTTCTGGGTGGTGGCCCAGTACGCCCTGAAAACCAAGGACGGGACCACCCGCGACCGGTACCTCGAGGAAAAAGCCAAGGACGCCCTGATCAGCCACCTGGCCTGGCGGGGTCTCGGGATCGTGGACCGCTCCGAATTCGCCGATGCCAAGCTCAACATCTTCATCCTCACCCCGGACGTCAACAAGACGGTCAACGCGATCAAGGTCTGCATCCGTGGCGAAGACCTTGACTTCACCAAGCTGAGCATCGGGGCCGCGGCCTTCGGCGAGACGTCCTTCAAGCTCAAGCACTCACCGAAGCCGGCCAACAGCTTCACGCTTTAGGTAACACCTGCAAGGAGCCGGGCACGGCTCACATCAGTTTTGGGGGCAACCGACTGAAAGGCAACGCCATGACGCGCAAATCCTCTCAACCAGGCAGCACCCCGCTCCCGGCGGGCCTGGCGGCACCGGCACGCAAGTCGCTCGCGCATGCGGGGGTCGAAACCCTTGAGCACCTTGTGCAGCTTGGCCGGCGCCGGCTTGCCGGGATGCACGGGATCTGCCCGCGGACCCTTGCCCAGCTAGAGGATGCCCTGGACGAACGCGGACTGGAACTGCCCGCGGGGTGACCCGCGTGGGCTGGCTGTCGGCCAAACACCGGCGGCCGGCCAAACGCCCGGCCTAACTCCGGCCGCCGGCACCGTCCTGCCCGCCTGCCCGGGAGCCGCTGGCGGCCGTTATAGGCTGAACCCCATGACTGAATACCGCCGTGTAGGAAACTCCGGACTGTCCGTCTCCGTCGTCGGCCTTGGCTGCAACAACCTGGGCCGGGCGAATACGGCCACCGAGTCGCAGGAGGGGACCGACGCCGTCGTGCATGCCGCCCTGGACGCCGGCATTACGTTCTTCGACGTCGCGGACACGTACGGCAAGGAACCCGGCCTCAGCGAGACGATGCTGGGAAAGGCCCTCAGGGGCCGCCGCGACGACGCCGTGATCGGCACCAAGTTCGGCATGGACATGCGCGGGGCCAACGGCAACGACTTCGGTGCCCGCGGCTCCCGCCGGTACATCATCAAGGCCGCGGAGGCCTCGCTGCGCCGGCTGGGAACGGACTGGATCGACCTCTACCAGTTCCATACCCCGGACCCGCTGACCCCGATCGAGGAGACCCTCGACGCCCTCGACGAGCTCGTCACCAGTGGCAAGGTCCGCTACATCGGCCACTCCAACCGCGCCGGCTGGCAGATCGCCGAGGCCGAATTCGTGGCTCGCGCCCGCGGGGGAGCACGGTTCATCTCCAGCCAGAACCACTACAACCTGCTGGACCGCCGCGCCGAACTCGAGGTCACGCCGGCCGCCGAAGCCTACGGCCTGGGCGTCCTGCCGTACTTCCCGCTCGCCAACGGACTGCTGACCGGCAAATACGCCAAGGACACGGCACCCGCGGGTTCGCGCCTCAGCCACACCCGCACCAACCTGGTCCACGACGCCGACTGGGACCAGCTGGGCGCGTTCAGCGGCTTCGCGGCCGAACGCGGCCTGAACGAGATCCAGGTGGCGTTCTCCTGGCTCGCGGCCCAGCCGTCCGTCAGCAGCGTCATCGCCGGCGCCACCCGGCCGGAACAGGTCCGGCAAAACGCCGCCGCCGTGGCTTGGATCCCCAGCGCCGCGGAACGTGCCGAGCTGGGCGACCTCTTCCCGCGCACACCGAAGGTCGCACTGTTCTAGATGTGCCCGTCCACAATGGCTTCCAACCCGGGGGCCCTGCCCGACGTGCCTGCAGCGCGCCACACCATCCTGATGGACGTCGACACCGGGATCGACGACGCCCTGGCCCTCGTCTACCTGCTGTCCCGGCCCGAGGTGCACCTGCAGGCCATCACCTGCACGGCCGGCAACGTCGGCGCCCGCCAGGTCGCGCTCAACAACCTGGCGCTCCTGGAACTGTGCGGCCGGCCCGGCGTCGAGGTGGCCATCGGCGCCGAGGTGCCCCTGGAAATCCCGCTGGTCACCACCGAGGAGACCCACGGGCCGCAGGGGATCGGCCACGCGGAGCTGCCCGCGCCCGCGCAGCAGATCTCGCAGCGGCACGCCGTCGACGTCTGGGTGGACGAAGTGCGGGCGCACCCGGGGGAGATCACCGGGCTCATCACCGGGCCGCTGACCAACTTCGCTCTCGCCCTTCGCCGCGAACCGGAGCTGCCGCTGCTGCTCAAGGGCCTCGTCGTCATGGGCGGGAGCTACTACTACCAGGGCAACACCACGCCGACGGCGGAATGGAACACCTCGGTGGATCCGCACGCGGCCAAGGAGGTCTTCGCCGCCTACCGCGGCCTGCCGGAGGACAAGCTGCCGCTGGTGTGCGCGCTGGAAACGACGGAGCGGATCGAGATGCTGCCCGAACACCTCCGGCGCCTCGGGGAGGCCGCCGGGGCCGGCCCGGAACTGGTCCTGCCGGAGCAGCCGGAGGGCCTCCGCAGCACCTCCGCGAGCCCGCTCGTGGCCTGCCTGTCCGACGCGATCAGGTTCTACATGGAGTTCCACCGGCTCTACGACCAGGGCTACGTCGCGCACATGCATGACGCCTTCGCGGCGTGCGCCGCCGTCGGGCGCACCCCGTTCACGGCCCGCCTGGCCACGGTCGACGTCGAAACCGTCTCGCCGCTGCTGACCGGCACCACGGTGGCGGACTTCCGCGGCCTCTGGGGACTGCCGCCCAACGCCCGGATCGTCTCCTCCAACGACCCGGAGCAGTGCTTCGCGGAGCTGATTTCCTCGGTCGGCGCGCTGGCCCGGGGGAGCATGTCCGCCGGTACCCCCGCCACTGGTTAGGATGGTAGCTGCGCCGAGGTGACATGAGGCGGATGTTGCAGCTCCCACTAAAGGACCATCCCCATGTCACAGCAGTCCCTGACCCTCCCTGCCACCGGACCGGGCTCCGGCTCCGCCGCCGGCCCCGCCGCCGGCAGAACTACCGCTCAGCGCAACCGCCGCCTGCTGGAACTCGCCGGTGCCGCCGCGATCGCGGCCACCTACCTGTTCCTGGTCCTCACCCAGCCCGCGGACATTGCCAGCGGCCCGGCCAGCTTCGCGGCGCTCGTGGCCCTCGGCGGATTCCTGCTCGGCGCCGTCCTGCTGATCGCCGCGGCGCTTCCGGTCCTCCCCACGTCCACACTGGTCCTGATGCCCGTGGCCCTGGTCCTGAACGTTGTCCTGGGCCAGCTCATGGGCACCACCGGGCTGCCGTTCTACCTCGACGCCATCGGCACCGTCCTGATCGCGGTCCTCGCCGGCCCGGCGGCGGGTGCCGCCACAGGCGCCCTGAGCACCATCGTGTGGTCCTTCTTCAACCCGACAGTGCTGCCCTTCGCCGCCGGCGCGGCGCTGATCGGCTTCCTCGCCGGCCTGGCCGCCCGCGGCGGACTGTTCCGCCGCTTCTACCTCGCACCCGTCGCCGGCTTCGTCACCGGCATTCTCGCCGGCGTCGTGTCCGCTCCGATCGCAGCCTTCGTCTTTGGCGGCACCTCCGGCCTCGGCACCGGAGCGGTGGTCAGCGCCTTCCGCGCCATGGGCGACACCCTGCTCGCTGCCATCACCAAGCAGGCACTGATCTCGGACCCCATGGACAAGGCCATCGTCTTCGCCATCGCAGCCCTGCTGGTCTACGCGCTGCCGCGCCGCACCACCTTCCAGTTCGCCTTCGTCCGCCGCTTCCGGGTGCTCGCCGGCAAGAATCCGGCCCAGCCGGAGAACCAGCCGGAAACCTGAGCCCGAGCCGCCGGCAGCCGAGGCCCCGCAGCATGACCTCCACCCTCCACCCGCTGACCGCGCTGACGGCGGCCGGCTCCGCAGCGGTCATCACGACGGCGGCAGGCTGCTGGCCGCTGTCCCTCGCGGTCGCCCTCGCGGCGGCAGTGCTGGCCGGGCGTGCCGGCGTCGGCCGCCGTGTGCTCGCCGCGGGGGCGGCGGTCCTGCTGCCCCTGGGCTTGTCGCTGCTGATGCTGCACGGGCTCTTCTTCCCGGAGGGCCGCACCGTCCTGGCGGCCTGGGGCCCCGCCCGGGTCACGCAGGAAGGACTGGCCTTCGCCCTGGAGGCGGGCACCCGTACGGGCGCCTGCGTACTGGTCCTGCTGCTCTTCTCCTTCACCGTCAGCACCCCCGATCTCGTCGCCGCGCTGGCAGCGAAGGGGCTGCCGCCGCAGTTCGGCTTCGTGCTGGCCTCCGCGCTGACGCTCCTGCCGGCCATGGCCGGAAGGCTGGAGGCGATCCGGGCGGCGCAGGAGGCCCGCGGCTTGGTGGTGGGCGGCGGCCTGGTGTCCCGGCTCGCGGCGGTGCGGGTGCAGACGGTCCCGCTGGTGCTGGGCCTCATCGAGGACTCCGGAAGCCGGGCCCAGGCGCTCGAGGCCCGCGGATTCGGCCGCCAAGGTCCCCGAACCGCCTACCGGGAGCTCACGGACCCGCCCGTCCAGCGCCGTTTCCGGGCTGTCCTGCTGCTGCTGGCCGCGGCCGCCGTGGCACTCCGGCTGGCCGCCTCCTGGCCGGGGGCGGGACTGCTATGACAACCACTGGCTCCACCGCCGCGCTCGGGACTGACGCCGTGCTGGCCGCCCGGATCGGCACGTTCATCTTTCACGGCGAGTCCGCCGCTGCGCTGCACGACATCGCCTTCAGCGTCCGTCCCGGCACGCTGACGGCCGTCCTCGGCGGATCCGGCAGCGGAAAGACCACGTTCGGCAAACTGCTGGCCGGCTGGCTGCGGCCCGGACACTCCGGAACGCTCACCGGATCCCTCGCCCAGGCCAGCGAGGTGCTGGAGTTCAGCGGCGGCCACGACGACCCCCGGATCAATCCCTCCGCCTGGTCGGACCGGGTGGGCTACGTCCCGCAGGAGGCGGCCGGCATGCTCACCACGATCCGCTCCACGGTGGCCGAGGAACTCGCCTTTGGCCTCGAGAACCGGGGCGCCGCGCGGCCGGACATGCTCCGCCAGGTGGCCCGCGCCGCGGAGCTGACCGGCCTGGCCGCCCTCCTGGACCGGGACCCCGCCACCCTGTCCGGCGGGGAACTGCGCCGCCTGGCCATCGCCTGCGCAGTCATCCAGGACCCCCGCGTGCTGGTGCTTGACGAGCCGCTGGCCTCCCTGGACGCTGCCGGCGTCATCCTGGTCCGGGACCTGATCGGCAGGCTCACGGGTGCCGGTACCGCCGTCGTGGTGCTGGGCCAGGCAGCCGACGGGCTGGCCCGCTCGGCCTCGCACTGGCTCGTCCTCGACGGCGGCACGGCCACCGCCAGCGGCCCGCCCCGGGAGTTGATCCGGTCCGCGGAACTCGCCCGGACGGGTACGGTGATCCACACGGTCACCCATTCGGCGGTGGTCCCGGCAGTGGGCACCCGTGCCTGGGCTGCCGTCCAGGACGCCGGGCCGGCTCCGGTGCCGCCCGCGCCGGTGCTGGAGCTGGACGGCGTCGGT
The DNA here is from genome assembly GCF_056397045.1 of Arthrobacter sp. 05N429. Classification (NCBI taxonomy): domain Bacteria; kingdom Bacillati; phylum Actinomycetota; class Actinomycetes; order Micrococcales; family Micrococcaceae; genus Arthrobacter; species Arthrobacter sp. 05N429. The sequence goes on from NZ_JBFTMQ010000015.1 coordinate 63,335, forward strand.
TTCAGCTTCCCGCGGGCAGGCGGACCTGTGGGGGAGCCGCTGCTGCGGGACCTGGACCTCACCGTGCGGCCGGGCGAAATTGTGGCCGTCACCGGGCGGAACGGGGCCGGCAAGTCTACGCTGTTGCGCCACTTCAACGGCCTGCTGCGCCCGGCAGCGGGGGACGTGCGGGTCTCGGGAACCAGCATTTCCGGTCTTCCGGCCGGCCGGGTGGCCGGTTCGGTGGGACTGCTCTTCCAGCAGCCCCGTGACCAGCTGTTCGAACGGACGGTGCTCCGGGAGGTCAGCTTCGGGCTGCGGAGGCTCGTGGGCAAGGACGCCAGCGCCAGGGCCTACGAGGCGCTGGAGGCCGTGGGGCTGTCCGGGGATGCGGGAGTGCACCCGGCGGAGCTGCCGGCCTCGAAGCAGCGGTTGCTTGCCCTTGCCACGGTGCTGGCCCGGCAGCCATCCGTGCTTGCCCTCGATGAGCCGACGGTGGGGCTGGACCGGCACGGACTGGAATACCTGCACCGGGCCATCGAGGACTCCGCGGCCCGGGGCGCGGCCGTCGTGATGGTCACCCACGATGCCGCCTACGCCCGGGCCGCGGCGCACCGCGTCTTAAAGCTCAGCGGCGGCGGGCTCCAGGAGTCCTGAAGCCCGCCGCCGCTGCAGTACGTTGCCTAGGCAGGTTCGGACGCCACCCCGGGGGCCAGGAACTTCCTGCCGGTGGCCCGCTCCGAGGCACCCACCCGGTCAAGGTACGGGGTGATGCCGCCGAGGAACATCGGCCAGCCGGCACCGAGGATCATGCAGAGGTCGATGTCCTCCGGGCCCGCCACCACGCCTTCGGCGAGCATCAGGCCGATTTCCTCCGCCAGGGCGTCCTGGGTGCGGCGCAGCACCTCGTCTGCCGTGGAGGGTGAATCGCCGAAGGACATCAAGGCCAGGGTTTCGGCCGGGATGACCGGCTTGCCGGCCTTGACCGAGGCCGGATCCCAGAGGGACCTGATGCCGTTGTCGATCAGCGCCTGCAGGTTCCGGGAGACCGTAAAGCGGTCCCCGAAGGCGGCATGCAGGGATTCCTGGACGTGCTGGGCAACCGGCAGCCCCACCATGGCGCCGAGCGTGAACGGCGTCATCGGCAGGCCCATGGGGCGCAGCGCGTTGTCCGCCACCTCGGCGGGCGTGCCCTCGTCGAAGGCCGCGGTGACCTCGCCCATCAGGCGGAGCAGGAGCCGGTTCACCACAAACGCGGCGGCGTCCTTGACCAGCACGGCGGATTTCTTCAGGCCCTTCGCCAGTTCGAAAGCAGTCGCCAGCACGGCATCGTCGGTCTTCGGCGCACGAACGATCTCCAGCAGGGGCATCACGGCCACCGGGTTGAAGAAGTGGAAGCCGACCAGGCGCTCGGGGTTCTGCAGGTCCTCGGCCATGGCCGTGACGGACAGTGAGGAGGTGTTGGTTGCCAGGATGCACTCCGGCGAGACGATCGCCTCGACCTCCTTGAACACCTGCTTCTTGACGTTGAGTTCTTCGAACACGGCCTCGATCACGAAGTCGGCGTCCGCGAAGACCTCCTTGGAGACCGAGCCGCTGACCAGGGCCTTGGTCCGGTTGGCCGCGTCCGCGCTGATCCGCTTCCTGGCCAGCAGTTTGTCCACCTCGGCGTGCACGTAGTCCACGCCCTTGTCCACGCGGGCCTGGTCAATGTCCGTCATCACCACCGGCACTTTGAGCTGGCGTGCGAACAGCAGCGCGAGCTGGCTGGCCATCAGGCCGGCGCCGACGACGCCGATCTTCGTGACAGGGCGCGCCAGCTTGCGGTCCGGGGCGCCGGCGGGGCGCTTGGAGCGGCGCTGCACGAGGTCCAGGAACGCATACACCGTGGAGCGGAACTCGTCGGTCTGCATGAGGTCCGCGAGGGTCTGGCACTCGAGTTCCGCCGACTCCGCCTGCGTTATGGTCCGGTTGGCTTCCAGTACGTCCAGCACCTTGGCCGGAGCGGGGGAGGCGTTCGAGGTCTTCGCTTCCACGAACGCCCGTCCGGCGGCGACAGCGCCGGCCCAGCGTTCGGCAACGTCCGGTGCGGAGGCATCGACGGCGTTGGCCCGTGCGGGTGTCTCGGCACCGGCGATCACCCGGGCGGCCCAGGCGACGGACTGCTCGACGAAGTCGGCCGGTTCGAAGATGGCGTCCGCCACACCCAGTTCGTAGGCCTGCGGGCCAGTCAGGGTGCGGTTGTTGCTGAGCGGGTTCTCGATCATGACCTTGACGGCGTTCTCGGGCCCGATCAGGCGGGGCAGGATGTAGACGCCGCCCCAGCCCGGGATCAGCCCGATGAAGGCCTCCGGCAGGGCCAGCGCCCCGGCGCCGGTGGACACGGTGCGGTACGTGGACTGCAGCGCGATCTCCAGCCCGCCGCCCAGGGCGAGGCCGTTGATGAAGGCGAAGCTCGGGACGCCGAGGTTCGCGAGCGTGCCGTAGACGTCGTGGCCGAGCTGCGCCATCCACAGGCCCTGCTCCCGGCCGCTGACCGACTTGACCGTGGACAGGTCCGCGCCGGCAACCAGGAAGTACGGCTTGCCCGTCACGCCCACGCCCACGATCTCGCCGCGCGCGGCACGCTCTTTGAGGCCCTCCAGAACGGTGCCGAGTTCGATCAGGGTGTTGGGACCCAGCGTGGTGGGCTTGGTGTGGTCCAGCCCGTTGTCCAGCGTGACCAGGGCGAAGGTGCCGGGGCTCGTGCCGTTGACGGCCGGCAGCTGGATGTCCTGGACGTAGGAGTGGGTCACCGTCTCGTTCGGGAACAGGGCGGCAAGCTTGTGGAAATCGGCGGCGCTCATGCTGCGGCTCCAGTCTCGGTGTTGTAGTCGGTGCCGTAGTCGGCGTGGTGCGGGTTTTCCCAAATGACGGTGGCCCCCATGCCGAGGCCGATGCACATGGTGGTCATGCCGAAGCGGACGCTGGGGTCCTCCTCGAACTGGCGTGCCAGCTGATTCATCAGCCGCACGCCGGAGGAGGCCAGTGGGTGTCCGACGGCGATCGCCCCGCCGTAGCGGTTCACGCGGGGGTCGTCGTCGGCGATGCCGAAGTGGTCCAGAAAGCTGAGGACCTGGACCGCGAAGGCCTCGTTGATCTCGAACAAGCCGATGTCAGTGATGCCCAGCCCGGCGTTCTTCAGGGCCTTTTCGGTGGCCGGGACCGGGCCGATGCCCATAACCTCGGGTTCGACGCCGGCGAAGGCGTAGCTGACCAGGCGCATCTTGACCGGCAGGCCGAGCTCCTCGGCGGCGTCGGCGGAGGCCAGCAGGGCCGCGGTGGCGCCGTCGTTGAGGCCGGCGGCGTTGCCGGCAGTGACGCGGCCGTGGGCACGGAACGGGGTCTTGAGCGAGGCGAGGTCGGCCACCGAGGTGCCCGGCCGCGGCGGCTCGTCCATGGTGTTCACGGTCCAGCCCTGGCCCGGCTTCATCGTCGCGACGGGCACCAGGTCCGGCTGGATCTGGTCCTTGGCGTAAGCGGCGGCCAGCTTGTCCTGCGAGGCAACGGCGTAGGCGTCCGTGCGGTCCTTGGTGATGGCGGGGAAACGGTCATGCAGGTTCTCGGCGGTGTTGCCCATGTTCAGGGCGGCAGGGTCCACGATCCGTTCGGACATAAAACGCGGGTTGGGGTCGGCACCGGCGCCCATCGGGTGGTTGCCCATGTGCTCGACGCCGCCGGCGATCACAACGTCGTACGCGCCGAAGCCGATGCCGCTCGCCGTCGTCGTCACAGCGGTCATGGCGCCGGCACACATCCGGTCGATCGCGAAGCCCGGCACGGTCCGCGGCAGCCCGGCCAGCAGGGCGGCCGTGCGGCCGATGGTCAGGCCCTGGTCGCCGGTCTGGGTCGTTGCGGCGATGGCCACCTCGTCGATCCGCTCGGCCGGCAGGGACGGGTTGCGGCGCATCAGCTCGCGGATGCACTTGACCACGAGGTCATCGGCGCGCGTTCCCGCGTAAATGCCCTTCTCGCCGGCGCGGCCGAAGGGGGTGCGGACGCCGTCGACGAAGACGACGTCGCGGATGGAACGGTTTCTGCCGACGACCGGCTTTGCGCTGCTGGGTCCGCTGCTGTTTCTTCCGCTGCTCGGGCTTTGGCTCACGTGGTACTCCTCATCGAGACATGGGTGCCGGTTCCGTGCACTGGGCGCAACGCCAAGGGCAGCACGGATCCGGGCGACATCAGACAACATGTTACTCGTGAGTAACATAGCTGGCAAGGAGTCCGGAATGTGCCGTTGATCGACTTCCCGCGAGTTGGGCGGGGCGAGTCTGGACTACAGCTGAGGTGCCGTGTCCGTGGAGGTTGCGGCGGCAGCTGTGGCCGGCACGGATTTTGCTTCCCTGGGCGGGAGTGGCTGCGGATCCTGGAAGGCCGCGGCGATCAACGGTGCGACGAGTTCAATCTGCCACTGGCGCGCCCCAAGGTTCGCCAGTTCCTCGGCAATGCCTTCCTCGCTGGACTCGGCCGGCGGACGCCAGGAGACGCGGCGGAGGTAATCCGGCGTCAGCAGGTTCTCCACGGGCATGTTCAGCTCCTCGGCCTTGGCCTGCAGCAGCGGCCGCGCCGTGGCGAGCCTCGCGGCGGCCTCCGGGTCCCGGTCGGCCCATACGCGCGGGGGTGGGGGAGCGTTGGTGGGCAGGTGCAGGGGCGGGAGTTCCTCCAGGGCCCTGGCGGTGCTGATGCAGCGCAGCCACCGCGGCGCCTCGCGCTGGGCTGCGCGGCCGTGGAAGCCCTTGGTGCCCAGCAGTTGCGGCACAGTGGTGGGCATAGCCTTGGCGGCGGCGACGAGGGCGGAATCCGGGATGAGCCGGCCGGGAGCGACGTCGCGCTTCTGCGCCAGCGAGTCGCGTTCCAGCCACAGTTCCCGGACCGCGGCCAGCTGGCGCCGGTCGCGGATCTGGTGCAGTCCGGAGGTCTTGCGCCACGGGTCCACGCGCGGCGGCGCCTGGCCGGCCTCAAGGATGGCGGCGAATTCCTGTTCGGCGTAGTCAAGCTTGCCGTCGGCGACGAGCAGCTCTATGAGTTCCTCGCGCAGTTCGGTGAGGACCTCGACGTCGAGGGCGGCGTAGCGCAGCCACGGCTCCGGCAGCGGCCGGGTGGACCAGTCGGCGGCGGAGTGTTCCTTCGCGAGGCCAAAGCCTAGGAGCTGTTCGATCACCGCGGCGAGGCCCACGCGGGGGAGCCCGGCGAGGCGGGCGGCGAGCTCGGTGTCAAAGAGTTTGTCCGGCCACATGCCGAGTTCGGACAGGCAGGGCAGGTCCTGGCTGGCCGCGTGCAGGATCCATTCGACGCCGCGCAGGGCGTCGTTGATGATGCCCAGGTCCCCGAAGGGTTCCGGATCGATCAGCCAGGTGCCGGATCCTTCACGGCGGATCTGGACCAGGAAGGCGCGCTGGCCGTAGCGGAAACCGGAGGCGCGTTCGGCGTCGACGCCCGCGGGGCCGTGGCCTGCGGCGAGGGCCGCGGCGCAGCGTTCCAGGCCGGACTGGGTTTCAATGACGAGCGGCACGCCGTCGCGGGGGGCATCGAGGTCGATCACCTCGGGGACCAGGCTGTCGAAGCCGTCCACCGCGATGTGGGCTGTGGTGTCAGCGGCCTCTGCTGTAGTCGGTACTGTGGTGGCGGCCGCGGTGGTGGTTTCCGGAATTTGAGGCGTCATGATGACTTCAGTTTAGCGACAACACGGTGTTGCGGGCCGCGCATTCGCCAAATCCGGGCGGATTGTCCCGGTTCCCGCCCCGCATTTCAGGCCTGTCCGCGGCGCCAGCGCGCCAGGGGCGTGACGCCTTCGGGCAGCGGCGGGAGGCCCGCGAAGGTGCAGACCATGTCGGACCACGCCTCGAGGTGGGAGGTGATGTCCGGGGTGGCCGGCGTCCAGGATGCCCGGAGTTCAATGTCGATCGAGTCGGGCCGGTCCGAGAGGGTTCCGAAGCTTTCGGACAGCACCCGCGTGGCGGTCCCGCCGGCCGAGCGGTAGGGCGCGGCGTGGTTCTGCAGGGCTTCGACGAGCCAGGTCCAGGCGACGGAGCCGAGCATTTCGTCGTTGCCCATTTCGGGTTCCAGCTGGGCGCGGATGTAGGTGACCACCCGGAATTCGCCCTCCCAGACGGCGGAGCCGTCGGGGTCGTGCAGCAGGATGAAGCGGCCGGTGGCAAGCTCGACGTCGTCGCTTCCGGACGCGCGGGCCAGGGCCGCGGCGGCCGGGCCGTGGACGGCCCCGGAGGGTTCACCGGGGGCGACAACTTCCGCCCCGAGCGCGACGGCGAACGGTGCCAGCCGCGCGGGCGCCGGGATTTCCTCGAGGCGCAGTTCGCTGCGGGTTCGTGCCTGCCGAAGGGTTCCCAAGGCAAAGAGAAAATCTGCCGGAACCTGGTCGAGTGCGTTCACAATGGAAGGTTATGCAAGGGGCGCCCTCCAGCCCGGCAGGCTCGCCGCCGCCGCCCGGTCCGGCTTGCACCGGGCCGGGAGACGGCGGCGGGCGCGCCGCCCGGATCAGCCGGCCGCGAGCTCGCGCTTGATGGCAGCGATGAAGGAATCAACGTCGTCCTCGGTGGTGTCGAAGGAACACATCCAGCGGACCTCGCGGGCCGCCTCGTTCCAGTCGTAGAAACGGAAGGACGTGCGCAGCCGGTCGGCCACGCCGGCCGGGAGGATGGCGAACACGCCGTTGGACTCGGTCTTCTGGCTCAGTTCAACGCCGGGGATGGACTCGACGCCGGCCCGCAGCCGGGACGCCATCGCGTTGGCGTGCGATGCCGAGCGCAGCCAGAGGTCGCCCTCGAGCAGGGCGATGAACTGGGCGGACATAAACCGCATCTTGGAGGCCAGCTGCATGTTCATCTTGCGCAGGTAGATCAGCCCCTGGGCTGCTGCCGGGTTCAGGGCGATCACGACCTCCCCGAAGAGCAGGCCGTTCTTGGTGCCGCCGAAGGAGAGGATGTCCACGCCGGCGTCGCGGGTGAAGGCCCGCAGCGGCACGCCCAGGTGGGCGGCGGCGTTGGCCAGCCGGGCGCCGTCCATGTGCAGCTTCATGCCCTTGGCATGGACATGCTCCGCGATGGCCCGGACTTCCTCCGGCGTGTAGCAGGTGCCGAGTTCGGTGGTCTGGGTGATGGACACAGCCAGCGGCTGGGCGCGGTGCTCGTCGCCCCAGCCCCAGGCTTCCTTGTCGATCAGCTCGGGGGTGAGCTTGCCGTCCGCCGTGGGGACCTGGAGCAGCTTGATGCCGCCGATCCGCTCCGGCGCGCCGTTCTCGTCCATGTTGATGTGGGCGGTTGAAGCGCAGACCACGGCGCCCCAGCGCGGCAGCAGGGACTGCAGCGAGAGCACATTGGCGCCGGTGCCGTTGAAGACCGGGAAGCATTCGATCCCTTCGCCGAAGTGCTCCTCCATCAGCTGCTGCAGCCGGGCGGTGTAGTCATCCTCGCCGTAGGAGACCTGGTGGCCCTCGTTGGCCGCGGCCAGGGCCGCCAGCACTTCGGGGTGGACACCCGAGTAGTTGTCCGAGGCAAAGCCGCGGACGGAGGGGTCATGGAGCCGCGCCGCAGTGCTGGCAGGGGCAGTTTCAACTGTGCTTGTCATCGATTTGCTCACGCTTTCAGTCTAAGGAGGTCCGGGCCTAACGGCTAAGTCCAGGGCCGGGGGCTCAGGGTTTCGGATCAGCGTTTGATTTCTGGGCCCAGCAGCAGCCGCCGGCCGTTCAGCTCGGCCGCGGGGGAGGTGAAGAGCCCGACGGCGGCAGCGGCCAGGTCTTCGACGTCGGTGAAGCCCGGGAAGGTGCGTTCCGGGGACTTTGCCCGCATGGCTGCGTCCACCAGGGCCTTCACTACGAAGATCACGGCGGCGCTGCGCTGTTCCACGGCGACGGTGTCAGTGCCGGGCTCCTGCTTGCGTCCCGACTGCCCGCGGTGGAATCCGTCGGCGACGGCCAGGGTCCAGGCCTCGGCGGCGGCCTTGGCGGCCACATAGCTGGCGCCGCCCGCCGTCGGCCGGCTCACGGCGGTAGAGGACACCATGGCGAAGCGCCCGGCGTCGGAGGCCGCGAGGTCGTCATAGAAGACCCGCGTGACGTTCCGCAGCGTGGTGATCGCGCCGCGTTCCAGGAACTCCCAGTCCTCGTCGCTCTGGTCCGTGATGCCTTTGGCGCCGCGCCAGCCGCCGACGAGGTGGATGACGCCGTCGACGGCCCCGCCCGTTTCGGCCAGTCGGGCCTGCACGGTGGCGTGCAGTTTGCGGACGTCCGCGAGATCGGCGAGGTCGCAGACGAGCGGCGTGACGCCGCTGCCGGCCTCAGCGGCGGCCGCCTCGATCCGGGGCCGGTCCGAGCCCACGGTGAAGACAGTGTGCCCCGCGTTGCGCAGGGCACGGGCGGCGGCGACCCCCGAAGGGCCGCTGCCGCCCGTGACCACCACGTTCAGGGTGCGTCCGGTGCTCATCCGGCGTTCATTGCGGCGTTTGTGGCGGTGCCCGCCGTGCCCGTGTCAGACGTGCCCGTGATGCCGGCCGTGGATTCGATGACGGGGCGCATCTTCTTCTCGAGTGCCTCATAGAACATGGAGAGCGGGAACTCGTCGTCAAGCACCTGGTCGGTGAGGCCGCGCGGCGGCCCGGCCAGCGGCAGTGCGTCCGGACCCTTGGCCCAGACGGAGGCCGGGTTGGGTGTGACGGTTCCGGAGATCAGCTCGTAGGCGGCGAGCCAGTGGGCCATCTTCGGGCGGTCGATGGAGCGCCAGTACAGCTCCTCGATCTTGGCGCCGAGTTCAACCACGACGTCGGCGGCTTCATCCCAGTCGATGCTGAGCTTGCTGTCGGTCCAGTGCAGGACGTGGTGCTGGTGCATCCAGGCGAAGAGCAGCTGGCCGCCGAGACCGTCGTAGTTGCGGACCCGGCTGCCGGTGATGGCAAAGCGGAAGATCCGGTCGAAAATCACGGCGTACTGGACCAGCTTGGCGTGCCGGCGGGCCTCAGGGTCGGCGTCCTCATCCTTTTCGATCTTCACGGATTCGCGGAAGGCGGTGAGGTCGCAGCGCAGTTCCTCGAGGGAGTAGAGGAAGTACGGCATGCGCTGCTTGATCATGAACGGGTCGAAGGGCAGGTCTCCGCGCATGTGGGTGCGGTCGTGGATGAGGTCCCACATCACGAATGTTTCCTGCGTCAGTTCCTGGTCCTCCAGGAGCGCGGCCGCGTCCTCGGGAAGCTGCAGGGAGGTGATGCCCGCGGCGGCGCGCAGGACGCGGCGGAAGCGGGCGGCCTCGCGGTCGGCGAAGATGGCGCCCCACGTGAAGGTCGGGGTCTCGCGGACGGCGACGGTCTCCGGGAACAGCACCGCGGAGTTGGTGTTGTAGCCGGGGGTGAAGTCCAGAAAGCGGATCGGGACGAAAAGCTTGTTGGAGTATTCGCCCTCTTCCAGGCCTCCGACAAACTCGGGCCAGATGACCTCGATCAGCACGGCCTCGACCAGGCGGCTGCTGCTGCCGTTTTGGGTGTACATCGGGAACACGACAAGGTGCTGCAGTCCGTTGACCCGGTGCTGCTGCGGCTGGAAGGCCTGCAGGGAGTCGAGGAAGTCCGGCACGCCGAAGCCGCCGTCGGCCCAGCGCCCGAAGTCGGTGACGAGCAGGGAGAGGTAGTCGGCGTCGTGCGGGAAGGCCGGCGCCATGGCCTCGATGGCCGCCGAGATGCTGCGGACATATCCGCCGGCCGCCTCATGGTCGGCGGCGTCCGGGACGGAGCCGTCCTGGACCTGGAGCGCCTGCAGGGCGGTGGCGGCAGCCTTGAGCTGGAGCCACTCCGGGGAGGTGGCCGAGATCGGGGCAGTGGTGGTGATAGCGGTGGTCGTCATCGCAGCAGGCGCCTTTCTATTGACTGGGAGCGTCGCTCTTCAGTGTCTAGATCGAGCGTAGCAAGAAGTCAGGATCCCTAATGCAAAATCAACCCGAGCATAAGAAAGTCTGGGGCAAGTGGCCCGCGCAGGCCGGGCCAGCTCCAGTGTCGGCGAGGCTACGCTTTTCCGGCTGGACTCAAAGGCCCCGGCGGCAGCCGCTGATCCGGTGCCGGCCGGGGACCCGTTGCGTTGTCCACCCGCACGCCCGGGCTACTGGCCGGCGTCGTCCGCGGGGACCAGCTTCAGGGAGACGGAGTTGATGCAATAGCGCTGGTCGGTCGGGGTTCCGTAGCCTTCGCCCTCGAACACATGGCCAAGGTGGGAGTCGCACGTGGCGCAGCGGACTTCGACCCGTTCCATGCCCAGGGTGCGGTCGTGGATGTACCGGACCGTGCCCTCCGCGAGCGGGGCCCAGAAGGAGGGCCAGCCGCAGTGCGAATCGAATTTCTCCTGGCTGGTGAACAGCTCCGTGCCGCAGGCGCGGCACTGATAGACGCCGGTGGTGTGGGTGTCCCAGTACTCACCGGTGTAGGGGCGCTCGGTTCCGGCCTGGCGGAGCACGCGATACTCGTCCGGCGTCAGCTCCTGGCGCCACTGCGCCTCGGACTTTTCAACCGACGGATTGTCGCCCGGTCCGGTGGCACTTTCGGGCGTGGTCCCGTCGGGGGCGGCGACGGGCGAGACTTTGGGCCTGTTGCTAAAGATGCTCATAGCCTGAATAACGCTCAGGAGTCCCCGATAAATCCCGATCCCGCGTACAGATGCAGGACCGGAAGGCCCAGCTTGTCCTGGGCCTTGGTGGCCCAGTCGGTGTGGAAGGTGTCCGCGACGGCGTGCGGGCGGGTGATCACGACGGCCTGTCCGGCGCCGAGCTCCCGTACCCTGGCGACCATTCCGTCGACGGCCTTGCCCTCGACGATTTCGCCGGTCACGCCGCTGCCGAGCCCGGCCAGGGCCGCGAGCGAGGCGGCCAGGGTCTCGGCCGCTTCGGCGCGTTCCCCTGCGGGGTCGGAGTGTGCCGTCAGTTCACGGAAGGCCTTGGAGATTTCCAGCAAGGACAGGTTCTCCAGGAAATCCACCAGGAGGTGCCGCTCGGTGCTGGCCGGAACCAAGACCACCACGGGCGCATCACCGCCGGCAATCAGGGTTTCGATGTTGACACGGTCGTCCGCGCCGAGGGGCTCTTCTGTCAAAATGACGATTGGATCACTCATGCCCCCAGCCTAGTCGCGCGCCGGTGCGCCCGCACAGATGAGGGCGCGGAGAACCCGTGCGGACCGCTTGAACGCTCCGAACAGCAGTTCCGGAGCATGCGTTGCCAACGCGCTCGACCTGCCCGTCGGTGGTGCGTGGCGCCCCCAAATGCCACTCCCGGCGAGGAGTTCGGTAAGAATGGTGCCATGGCTTCCTCCCTACGCCTCCTGCCGGACCCGCAGCGGATCTCCACCGCCCGTGGGAAGGCCGCCCGCGCCGTCGCGAACTCCGCCGCCGACGTTTCCGTCCCCGGCAGTGCCAAGTGGGCATTGGGGGGCATCATCGGCGGCAGCGCCGCGGCCGGCCTGCTGGCCGCCGGTTCCTCCGCCCTTGCCCTCTATTTCGCCCGCCGCGTGATCACGCCCTCCCGGGTCCGGGAGGAGGACCAGGAAGTGCTCGCGGTGATCCGGGGCGATCATGGGCTGCAGATTATCCTCGCGGCTACGCCCGACGCCACGGTCGAGGGTGTCTACGGATTCTTCTTCGGCGGCGGTCGGGGGCACGCCCGGATCGGCCGGATCGTGTCCTATTCACCCGCCGAGCGCACGGTTCAGCGCGAAGTCGAAGCCGTCTACAGCGGCGACCTCAGCGCTGCGCGCCGCGGCTACTGGAGCGGAGCCGCGTACCCGGACCCGGCCAGCATCGGCCTGCCGTCGGAAGACGTGGACATCGACGTCGACGGCGGCACCGCTCCGGCATGGCTCGTCCGGGCCCCGCAGGAGTCGGGCGTCTGGGCCATCATGGTGCACGGCCGCGGCGCGAGCCGGCAGGAGTGCCTGCGGGCGGTCCGGACCGCCCGGGAACTGGGCATGTCCAGCCTGGTGATCACGTACCGCAACGACGGCCTGGCGCCCTCGGCGCAGGACGGGCGGTACGGCTTGGGCTCCACCGAGTGGCGCGACGTCGATTCGGCCATCGAGTTTGCGTTGGCGCATGGTGCGCGTGAAGTGGTGCTTTTCGGCTGGTCCATGGGAGGGGCCATCTGCCTCCAGACCGCCGACTTGTCCCGCTACCACACCCTGATCCGGGCCATGGTGCTGGACGCCCCCGTCATCAACTGGGTCAACGTGCTGGCACACCACGCCGAACTCAACCGGATCCCCTCAGCGGTGGGCAGGTACGGGCAGCTGATGATGAGCCACAAGCTGGGCCGCCGGCTGACGGGACTCGCGGCGCCGGTGGACCTGAAGGCGATGGACTGGGTTTCCCGCGCCGTGGAGCTGCGGACTCCAACGCTGATCATCCACAGTGTCGACGACGAATACGTACCCTACGGCCCGTCCGCGGTCCTGGCCGAGAAGAACCCGGAGATGGTCACCTTCGAGTCCTTCGACCGTGCCCGCCACACTAAGGAGTGGAATGTGGATCCGGAGCGCTGGGAGCGCCTGGTCACAGCCTGGCTCGGACAGCAGCTCGCGCCCCGCCCGAATCCCGGCCAGCCGACTCCCGAGGCGCCTGCCCCGCCGAGTTGACACTTCACGGCAGTGTTCCGCGGGAACACTGCCGTTTGCTGCCCACTCGATTCGTCCTGTGCACTCCCGGCGCCGCGGGAACCCGGTTAGCTCCGGCCGGTGCGGATCCGTGCCGTCTGCGCCCCGGTGAGGCGGATCAGTGCGGCCGGGCTCAGCTCGATGTCCAGGCCACGCCGCCCGCCCGAAACCAGGATCGTGTCCAGGCCCACGGCGCTGGCATCAACCACAGTGGGGGAGGGCTGCCGCTGGCCCAGCGGCGAGATGCCGCCCAGCACATAGCCCGTGCGTCGCTCGGCCGCTGCCGGGTCCGCCATCGCCGCTTTCTTGCCGCCCAGTGCGGCCGCCATGGCCTTCAGGTCCAGGTTTCCGCTCACGGGCACGACGCCGACGGCGAGCCGGCCGTCGACGTCGACCATCAACGTCTTGAAGACGCGGGCCGGGTCGACGCCGAGCACGTCAGCCGCTTCCAGCCCGTAGCTGGCAGCAGCAGGGTCATGGCTGTAGGGGTGGGCGACGAAAGGAACCCCGGCGGCCGCGAGGGCTGCGGTGGCCGGGGTTCCCTGTGACGCCTGCTTGCGTGCCATTCTGTTCGGATATCCGGGTGCCGGAGTAACCGGGACCGGTCAGGACTGCTGCGGGAGGGCAGCAACCTTGCGCTTGATCCTGCCCAGCATCGCCGTCATCCCGCGCATCCGCAACGGAGTGATGGCCCGGGTGAGGCCCAGCAGCTCCGGCATGTCGTCGGGGACCGCCAGGATCTCCGCCGGGCTCAACCCGTCGAGGCCCTCGTGCAGCACACCCGCGAAGCCGCGCGTGGTGGGAGCCTCGGGCGGCGCCTTGAAGAAGAGTCTGACGCTTCCGGCCGCGCCGGCGTCGGACTTTTCCGTCTCAATCGTCAGGAACAACGGCGACTGGCACTCGACCACCTGCTCCATCAGCTCCGGGTGGTCCTTGAGCCTATCCGGGAGTTCCGGGAGGTCGCGGGAGAACTCGAGCAGCAACTGGAGCCGTTCGGGCTCGGTAACGGCCTGAAAGTCGTCAACAATTTCCGCCAGGGCGGTGGGGAGGGCAGAAGTTTTCATCACTTCCAGCTTACGCACGCGCGGCGAATGTGTCCTTGTCGGCGGTGTCACACCCCGGGCTACCTGGCGGCCGGCACCGTGCCGCGTTCGGTGCCCTTGGCGATCGGGACGCGGACGGCGTTGCCCCATTCGGTCCAGGAACCGTCGTAGTTGCGGACCGTGTCGAAGCCCAGCAGGTACTTGAGCGCGAACCAGGTGTGGCTGGACCGCTCGCCGATGCGGCAGTACGCCACGACGTCGTCGCCTTCCTTCAGCCCGGCTTCGCCGAGGTACAGGGCCTCGAGTTCGGGGCGGGTCCGGTAGGTGCCGTCCTCGGCCGCCGCGCGGGCCCACGGGATGGAGGCCGCGGTGGGGATGTGGCCGCCGCGGAGGGCGCCTTCCTCGGGGTAGGCGGGCATGTGCGTGCGCTGTCCTGTGTACTCCTCGGCGGAACGGACGTCGATCAGCGGCTTGCCGAAGTGCGCCAGGACGTCTTCCTTGAAGGCGCGGATCGGGGCGTCGTTGCGTTCGACGACGGGGTACTCACCGGGCGTGGCGGCGGGCTTGTCCGTGGTGACGGCGCGGCCTTCGGCGATCCACTTGTCCCGGCCGCCGTCGAGCAGCCGGACGTCCTCGTGGCCGAAGAGCTCGAAAACCCACAGGGCGTAGGCGGCCCACCAGTTGGACTTGTCGCCGTAGATGACCACGGTGCTGTCACGGGAGATTCCCTTGGCAGCGGCGAGGGCGGCGAACGCTGCCCCGTCCACGTAGTCGCGCGTGACCTCGTCGTTCAGGTCGGTGTGCCAATCGATTTTCACCGCGCCGGGGATGTGGCCGGTCTCGTAGAGCAGCACGTCCTCGTCGGATTCCACCACCACGAGCTTGCCGTCCTGGAGTGCGCCGGACTCGATCGCGGCAGCCAGCCATTCGGTGGACACGAGCCGCTCGGGGTGGGCGTAGGCGGCGAACTTTTCGTTCTGCTCAACGGGGTAGGGCATGTAATGGCCTTTCACTGAAACGGTCAGGAGGCCGGGCCGTGGAAGATCGAACGCGGCGCCGGGCCTACTCCAACACTAGCCACGGCCCGCCGGGATTGCTCCACCGCGTTCACACTCGGAAATATGGCCTTCGTCACGTGGCGTCCGCCCGCCCACGCCGCCCGCCCATGCCTCCCGTCGGGGAGACCGCGCATTGCCGGTATTCTTTCTGGGGACAAGAGACCAGCAGAACGGACCACCTTGGTACAGATCGAACAGCTCGCCGCCCGCACCCCGGCAGTTTCAGTGGATGAACTCCTCAACGGGTTTTATCCGTCGCCGCGCTTCGGTGAGGTTTCGTTTTCCAGCTACCGGCCGGATCCGTCCCAGCCCAGCCAGGCCAACGCGGTCAGGGCGCTGGAGGGATTCGCGGCAAACGTCGGAGCGCGCGACGGCGACGGACTCTTCAAGCGCCTCTTCGGCAAGAAGGACACCTCGCGGGCCGGGATCTACCTCGACGGCGGCTTCGGCGTCGGCAAGACCCACCTGCTCGCCTCGCTGTGGCATGCCGCCCCAGGGCCCAAGGCCTTTGGCACCTTCGTCGAATACACCAACCTCGTTGGCGCCCTGTCCTTCCGCAAGACGGTCGAGGCGCTGAGCCACTACAAGCTGGTCTGCATCGACGAATTCGAGCTCGACGATCCGGGCGACACCGTGCTGATGTCCCGGCTCATGCGCGAACTGGCCGACGCCGGCGTCAAGCTCGCGGCCACCTCCAACACCCTGCCGGGCTCCCTGGGCGACGGCCGCTTCGCCGCCGTCGACTTCGCCCGGGAAATCCAGGTGCTGGCGGACCAGTTCGACGTCGTCCGCATCGACGGCGAGGACTTCCGCCACCGCGGACTGCCGGCCGCGCCGCAGCCGCTGCCGAACGAGCAGCTGACGCACCACATGCAGAACGAGTTCCATGGCAAGACGGTGGCGCGGGATGAGTTCAGCACGCTGATCGACCACCTGGCCGGCGTCCACCCTAGCCGCTACCGCCAGTTGCTCGACGGGATCGAGGGCGTGGTCTGGAAGAACGTCCACACCATCCACGAGCAGTCCGTCGCGCTGCGCTTCGTGGTGCTCGCAGACCGGCTGTACGACAAGGACGTGCCGATCCTGGCCAGCGGCGTGCCGTTCGACCAGCTCTTCACCGAGGAAATGATGACCGGCGGGTACATGAAGAAGTACTTCCGCGCCGTCTCAAGGCTTACCGCCCTGGCCCGCGAAGGCCAGAACCACGAACCCTCCTAGCGTTTTCCGAGCGCCGCGGGGTCACTGACGGCCCATCCTGATGGGCGGTAGGTGACCCCGCGTTGCTGCGTTAGGGGCCGTTACGCGAGGTGCGGTGTGGCCGGGGGCTTTGCCGTTAAACGCCGGAGGTGCCGGCGCCGCCTCTCGGCGGGACCGACACCTCGCTGACGTATCTGGGTCAGAGGCCTGGCTGGCGGGGTTCCCCGGCAACGGGGGGCTGGCCGGCTACGGGAGGCTGTTCGGCGACGGGGGCCTCGTTGGGCCGGTCGTTCGCCTTGTCCACGAAGTCGGAAGCGCCGCGCTGCACAGCATCGATCTTGTCGGCGTGCTTTCCGCCGGTCTTGGAGTCGACGAAGTCGCCCGCCTTTTCGATGCCGTCCTTGATGGCTTCTTCGTTGCCACCAATTACTTGCTGAGCCTTGCCCTTTAGATCGTCAAGTAATCCCACGGGCACCTCCCTTCGGTCGCGGAGCCAGATCGCTCCTTGCGTTTTCTACCCTAGCGGGAGGTGGCGGGGGTGCCAAGGGTGTCCGCCCACAGGGTAAAAGAAAGCGCTGCGGCAGAACAGGGGAGAAGGACCCGGGCGGCCCAGGCGGGCCGCACACAAAAAAGAGCAGCTCCGAGGGAGCTGCTCTTGTGGTGGGCGATACTGGGATCGAACCAGTGACCTCTTCCGTGTCAGGGAAGCGCGCTACCGCTGCGCCAATCGCCCGCAACCGGAAGGATCCGGAGTGGAGTTGTAATGAAGAGAGCGGACGACGAGATTCGAACTCGCGACATCCACCTTGGCAAGGTGGTGCTCTACCAGCTGAGCTACGTCCGCATTTAGTCCATGCCGGCTGGGCCGGTGGTACTGCATCAAGCAAGTTGCCTTGCTCTGGTGGGCGATACTGGGATCGAACCAGTGACCTCTTCCGTGTCAGGGAAGCGCGCTACCGCTGCGCCAATCGCCCCTTGCATCCGACCTAGACCGGAAACCAGGGTTTTCACCGAGGTGGGTACGGGATTCGAACCCGTGTATACGGCTTTGCAGGCCGCTGCCTCGCCTCTCGGCCAACCCACCGTGTAGATAGGATTCCGAAGAACCTTATTTTGACAGTGTCCTGCGAGCGGACGACGAGATTCGAACTCGCGACATCCACCTTGGCAAGGTGGTGCTCTACCAGCTGAGCTACGTCCGCATTATTGTCTGCAATTCCCCGCCGCAATCGGCATTTCCTCGCGTTCCAACGAGTAAGAACTCTATAGGAGGTTCAGGGAACTTACAAATCGAGACGACGACGGCGGGTGCCGGCGCCGCCGCATCCTTGAGTTCTAGGGGTTCTTGCTAATTACAGCGCTGTAATTCGCTGGCCCTTCAAGGGCCCCGCCACGGCTTCTTCGGTGGGCTGCGGGAGTTCCTGGGTGCGTTCGTAGAGTGTCCGCATAGGACGCATTCGGGAACACTGGAGCATCGAGGCGCCCCGATTTCTAAATTCCGCCGGGGTGGGCTAGCATTCAATGGCATTGGGGCGATTGGCGCAGTGGTAGCGCGCTTCGTTCACACCGAAGAGGTCACTGGTTCGAACCCAGTATCGCCCACCCAAGAAATGGTCCGTTCCGCTCACCGAGCGGGGCGGACCATTGTTGTTAGTGCAGCCGGCCCGCTGTTTTCGCCACTGTCAGAGCCCCGTGAAAGAGTCTTGCCATGACCGCCCCACTTCTTGCCCACGCCACGGACTACGGCCGGATGTATGCCCGCTCCACCTCGGAGCAGTTCTCCGTCCCGTCAATCACCACCGTGATCGGCCAGCAGCCGCACGGCCTGGACGGCTGGTTTGGGTACATGGGTGCCAACAGCCTCGCCCAGGATCCAACACTGCCCGGCATCCTGGGCAGCCCGGCGAAGGTGCGCCAGGCGGTGAGCCGCGCGGCGAAGGCGGCGGAGACCTACCGGGACGACGCGGCGAAGCGCGGGGACCGGGTGCACAACTACTGCGAGCAGGTTGCCCTGCGTGCCCTGGGCCGTCCGCACCAGATGAAGGAAACCCGCGAAGCCCTCGCCGCGAACGGTGAAGAAGCCTTCGCAGCCCGTTTCGACGAATGGTGGGATCTCTTCCAGGTGGAGCCGATCGCCCCGGAAATCACCGTCTGGAACAAGACCGTTGGCTACGCCGGCACCCTGGACCTCGTTGCCAAAATCAACGGCCGGACCTGCCTCATCGATTACAAGACCAAGGGGACCAGCCGCGACGGCACCGTCAAACCGCTGGATGACAAAGTCGTTATGCAACTCGTGGCCGGCATGAAGGCTGAGGAAAGTCTCGTGGACCCGGTTGCAGGGGAGTGGGAGGCCTGGCAGCACGGC
Source organism: Arthrobacter sp. 05N429 (assembly GCF_056397045.1). Taxonomy (NCBI): domain Bacteria; kingdom Bacillati; phylum Actinomycetota; class Actinomycetes; order Micrococcales; family Micrococcaceae; genus Arthrobacter; species Arthrobacter sp. 05N429. The sequence goes on from NZ_JBFTMQ010000015.1 coordinate 81,652, forward strand.
GAATCCCCGATCCTGCTGGCGGTTGCTGTCGGCCAGACGGAAGTCCGCCCCCTGCGCGCCAACCCCGACGTCCTGAAGCATCACTGGTGGAAGTTCTGCGCCCTGCGCCGTGTCTGGGAGATGTCGGCCGACACCACAGCCGCCGGAACGGCGCTGCTCCCGCTCGCCCCGCCGCCCATCGCCCGGTAGGCCGAACGCGACCAACGCGCCGCGCTGCGTCCGGCGGGGCAGTCACGACGGCGGCCCATAGCTGTGCCGCTTCTGGCGGAGTCACACAGACTCACCGTCATCTTTGTCCCCGCAACTCGGTGGCCACGATCCACTCCTCGCGTGCTGAGCGGCACTAGTTTGCGATAGCCCGCCTGGGCTATTGCGTGCCCCTGCGTCGCCTGCCACGGCAGGTGGACGGCGGTGAGGCACGCTGCGTGGTGCTGGTGCTGGTGCTGGTGCTGGTGCTGGTGCTGGTGCTGGTGCTGGTGCTGGTGCTGGTGCTGGTGCTGGTGCTCGTGCTGGCGCTGACCCGGCTCATACCCCGTCTGTGCCTGTGCGTCTGCCCCTGTCCGTTCCCGAGCCGGCCGTCTGCCATCGCAGCTGGACGGCCGCGACGACGCTACGCTGTGTCGCGCCGATAGAGCCCACGCCCTGCCTTGTCCGGCGTTGCCGCGCGTGCCCGTGTACGTGCCAAACGTCTGCCCGTTCCCGTGACGACGTCTCGCCGTCGCCCGCCTGCCCGCCTGCCTGCCCTGGGGCATTTGAGTCCCGCGCCCTCGAAAACCGCGGCCGAGCCAGTTTGAGTTGAGGATTCCTCTGAGGTCCCGGCGCCCTTCGAATGCCTGGAGGCGAGCCGATCTGGCTTGGCCTGACCCCACGGCCGGAGTCAGGCGGCGTGGCTGAGGTCTGTGGGGTGGAAGTAGTAGTTGCGCCGGGGTTTTTGGCGTGGGTCGATGTGTGGGGGCGGGATGAACCAGGGAATGCCGGTGCGGAGTTGGATGGTCCATTGTTCTTTGTGGATCAGGTGGTGGTGGTGTGAGCAGAGCAGGGTTCCGTTGTCGGTGCCGGTGGTTCCGCCGCGGGACCAGTAGGTGATGTGGTGGGCTTCGCACCAGGGCGCGGGGATCGT
>NZ_JBFTMQ010000016.1:0-61065 GCF_056397045.1 Arthrobacter sp. 05N429
GCCCGGTCCCATTCCGAACCCGGAAGCTAAGACCCACAGCGCCGATGGTACTGCACCCGGGAGGGTGTGGGAGAGTAGGTCACCGCCGGAACATCATTACACGGTCGAGAGCCCCAACCACAGGTTGGGGCTCTCCCGCATTTAACCCCCAAACCACAACCAGAACCCTCCCGCACCTCCTGCCGGCCACACCCGCACCCTCCTGCACCGCCGGCGGCATAAAACCCGGCCCTCCCGCACATCCTGCCGGCATTCCCGCTCCCCTCCCGCGCTCCTGCGTATGGCTGGCATCGGACGACGCCGGAGCTGCGGGAGCGTCGCCGTTATTCCTGCCGAAGCTGCGGGAGCGTTGGTACCTAACCTGCCGGCCGTGAGGGAGCGCCGGGGCGCGGGTAGAGTTGGTGCCCATGGATAACCTCTTCAGCCACGCAGCCCCTGACGCCGACGAGACGCCGGAACCGGAAGCGACAGACGGGCTGGACCCTGTCGTCTACAGCGTCACTGTGCCGGGCGCCGTCGCCCGTGCTTTCGTGGGCTTCACCGAACACACCCACCTGTGGTGGCCGCTGGAGGAGCACGGTGTCTTTGGCGCCGGCTCCTATGTGGAGTTCGAGGAGAACCTGATCCTGGAGACTGCGGATGACGGCAGGACCTCCATCTGGGGGTCCATCGACGACTGGCAGCCCCCGCTCTCCTTCCATGCCAGCTGGCACCCCGGCTCGTCCGCTGCATGGTCCACGGAGTTGCGCGTGGCATTCCGGGCCGTCGAGGGCGGCACGGAGCTGCGCCTCGTCCACAGCGGGTGGGAGGGCGCCGAGGACCCAGCCGCAACGCGGGCGGATTACGCCGCCGGCTGGCCCGGAGTCCTGGACCGGTTTGTGCGTTTCATGGGTGGTGCCGGCGCCTGAGCGTGCCCGGCCCCTAGGCCACGTGCGGTGTTCCTGCCCAGTTACCGGCCAGGCCGTGCAAGGCACCCAAGGACGTCCCCGGATTGCAGGGCGTTGGTCCCCAGCCGACCGGATATTGAAGCAGGTAACTGGGAAGGAACGCGGCCGCAGAGGCCCGCCACCAGGACTTACCGCGGCGGCACCGTGTCCACCGGCGGAACAGCCGTGCTGGAGCGGATCACGAAACGCGTCGGGTACTCGGTGTCGGGCGCCCCGGAGTCCCCGACGCCGTCGAGCCCTGCCAGCAGGCGCCGGACAGCCAGCGCACCCTGGCCGCGGGCGTCCTGGTCGATCGTGGTGAGCCCGAAGACCTCGCCGAGTTCGTGGCCGTCAATCCCGATCACCGACAGGTCATGCGGCACGCGGAGCCCGAAGTCGCGGGCGGCGAGGATCGTGCCGATCGCCATCTCGTCGGACGCCGCGAAGACCGCCGTCGGGCGTTCCACGGAGCCGCCCAGCAGCCGCCGGGCGCTGGCGTAGGCGCCCTGGATGGTGAAGTCCGCGGAGACCTGCCACTCCGGGCGGACCTCCAGTCCGGCGCCCTTCATGGCTTTCTTGAAGCCGGCCTGGCGGGTGCCCGGAAGACGGAAGTCTTGCTCGTAGGCGGCGTCGCCGGTCATGTGCGCGATCTTGCTGTGGCCGAGCTGGATCAGGTGCCGGGCCGCGGACTGTGCAATACCCGAGTCGTCGATGCGGATGGTCGAGGCTCCGGGCAGCGGCCCGCCGATCCCGACGATGGGTCGGTGGATAGCGAGCAGCTGCTGGATCTCGGCCTCGCTCAGCTCCAGCGACACGGCAATCACCGCGTCCACACGCTTGCGCAGCAGGAAGTCGTTCAGCACGCTGTGCCGGCGTTCCTGGCCCTCACTGACGTTGTACAGCGTGAGATCGTACCCCGCATCCAGCAGGGTAGCCGAGACGCCCTCCACCACCGAGGAAAAGAACCAGCGGTGCACGGACGGAACCACGACGCCGACGTTGTGGTTCCGCCCGGAGGCCAGGCTGGAGGCGTGGTACGAGAGCACGAAACCGAGCTCGGCAGCGGCAGTCTGGGCGAGTTCGCGGCTGCGGGCCGACACATTTCCCTTGCCGCTCAAGGCGCGCGAAACGGTGGCTATGGAGAGGCCAGCGCGCTCCGCAACGTCCTTGATGCCGGGCATTCTTAGCTCTCCGCGTCCTCGATGTAGATTTCCAGCCAAACAGTTTCCCCTGAGCTTAACCGATGCCCGGAGCCGGCCAGTCCAGATGACTCCGCATCCTCCGCCGCGGAACCCGGCGAGCTCCGCAACAGCACCCGACCGGCGGGCAGTTCGACGGGATCGTGCCCCACGTTGAGCAGCACCAGCGTGGTGCCGTTCAGGTACGCCAGGCAGGTGTCCGTGCACCATTCCTCTGCCCAGGCGAGGGAGCCCTCGCCGAGTCCCAGCTCGCGCCGGGCGGCCAGCATGCGCCGGTACAGGTTAAGGTGCGACGACGGCGAGGCAGCCTGCGCGTCGCGCGCAAGTCCGGTGAAGCTCACCGGCTGCGGAAGCCAGGGAGCGGCGCCGTCGCCGAATCCCGTGTGGGGCTCGGCGGCGCGCCACGGCAGCGGAACGCGGCAGCCGTCGCGGCCCAGCCTTTCGCCGCCGGTGCGGGCGAACGTGGGGTCCTGCCGCTGGCTGTCCGGGATGTCGATCCCGTCGGGCAGGCCGAGCTCCTCGCCCTGGTAGAGGTAGGCGCCGCCGGGGAGTCCCAGCATGAACATGGAGGCGGCCGCCGCGCGGGAGCGGCCGAGGGCCTCGTCCGGCTGCGGATCGAAGCTGCCGATCCCGTCGCCGTCGCGCGGTGCGTGGCCGTCATAGCCGAAGCGGGTGGCGTGCCGGACGACGTCGTGGTTGGAGAGCACCCAGGTGCTGGGGGCGCCGACGGCGTCCAGCGCCGTCAGGGACTCGGTGATGACGCCCCGCATGCGGTGGACGTCCAGGCCGGCGTGCAGGTACGGGAAGTTGAAGGCCTGGTGCATTTCATCCGGGCGGACCCAGTCGGCCAGGCGGGGGAGCGGGTCCACGTTCGCCTCGGCGCAGAGGATGCGGTCCGGGCCGTATTCGGCGAGGATCTTCCGCCACTTGCGGTAGATGTCGTGCAGGGCCGGCTGGCCGAACATCGGGGCGTCATGGCCGGGGAAGCCGTGCGAGCTGTTACCGTCGGCGCGGCCGCCCCACTCGGGCAGGCCGGGAGCCTTGACCAGGGCGTGGGCGACGTCCACGCGGAAGCCGGATACGCCGCGGTCCAGCCAGAACCGGAGGACGCGCTCGAATTCCTCGTGCACGGCGTCGTGGTCCCAGTTGAAGTCCGGCTGGGAGGTGTCGAACAGGTGCAGGTACCACTGGCCGGGTGTGCCGTCCGGTTCGGTGATCCGGGTCCAGGCCGGGCCGCCGAAGTGGGATTCCCAGTTGTTTGGAGGTTCTTCACCAAACGCTCCGCGGCCGTCGCGGAAGATGAACATGTCCCGTTCCGGGCTGCCTGCAGGCGCCGCCAGGGCTGCCTGGAACGCTACATGCTGGTCCGAGCAGTGGTTGGGTACCAGGTCCACGATCATCCGCAGGCCCAGCCGTGTGGCTTCAGCCATCATGGCGTCGAAGTCCGCCAGCGTGCCGAACAGCGGATCGACGTCGCAGTAGTCGCTGACGTCGTAACCGGCGTCGCGCTGCGGTGAGCGGTAGAACGGGGAGAGCCAGACGGCGTCGATCTCCAGTTCGGCCAGCTGCGGAAGCTCTGCGGTGATCCCGGCGAGGTCGCCGACGCCGTCCCCGTTCAGGTCCCGGAACGAGCGCGGGTACACCTGGTAGATCACGGCGGAGCGCCACCACCCGGGCAAGTGATCTGCGGCGTGCACCAGGGTCAACGGACCGGCCAGAGGCGCGGCCGTTTCGGCGGGGGCGATGAGTGCTGAATCAACGGACATGCCGGTAATCGTAAGGCCGAACCGCCCAAAATGAAAACGCTTCCAGCCGCGGCCGCCACTCCGCCGGTTTCTGCCGTCGCAGCGGCGTTCTCCAGCGTCAGCCCCGCCAGCTCGCTGAAGTGGCCCCTTACCCGGGCGCGGCGTGTTCCGGCGCCGGATTCGGCCTCTCCCGATACCCGCCGGTAGGGTGACTTTCCAAAGTCATGATGAGCGTGTACCTTGGAAGCGCTTGCAGCTGTGAGCCACATCACCGACGATGCCACCAGGCCTCCGGAGGATTCACCAGAGCCTTCGGACGGGGCCTTCAGCGTGGATGCAGGATTCATGAAAGGGACACCAATGAAGGTGCAGAACACCCTCACAACCGGGACCAGCCGCCGCGTATTCGCGGCCGGCGCAATCTCCGTAGTTGCCGCGCTGGCACTGAGCGCCTGCGGCGGCGCAGCAGCCACCGCCCCGGCCACCGCCACGGCAAAGCCGGACCTCAAGGCCTCCGGGGCCAGCACCATCACCATGTGGGTCGACGCCGAGCGCTCACCCGCGCTGAAGGACATCACCGCCAAATTCCAGGCTGACACCGGCATCGAAGTGAAGCTCGTGGTCAAGGACTTCGCCGCGGTCCGCGACGACTTCATCACCCAGGTCCCCACCGGCAGGGGCCCGGACCTGATCGTCGGCCCGCACGACTGGGTCGGCAAGTTCGTCCAGAACGGCGTCATCGCCCCGGTTGAGCTGGGCGACAAGACGTCCGGTTTCCAGGACTCCTCGATCAAGGCCATGACCTTCAACGGTTCCGTTTACGGCGTCCCCTACGCGATCGAGAACATCGCGCTGCTGCGCAACACCGCCATCGTGCCCGCTGCCGCCAAGACCTTCGACGAGGTTGTGGCCAACGGCAAGAAGGCCGTCGCCGACGGCAAGGCCACGTTCCCGTTCCTGGTGGGCATGGATCCCAAGCAGGGCGATCCGTACCACCTGTACCCGCTGCAGGCCTCCATGGGCTCGCAGGTCTTCGGCAAGGCTGCCGACGGCGGCTACGATCCCAAGCAGCTCCTGATCGGCGACGCCGCCGGCGTCGAGTTCGCCAAGAAGCTGGCCGCCTGGGGCGACGCCGGCGAGAAGATCATCAACTCCAACATCACCGGCGACATCGCCAAGGAGAAGTTCCTGGCCGGCGAGTCCCCGTACTTCCTGACCGGCCCGTGGAACGTGCCGGACGTGCAGAAGAAGGGCATCAAGTTCGCCGTGGACGAGCTGCCGACCACCGGTGACAAGCCGGCCCAGCCGTTCATCGGCGTCAACGGCTTCTTCATCAGCGCCAAGAGCGCCAATGCCCTGGCCACCAACGAGTTCGTGACCAACTACCTCACCTCCGAGGCCGCGCAGGACTCCATGTACAAGGCCGGAGGCCGCCCGCCGGCACTGAAGTCGTCCTTCGAGAAGGCCGCCAGCGATCCCGTCGTGGCAGCGTTCGGCAAGATCGGCGCCACCGGCGTCCCGATGCCGGCCATCCCGGAAATGAGCGCCGTCTGGGCTGACTGGGGAGCCACCGAACTGGCCCTCATCAAGGGCCAGGGCGACCCGGCCGCAGACTGGGCCAAGATGGCCGCCAGCATCAAGGCCAAAATCGCGGGTTAGCCCCGCGCCGGTTCCTGACGTTCCACCCCCAGAAACCGGCAAGCACCGGGCCGGGCGGCAGCGATGCCGCCCGGCCCGTTCCTGCACCACCACCAGCTGCTCCCAAGGACTGTAGACAGCCATGACAGATACCGAACTCCGCCAGGCCGGCACCCCGGCCGCCGCAAAGGGCACGGCAACAGCACCCGACGGCGCCGCCGGCCGGCCCGGCCGCCCGGGCAAAAGGCGCCGCCGTTTCGGCCCGGACACCACCAAGGGCACCGTCGCCAAGATCGTCCTGCTGGGCCTCGTGGACGCACTGGCCGTCTACGTCCTGATGATGCTTTTCCTCAGCGAGTCGTGGGGCGCGCTGGCCGTATCGTCCGCGGTCGTCCTGGCGATCAACTGGATCTACCTCCGCAAGGGCGGACTCCCGGCAAAGTACCTTGCCCCCGGCGTCCTGTTCCTGCTGGTCTTCCAGGTGTTTGTGGTCATGTTCAGCGGCTATATCGCCTTCACCAACTACGGTGACGGGCACAACAGCACCAAGGATGATGCGATCGCCGCCATCCAGCTGACCGCGCAGAAACGCGTCCCCGATTCCCCGGCCTACAAGGCTGCCGTCCTCGCCAAGGACAGTTCCTTCTACCTGTTGTTCACCGATCCGGACGGCAAAGTCTCGCTCGGCAACACGGAAACCCCCCTCGAGGAAATCTCCGACGCCGGCACGGACTCCACCGGCAAGGCCAACGCTGTGGACGGCTACCGGACCCTGAACTTCCAGGAAATCGTCGCGAACCAGCAGAGCATCCTCGGCATCACCGTCCCGGTCTCCGAAGACCCCGCCGACGGGACGCTGCGCACGGCGGACGGCAGCAACGCCTACCAGTTCAAACCGGCCCTGACCTACGACGCCGCCGCGGACACCTTCACGGACACCGACACCGGAACCGTCTACCAGGACAACGGCAAGGGCGCGTTCGCGGCCGGCAACGGCGAGACACTCACCACCGGCTGGAAGATCGACGTCGGCATGGAGAACTTCGCCCGTGCCTTCACCGATCCCAGCCTGCGCGGGCCGCTGCTGGGCGTCATCCTTTGGACCTTCACGTTCGCCGTCGCCTCCGTGGCGCTGACCTTCGCGATGGGCCTGTCCCTGGCCATGACGTTCAACCGCGAGGACCTGCGCGGCAAGAAGGTGTACCGGATCCTGATGATCCTGCCCTATGCCTTCCCGGCGTTCCTCTCCGGGCTGGTCTGGTCCGGCATCCTCAACCCGCAGTTCGGCTGGCTCAACCAGACCCTGCTGGGAGGCGCCACGATCGGCTGGCTCACGGACCCGTTCCTGGCCAAGATCAGCGTGCTGGTGGTCAACCTCTGGCTCGGCTTCCCGTACATGTTCCTCGTCTGCACCGGCGCGCTGCAGTCGCTGCCCACGGAACTGGACGAGGCCGCCCGGATGGACGGCGCCGGCCCCTGGCGGGTGTTCCGGTCCATCAAGCTGCCGCTGCTGCTGGTCTCCATCGCACCGCTGCTGATCTCCTCCTTCGCATTCAACTTCAACAACTTCAACGTGATCTTTATGCTCACCGGCGGCGGCCCGCGGTTCGCGGACACCGACCGGGACATCGGAGCCACGGACATCCTGATCACGCTCGTGTACAAGGTGGCGTTCGGGCAGGGGACGGGCCGTGACTACGGCCTCGCCAGCGCCCTGGCCATCATCATCTTCATCATTGTGGCCACCGTTTCGGCCATCAGCTTCAAGCAGACCAAGGCACTCGAGGACGTGAACTCATGAACGGGTCAGCACCAGGCACCGTCAGTACGACGCCGGCACCGGCGGACGCCAGCGGAACCACACCGGACCGCACCACGGTCGAAGACCTGAAGGCGCTCCACCGCCGTCGCCCCTTCGGCGTCTGGTTCAAGGACAAGGGCTGGCGGCACCTCGTCGGCATCGCCGTGACCATCTTCGCGATCTTCCCGCTGCTCTACGTCCTCTCCGCGGCGTTCAACTCCACCGGCACCCTGGTGGGCTCCAACGCGTTGTTCAGCCGGATCGACTTCGGGAATTTCGTCGAACTGTTCAACAACCCCGCGCGGCCCTATGCCCGCTGGTTCGTGAACACCATGGTGGTGGGCGTCGTGACGTCCGCAGCCACCGTGTTCCTCGGCGCCATGGCGGCCTACGCGTTCTCCCGGATGCGCTTCAAAGGACGCCGGATCGGCCTGCTGAGCCTGCTCCTGCTGCAGATGTTCCCGCAGCTGCTCGCAGTCGTCGCCATCTTCCTGCTGCTCAGCGGCATCTCCGAGGTCATCCCGGCACTTGGCCTCGGCAGCCAGCTGGGCCTCATTATGGTCTACCTCGGCGGCGCCCTGGGCGTGAACACCTACCTGATGTACGGCTTCTTCAACACGGTCCCGCAGTCCCTCGACGAGGCGGCCAAGATCGACGGCGCCAGCCACACGCAGATCTTCTTTGGCATCATCATGCGCCTGGTCACGCCGATCCTGGCCGTGGTGGGCCTGCTGTCCTTCATCGGTATCTCGGGCGAGTTCGTGATCGCCAGCGTGGTGCTCACCGACCCGGACAGCCAGACCCTCGCCGTCGGCCTGTATTCCTTCGTGGCGCAGCAGCGGTCCGAGAACTGGGGTGTCTTCGCCGCCGGCGCCGTGCTCGCGGCCGTGCCTGTGATGGCACTGTTCCTCTTCCTGCAGCGCTATATCGTCAGCGGGCTCACCCAGGGCTCGGTGAAGGGCTAGGCATGATGGGGCCGGGCGGCAGCGGGTTCGGTATGGCAGGGCCGGACACGCTGGGGCTGCTGCCGCACCACGACGGGTCCGCCCTGCACGCCCCGGAACTGGCGGCGCCCGGGGACGAGGCACTGCTGCGGGTCCGCGTGCCTGCCGGCTGGGGACGCGCCGCCCGTGTCTGGCTACGCTCGATCCACGACGGCGAGCCCCGCTATGCGCCCTGCACCAGCCTGGGCGAGTCGGATGGCTGGGTGTGGTGGGAGGCGGCCATGACGGTCACCAACCCGGTGGCCCGGTACCGCTTCCTGCTGGAGGTCCCGTCTGGACAGGCGGTTTCCGACGACGGCGGGCCCGGCCGTGAGCCGGGCGGGAGCGCCCGCGGTGCGTACGGCGCACCGCCCGGCCCGGCTGCTGGAGAGCTGCGCTACTGGAGCCTGAACGCGCAGGGCCTCTTCAGCCGGGACGTCTCCGACTACGCGGACTTCCGGTTGACCACATTCCCGGCAGCCCCGCAATGGCTCCGCCGGGGCACGATGTACCAGATCTTTCCGGACCGCTTTGCCCGCTCCCGGGCGACGGCGCAGCCAACCCCGGATTGGGCGGTGCCCTGCAGCTGGGACACCACACCGGTGGAGGGCTCGGGCCCGGAGACCCCGTACCAGTTCTACGGCGGGGACCTCGCCGGCATCACCGGAAAGCTGGACCACATCCAGCAGCTCGGCGCCGACGTCATCTACCTGACGCCGTTCTTCCCGGCGCGCTCCAACCACCGCTACGACGCCTCCACCTTTGAGTCCGTGGATCCGCTCCTCGGCGGGGACGGAGCCCTGGTGGAGCTCGTTGAGGCGGCGCACGCCCGCGGCCTGAAGGTGATGGGTGACCTCACCGCCAACCACTCCGGCGACGCCCACGAATGGTTCCGGCAGGCCCTCGCCGAACCGGATTCCGAGGAAGCGGGCTACTACTACTTCAACGACAACCACACCGCGTACGAAGCCTGGTACGGCGTCCCCTCGCTGCCCAAACTCAATTGGGCCTCGCCGGGGCTGAAGGAACGATTCGTCCTGGCCGACGATTCGCCCGTGGCCCGCTGGCTCAAGCCTCCGTTCAACCTGGACGGCTGGCGGATCGACGTCGGCAACATGACCGGACGGCTCGGGGCGACGGACCTCAACCAGGACGTTGCCCGGCTGATCGCCGACCGGGTCCGCGGGATCAACCCGGAGGCGGCCCTGCTCGCCGAGGCCACCAACGACGCCGCCCCGGACTTCAGCGGTGAACACTGGCACGGCGCCATGACGTACTCCAACTTCACCCGGCCACTCTGGTCCTGGCTCGCCGGGGACGCCGCGCACGTCAACTTCTTCGGCACCCCCTTGCCCGGCCCCAACCGGACCGGCGCCGAGGACTTCCTGGCCACCCACCTGGACCTGGCAGCAGCCTTCAGCTGGGATGTCCGGCAGCAGAACATGAACGCGCTGAACAGCCACGACACCGCCCGGGCAGCGACCGTCATGTTCGACGGCGGCCAGCGGCTCGGGGCGGCGCTGATGTTCACGATGCCCGGCGTCCCCGTGGTGTTCGCGGGCGACGAATTCGGGCTCAAGGGACACAACGGCGAAGCATCCCGGACGCCGATGCCCTGGAACGCTCCGGACCGGATCCCCGCCGACCTCCGGGACGACTACGCAGCGCTCGCCGCGCTCCGCAGGGACCAGCCCGCCCTGACCGGCGGCGGGCTCCGCTGGCTGCACGCACAGGGAGATGCGCTGGCGTTTGTGCGCGAAACGGCAGGGAGCTCCGTGCTCGTCGTCGTGGCCAGGGCCGCCGCGGCGGTGAAACTGCAGGCGGGGATGCTCACCGACGCCCAGTTTGGTGCCCTCGGCGGGGAGCCCGCGTTCAGCACCGATCAGTTCAGGGCGGATGACGCGGCCTCAGGCGCCCTGATCTGCACCCGGGGCCCCGCAGCCGGGGTCTGGCTGCTGCCCGGCACCATTCCGCCCGGAGCCACGCCACAATCACGCCCTCACTCCGGCGCGCCCGGATCCGCGCCTTAGACTGAAGGCCGGATTCGACGAACTGGAGACCGCATGAGCATCATCGACGAGCTCACCTCTGCCCTGGGCCCGGCGAAAGTCGCGCTGGATGCCCCCACCCTGAGCGTCTACGCCGTGGACCAGGCGCCGGTGCTGGACTACCAGCTGCCGCAGGCCGTTGTCCATGCCGAATCGATCGACGACGTCCAGGCCACCGTCCGCGCCTGCGCCGCCCACGGAGTGCCGCTGGTGGCCCGCGGCGCCGGCACCGGCGTTTCGGGCGGAGCGCACGCGAGCAAGGACTGCGTCGTGCTGAGCCTGGAACGGATGAACCGCATCCTGGACCTCAACCCGGACGACGAGACGGCCGTCGTCGAACCCGGTGTCGTCAACGCCGACCTCAACGCCGCCGCGGCGCTCCACGGGCTGATGTACGCCCCGGATCCGGCCAGCTTCAAGCTCTCCACCATCGGCGGCAACGTCGCCACCAACGCCGGTGGCCTGCGCTGCGCCAAGTACGGGGTCACCCGGGACTCGGTGCTGGCGCTCGACGTCGTACTGGCGGACGGCTCGCTCATCCACACCGGCCACCAGACGTTCAAGGGCGTCGCCGGCTACGACCTCACCGGGCTGTTTGTCGGCTCCGAGGGGACGCTGGGAATCGTCGTCGGCATCACCGTCCGGCTCAAGTACCTCCCGCAGGACGTCCACACGATCGCCGCCTTCTACCCGGATTTCCGCAGCGCCGCGGCGGGCGTCCTCGCCGTAGGCCGGGCCCGCGTGCAGCCGGCCATCATGGAACTGCTCGACAGCGGCACCCTTGCCCAGCTCGATGAGATACACGGGTCGGACCTCGCAACCCGCGGCCAGTCGCTGCTGCTGATCCAGACCGACGGTTTCGGCGCGGCGGCCGAGGCGGCGTCCATCCGGCCGGTCCTCGTGACGGGCGGTGCCGTGGTGACGACGGAGGCCAGCGCGGAGGCGGAGCGGCTCGTGGACCTGCGGCGCAACAGCCGGGGCGTGGAAGTCGACGACGAATACCGGGTGGGCGAGGACGTCGCCGTCCCTCGCTCCCGGCTGGTGGACTACGTCGCCGAGCTGGAGGCCATGGCCACGGAATACGGTGTCAGACTCAAGGTGGTGGCGCACGCCGGCGACGGGAATCTGCACCCGACGTTCTGGGTGGACCGCGTGGACGCCGCCGTGGACGCCGATGCCATCAAGCGCCTCGGCGCTGCCCTGGACAAATCCATCACCGTGGCGCTGGCGATGGGCGGCACCATCACCGGGGAACACGGGATCGGCCAGTTCAAGCTGCGCTGGCTCGGGCTGGAACAGAAGGAACCCGTGCGTGAACTACAGCGCCGGATCAAGGAATTGTTCGACCCTGCCGGCATCCTGAACCCCGGCAAGGCGATTTAGCCCGGCTGTGCTGTTACCGGCATGCCCCTAGTCGTCAGAGTCGGGGTATTCGTCGATTGACTCGTCGTCGCCGTAGCGCGATTCCTCGGTTTCCACTTCCAGGATCTTGAGCAGTCCCGTGTCCGGGTTGAGCATGATGGCGGCCTCGTCCCGGCGGTGGCGCAGCTCGGAGTCAATGTAGGACTGCACGGCTTCGGCCAGCGGGATGTGCCGGTTCTCCTTCTCGGACATGTACCAGCGGTGCTCCAGGATCTCGTGCACCGCTTCCGCCGGTTCCAGCTTCCCGGACAGGTCGCGGGGGATGGAGCGGACAATCGGTTCGAAGATCTGGCTGACCCACAGGTGGGCGCTGTATTCCTCGTCCATCCCGGGGTTGTTGTCGGCACGGAAGGAATCCATGTCGTTCAGGAGCCGGCGGGCCTGGTTTTCCTGCGCGTCCAGGCCGGTCAGGCGCAGCAGCCGGCGCTGGTGGTGGCCTGCGTCGACCACCTTGGGCTGGAGCTGGATGGTGGAACCGTTCTGCGTCGTCTTGATCGCGTATTCCTCGACGTCGAACCCCAGCTCGTTGAGCTTGCGGATGCGGGCGGCCACGCGCCAGCGTTCGCCGATCTCGAACGATTCCTTCTCCGTCAGCTCGGTCCAGAGGCGGCGGTAGCTGTCCATGATGAGCTCGCTCGTGGCCACGGGGTCCACTTTTTCCTCGATGAGGCCGCCGTCGAGCAGGTCCATGAGTTCTCCGGCGATGTTGACGCGGGCGATTTCCAGGTCGTATTCGCGCTGGCCGGTGGAGAGGTCCGGATACAGTTCGCCGGTCTCCGCGTCCACGAGGTAGGCGGCAAACGCTCCGGCGTCGCGGCGGAACAGCGTATTGGAAAGCGAGACGTCGCCCCAGTAGAAGCCGATGAGGTGCAGGCGGACCAGCAGCAGGGCCTGGGCGTCGATCAGGCGGGTCAGCGTGTCCTTGCGCAGCATCTGCGAGAAGAGCGCGCGGTACGGCATGGAGAACTTCAGGTGCCGGGTGACCAGCACCGGGTTCAGCGGACGGCCTTCCGGGGTGGTGCGGCCTGTGATGACGGCGACGGGTTCCACGCAGGGGACGTCCAGCCGGGCGAGTTTGCGGAGCATGTGGTACTCGTGACGGGCCACGTGTTCCGAGGTTTCCTTGATGGCGATGACCGAGCCGCCGAGATGGGCGAAGCGCACAATGTGGCGGGAGATGCCGCGGGGGAGGGCCGCGAGGTATTCCGCGGGCCAGTCTTCCAGTGCGATATGCCACGGCAGGTCCAGGAGTTCCGGCTCGGTGGCGGCGGCCGTGATGCTCAACGAGCTCGAGGCCACAGATCCCTTGCTGTCATTGGCGCTGGCGGCTTCGAACCGGGGCAGCTTGCCGATCTGGCCGTAGTCGGTGGGCTCGTCGTGCCACTGGGCACTGTTTTCCTCGGTGCTGGGGCTTTGCTCGGTCATAAACCAATTCTTCCGTACTAAGGGCGCCGGCCCTAACGAATGGGTGCTGCAACGTCAGTTAAAGCCCGACGGCGGCCCTCCAGTGAGGAGGACCGCCGTCGGACGCGTCATACAGGTGCCGGTGGGTGGGCCCACGCCGGCAGGGTTCCCTGGCCGACGCGGAGCGAGGCTAGGGAGCCGGTGGGGACTAGTCGCCCAGGCGCAGACCCGTCTTGGTGTCGAACAGGTGTACGTGGCCTGACTGCGGGCGGACCCAGACGGTCTCGCCCTTCATCGGGGGACGGCGGCCGTCGACGCGGGCCACGATGTCGTGGTCCTTGCCGTCCAGCGTGGTGTGGCCGTAGACGTAGGCGTCCGCGCCGAGTTCCTCAACGACGTCGACCTCAACCTGCAGGCCCTCGCCCTCCGGTGCGGTCTCCAGGTCCTCGGGCCGGGAGCCGACGGTGACGGTCTGGCCGTGGGCTTCCTCGAGGACGTCGCGCGGTACCGGGTACACGGTGCCGCCGAACTGGACGCCGCCGTCGACGACGGGAAGTTCCAGCAGGTTCATCGCGGGGGAGCCGATGAAGCCGGCGACGAAGACGTTCTTCGGCTTGTCGTACAGGTTGCGCGGGGTGTCGACCTGCATCAGCAGGCCGTCCTTCAGCACGGCGACGCGGTCACCCATGGTCATGGCCTCGACCTGGTCGTGAGTCACGTAGACCGTGGTGACGCCCAGGCGGCGGGTCAGGGACGCGATCTGCGTGCGGGTCTGGACGCGGAGCTTGGCATCAAGGTTTGACAGCGGCTCATCCATGAGGAAGACCTGAGGGTTGCGCACGATGGCGCGGCCCATGGCAACACGCTGGCGCTGGCCGCCGGAGAGTGCCTTCGGCTTACGGTCCAGGTACGGCTCGAGGTCCAGCAGCTTGGCGGCTTCACGGACACGCTCGGCGCGCTCTTCCTTGCTGACGCCAGCGATCTTCAGGGCGAAGCCCATGTTGTCCGCAACCGTCATGTGCGGGTACAGGGCGTAGTTCTGGAAAACCATGGCGATGTCGCGGTCCTTGGGGGGAACATCGGTGACATCGCGGTCGCCAATCAGGATTCGGCCGGCGTTGACGTCCTCAAGACCTGCAAGCATGCGCAGGGAGGTCGACTTGCCACAGCCGGAAGGTCCAACGAGGACCAGGAATTCGCCGTCGGCGATTTCAATGTTGAGCTTGTCAACAGCGGGCTTATCCGTGCCCGGGTAAAGACGTGTTGCGTTATCAAAAGTAACTGTAGCCACAGTTATCAATCCCTTCACCGGCAGGTACGTGCCGGACGATCCGTAGTGAATGGTCTTATTCTTCAGTTGTTAATTCAGTTGTCAGCACCTAATCGTGCGCATACTCCCCGGCCGAAGCCGAGGAGTATCCAATGACGCCGCACGGTACTTGTGCGCCACATCACAACCAGAGTATGTCAGATTTATGTCAAATGGGCCAAAATGTTACAGATGTCACATGTGATTCGGCCGACTTCCGGGCCCGCATGAGCTAGTGGTCACACGCCGAGAGCGCGCTTCCGTTCCCGCAGCAGGGCCTCCAGCAGTTCCGAAACGTGTACCGGAGCCTCCACCCGGAACTGGGCCTGGGTGAAGTCCAGGCCCACTTTCACGCCGATATCCCCAGGGAGCAGGCGGGCCAGGGCGTCCTCGTCGGTGGTGTCATCGCCGGCGAAGATGGTGGCGGTCGCGTCGGTCGCCTGGCGCAGGAAGGCTATGCCTTCCCCCTTCGAGGCATGGATCACGGAGGTCTCCAGCACCCGGTTGCCGCTCTTCAGGAACACGCCGGGCCTGTCCTGCAGGACGGCCCGGGCGGCGGCGACGGCGTCCTCGGCGACGTCGTCCGCGGCCAGCCGGGTGTGAAGTACGACGCCGGCCGGCTTGTCTTCCAGCAGGGTCCCTGGCGCCACCTCCACGATGCCCTCCAGCTCGCGCCGGACGTCCGCGAGCAGTTCCCGCCGGTCATCATCGAGTTCCAGTTTCGAAGACCCGGGTCCCATCCAGACCTCCGCGCCGTGGCTGCCGATCAGGAGGGTCTTCTCCGGGGGGAAGGCGACCGCCCGCAGGCTGTCCAGTGCCCGCCCGGAGATGAGCGCCGTCGTCGTCCGCGGAAGTTCGGTCAGCGCGGCGAAAGCCGCGGCCGAGCGGGGGAGGGAGCGTGCATCCCCGGCATGGTCCACGAGCGGGGCCATGGTGCCGTCAAAATCCATCGCGACCAGCAGGTGCTCCGTCGAGGCGATGGCGCGCAGGGCCGCCAGCAGGTCCGGGGAGAGCGTAAGGGGGGTCTGCTCCGGGGATAGCTCAGGAGTCATCGCGGATTACCTTCTCTTTGAGCGCCTTCAGGAAGTCGGCGGACCAGAGATCAACATCGTGGTCCAGGATCTGTTTGCGCATTGAACGCATCCGCCGCGCGGCTTCCGCGGGCTGCATGTTGACGGCCTTCATGATGGTGTCCTTGAGGCCGTCGATGTCGTGCGGGTTCATGAGCAGGGCCTGCTTGAGCTGGTCCGCGGCGCCCGCGAACTCGCTCAGCACCAGTGCGCCGTCATTGTTGGTCCGGGCGGTGACGTATTCCTTGGCCACCAGGTTCATCCCGTCCCGCAAGGCGGTGACGAGCATGACATCGGCCGCCAGGTACAGCGCCACCATCTCCTCGACGGGGTAGCTGTGGTGCAGGTAGCGGACCGCAGTGTTCTGCATCGTGTCGTAGGTGCCGTTGATGTGGCCGACGGTGCCTTCGACTTCCTCGCGGAGCAGGCGGTACTGTTCGACGCGCTCGCGGCTGGGGCTGGCCACCTGGATCAGGGTGGCGTCCTCCACGGTGACCTCGCCGTCCGCCAGGAGCTCCTCATAGGCCTTGAGCCGGTGCCGGATTCCCTTGGTGTAATCCAGCCGGTCGACGCCCAGCAGGATGGTCTTCGGGTTGCCAAGGTCCCGGCGGATCTGCTTGGCGCGCTCAATGATTTCCGGGTTGCGGGCCAATTCGCTGATCGCTTTGACGTCGATGGAGATCGGGAAGGCCTGGGCGCGGGCAATATGGGTGGTCTCGCCGTCGTTGCCCTTGACGTGGACCTGCTGCTGCTTGACGCTGGCGCCGAGGAAACGGCGGGCGGAGCGCATGAAGTTGCCGGCGTCGCTGCTGCGCTGGAATCCGACCAGGTCGGCGCCGAGCAGGCCGTCGATGATGGCGCGGCGCCAAGGCAGTTGGGCGAAGATCTCCGGCGGCGGGAAGGGAATGTGGTTGAAGAAGCCGATCTTGAGGTCCGGGCGGGCTTCGCGGAGCATCTTGGGGACGAGCTGGAGCTGGTAGTCCTGCACCCAGACCGTGGCGCCGGGGCCGGCGTGGTGGATGACGGCGTCCGCGAACCGGCGGTTGACCTTGCGGTAGGAGTCCCACCAGGTCCGGTGGAACTCCGGCGGAGCAATCACGTCGTGGTAGAGCGGCCAGAGCGTGGCGTTGGAGAAACCCTCGTAGAAGAGTTCAATGTCCTGCGTGCTCAGCTGGACCGGAACGAGGTCGATGCCGCCATGGCTGAAGGGCTGGAGCTGCTCGTCCGGTGCGCCGTGCCAGCCGACCCACGCGCCGTCGGTCTTGGTCATCATGGGGGCCAGGGCCGTGACCAGGCCCCCGGGGGAGCGGCGCCAGCCATCCTCGCAACCGGGCTCGTCCGGGGAGCATCGGTCGACAGGCAGGCGGTTGGAAACCACCATGAAGTCATACTGCGCGTCCGGATCCGTGTCGTTGGTGCCGTGCACGGCAGTGTTTTGCACGGCAGTGTCTTGCACGGCAGTGCTCTGCGCGGACGCGTCTTCGGATTTTGGATCCGATTCGGCGTGTTTCGTGGCCTGCATTGGTGCCCCCTGGGGATTGCTCGTGGCTCCTATCCACCCTAGCTGTGAGGAATCTTCTGTGCTATTCGTCCGTTGGGACGCGTAGGGGAAGGTTGAAAGCGCAACTTCCCAGTTTTCTCCCCTAAAATGATGAATTGCCACCCAGTGGACATCACAGGCCGATCGACCCGAGGAACTAATGAGCCCCGCAAACGAACCCCGTCAGTCCAAGTCAGAGCGAACTGCCGCGGCCCGCGAGAAAGCCCGTGAGATCCGCGAGGCGCAGCTGAAGAAGGACAAGCGCAACAAGCTGCTCATCGGCTGGGGCATTGTTGTCGCTGTCGTCGCCATCATTGTTGTGGTGGCGCTGGTGGTTACCTCAAACATTCAGAACAACGCGCCGGTCGCGGACGAGGGGCCCACCCCTGCCAACGGCAACGTTTACGGCGGCGTGACGTTGCTGGCCAACACCGAGGTGGCGAAGACGGAACCCGCCACCGTCCGGGTCGCCGACATTCCCGCTCCGGCTGCAACCCCGCCGGCAGTGGTGACGGCGCCCGGCGCCGAGGCCGAGGCCGGCAAGCCGGTCAAGGTGGTTCTCTACATCGACTTCATCTGCCCGGTGTGCAAGAACTTCGAGGCCCAGTACAACGAGACCCTCACGAGCCTTCGCAACGAAGGGAAGATCACCGTGGAGTACCGTCCGCTGGGCTTCCTGGACACCCGTTCCACCACCAACTACTCCTCCCGCGCCGCCAACGCGGCGGCCTGCGTCGTGAACGAATCGCCGGAGAAGTACGCCGACTTCGTCAATGTGCTTTTTGAGAAGCAGCCTCAAGAGGGCGGTGCCGGCATCTCGGATGCGGATCTGAAGAAGATGGCAACCGACATCGGGGCCAAGAGCATCGACGCGTGCGTGGAACAGAAGACCTTCCGCCCGTGGGTCAAGTACACCACCCAGCAGGCTGCCTCCATCGGGGTCACCGGAACGCCGACCGTCTTCGTTGACGGCCAGCAGTGGGGCAAGGGCGAGAGCGCCCAGACCCCATTCGATCAGTTCCTGAAGGCCGCCATCGACGCGAAGCAGTAAACGGCCCAGCCCACAGCCGGGCCGCAGGCCCGGCTCCGGATTCTTCCGGGGCCGGGCCTGTTTTTATCACCGGGCATCCGTGGGCTAACCTTATCTAGCGCCATGGCGCCAGGTCCTTCGTTTGCGGCCCGGTACCGGCCGGTGCGCAGGAATGCCTCCTTAGCTCAGTTGGCCAGAGCACCGCTCTTGTAAAGCGGGGGTCGTCGGTTCGAATCCGACAGGGGGCCCACGAAGTACCGCGTCGCTACTGGGATGTTGCCCGGTGGCGGCGCGGTTTCGCTTTGCCCCAATGTAGGGCGCTGCGCTGCTCCTGCGGGACGTTAGGCCCTAGACCGTATTTACGGTCAAGCGGAGTCTGGGCACATGAGCGAAACCAATCCGGGCAAGACGCCGGACATCAAGTCCACCCAACTCGATGAACAGCCGACGGCGGTACTGCGCGAGACCGTCCCGATGAACGCCTTGAAGGAGTTCTTTGGCCGCGCCTACCAGGCCGTGATGACCGCGGCGGAACAGCAGCAGGTCCAGCTGGCCGGACCGCCGTTCGCCCTCTACCACGGGAAGCCGACCGACGTCGTGGACGTGGAGGCTGGCTTTCCGGTGGCGGCACCCCTACCGTGGCCGGGCAGCGAAGGGGGAGTGACCGCGGGGTCCCTTCCCGCCGGCCGCGCAATGGAAGCGATGCACGTGGGTTCATACGAGAAACTACCTGAGACGTACAGCGCCATCACGGGAAAAATGCAGGCCGAAGGATTGACCCCGGGGAAGGTGATGTGGGAGTACTACCTCAGCGATCCGGCCGCCGAAAGTGACCCGACAACCTGGAAGACGCTCGTCGTCTGGCCGGTGGCCTGAGGGGTGTCCCGCCGTTGACTTGCCCCGGAACACGTCCATGGAGCCGCCGGCTGTGGCCCGCTGGGTGCGTCCCGGATACACCCGCGCGACGTAAATTGTCGGTTTCACCACACTATTCTTCAACTGCGTGCATAATGTCCTAAACTGCTTCACTGAGGTGCCTGAAATGGCGCTGCGCAGCAACGAAAGTGAACCCCCAAATGGCTACCGATTACGACGCACCACGCAAGACAGAAGAAGAGTCTCCCGCTGAGTCGCTGGAGGCCCTTCAGGCGTCCCGCGGCGGCGGCGCGCAGACTGCTGTCATCGACGTCGACGAGAACGACACCGCTGAAGGCATCGACCTTCCCGGTGCCGATCTTTCCGGCGAGGAACTGACCGTCATTGTTGTTCCCGAGCAGTCCGACGAATTTACCTGCTCCTCCTGCTTCCTGGTCCGTCACCGGTCCCAGGTGGCCAAAGAAAAGAACGGCCTGAAGTACTGCCGCGATTGCGAAGGCTAGGGGACCTTCCACCGCGCACCACCACCAAGGCAAAGCGAAGCGCCGGCACCCGCAAGGGGACCGGCGCTTCGCCGTTCCCACCAGTTTCCATGAACACGCACGACGGCGGCGCAACCGTCCCGTGACCCGGTGCGGCGCTGCTTAACGGTTGGACGCCTATCCGTCCGGGGCCCTCGATTCGGCAAGGGATCGCTCCTATTCTGGAGCTATCTCATCTCTTGAGGGGGCGGCCCAATTGAAGAAGTTCCGGGTGTGGTTGATAGCGATCCTGATGGCTGTTGGCTCGGGGCTCGTGGCGCCCGGGCCAGCATCAGCGGCTCCCTACTGCGGGCTGGTGTGGGGGTCGCTGGTCAAAGCGGACCCCGCCATGAGCCAGGCCAAACTGACGAACGTGCGCACCGGCCAGCACTACTGCTTCGACCGCCTGGTCATTGACCTCAACGGGCCCGTCGGCGGCTACACCGTGCGCTACGTGCCGCAGGTCACGCAAGACGGTTCCGGAGCGCCGGTCCCGTTGCGGGGGCAGGCGTTCATCCAGGTGGTGGCCAATGCCCCGGCCTATGACGACAACGGCATTGCCACCTACAACCCGGCAACCCCGAATGAACTGGCTGACGTCAACGGCTACCAGACGTTCCGGCAGGTGGCTTGGGCGGGGAGCTTCGAAGGGCTTTCAACCCTTGGCCTGGGAGTAAGGGCCCGGTTGCCGTTCCGCGTGTTTACCCTGGCCGGGCCGGACACCGGCTCGCGGCTGGTGATCGACGTCGCGCATTTCTGGTGAGGCATGGTGACGGGCGGGATGATTACCGCTAGAGCGAGTTGAGGTCTGCCCGGAGGGGGTACTCGCGGCCGTCCAGGACCAGCTGGGCGCAGCGGCGCGTCATAGGGTTCAGCACAATCGGGGCCATCAGGTTCACCGTCGTGGCTTTGGGGGAGTGGTTGAGCACCACGAGGACCTGGAGGTCTTGGTCCTGCCCCAGTTCCAGGGCCTGCAATGTGGCCTCAGGGACCGGCGGGGCGTAGCCCGGAACGAACACGGCAGCGTCGGCGAGGAAGAGCCGCACCGGACTGGGCGAACCGGCTTCCAGGGCGTAGAGCCCTGCGGCGCCTTCGACGCTGCGCAGGGTGAAGTCCTGGACATTCTCGAGGCCCGGCATGGGCGCTGTAAACGTCACCGGGGTATTGGTGACGGGCGCATCAGCCACGGGCGTGTTCATCGCAGGAAGTCCATCAGGGTGGGCTGAAGGACCCGCGCCGTGGCGGCCAGGGCCACCTGGTAGTTGGTTTCCTGAAGTTTCAGGTCCATGATGACGCTGCCGAGATCTGCCTTTTCAATGCCGGTCCGCTGGGCATCCAAGGTGGCCTCCAATTCTGTGTTGACGATGCCGGCGCGTTCCAGCTGCGCCTGGCGTGTTCCTACTTCAGCACGTCCGTCGACGATGCTACTAAACGATTTCTCAAGCGGTGCCAGATCCGAGGTGATATCCCCGCCGCTCCGGAGCTTCGCGGCGATGTTTGCCACCGTGGCAAAGACGGAACCGGCACCATTGCCGAAGATCACTCCGCCGTCGGCGTCGACCCGGACCGTCTGCGTCGCACTGATACGCCGTTCCACCGCGCTGATGCCGGCTCCTTGGAAGACGGGCGGCGTGCCGGGGTCAGCCGGGTTGGCGGGGTCCCGCGGAGTGCCCGGCGTGAAGGCTTCTGGCTCATCAGAGTTCCCGGCGAAGATGTTCCGGCCCAGGTGCTTGGTGTTGGCGATAGAGACAAGGTCCTTGTTCAGGGCCTCCAGCTCGAGGGCGATGGCGTTCTTGCCGGACTGCGGCAGTGAGCCGTTGCCTGCCAGCACGGTGAGGTCCTTGATCTTGTGCATCACGTTGGTGGCCTGCTCGAGCGCGGAGTCCGCTGCCGTCAGCCAGGTGTTGCCGTCGTCGATGTTGCGGCCGTACTGGGCGTTGGCGGCGAGAAGGGAGCGGGTCTCCAGCGCCTTGGCGGTAGCGGCGGGATCGTCCGAGGGACGGGAGATCTTGTTGAGTGTGGTGGCCTTGTCCTGCAGCTCTGACAGCCGGGACTGCTGCGTCTGGAGGGTCCGCAGCGCGTTTGCGCTCATGGTCAGGTTTGTTACACGGTTCAGCATGGGTCTACCTTCCTACCAATCCGGTGCGGTTGATCAGGACGTCAAGGGCTTCGTCGACGGCGGTCATCACGCGGGCAGCGGCCTGGTAGGCGTGCTGGTTGGTGAGCAGGCTGACGTTTTCCTCGTCCAGGCTGACGGAAGTCTGGGAGGTCCGGCCGGTCAGTGCGGAGGCTTGGGCGGCATTGGTGAGGGACTCGTGCTGCTGGGCTCCGCGGGACTGCACCCCGATGTCAGTGACGATGCCCGACCAGATCTTGTCCGGAGAGTTCGCGCCGGTACCGAGCTGCGAGATCTGGTCCGCAATGCTGGTGTCCAGGGCGCCCTTGTTGGGGAGCTTGAGTGCAATACCGGCAATGTCTGCGGGTCCCTTGATGCCAAGCGCCTCGCTTCCGGCCGGACCCACCGTGAAGAAGTCATGCCCCCCCGGATTGCCCGAGGTATCGTCGGGCAGCTGCCCGGCGCGGTGGACTTCGTTGACGATCCTGGCCAGATCGCTGGCGAAGCTGTTGTAGGACGCCGCCGCCTGGGCAATCGCACCGCCTTTGTCCGCGGGCGCCAGTACCGAGAGGGCGCCGGCGATTTCGCCGCCGTCAAGGGCCGCCGTGCTACCGGGAGCGGGCGTGGTCCACTCGACGCGCGGGGCATCGGTGGCGGCGTTAGTCATGGCCGTCGCGCCCGCCAGCTGCAGGGTCCGGACGGAGCCGCCCGTCACGAGGGCATTGCCGCCGACGAGGACGTCCACGGTGCCGTCGGGCTGTTCGCGGACGGTGCCGCCGGCGAGGCCGGCGATCTGGTCCGTGAGCTTGGCCCGGGCGTCGATGAGTTCGTTGGCCGATCCGCCGGCGGCGAGGGTGGAGCGGATGGTCGTGTTGTAGGAGGCAACCTGGGCGGCTGCCGCGTTGACGGCGGTCACCGCGTCCTGTGCCTGGCCCCGGACACTGCTCCATTGCGAGTCGAGCGCCTTGTAGGCGGAGGAGACCTTGTCCGTCACAGAATTGGCGGCGTTCAGCAGCAAGCCCTTGGGCCCAGACTTATCCGGCTGGGTTGCGGCGCCCTGCCATGCTGACCAGAAGCCCTGCAACGCGGTGGAGATGCTGTTGTCGCCGGGTTCCTGGAGAATTCCTTCGATGCCCTGCATCGCAGAGGAGCGGACGCTGGCGTAGCCGGCCTGGGCGCCTGCCGTTCGGACACCGGCGTCGAGGAAGCTGCTCCCAAGCCGGGCGATGGCGTTCACGGACACGCCCTGGCCGGCCTGCAACGCTCCGCCGCTGAAGAGTCCACGGGCGGGTGCTGCCACAGAAGACTGATCGACGCGTTGCCGGGTATAGCCCTCTGTGGCGGCGTTGGCAATGTTCTGCCCGGCCACGTTCATGCCCTGCTGGGCTGCGGTCAGCCCGCGGTAGGCGGTGTTCAGGGCGCCAAAGGTGCTCATGGTCGCTTCCTTAGAATTGCTTGTCGAAGATGCGGGAGCCGGCGGTCTCCCCGGTCTTGCCGTGCGCGTCGTAGGTGCCCGCGGCGGGGCGCAGGTCGGCCAGCGACTCCTGGGTGGAGCGGACGGCGGTGCGAAGGTACTGCTCGTTGGAGTCGCGAAGTTCCTTGATCAGGGCCGTCTGGCGGGTCAGGGCGGTGAGGTGCGCGTTGAGGATCTCGGCCCAGGCGCCTTCCGGGGCCGCGGCGGCGAGTTCCGCCAAAGACGCGTCGGTGGGGAGGCCCCAGACCTCGGCGACGACCGCGGCCTCGATGGTGCGCGCCAGGCTCGCCTGGCCGAGGTGTCCCAACACCTGTTCAACTTCACGGGTGCCGTGGGGCAGCCAGCGGGACTTGCCCGAGGTGAGCAGCAGCTGCTCTTCCTCCAGCTTGAAAGTAAGAACGTCCAGGAGTTCACGCTCCCGCCACAGCAGGGCTGAAAGTTCGTGGATGGCCATGTTCCGGACGGCTCCCTCAAAGGTGACTAATACGGTGGTGCCGGGCATGCAGTACATAAGGAGTCAGCTGCAGCCTTCAGCAGGGTTCGTAGAAACTATCGGCAGGGGAGTGGGATGCGTTAGCGGGAATAAGGCTGATTACAGGTGGGACGGAAGGGAAAGCAGTCGCGAAAAGAATTTTGGATTTCTCCTTACCTGTGTATCCAAAAGGGCGATAACTACTCCTGAAGGCCCACGGATGGGCCATCGCTTACAGTCCTACTCACGGAGGAAACATCATGGGCTTCGTTATCAATAACAACCTCGCGGCAAACAACTCTTACCGCAACCTCAACGCCACACAGAACGACCTCTCCAAGTCCCTGGAGAAGCTGTCCACCGGCCTGCGTATCAACCGTGCAGCCGATGACGCGGCTGGCCTGTCCATCTCCGAGGGCCTCAAGTCGCAGGTCACCGGTTCGGCTCAGGCCGCCCGCMACGCCCAGGACGGCATCAGTCTCATTCAGACGACTGAAGGCGCCCTGACCGAGGTGCACTCCATCCTGCAGCGTATGCGTGACCTCGCTGTTCAGGGTGCATCGGACACGAACGACACCCCGGCCCGCACCGCCATCAAGGCTGAAGGTACTGCCCTTGGCCAGGAACTGGAACGTCTTGCCCAGGGCACCAACTTCAACGGCATCGACCTCCTTAACGGAACGCCTGCCAGCCTCAGCATCCAGGTTGGCACTGGCGGAGGTGCTTCCGATTCCATCACCATCAACCTCAAGAACAACGGCGCCGCCGGCACGGAAATCGGAACGCTGGCTGACTCTGGAACCGGCAACGCAGGCTTCGACGTCACCACTGCGGCTCTGGCCAAGGGCACGATCGCCACGATCGATGCCGCAATCGGCAAGGTCTCAGCCCAGCGCGCCGACTTGGGTGCAACCCAGAACCGCCTTGAGCACACGATCAAGTCGCTGAACGTTGCCGGCGAGAACCTGTCTGCCGCTCAGTCCCGCATCGCCGACGTCGACATGGCTCAGGAAATGGTCAAGTTCACCAAGGCCAACATCCTGTCCCAGGCCGGCACCGCAATGCTGGCCCAGGCAAACCAGTCCAGCCAGGGTGTTCTTTCGCTCCTGCGCTAAACCGGTTTCGGCCGTCCGGTAGTCCAGCAGTAGGGCTGCCACCCTGATCGGACGAAGACTTAATCCCGATCAAGTTCCTGCGGAAGGGCCGGACGATGCGAGCAATCCATCGTCCGGCCCTTACGCGCAACATTCGAAGTTCCGAATATTTGGCACCAGCAGACATCTGCAGCAATGAGAGGCAGCGATGGGAATCTCACTCGACGGACTAGCCAGCGGGCTCGATACCACCGCGCTCATCAGCTCCGTGATGCAGGTCGAAGCCATCCCGCAAACGCTGCTCAAGTACAAGTCCCAGGACCTCCAGTCCATGGTGTCCGCACTGCAGGGACTCAACAGCAAGGTTGCCGCGCTCGCCGCCCAGGCCACCGCCGCGGCCAAGCCCGGCGCCCTGGACCAGTATGCCGCGACGACCAGCAGCGACAAGATCACCGCCACTACCACGGCAGCTGCCAAGGCCGGTTCGATTGACTTTCAGGTCACCAAGCTTGCCCAGACCCAGGTTACCGTCACGCCCAAGGTGAACGCCGTAGTCGGCTGGCCGTACACCACTATGACGATCAGAAGCGGCGGCGTCGATTACACAATCGAACCCCTCGGGACGAACCTGGACGACGTCGTCACGGCGGTCAACGCCAAGGGCGCCGGCGTCACAGCAACCAAAGTTGAGGTCGGTAATGGGGACTTCCGGCTCCAGTTCACCGCAACAAAGTCCGGCGAAGCCGGCAAATTCGAGATTACCAACCCGCCACCCACCACGTTCACCGATCCCGCAGCAGGGTTCATAGATGTAACGAAGGCACAAGATGCAGAGATTTCACTCTGGCCGGGCTCAGCTGCGACCGAGTTTGTAAAGTCGGCCACCAACACGTTTACGGACCTGCTGCCCGGCGTGTCCATCACCGCAAAGGAAGTAAGCGCCGCTCCCGTCACGCTCACCGTGGCCCGAGACGACGCCGCCGTCACCAAGCTCGCCTCAGACCTCGTCACCGGCGTCAACGGCATTTTCTCCTACGTGGCCGCCAGGACCGCCGTCACGAGCACCACCAACACGAGTGGCACATCGACCAGCGCCGGCATCTTCGCCGGCGACAGTGCGGTGCGCTCCGTCAACCAAAAAATCCTGTCTGCAGCCTCCTTGCCCGTGGGAAACCCGGCGACGTCGCCGTCGGAAATCGGCATCAGCATCACCAAGACCGGGACCATGGAGTTCGACGACAAGAAGTTCGCCGCAGCACTCGCCGCTGACCCCGCCGGGACTGCTGCCAAGGTCCAGGAGATTGCCACGCGCGTCGCGGCCGCCGCAACCACGGCTTCGGACAAGTTCGACGGCACCTTGACCAAGAAAATCACCGGTCAGCAATCCGAAGTCCGTGACCTCGCGAACCGCATCAGCGACTGGGACACCCGGCTCGAATCCCGAAAAGCGACGCTGCAGCGCACCTACTCGGGCCTGGAAGTGGCCCTCAGCAACATGCAGGCCCAGCAGTCGTGGCTCTCCGCACAGCTCGGCGGCCTTTCTTCAGGAAGTAAATCGGAATGACCACCACGTCCTTTGGTAACGGCTACGGCGGCGCCGCCCAGCGCAACCAGTACCTCGCCGATTCCGTTCTCTCGGCCCCGCCGGCGCGCCTGCTCACGATGCTCTACGACCGGCTCATGCTGGACCTCGGCCGGGCGGAGACCGCGCAGCAGGCGGCCAACTGGCCCGTCGCTTCGGAGAACCTGCTGCACGGCCAAGCCATCATTGCCGAGCTCATCTCCTCGCTCAAGACGGACGCCTGGGACGGCGCCGACGGCCTCCTTGGCCTGTACAACTATGCCTTCACCGCTCTGGTCAACGCGAACATCCAGCGCGACCCGGCACTGACCCGCGAAGCCATCGAACTCCTAGAACCCTTGCGCCAGGCCTGGCACGAGGCCGCCGCAGCGATTCCGGCCCCGGCCCCGGCCGCTGCCGCTGCATTCGCAGCCGCCCCCGCAGGCTTTGCCGCAGCGGGCGGCTGGAACACCCGGCCAGGAACAGGTGGCGGGAGTCTCGGGTTTGGGTAACCAAACGGACATGGAAACCGGCTTCGGGGGAGCCGGCATCCAGCACTCCGAATCAACCCTGACGACGCCCGCGGACACCGCCCTGGCAGCGTGGAATGCGATCCTGGACGTGCTCGAGATGGCTGTCGGCGCCGCAGAGCGCACCCTGAAGGACCCGCTCGGCCCGCTGTCCGCCGCACCCCAGTCCGGGGCGGCACCCTTGCCGGAGACGCGTTGGCAGCCGCCGGTGCCTCCGGGGCCGTTGCCGGCCGAAGCCCGGCGCCGCGCCCTCGCGCTCACGGCGGCCCAGGAGCGCGTCGCCAAGAGGCTCGAGGAGGCCCGGCTGGACGTCGCGAAGCAGCTGCAGGCGGTCGCTTCCGTTCCCGGTGTCGGGGATCCCTCCGGTGCCGTCTACCTCGACGTGAACGGCTGACCGCACCGGCCTTGCAGCCCGCCGAAACCCCCGGCAGAAAAACCTGCAAAAAGACTTTCACATTTTCTGCTAACGCGCGGCTGACCAGTGCCGATAACCACTGATAGAGCACGGATCGCTCGTTTAACGGCCACGGATCGGCCACCCCACCATCCCAGGCAGGACTCTGTGCTCGAATCCGTGACTTCCGCCGCCTTGGCCAGCGCCATGGACGGCCTGGCGCTGCGCCAGCGCGCCATCGCGAACAACATCGCGAACGTCAACACGCCGAACTACCACGCGAAGCGCGTTAGCTTCGAGGCAGCCCTCGCGGACTCCGTGCGCTCCGGTGACGGCAGCGTCGGCGCCACCACCGGCACCTCGCTTGAGCCCACGCAGTTGAACGGCAACAACGTCAATCTGGACACCGAGACCCTGTCCAACATCGACACCGTGCTGCGCTTCCAGTTCGCGGCCCGCGCCATTGGCGGGGAATTCAATGCAGTGCGCGCCGCGATGAGGACCAACTAATGACCTTTGATGCAATCGGCATTGCCGGCTCAGCCCTGACCGTCCACCGCAAATGGCTCGACGCCGTCTCGGACAACCTGGCCAACATGAACAACGCCTCCCGCACCAACGGACCGGCATTCCAGGCCAAGTACGTCGAGGCCGCCGAAGGCGCCGAGGGCACCGGCGTCTACGTCAAGAGCACGCAGCTCGGCAACGGCGAGGGCCGGATCGTCTACCAGCCGGACCACCCCCTGGCGGACGCCGACGGCAACGTGAAGTACCCGGACATCGACATGGCCGAACAGATGGGGGCCCTCATCATCGCCCAGCGCGGCTACCAGGCAAACGCCCAGGTTGTGGACCGCGCCCGTGAAAGCTACCTGGCCGCCCTTGAGATTGGAAGATCCTGATGCCTGTTTCCCCAATCGCTCCCGTCCAGGGCGTTATGCCCACCGACTACATCTCCGGTGCGGGCGCTGCCACCGGCACTGACGGCTCCGCCTTCGGCGCGTCCCTCACCGGCGCGGTGGACAACCTCCAGCAGCTGCAGTCGACGTCGAAAGAGCTCGCCGTCTCCGCCGTTACCGGCAACCTGGACGACATCCACAACGCCACCCTTGCCGCCAGCCGCGCCCAGATCACGCTCGAGCTCGTGGCCGCCATGCGGAACAAGGGCGTTGACGCCTTCAACGAGATCATGAGGATGCAGGCCTGATGCCTCCGCAGATTACGGGCTTCTTCCAGCGCTTCGGCGCAGGCCTCAAAAGCTTCACCACCGGTCAGCGCACGGTCGCGGTGATCGGCGCCGCCCTGCTGGTGGTCGGCATCATTGCCCTCTCGGCCTGGCTGTCCAAGCCCGCCCTGACGCCGCTGTTCTCCGGCCTCAAGGACACCGACGCCAGCGGCATCGTGGAGCAGCTGCGCAAGGACAATGTGCCGTATGAGCTCAGCGACGGCGGCTCCACCATCCTGGTGCCGCAGGACAAGGTCTACGACGAGCGCCTCAAGGCCGCCGCCGCGGGCCTCCCCACAGCCGCAGCCACCGGCTACTCCCTGCTGGACAAAATGGGCGTCACCTCGTCCGAGTTCCAGCAGTCCGTCACCTACAAGCGGGCCCTCGAAGGGGAACTGGCGAGCACGATCTCCGCCATGGACGGCGTGAAAACCGCCGCCGTCCGCCTCGCGATTCCGGAAAAGACCGTCTTCGTCTCCAAGACCCCGGACACCACCGCCTCCGTCTTTGTGGAGACCGCCCCCGGCTCCACACTCTCCGGCGACAAGGTCCAGGCGATCGTCCACCTGACCTCGGCCGCCATCGAAAACCTCAAGCCCGCCAACGTCTCGGTCGTCGACTCGCAGGGCAACGTCCTGTCCTCCGTCGGCGGCGGCGCTGCGGGATCCGCGTCCAAGCAGGCCACTGACTACCAGCAGCGCACCTCCGACGCCGTGAAGGCCGTCATGGACCGCGTGGTTGGCCCGGGGAACTCCACCGTGGCCGTGGCCGCGGACGTCACAGGCGAATCAGCCCAGCAGAAAAGCGAAACCTTCAGCAACGCCGAAGGCGCCCTTCCACTCAGCGAGTCCTCCAAGACCGAGAAGTACACCGGCACCGGGGGAGGCGGCGCGGGCGTCCTCGGCCCGGACAACATTGCGGTACCCGGCGGCACGAGCGGCGACGGCAGCTTCGATTCGTCCACCGAAACCAAGAACAATGCCGTCAACAAGATCACCGAGGACCGGGTGATCCCGGCGGGCGCGGTCAAACGGCAGACCATCTCGGTGGCCGTCGACCAGGCCTCCGCCGGCGGACTCAACCTCGCGTCGCTGACCGCGCTCGTCACCGCCGCCGCCGGTGTGGACGCCGCCCGGGGCGACGTCGTGACCGTTGAAGTGGTGCCGTTCAGCACCGCCGCCGCGGACCAGGCGGCCGCGTCCCTCGAAGCCGCCAAGGCCGACCTTGAAGCCCAGAAGCAGTCCGCGTTCTTCGGCACCCTGGTCACGGCAGGCAGCATTCTGCTGGGCCTGCTGATCCTTGCCCTCGTCGTCGCCATGGTGCTGCGCCGCCGGCAGAAGCGTGAACCGGTGGACCTCGGCGAACGCCTCGACCTGGAGATGATCCCGGTAATGCCCACCGTCACGGCGCTGCCACCGGCACCCGCGACGTCTGCCATCCCGCTCACCGCCCTGCCGCCGATGGTGCCGCCGCCTGCCCAGGTGGAGGCTGAGCGGCGCCGCTTCGAGATCGACAGTATGGTCGCCTCCAACCCGGAGAAAGCGGCCGACTACCTGCGCGGCCTCATGGATGACAGGCAGCCGGTATGAAACTAGCCGATTCGACCCTCACCGGTACCCAGCGTGCCGCCGTCGTGCTCATGCAGATGAGCCCGGCCAACGCCGCCAAGGTGATGGCCCAGTTCAACGACGCCGAGGCCGAGGACATCGCCGCGGAAATCGTCAGGCTCCGCAAAGTGGATCCTGACGTCGCCGAGCAGATCATGAAGGACTTCCACGAGGCAGCGATGTCCAGCCCCCGGCAGGCCCGCGGCGGCCGTGAGCTGGCCGAAGGCCTCCTGGAGGCATCCTTCGGCTCGGAAAAGGCCGCCGGCCTGCTCAACCGGCTTACCGTCAACATGGCCGGCAAGTCCTTTGAGTTCCTCGAGGACATTGAACCGGTCCAGATCCTTGCCCTGATCGACGGCGAGCTGCCGCAGACCATCGCCCTGGTCCTGGCGCACCTCAGCCCCCGCAAGGCCTCTGCCGTGATGTCCGGGCTGCCCGGCTCGCTGCGGGCCGACGTCGCCCTGAGCATCGCGACCATGGGTTCCGGTGCGCCCGAGGCAATCGGGATCGTGGCCGACACCCTCAAACTGCGCGGCGGCGCGGCTGTCTCACAGCAGGCGTCCAAGGTGGTGGGCGGCATCCAGCCGCTGCTGGAAATCATCAACCGGACCGACGCCGGCACGGAACGCTCCGTGCTGGACGGCCTGGACCTGCTGGATCCGGACCTCGCGGTGGAAATCCGCGCCCAGATGGTCACCTTCGACGACATCGTGAAACTGGAACGCCGGGACGTGCAGCTGGTCCTCCGTGGCCTCGACGCGTCCGTGCTGGCCGTGGCCATGAAGGGCGCCTCGGAGCCCGTCCTGGAGACCATCACCACGAACGTTTCCGGCCGCAACCTGGAAATCCTCGAATCCGAGATCGCCGCACTGGGGCCGCTGCGTGCCTCCCAGATCGAAGAAGCCCGTGCCGCCGTGGTCCGGTCCATCCGCGAACTCGAGGCCGAAGGCCAGATCACCATCCAGCGCGGGGACGAAGAAGATTATGTCTACTGACGGGACCGCTACCGACAGCGCCCCGGCCCGGATCATCTTCCCCTCGCTGCGCGCCAGCGGGCCCGCCAGCGAACAGGCCGGCTACACCGAAGGCCACGCCGCGGGCTACGCGGCCGGGGTCCGGGCCGCGGCCAAGGAACAGCGCCGCTGGCGCGACCGCATGACGGCCGAGCAGGCCGCCACGCTGGCCTCCGGGCAGCAGGACCTCGACCGCGCGGTCCGCGCCCTGGCCGTGGCACGGACGGACTTCGCGCACCGGAACGTCCAGGCCCTCCACGACGCCGAGGAGGTCCTCGCCCGCACGGCGCTGGAACTCGCCGAGGCCATCCTGGGCTACGAACTGGCCGAAGGAACCCGGACCGCCCGCGCCGCCCTGGACCGGGCCCTCTCCGGAAACGACGCCGCCACTGTGCTGGCAATCCGGTTGAACCCGGCTGACATCGAGGTCCTCGCCAAGGAAGGCCAAGACCTGCCGGCCGGCTTGCCGCTGCTCGCCGACCAGTCGCTCAACCGCGGCGACGCCAAGGTCGAATACCAGCAGGGCTGGCTCGACGCGAGCCTCGGCAGCGCCCTGGCACGCGCCCGCGCGGCGCTGCTGGGCGACCAGGACTGGGCAGAGGATTCGACCGGGGACCAGCGATGATCGCCGAGTGGCGGCCCAAGGGGGCCGACTACGCCTCGGCCCTGCGCGCCGCCGCCCCGCAGCGGGTCGGCGTCGTGACCTCGGTCATGGGCCTTGGCCTTGAAGTGTCAGGACTGGACTGCGCCCTGGGCGACCTGGTGACCGTGGGCTCGGACCCGGGACTGGACGCCGAGGTGGTGGCTGCCCTGGACAGTTCCGTGCGGTGCATGCCGCTGGGCCGGCTCGCCGGTGTCGCGGCGGGGGATCCCGTCCGGGCCAAGGGCGGTACCGTTCTGGTCCCCACCGGGCCAGGGCTCTTCGGCCGCGTCATTGACGGACTCGGCCGGCCCATTGACGGCAAGGGACCCCTCAACAGCGGCCCCCGCGTGCCGATCGACAACGAAGCACCAAATGCCATGAAGCGCGCCCGCATCGACACGGCCCTGCAGACCGGGGTCCGAGTGCTGGACACGATGACCACGCTCGGCAAGGGCCAGCGCATGGGACTCTTCGCCGGGTCCGGCGTCGGGAAATCGTCGCTGCTGTCGATGATTGCCCGCGGCACGGACGCGGAGGTCTCGGTGATCGCCCTCGTGGGGGAGCGCGGCCGTGAAGTCCGCGAGTTCCTCGAAGACGATCTCGGCCCTGCCGGTCTGGCCCGGTCCGTCGTCGTCGTCGCCACCTCCGACGAACCCGCCCTGATGCGCATGCGCGCAGCGTTCACGGCCACCCGCATCGCCGAATCCTTCCGGGACAACGGCCAGGACGTCGTTCTGATGATGGACTCC
The DNA here is from genome assembly GCF_056397045.1 of Arthrobacter sp. 05N429. Taxonomy (NCBI): domain Bacteria; kingdom Bacillati; phylum Actinomycetota; class Actinomycetes; order Micrococcales; family Micrococcaceae; genus Arthrobacter; species Arthrobacter sp. 05N429. Next base: position 32,391 of record NZ_JBFTMQ010000016.1, read on the forward strand.
CTCACCCGCGTGGCGATGGCCCAGCGCGAGATCGGACTCTCCGCAGGCGAACCGCCCGCCACCCGCGGCTACCCGCCGTCGACCTTTTCGATCCTGGCCCGGCTGCTGGAACGCGCCGGCACCGCCGAGACCGGCTCCGTCACCGGCATTTACACCGTGCTGGTGGACGGCGACGACCACAACGAACCGATCGCCGACGCGGCGCGCTCCATCCTGGACGGCCACGTGGTCCTGGACCGGAAGCTGGCCGTCACCGGGCACTTCCCCTCGGTGGACGTGCTCGGCTCGGTCTCCCGCGTCGCCACCAAGGTCAACGCCCGCCCGCACCTCGAAGCGGCGGCCACCCTGCGGCGCGTCCTCGCGGCCCGCAAGGCCGCACAGGACCTGATCGACGTCGGCGCCTACCAGACAGGAACCAACCCACTGGTGGACGCGGCCCTGAACCACGAGCACGATGTCAGTGCTTTCCTGCAGCAGCCGATGGAGGAATCCACGGCCCACACCGAGTCCTGGCAGCGGCTCAACCACCTCACCTCGATCCTGGGAGCAGCAGCATGAACCGCCAATTCTCACTGGCAGGGCTCCTGCGCCTCCGCCAGATCCAGCAGGACCAGGCGGCCACCGGGCTTGCCAGCGCCCGCTCGCGTTCCAGTTCCGTGCGGGCCCGCGAAGCGTCAGCGCGCCGCAGTCTCGCCGACGGCGACGCGCCCATTTCCAGTTCCGCATCCCTGCGGGCCGTCGCCGCGGCCCGGTCCTCCTCCCACAGCATGCTCGCGGACCTGCAGAATCTCTCGCGGATCGCGGAGACCGAGGAAGCCACCGCCCGCGAGGAGTTCATCGCCGCACGCACCCGTTCCGTCGGCCTGGAGAAACTGAAGGCCCGCCACGACGCAGAGGTCCACACGGCGGACCTGCGTGCCGAACAATCCACCCTCGACGAGATCGCCTCCACCGTCTGGCACCGCGAAGAGCAGGAGGTGAGGTCATGAGCATGACCGAGGCAATCGGCCGGATGCAGGGCATCCAGTCGATGATCGCTGAACTGACGCGCCCGGCTTCCTCGGAGGCCAATGCGGCTGCACTGAAGTCGGCTGCCGCAACGTCGCTCGCCACCGGGACGGGCAGCGGCGACGCGGCGTCCTTCACCGAAGCGCTGAGCGCCGCGCTGGGCGGAGCCAACGGAACCGACATCTCCTCCCTCACCAACAGCCTGGGGCTGGGCGGCACGACGGCGATCGACGCCCTGAAGGGCCTCACCGCGCCCGCGACCGTTCCCGTGGCCGGCGCGGCGACGGGCAACGACGTCGTGGCCATGGCCAAGAAGTACATCGGCGTCCCCTACGTCTGGGGCGGAACCAACCCGGCCACCGGCATGGACTGCTCCGGCTTTACCCAGCGGGTCTTCAAGGACCTCGGCATCGAGATTCCCCGTGTGGTGAGTGACCAGATGCGCCAGGGCACGCCGGTGGCCTCCCTGGCCCAGGCGAAGCCCGGTGACCTGCTGGTGAGCTTCGGCGGGGACCACATCTCCATTTACCTGGGCAACGGCAAAGCCATCGACGCGCCGGTCCCCGGCAAGACCATCCAGATCCGCGACGCCTGGGAGCAGCACTCCAATCTGACCTCCATCCGGCGCATTGTCCCAGCCGGGGCGGCGTCATGAAAGGCATGGATCTGGCTTCCGCCCTGGCCGCGCCGGTCCAGGGCCGCGGTTCCGGGCAAGGCGCACGCTCCAGGTCCGAGGCGGGGAACACCGATGCGGAGTCTTTCGACACCGTCTTCAACGACGTCCACGGTGTTGCCGACGCTGCGCCGCGACAGACTGACGACGCCGGCGCGGACAGCGCCGTCGACGCCGTCGACGACGGCGCCGACTATGGTTCGGCCGCTGTGCAGAACCCTGCGGTTGCCGCCGGGAAGGACGACGCGGCCTTTGCAGGGTCCGCGGGCCAGGCTGCCGGGCAAGCCGCCGGGCACGTCGCCGCTGCCCTCGCGGACCAGCCGACACCGCTGACAGCGGCCCTCGGTCTCCCCGCGCCGGACGGCCAAACGCCGTCAGCGGCCCCCGCGACTGTGGCGGCAACCCCCGGGCCCGACCCCCGGCTTGCCATGCCGGGAGCGTTGTTGGCCGCGACCTCGCAGCAGGCTGCCCTCCAGGCCGCAGCGCCTGGGACGGCACAGACATCCGGTCTGCAGCCCGTCACCGCCCTTCCGGTCACAGGCCTTGCTGCCGGAGCGCCCTCGTCCGTCCCGCCCGCCGCCGGGGGAGTGCCCGGGGCCACCAGCACCGCCCCGGCCTTCACCATGCAGGGGTCAGCAGCTGAAGAGACGCTGTCCACCGGCGCCCCCACCGGCGCCGCCTCGGGTGTCGCCTCCGGCAGCGCGGACACGGACCCGCTCGCTGCGCCCGCCACGGGCGTGCGGTCCGCCACCGTCCTGGGCAACCCTCCGGCACCGAACACGGCCCCCGCGGGGGCGCCGTCGCCCGCAACACCGCAAAGCACCGTGGCCGCCGGCAGTGCAACCGGCTTCCCGGCCGCAGCGCTCGCCGCGGGCGTCACTTCCGGCACCGCCCGCGCCGAGTCCCAAGCATCCACCGCGCCCGTTCCGGCATCGGTGGACGCCCTCGCCGCAGCCGGAACCGCAGCGGCCGCAACGGCGCCGGCCGGCCAGCCGACGTCGTCAACCGCTGTCGCGCCGCAACCCGCGGCCCCAACGGCTCCCCAGCCGGGCGCCACGCTCCAGCCGCAGTTGGCCAAGCCGCTCTTCACGCTCGCCGGAGCCCCGCAGGGGCAGCACATCATGACGCTGCAGGTCACCCCCGAGGACCTGGGCCCAATGACTGTCAGGGCGCACATTGATGCTGCAGGCGTCAGGATCGAACTCTTCGCCCCGGGCGACGCCGGACGGGAGGCCATCCGCGGGATCCTGCCGGAACTCCGCAAGGAACTCGCCGATGCGGGCTTCGGTGCCAGCCTCGACGTCTCCGAACACACCGGGCCGGGCAACACAGCCCGGGACGGAACCAGCCAGGACGGAACCAGCCAGGGCGGCGCCGGGCGGGACTCCGGCTCCGGACCGGGCAACCGCAACGGCCCTGGCGATCCGCGCCCCGGCCACCGCTGGGAAGCACTGGCCGACGGCGGCGCCCTGCGCGACGCAAGAATCCTGAACGGCCCACAGACCACCCTCGACATTCTTGTCTGACACGAAGGAACGCGACTCATGACGATCCAGCCCATCGCCCCGCAGCCGGTCACGGCCGCGGGGGAGACCGCCCAGGCAACTGCCGTGCGGGCACCCGTGCAGACCATGGATTCGGAGGTCTTTATGTCCCTCCTGGTGGCCCAGCTCAAGAACCAGAACCCGAGCGCGCCTATGGACACCAACCAAATGATGAGCCAGACCATCCAGCTCTCCATGATGGAGAAGATGCAGGAACTGACCACCAACAGCAAGGAAGGTTTCTCCCTGCAGATGCGTCAGGCCGCCGCGCAGCTGATCGGCCATTCCGTCGGCTACATCCTCGAGGACGGCACCACCGGAACCGGCATCGCCAGCTCGGTGTCCTACTCCGGGGCAGTTCCGATCGTCAAGGTCGGCGAGCTGTCCATCCCCCTAGACTCCATCACCGGGCTCACCGCACCGGCCGCTTCCTGACCAGTTTTCCACCCGTAGAAAGGCAGTTCCCATGCTCCGCTCGCTGTACTCCGGAATCTCCGGCCTCCGTGCCCACCAGACCATGCTGGACGTCACCGGCAACAACATTGCCAACGTCAATACGGCTGGCTTCAAGGCTTCATCCACCCAGTTCCAGGACACGCTGTCCCAGATGACCCAGGGCGCCTCCGCGCCGCAGGGCGAGTCCGGAGGCAGCAACCCGGCCCAGATCGGCCTCGGCGTCCGCGTCGCCGGCGTCAGCACCAACTTCGCCCAGGGCTCCTCGCAGAGCACCGGCCGCGCCACTGACATGATGATCTCCGGCGACGGCTTCTTCGTCACCAGCAAGGGCGGCCAGCAGCTCTTCACCCGCGCGGGCGCCTTCAGCCCCGACGCCGCCGGCCAGCTGGTCAGTCCCGACGGCGGCATCCTGCAGGGCTGGTCGGCCGTCGGCGGTGTGGTCAACACCGGCGGCCCGGTCAGCGGCATCACGCTGAACGCGAATAACTTGGTGCCCGCCAAAGCGACTAATTCCGTGACTGTCGACGGCAACCTGCCGAGCGACGGAGCAGTAAACACTCCGCTTACGCGCGTCGTCAAGGTCTACAACGCAAGCGGCGCGGAGCGAGACCTCACCCTCACCTTCACCCGGGCCGGTAACGACTGGACCGTCACCGGCAACGATGGCTCGGGCGCGACCACCACGACGCTGACCCAGGATGCCAGCGGAAACCTGACGCCGGCTAACGCCACGCTGGCTGTTGGCGGCGGCATCACGGTCAATCTTGGCGGGATCTCCGCGTTCGCCGGCATGACTTCACTCGCCGTCAGCGGCCAGGACGGTTCCGCGGCCGGCAAGCTTGAGTCCTACACGATCGGGAACGACGGATCCGTGATCGGTTCCTTCAGCAACGGCGTCAAGCAGGTCCTCGCCAAGATCGCGCTGGCCAACTTCACGAACCCCTCGGGCCTGGAGAAGGCCGGCGGCTCCTCGTACGTCGCCACCGCCAACTCCGGCGGCGTGCAGCTCGGCGGAGCAGGCGACGCCGGCATCGGCAGCCTCGCCGCCGGCTCGCTGGAAATGTCCAACGTGGACCTCTCCCAGGAATTCACCAACCTGATCGTCGCGCAGCGCGGCTTCCAGGCCAACGCCCGCATCATCACCACCTCGGACGAGGTGCTGCAGGAGCTCGGCAACCTGAAGCGCTAAGTTTCCGGAAATCTTGGCTGTCTCCCGCTGATGGCGTCCACTCCCTGCCGAGCCTGGCGGGAGTGGGCGCCATCGTCGGCGATCATCGCCCGGCACCACGCAACGCGGACCACGAAGACGCTGCAGACACGAGGCGCGGAGGTTCCGCTTATCAGCGGGCCTGCGCTCGGTCGCCATACACTCACGGCATGACCACACTGTCTGTCCGGCCACTGTTCCGCTCGCTTGTGCCGCTGAACCTCCGCACCGGCATTCTGCTGCTGGTCCTTTTCGGGCTGGCGCGCGTGGCCCTCGTTCTGCAGGCGAACGTGACCGGCAGCTATCAGGCGGTCAGCGTCGTGTTTGTGGCGATGATTGCGCTGCCGTGGATACTTCTGACCAAGGAAGGGCGTGAGCGCGTCGGCCTGGTCCGGCCGACGCGGCGACGCTGGATCGTGCCGGCCGCGATAGCCGGCGTTGCAATGGCCCTCGCAGGGCATTTCACGGCTGCCGCTGTGTGGGGTCACAGCATGTCCAATCCGTTCGCGTACATCGCGCTTTCGTATTCAAACGTGCCGGCCTCGCCCTCCGAGGACGACCGCCTGATCTATTTCATCATCTTCGCCGTTATCGGGATGCTTTTCAGCCCGATAGGCGAAGAGGTGCTGTACCGCGGGGTGGCCCACGAGAGTTTCGCCGCGGAACTCGGTGACCGGCGGGCAGCCCTCATCGACGCGGCAGCGTTCGCAGTCACCCATCTGGCGCACTTTGGGGTAGTGTTTGTGGCCGGCTCCTGGGCGTTCCTGCCACTCCCGGCGCTGTTCTGGGTGGCTGCGATGTTCGCGGTGTCCCTGGCGTTCTACGGCTTCCGGAAGCTCACGGGATCCTTGATCGGGGCAGTAGTTGCTCATGCCGGATTCAACCTCGCCATGAACTGGATCATCTTTTACGCGATCATGCCCTAACGATGACCGCGCCAGTGCGAAACCGCCGGAGGAGACAGGTCCGTCTGCTCAGCCTTGCGCAACGGTCGCGCGGCGGGTGCTGCGGCATCTGTCGCGGGTAGGATCGTGTGGTGAAAAAACAATCCTGCAGTTCCTGCGACTATGCCGTGTTCTTTGAAAACTCAGTCTGCCTGCATTGCGGGACGAACCTCGGCTACGCGCGGGAGCTCCGCGCCATCGTTGCAGTGGATGGGCAGGGGCGGTACAAGGACTCCTCAGGTACCGAGTGGTACATCTGCGCGAACCTGTTGCTCTCCGGCTGCACATGGCTTGCCCCGAAAATCGGCGGCCAGTGCTTCAGCTGTGACCTCACGCGGACACGTCCGAACGACAAAGACGCCAAGGGCCTTTCCCAGTTCATTGTGGCTGAGCGGGCCAAGCGTCAGCTTATCGCCGAGCTGGACGGGCTTGGCCTGCCAATCGTCACCCGAGCGGAAGATCCCAAGAAGGGCCTCGCCTTCGACCTGCTGTCCAGTGCCAACGAGAACGTGGTCATCGGTCATGCCGCCGGGATCATCACCATTGACCTTGCCGAGAGCGACGCCGCATACCGCGAAAGAATGCGCGCCCGGCTCGATGAGCCGTACCGGACGATGCTGGGTCATTTCCGGCACGAGGTGGGCCATTATTTTGAGGACGCGCTGGTCTTCAGCAATGACGAGCGGACCCGCGCGGCCCGGGATCTCTTCGGCGACGACACCAAGGACTATGAGGCAGAGATTGACCGCCACTACTCCGAGGGGGCCCCGGCGGACTGGGAAGAGCGCTACATCTCCCGTTACGCGACGATGCACGCGTACGAGGACTTTGCCGAGTCCTTTGCCCACTATCTGCATATCTGCGACACCATCGAAACCGCCCGGGAATTCGGCCTGGTGTCGAAGACGTCGGAGACCTCGTCTTTCCGCGCCCTCGTGGAAACCGAATGGCTGCCGCTCTCGATCGCACTGAACCAGGTCAACCGGAGCATGGGGAAGGACGATCTGTACCCCTTTGTCCTCCCCGGTGCGGTGAACGACAAACTCGAGTTCGTCCACGCGCTCCGCACTTCAGCGAAGGCCTCCGCCTAACGAACCGGCCGCCTCTGCCGACAGTAGGAGGAGAACACCCTTCCCTTGCTGAACCACGCTGAGCGGAACACGCTGAGCAGAAAAACAGAGCAGAATCGGCCCATGATCGTCGTCACACGCCTCAACGGAACGCGCTTCGCGGTCAATCCGGACCTGATCGAGCGTATCCACGAGAGCCCGGACACCCATCTGGTGACCCTCGACGGCGCCGCCTATGTGGTGCTGGAAAGCCTCGCGGAAGTGGTCGAACTTATTTCCGACTACCGGGCGTACGTCCTGAGTAAGGCGCGGGATTTTCCCGCCGTGACGGGATACCCATTGAGCCTTGTGCCGCCGTCGGACCCCGCGGACGACGGCCGCCGCCCCGCACCTGAGCCACCAAGAAAGTAATCCATGGATCCCGCAACAGTCATAGGACTGCTCCTCGCCTTTGGCTCCCTCATCGTTATGGTCCTCCTGGAAGGCGGCAGCCTTTCCTCACTGCTGCTGCCGGCCCCCATGATCCTCGTTTTCGGGGCCACCCTGGCCATCGGGCTTGCCGGCAATACGCTCAAAGACGTCATCCAGGCGTTCAAAGCCGTGCCGGGAATGTTCATCGGGAAAACCGCGAAGCCGCAGGACAGTATCGACCAGATGGTGCGGTTCGCGGAAAAGGCGCGCAGCGAGGGCCTGCTGTCCCTCGAGGAAGAAGCCGCCAGCGTCAACGATCCCTTCCTTGCCCGGGCCCTGCAGAACATCGCTGACGGCACCGACGCCGAAGACCTCCGGATGCAGATGGAAGACGAGATCGACACGAAGGCACGCAGCGACCACTCCAACTCGAAGTTCTTCGCGTCCCTGGGCGGCTACGCCCCCACCGTCGGCATCGTCGGAACCGTCGTGTCCCTGACCCACGTCCTGGAAAACCTGTCCAAGCCGGACGAGCTGGGGCACATGATTGCCGCAGCGTTCGTTGCCACCCTCTGGGGACTGCTGTCCGCCAACTTCATCTGGCTGCCCTTCAGCGGCCGCCTGGCGCGGCTGTCCGAACTGGACATCGAACGCCGGACGCTGCTAATGGAAGGGATGCTCGCCGTGCAGTCCGGCGCCCAGCCGCTGCTGCTCGCCGAGCGGCTCCGCTCCATGGTCCCCGAGCACCAGCTCAAGAGTTCCGGAGGCGGCCGCAAGGCGGCCGCCGACGACGCTGAAACGATGGACGCCGCCGCGTGAGTGGCCGCCGGCGCCCCCGCAAGAAACCCGAAGAGCACCACGTCGATGAACGCTGGATGGCGTCCTACATGGACATGGTCACGGTGCTTATGTGCCTTTTCATCGTCCTCTACGCCATGTCCACGGTGGACGCGAACAAGTTCGAGAAGCTCCGCAATTCCCTCGCCACCGGCTTCGGAGCCGTGGCGAGCGAAACAGTGGACACGGCCGAGGGCACGGTGGTCCCGCCGGAATTCGTGGACGAACAACTGGAAGCCTTCGCTGCGATGAAGGCGCAAGATTCAGCGGCGGCCCCCGATGCCCTCGCGGCGGCCCTCAAGGAAGTGGACCGGCTGCGTGCCTTGGAGGAGCAGATGAAGGCCGCCCTCGCGGCCGCCGGACTCAGCGAAAACGTTGAATTCCAGATCGACCAGCGTGGACTTACGGTGAAACTGGTCGGCTCCCAGACATTCTTCGCGCCGGACCGGCCGGAACTCACGGAACGGGCCTCTCAGGTCCTGACAATCATCTCGCCCATCCTCGGTCCGGCGGCCCTGGAGATCATGGTCGAAGGCCACGCGGCCAACGGCGTGACCGCCTACCCGTCCACCTGGGAGCTTTCCTCGGCCCGTGCCGTGAATGTCCTGCGCTATATGGTGGACCGCGGCGGGATCGCACCGGGAACCATCGGCGCCGTCGCCTTCGGCTCCGCGCGGCAGGTCAACGACGATTCCACGCCGGAGCTCATGGAGCTGAACCGCCGGGTGGACATCGTGATCATCTCGGACCAGCCCGACGTCGTCCGGGCACTGATTCCGGAAGTGCTGAAGCTCAGCGAAAAGTAGCGGCTGTATTGCCTGCAGTATTGCCACCTGTATTAACACTTGAATTGCCTGCGGCATACTGCTTACGCCACGCGATCCCTTGCCGATAGTGGCAACCGTGAGTGTTTTGGATGAGCGGGAAGTGGTGCGGGAGCGGACGGTAAGCGTCTACGACTTCCGGCGCCCCGCGACGCTCGCCCGCGAACACAGCCGCGTCCTGGAACTCGCCTTCGAAACTTACGCCCGCCAGTGGGGGACCCAGCTGACCGCCAAGGTCCGCGTCAAGTCCGTGGTGCGGCTCGAAGACGTCAGTATGCTCAGCTACGACGAATACGCCGCCTCGCTGCCCGCGGTCACCGCCATGGTGCTGTGCACGGTGGAGGGCCACGATTCCAAGCTCGTGGTGCAGTTCCCCGCCCCGGCCGCCCTCGGCTGGGTGAACCGGATGCTGGGCGCCTCGAACGATTCGCCCATGCCGGACCGCAAGTTCACCCAGATCGAACAGGCCCTCGTCAAAGGCCTCATGGACGAGGCCCTTGAAGACCTCGGCTACTCCCTGGGACCGTTGCTGAGCGAATCCGTCCGGGTGGACACCATCCAGTACAACTCCCAGTTCGCCCAGGCCGCAGCCCCCAGCGAACTGATGATCGTCGCGGCATTCACCATGAACGTCGGCGACATGAGCGCCCCCGCCACCCTGGCCGTCCCCGCGAGCATCCTGCTGGGCCGGCTCAAGAAGGTCAACCCGACCGACAACCGCGGGGACGCCGCAGCACGCGTCACCGCCCAACTGGAACGGGTTCCGGTGGAACTTTCCGTCCGGCTTTCGACGTCGTTCGTCACCCCCAGCCAGGTCCTGGGCCTCGCCGTGGGAGACGTTCTGACCCTGCCGCACCTGGAAAACCGTCCGTTTGACCTCACCCTGGACGGCACGCGGCTCGCCACTGCCGCCCCGGCCCGCAACGGGTCCCGCGCGGCCGCCGTCATTGTCACAATCGAGGAGAATCACCGATGAGCATCACCCTGACCAGGCACGAATCGTCGGCGGAACGGCTCGTTGAAGAACTGCCGAGCCCGGTTGCGCTCAAGGTGCTGGCTCTGGTGCCGGCCCGTGCCGCCGCGCCCTACGCCCGCCAGGCCGTTACCGCGACCTTCGTCGGCTCCGTCACCGCAGACCTCGCCCTGATGTTGAGCGACCGCACCTTCCTCGACGAAGCGGCAGGTGGCATGGCGGGGACCCAGACCGGCGTCGTCTCGGTGACCGATGTGCTGCGCCCCGCGATGGAAAGCGCCAGTTCCGTGTTCGGCGCCGGGGTCCTGAGCGACCTGCGCGAGTCCGATGCCTCCGGGCTGCTTTCGGACCCCGACACTGCTGTCTTCGAGCTTTCCGACGGCGCCAACGCCGCCGCCTGGTTCGCCGTCCGCCTCCGGGAGCACAGCACCAGCCAGGACCGCGCCGGGGACGTGTTCGCCGGCGGCGAGGCCGTGGCCGGCCGGCTTGGGCGGATCAACAACATCGAAATGGCCCTGACCGTGGAGATCGGCCGCACCCGGATGTCCGTGCGGGACGTGCTCTCGCTCGAACCGGGCAAGATTATTGAACTCGACCGCTCGGCCGGTGCCCCGGCAGATGTCCTGCTCAACGGCCGGCTGATCGCCCATGGCGAAGTGGTGGTTTTGGACCAGGACTACGCTGTTCGGATCACCCGCATCCTCGACGTTGCCGAGGGGCTCAGCTGAATGGACGCACTGATCCTCGGGCTGCGGGTATTCGTGGCCCTGGGCGCGGTGCTTGGCCTCATGTGGTTGCTGCAGCGCCGGCTCGGCAAGGGCACCGGACGGCGGCGGGCTGACCGTGCGCTGACCATTGTCAGCCGGCAGAGCGTCGGCCAGAAGGCCTCCGTGGTGGTGGTCGACGCCTCCGGGCAGCGCTTCCTGCTGGGCGTCACCGAACACGCCGTCAACGTCCTGCACACCGGCGACATCCCGGCAGAAGCCGAAGAGGCGTCGGTTCCTGAAACCCGCCGCGGAGCCGGCGAATTCGCCCGGATCCTTTCCGGGTTCGGCTCGCTTCCCAGCGGGCAGTCCAGCTTCGAGGAACTGCCCGGCGACGGCAGCGAAGACTCTGCCGGCTCCGGCCCCGGGAACGCCCCGCCGTCCCGCCGCAGCACCCTTCACAGGGACTCCCACGCGCGCGGGCCCGGGCTGCGCGGCAACGCGTCCGGCGCTGCCGGCCACCCGCCCCTGCACGGTTCGATCCTTGCCGGCTCCACGTGGAAGCAGGCCGCTGCCGCTCTCAGGAGCGGACGACGCAATTGAGCTCCCTGACTTTCCGCTCCGCCCCAGCAGTTCCGGCTGCCCCCACGCTCCCGCGCGTCGTTGCCGCTGAAACGGTCCGGCGGGGCTCCATCCGGCCGGCCCCGTTCCGATTTGGCAGGGCCCTGGTCCTGGGCCTTGCCGCCGTCCTCTTCGCGGTGCTGCTGTTGTGGCTGAACGCCTCGGCCGGCCACGCCGCCCCGATCGACCCCACCCCGCCGGTCGCCCCGACGGATCCGGCGAACCCCGGCGGCGGCAACGTCAACATCGAGATCAACGGACTCGACGGCAAACCGTCGACGGCGGTCCTGACCCTGATCGGCATCACCCTGCTCTCGGTGGCGCCGGCGCTGCTGCTGATGATGACGTCGTTCACGAAGATCTTCGTGGTCCTGGCGATGACGCGCAACGCACTGTCGCTGCCGTCCATCCCGCCGAACCAGGTCCTCGCCGGGCTGGCCCTGTTCCTCTCGATCTTCGTTATGTGGCCGGTCATTAACGAGATGAACACGATCGGGATCCAGCCCTACCTCAACGGCACCCTGGACTTCAACGGGGCCGTCGACGCTGCCAGCGGCCCGCTGCAGCAGTTCATGCTGGCCCACACCCGGGAAGAGGACATCGCCCTGATGTCCCGGGCCGCCGCGCAGGAGAACCCGGCCACGCCCGAGGCCGTTCCCATGCAGACCCTCATTCCGGCTTTTATGATTTCGGAACTGCGCGCCGCGTTCATCATCGGCTTCGTCATCTTCATTCCCTTCCTCGTGATCGACCTCGTGGTCTCCGCGGCCCTTATGTCCATGGGCATGATGATGCTCCCGCCGGTGATGATTTCACTGCCCTTCAAGATCCTGCTTTTCGTCCTCGTGGACGGCTGGGGCCTGATCATCACGTCCCTTATCCAAAGCTATGCAGGCACCGGATGAACGCCAACGCCGTCCTGGACATCTGCCTTCAGGCCATGATCGTCGCGGCCAAGCTCTCGGCCCCCGTGCTGGTGACAGCGCTCGTCGTCGGGCTTGCCATCGCGCTGCTGCAGTCCATCACGCAGCTGCAGGAAGCCACCCTGTCCTTCGTGCCCAAGGCCGCGGCCGTCGCCGTCGCCCTGGTGATCTGCGGCCACTGGATGATCTCGGAGATGGTCGCCTTCACCAACGATCTGTTCGCCAAGATCCCGGCGCTGCTCGGAGGCCTGTGAGGTGGGCATACCGATCGACCCGACGTGGCTGGAAGCGGTTCTGCTGGCCACAGTCCGGATGACGGCTTTCCTGATCGTGGCACCGCCCTTCGCGTCACAGGCCTTCCCGGGCCGCGTGAAGGCCATGCTCGGGCTGGGGCTCGGCCTGGCCGTCTCCCAGTGGGTGTCCGCCGGCTACACACCGCGGGACACGGCCGGCTTCATCACGGGCGTGGTCCTCGAGCTGGTCACCGGGTTGGCTCTGGGTTTCCTGGTGCTGGTGATCTTCTCCGCCGTCCAGTCCGCCGGCAGCCTGATCGACCTCTTCAGCGGATTTCAGCTGGCCCAGAGCTTTGACCCCCAGATGAACGTCAACGGCGCCCAGTTCACCAGGCTGCTGCAGATGGCTGCGCTGGCCTTGCTGTTCGCCTCCGACGGCTACCAGCTGGTCATTACCGGGCTCACGGGCAGCTTCGTGGCACTGCCCCTGGCCGGCGGCATCGATCTGGCCCAGCCGGTCCAGGCCATGACGTCGGCGGTCACCGGCATGTTCCTCGCCGCTGTCCAGATCGCCGGGCCGCTCGTGGTGGTCTTGTTCCTCGCCGACGTCGGGCTGGGCCTGCTGACCCGCGTGGCCCCGGCACTCAACGCCTTCTCCCTCGGCTTCCCGCTCAAGATCCTGATGACGCTGATGCTGGCCGGGTTTATGTTCCTGGCGCTTCCCAGAATCGTCTCCAGCCTCGCCAACCAGGCCGCCAAGACAGTGCTGGGGGTGGGCTGATGTCGGATTCACAGGAGAAAACCGAGGAAGCCACCGACAAACGGATGAAAGAGGTCCGCTCCAAGGGCCAGCTTTCCCGTTCCCAGGACCTCACCGCGTGGGTCGGCGTCGGAGCCGCCGCCATCATGATTCCGGCCACCGTCGAACGCGCCTCGAACGCCGCCACGGACCAGCTCTTCAGCGTCCGCGGCATTGTCGCGGCCCCGGACCCGGGCAAGGCCGTCAAGGCCCTGGAGGACGGGCTCGCCTCCATGGCCGGGATCGTCGGCCCCATGCTGATTGTGGTGTTCATCGTGGTCCTCGCCGGGTCCGCGCTGCAGGGCGGCGTGCACATGAAGAAATTCAAGCTGGACTTCGAGCACTTCAAACTTCTCGAGGGCCTGAAGCGCGTTTTCGGCACCCAGGCGATCTGGGGCGGCGTCAAGGCCTTGCTGAAGGCCAGTGTGGTGGGGCTGGTCCTCTACGGCGTCGTGCAAGGGTTGGTTCCGGTGCTGCTGACGGCCGGGGGAATGCCCGTCTCGGGTGTCGTGCAGGCCGCGGGAGGCGGCATCGCCTCGCTGGTCCAGTTTGCCGTGGCGGCCGGCATCGTGCTGGCGGCGGCGGACTTCTTCGTCGTGATGCGCCGCAACCGCAAGAAGACCAGGATGTCCAAGAAGGAAGTCCAGGACGAGAACAAGAGCAGCGAAGGCGACCCGCTGATCCGCTCGCAGCGGCGGGCCCGGCAGATGGCGATGAGCCGGAACCGCATGATCGCCGCGATCGGGGACGCCGACGTCGTGCTGGTCAACCCCACACACTTCGCCGTGGCGCTCAAATACGAACCCGGAAAGTCCGCCCCCCGCGTGGTGGCCAAGGGCGCCGGCCACATCGCGGTCAGGATCAGGGAAGAGGCCGAGGCGAAGAACGTGCCGATGGTCCAGGACATTCCGCTGACCCGGGCCCTGCACAGCGCCTGTGACTTGGGCCAGGAGATCCCGGTGGATTTCTACCGTGCGGTGGCCGGCGTCCTGGCCTTCGTGATGTCGCTCAAGGCCCGCGGCGCCGCCCGCGGCATGCACCGGATGGCCGCTGCCCTATGAAAACTGCTCCAACCAGCGTCTGTGAAAGGACCGCACCATGAAGAAGCTCGCCCCGCTGACAGTGCCGATCGGCATCGTCGGCATTGTGCTGCTGCTGATTGTTCCGGTGCCGGCGCCGCTGCTGGACGTCCTCATCGTCTGCAATATCCTGCTGGCGCTCCTGGTCCTGCTGACCAGCATGTTCGTGAAGAAACCGCTGGATTTCTCCGTTTTCCCGTCACTCCTGCTGGTCGCTACCCTCTTCCGGCTGGGCCTGAATGTCGCCTCCACCCGGCTGATCCTGGGGGAGGGGCACGCCGGACAGGTCATCGAGGCGTTCGGCCAGGTGACCGTGGGTGGCTCCATGATCATCGGCGCCGTCGTGTTCCTCATCCTTGTCGTCATCCAGTTCGTGGTTGTCACCAAGGGTGCGGAGCGCGTGGCCGAAGTCGGTGCCCGATTCACCCTCGACGCGATGCCGGGCAAGCAGATGGCGATCGACGCCGACCTCAACGCCGGGCTCATCACGGACACCCAGGCCCGCGAACGCCGCGCCGAAGTCTCGGCCGAGGCCGACTTCTACGGCGCCATGGACGGCGCCTCGAAGTTCGTCAAGGGCGATGCAATCGCCGGGCTCATCATCATCATCATCAACTTCGTCGGCGGCATCGCGATCGGCATGCTGCAGCGCGGCATGGAGATCGGCGACGCCGTGAACACCTTCGGCATCCTGACCATGGGCGACGGCCTCGTGACCCAGATCCCGGCCTTGCTGATGGCCGTCTCCACCGGCATGATCGTGACCCGTTCCAACGCGGAATCCGACATGGGCCGCACGGCCTCCACCCAGTTGATGCAGTCGCCCAACGCGCTGATGATCGCCGGCGTCGCCGCCGTCGCGATGGCGCTCATCCCCGGCATGCCGCCGCTGCCGTTCATCCTGGTCGGCGTCGGCCTGATCTTCGCGTCCCGCCGGATCGCCGCGCAAAAGGCGCAGGAGGCAAAGACCCTGGACGCCGAGGCCAGCGCCCTGAACTTCCCGGAAATGGATCCGAACGAGAAGCTGCTCGAGGACATGCGCGTCCATCCGGTGGAGATCCTGCTCGCCCCCGACCTCGTGGATATGGTCTCCGGCGCCTCCGACGACCTGCTGGCCCGGGTGAGGTCCCTGCGGCACAAGATTGCCATGGAGCTGGGCCTGGTCATCCCGCCCGTCCGCACCAGGGACAGCGTGGACCTGCCCCCGGCGAGCTACTCGATCCGGATCGCCGGAGTCGAAGCGGGCGCCGGCACCGCCCCCAGCGGCCAGATGCTGGCCCTGGGCGACAGCCTCGACTCGCTCCCCGGCATCGCAATGATTGAGCCCGTGTTCGGGCTGGCCGGGAAATGGATCCCGGCGGAAATGCGGCACAACGCGGAGATGACCGGCGCCACCGTGATCGACCGCGTCTCGGTCCTGGTCACGCACCTGTCCTCGATCGTCACGGCCAACGCCGCCCGGCTGTTGTCCCGCGAGGACGTCCGGGTCCTGACCGAGGGAGTGCGGAAGCAGAGCCCCTCCGCCGTCGACGAACTCACGCCCGCCCTGCTCTCCCTCGCCGAGCTGCAGCGCGTTCTCCAGGGCCTGCTGGATGAGCAGGTGCCCATCAACGACCTGGCCAGGATCTACGAGGCGCTCACCCTCCGCGCGAAGGTCTCCACCGACCCGGAATCGCTGGTCGAATCCGCGCGGCAGGCCCTCGGCCCGGCGCTGACGGCCAAGTTCATGGACGGCCCGGTGCTGAACGTGATCATGATCGACCCCGTCCTGGAACAACACATGCTCGAGGACATGCGGCCCGCCGAGGGCGGCAGCCAGATCGTGATGAACCAGGACAGGCTCGACACCGTCCTCCGCTCGGTGCGTTCCGCCGTCGACTCCGCAGCGGGCGCCAACCGACCGGCCGTGCTGGTCTGCGCGCCTGCGCTCCGCCCCGCCATCCGCCGCCTCGTGGGAGCGCAGCCTGGCTCGGTGCCGGTACTCTCTTACCGCGAAGTCACTTCAGCCAACGTCCGGATCGAAACAGTAGGAGTCGTTCGCCATGCAGAACCGCTTTCGGCTTAAGGGCGCCTCCCTGGAGGAGATCCGTCGCAAGGCGGAACAGCAGCACGGCCCCGCGGCGCGCATCGTCTCGGCGGAACGGGTGATCAGCCCAGGGATCGCCGGACTCTTCGCCGGCGACCGGTACGAGGCGATCGTCGAGGTGGTGACGGGGCATGAGGTGGTCACCGGTGAGGTGGTTCCCGATCCCGACATCCTGGCCGAGGCTGACGCGCCGGCGGCACCGTCGGCGGAGGCTGCAAAGCCCGCGGGGGCTGCGCCCGCCCACGACTTGAAAGGCGCCGCAATTGCGGCCCTGCTCGAGGAAGCCGACGCTGCAGAACTGAGCCTGCACCGCCCCGGCAACCCCGGCCTCTCGACGGAGTCCCCGGACTTCGCTGAACTGCTCGAACAGCTCGGCACCGGGCTGCGCGGCCCTGCCGCCGCCCCGGGTGTCCCGGGCAGCCGCAACCGGCAGGGCTCCGGAACGGCCACTGCCCCGGCCCTTGGCGCCACTACCGAACTGACGGCCGGCGCTGCGGCTCCGGCAGCACCGGCGCCCGCCCCGGCCCAGGCGCTCGAGTCCGTGCCGGTGCCGCTGAGCGGTACCGGTGATCTGGTGGTCCTGGTCGGGCTCGACGACGACGCGCTGGACACGGCCCTGGCGATGTCCACGGCCGCCGGCGGCGCCGATGTGCGCACGGCTGGCAAGCTGTCCGCTTATGGCCATCTGCACGTGGAAGGACGCCAGGGCGCGACGGCGGCCCGCGCCCACGCCGTGATGACGGACCAGACCGTGCTGGTGGCCTTCGGCCTCGGGAAGGCCCGCGATGCCCTCGCCCGGCTCCAATCCGTCGCCGCGCTCTCCGCCGACCAGCTGTGGGTAGTGGTCGACGCCGGACGCAAACAGGAGGACTCGGCGCGCTGGGTCGGCGTGCTCGCCGCGCAACTCGACATCACCGCGGTAGCGGTTGTCGGGGCGGCGGAGACCGCCACCCCGGAAACCGTCAACACGCTTGGACTGCCGGTGGGTTGGATCGACTCCGGCCAGGCCCGTGCGGCCAGGATCTGAGATGGGCACGATCCAGGCACCAGCAGCAGGATTCGTCGGCAGCTCAGCACAGCGAAGGGTAGATTGAGAGGATGCTGGTACTTACACGCAAGCCGGGCGAACAGATCATGATCGGCGACGGGATCGTCATCACGGTTCTGGAAGGCCGCGGCGACGGTGTTCGGATAGGCATTGAGGCGCCCCGCGGGGTGCCGATCCAGCGCCGGGAAGTCATCGAGGCCATTGCCGCGGCGAACCTGGCGGCAGCTGAAGCGGGCGCGGAATCCGGCCCGGACACGGAAGACGCGCTGCGCGGGCTCCTGCCGCCGTCGGCCCCAGCCCCCGCCGCGGACTGAGTGCCGGGACGGGAACCCGGTCAGCCGCGGTTGCCGCCGAGGTATTGGTCCAGGAGGGGCTGTTTGGTCCGGCGGGTGACTGCCAGGGCGCGCTCAATGTTCCCCGCCGTCGTCAGCTGATCAAGAACCCCGGCGGTGTCCGCCGGCAAAGAGGCGGCGTCGCCGTTGCGTGGACCGGCGGACGCGCCGGACGCCACTGGACGGTTCAGGTTGCGCAGCGTGTCCTCGCTGGTCCGGGCGGCATCGTCGAGCTGCCGGACCAAAGCGCGCAGACCTTCCAGATGATCCTCCAGGACTCCGGCCCAGGCTCCGGGCGGCGCCCCCGCGACGAGTTCATTCAGGGTCGCCTGGGCGGGCAACCCCCACTCGGCCGCCACCGCCGCCGACTCGACACTCCGGGCCAGCGCTTCAAAGCGCAGCCGGTCAAGGACGCTCTCCACTTCGGAGGCAGTGAAGCTCAGCCACTGCAGGTTGCCGGCCAAGACATGGAGACGCTGCGTCTCCAGCCTGAATAAGAGCAATTCCAGCTGCCGGCGCTCCTGCCAGAGAGCCGCCGAAAGATCACCTGCACCCATGGGCCCCATTCCCCTTGCCGCCCCCGGCCGAGAAGCCTTACCGCATTTTCAGCCAAGCTTTTCCCTGAGGTTACACGCAGAGCGGGGATCAGGTGATAGGTTTCGTTCTGGGTGCTGCGCCCGGGTTTTGAACACCGACTTCCATGGGGGGAGCACGGGGCCCATTTCGGGTGCGGCTCTCGGTCTTTTAAGGCTGCCGGATCCTGTCTCATGGGGGGACATTCTATTGAATCGCGTGGAACGCAACGAGATGGTCACACAGCATCTTCCGCTGGTGGGCTACCTCGTCTCAGACTTGTGCTCAAAGGCGTCACACCTTTCTCGCGATGACCTGGCGTCGGCGGGCGCCATTGCCCTGATCACCTCGGCGGACTCCTTCGACCCGGACCTCGGTGTGCCGTTCGGTGCTTTCGCGCGCCGGCGGATCCTGGGTGCCTTTGCCGACGAGATGCGGGCCAGCGACTGGGCCACCCGCTCGGCGCGGCGCCGGATCAAAGAAACGATGTCGGTCCAGGAAACCCTCGCCGCAGCCCTCGGGCGCACCCCCAGCGTCGACGAGATTGCCGCGGCCCTCGGTGTCCAGCAGAGCGTCGTCGAGGCAGCCCTCGCCGATGCCTCCCGGACCCTGACGCCCCTGGATGAAGCCGTCGTTGACACGTTGGCCGCCGAGACCCTGACCCCTGAACACTCCGTACTCGCGGACGAGCGGCTCCAGTACCTCCGCGCGGCGGTGAAGTCCCTCCCCGAGCGGATGCGCTACGTCGTCGAGGAGATCTACTTTGGCGACCGGACCGTCAAGGACCTGGCCGCGGAACTTGGATCCACCCACGCGGCGGTCTCCCAGCAGCGCGCCGAGGCCATCCGGCTTATGCGTGACGGCCTGACCGCGCACTATTCGGACGATCCGGGGCAGGGCTTCGAGCCCCAGTCGCGGATCACCCCGAAACGCCGAAACGACTACCTCGCCCAACTGGCAGAAACCACCACGGGCGGCATTACGCGGGCGATCTTCCCGCAGGGGCCGGTGCTCAACCAGGCGGTCTGAGCGGTTCCGCACGTCCTCCCCGGCAGGTAGTAAGCCGACTTAGTAAGCTGACCGAGAAATTCTACCCGGGGCGTCGCCGTCCCTCCATGCTCTGGGGTAGCGTCGGTAGCATCGAATCCAGCGATATCGACCGCAATAGCGGCTTGGTAAAAGCGGATTCTACAGTCGCGCAACGGTATCGGACTTACTCAGGAGGACGCATGAAAGCATCACCAACGCTCACGACGAACCTGCAGGCAGTGCTCGTGGACCTGATCGAACTTCACGTTCAGGGCAAGCAGGCGCACTGGAACATCGTCGGGACGAACTTCCGGGACCTCCACCTGCAGCTGGATGAGATCATAGACGCCGCGCGCGCCTTCGCGGATGACCTGGCGGAGCGCATGCGTGCCCTGCACGCCCTCCCGGACGGCCGCAGCTCCACGGTGTCCAAGTCCACCTCTCTCGCCGAATTCCCGGCGGGCCTGATCAACACGAAGGACGCCATCGAGCGGATCGTCGCCGCCCTCGAGGCCGCCGTCGGAACCATGCGCAAGGTTCACGACGAAGTGGACGAAGAGGACCCCACGACGGCGGACCTGCTGCACGAGTTCATCGCCAAGTTTGAGCAGTACGCGTGGATGGTCAACGCCGAGACGATGCGGGCCAACGCCAGCGTCACCACGGCGGACAGCAAGTAGCAGCCGCCAGCATTTTCAGCGCCCGGCGCCGGTTCCCACCGACGCCGGGCGCTCGGCATTTAATCCCCCCGGGTTACCGCGCCGTTGGCACTTTCCGAAGGACGACGGCGGCGAGGACTGACGCCCCCGCCATCAGGACCAGCGCGATGGCTGCCGTGATGTGGACGCCCGAGTCGAAGGCGGCGCGGGCTGCGGTCATTACTGCGTCCGCCAGCGGTCCCGGGAGAGCCTGGGCCAGCTCCACGGCCCCGGCAAGGGTCTCGCCGGCCTGGGCAGACGCCTCGGCGGGGGCGCTCTCGGCGACGGCAGCGGGCAACCGGAGATTGCCCTGGTAGGAGGCCGTCAGAATCGAGCCCAGGATAGCGGTGCCGAGGAGGGATCCGATTTCGTAGCCCGTCTCGGAAATTGCCGCCGCCGCGCCGGATTTCTCCGCGGGGGCGGCGCCCAGGATCAGGTCGTTGGAAATGGTTTCCGCAGCCCCCACACCGAGGCACAGCACCAGCAGGGCCGCCAGCAGCAGCGCGGGGCCGTTGCCGTGATCGCCGAAGGCCACCAGGAAGTAGCCCGCGGCACTCAGGAGCAGCCCGCCGGCCACCACGAAACCGGGCCGGACCTTTTTCACCAGCGGGACCACCAGCAGGCCGGCCGCCACGGTGGCGATCAGGGCGGGAACCATGGCGACGCCGGATTCCGAGGGGGACTGCCCCTCGAGCAACTGCAGGTGCTGCGCGAGGAAAAGGATGAAGCCGTTGAAGGAGAACAGTGCCAGCACGTTCGCGATGATGGCGGTGCTGAAGACCCGGTTGCCGAAGAGGCTGATATCCAGCAGCGGAGCGGTGCGGTTCCGTACCGGACGGCTTTGTGCCGGACCGGCCTGCAGGAGGTGCCGCTGGCGCCGGATGAAGACGTAGCCCATCAGCAGGCCAAAGCCGATGGCGGCCAGCGGTTCCGCGGCCGGTCCGTGGGTGGCCAGGATCTTGATGCCGTAGACCACGGGCACCATCACCATCAGGGACAGGACGATGCTGGGCACGTCCACGCGGCCCGGGTTCGGGTCGCGGGATTCCGGGATCAGGGCCGGACCCAGGACCAGCAGCGGGAGGATGATCGGCACGGCGACCAGCAGGACAGCGCCCCACCAGAAGTGCTCCACCAGCCAGCCGCCGAAGATCGGGCCCAGCGCGGCGCCGCCGGAGAAGCCGGCGGCCCAGATGGCCACGGCCAGCCGGCGCCGGTTGGGCTCGGGGAAGATGTTGCGGATCAGGGACAGGGTGGAGGGCATCAGCATGGCGCCGAAGAATCCCA
The DNA here is from genome assembly GCF_056397045.1 of Arthrobacter sp. 05N429. NCBI lineage: Bacteria > Bacillati > Actinomycetota > Actinomycetes > Micrococcales > Micrococcaceae > Arthrobacter > Arthrobacter sp. 05N429. The sequence goes on from NZ_JBFTMQ010000016.1 coordinate 53,750, forward strand.
GCCCTGCGCGTCCGGCGATCAGCCATTCGGCGCTGGGGGCGAAGGCGGTGACCGCCGAGACGGCAGCGAAACCCGTGCTGCCGATGAAGAGCAGCCGGCGGCGGCCGATCCTGTCCCCGAGGCTGCCCATGGCCACGAGAAGACCGGCCAGGACCAGTGGATAGGCGTCGACAATCCAGAGCAGCTCAACTCCGGTGGCGTCGAGGCTGCGCGCGATGGCCGGTAGCGCAAAGGTCAGGGCCGTGTTGTCGACGGCCACGAGCAGCACGGGAAACATCAACAGCGCCAGCGCCAGCCAGTCGCGCCACGGGGCACGCGGTGCATGGCTGGTTGTTGCCCCGGCGGCGGACTTGCCAAGTGCTCCGGCGCTGCTGCGGGTGAAGGAAGTGTTGCTCATGGCTTAACTGTACCGTCTGGACGGTATAGTTAAGAAATGAAACCCCCGCCAGGAGGCATGATAGGACGCATGGCCAGAAAACCCGTCGCCCGCGAAGCCGTCCTCGACGCGTTCGAATCCCTGCTGATAGAAGAGGGCGAGCGTGCCGCGACGCTGGATGCCGTGGCCCGGCTGGCCGGCGTCTCCAAGGGCGGGCTGCTGTACCACTTCCCCAACAAGGAAGCGATGATCTCCGTCCTGCTGGAACGGCTGGACCGGCTGCTCGCCGAGGACCTCGCTGCCATGGCGGCCGCCCCCGAAGGCGCTGCGGCGTTCTTCATCAAGTCCTCGGTCTGGGCTGACACGCCGCTGGACCGGGTCTTCGTCGCCGCCACCAGGCTCGCCGAAGTGGCCCACCAGGAAACCTTGCGGCGGATGGCCGCCGTGCAGGCGTCATGGCTGGAACTGCTGGCGGCCGACGTCGGCCCCGCCATGGCCAAGCCGGTCCTCTATATGGGGGACGGGCTGTATTTCAATGCCATGCTGGCCCGTGGGCCGGGCGGATCGCTGCCGGAGGTCGGCCCCGACGTCGAAAGCCTCCTCACTGCCCTCGAACGTCTCCGCGGCTAGGCCTGCGGCGGCCCGTCCGCCTACCGTCTGCGGTCCCGGCGCGTAACTCTCGCGGGCGACCCGTCGCTGGTTTGCGGACGCGGGCCGGGCGTAGGACAATGAGAGCTGTGACTGTTGTCACGCCAAGTTAATATGCCTTTGATCTGCGGCGGGAGAGTTCTGCTTGTAGGTACAAGCAGGCGCCGTAGGAGCAAATCCTCCCCAGGAATCTCTCAGGCCCATGTACCGCCGCGGCAAGGCAACTCTGGAAAGTAGCAGGCTGTCTTCTGACATGCTGTGCTCACCGACGGTGCAAGCGGAGCCATGCGAGAGCACGGCTGCGCGGAAACTCTCAGGTCCAATACAGAGCGGGGAGGAACCCGAATCAATGTGGCGTACCCTGCGCCGCCTTAGTTATGGAGTTCCTTGTGACTGTTACCTCAGCCTCCACGTCCTTCGTTGACCGGCACATCGGCGCCCGCCGTGAGTCCGACGTCGACGCCATGCTGAAGGCTGTCGGCTATGACACCGTCGACGCCCTCGTGGACACCGCCGTTCCGAAGGACATCCGCCAGGACTCCCCGCTCTCGCTCGGCGCAGCGCTTAGCGAAGTCGAGGTCCTCGCCGAACTGCGCCAGCTGGCCGCGAAGAACAAGACCGCGGTCCAGATGATCGGCCAGGGCTACTACGACACGGTCACCCCGGCCGTCATCCGCCGGAACATCCTCGAGGCCCCGGCCTGGTACACGGCCTACACGCCGTACCAGCCGGAAATTTCCCAGGGCCGGCTCGAGGCGCTGCTGAACTTCCAGACCATGGTCCAGGACCTCGTGGGCCTGCCGATCGCCAACGCGTCGCTGCTGGACGAAGCCACCGCCGTCGCCGAGGCCGTGCTGATGATGCGCCGCGCCAACAAGAACAAGGCCGCCCACGACGGCAAGACCGTCCTCGACGCCGACTGCCTCCCGCAGACCATCGCGATCGTCCAGGGGCGCGCCGAGGCCCTCGGCTTTGAGGTGGAGGTCGCCGACCTCTCCAAGGGACTGCCCGACGGCGTCATCAACGGCGTCGTCCTCCAGCAGCCCGGCGTCTCCGGGCGCGTGTTCGACCACAGCGCCGTCATCGCCGAGGCCAAGGAACGCGGTGCCCTCGTCACGGTCGCCGCCGACCTCCTCTCCCTGACCCTGATCACGTCCCCGGGCGAGCAGGGCGCGGACATCGCCGTCGGCTCCGCCCAGCGCTTCGGCGTCCCGCTGTTCTTCGGCGGCCCGCACGCCGCCTACATGGCGGTCCAGAAGGGCCTCGAACGGTCCATGCCCGGCCGCCTCGTCGGTGTCTCCAAGGACAACGCCGGCGTTCCGGCCTACCGCCTCGCGCTGCAGACCCGCGAGCAGCACATCCGCCGCGAGAAGGCCACCTCCAACATCTGCACCGCCCAGGCGCTGCTGGCCATCGTGTCCTCGTTCTACGCCGTCTACCACGGCCCGGACGGGCTGAAGGCGATCGCCGAGACCGTCCACGGCCACGCCAGGACCATCGCCGCCTCCCTGAAGGATGCCGGCCTGAACGTGCTTCACACGTCGTTCTTCGACACCGTGACCGTCTCGGTGCCCGGCAAGGCCGCCGAAATCGTCGCGGCAGCCGACGCCAAGGGCATCAACCTGCGTTCCATCGACGCCGACACGGTCGGCATCTCCGCCGATGAGGCCACGACGGCGGCCATAGTCGCCGACGTCGTCGCCGCCTTTGGGGCTAGCGTCGCAGACAGTGACGCCGGCTTCTCCCTGGACTCGGCCGTCGAGCGCACCTCCGATTACCTCCAGCACCCGGTGTTCAACACCCACCGCTCCGAAACCCAGCTGCTGCGCTACATCCGCCGCCTCTCGGACCGCGACCTCGCCCTGGACCGCACCATGATTCCGCTGGGCTCCTGCACCATGAAGCTGAACGCCACCGCGGAGATGGAAGCCATCTCCTGGCCGGAATTCGCCTCCATCCACCCCTTCGCCCCGGAATCCCAGACTGCGGGCTGGCGTGAACTGATCGAGGACCTCGAGGCCCAGCTGACCGAGATCACCGGCTACGACCAGGTCTCCATCCAGCCCAACGCCGGCTCCCAGGGCGAGCTCGCCGGCCTGCTGGCCATCCGCGGCTACCATCTCTCCCGCGGTGACGAGCAGCGCAACGTCTGCCTGATCCCGGCCTCGGCGCACGGCACGAACGCGGCCTCGGCCGTGCTCGCCGGCATGAAGGTCGTCGTCGTCGCCACCGCCCCGGACGGCACGATCGACCACGCCGACCTGCAGGCCAAGATCGAGCTGCACAAGGACGCCCTGTCCTGCATCATGATCACCTACCCGTCCACCCATGGTGTGTACGACGCCGACGTCCGCGAGGTCTGCGACGCCGTCCACGCCGCCGGCGGCCAGGTCTACATCGACGGCGCCAACCTCAACGCCCTCGTCGGCCTGGCCCAGCCCGGCCTGTTCGGCGGCGACGTTTCGCACCTGAACCTGCACAAGACCTTCTGCATCCCGCACGGCGGCGGCGGCCCCGGCGTCGGCCCGGTCGCAGCCCGGGCACACCTGGCACCGTTTATGCCCGGCAACGCAGCGGATCCGGCCAACGGCGAAACCGGCACGCCGATCTCCGCCTCCCGCTACGGCTCGGCCGGTGTGCTGCCGATCTCCTGGGCGTACGTGAAGCTCATGGGCGGCCAGGGACTGACCGAGGCCACCAAGTCGGCGCTGCTCGCGGCCAACTACATCGCGGCCCGCCTGAACGACTTCTTCCCGGTGCTCTACACCGGCGAAGGCGGACTCGTGGCCCACGAATGCATCCTGGACCTGCGCGAACTCACTGCCAAGACCGGCGTCACCGCCGAGGACGTCGCCAAGCGCCTCATCGACTACGGCTTCCACGCGCCCACCCTCGCGTTCCCGGTAGCGGGCACCCTGATGGTCGAACCCACCGAGTCCGAGGACCTCGGCGAGATCGACCGCTTCATCACGGCGATGATCGCCATCCGCGCCGAGATCGACCAGGTGGCCCACGGCGACTTCACCGTGGAGCACAGCCCGCTGCGCAACTCACCGCACACCGCCGCCGCTGTCATCAGCACCGACTGGGCGCGCGAATACCCGCGCGAACAGGCCGTCTTCCCGGTCCACACGCTCCGCCAGGACAAGTACTTCCCGCCGGTCGGCCGGATCGACGGCGCCGCCGGGGACCGCAACCTGATCTGCTCCTGCCCTCCCCTCGAAGCCTTCGAGGACCACTCCGACGACTCCGCCAACTGAAGGACAGCCAACGATGACTGAGAACTACACGGCCCTTTACGAAGAGCACAAGAAGCTCGGCGCCTCCTTCACGGACTTCGGCGGCTGGCAGATGCCGCTGAAGTACAGCTCCGAACTCGCCGAGCACCACGCCGTCCGCAAGTCCGCGGGCCTGTTTGACCTCTCCCACATGGGAGAAGTCTGGGTCACCGGCCCCGACGCCGCAGCCTTCCTGGACTACGCCCTCGTCGGCAAGATCTCCGCGATGACGGTCGGCAAGGCCAAATACTCGCTGATCTGCAACGAGGACGGCGGCATCATCGACGACCTCATCACCTACCGGCGTCCCGCGGCGGCCGACGGCACTGACAAGTTCCTCGTGGTCCCCAACGCGGGCAACGCCAAGGTTGTGGCCGCGGCCCTGGCCGAGCGGGCGGGTTCTGGCTCGGAAGGCGGATTCGACGTCACCGTCGAGGACGCGTCCGCCGAAATCTCGCTGATCGCCGTGCAGGGGCCCAAGGCCGAGGAGATCCTGCTGCGCCTGGTCCCCGCCGCGCAGCACGAGCTCGTCACCGGGCTGAAGTACTACGCCGCCGTCGAAGTGCCGTTCATGTTCGGCGGCGCCAGCCAGGACCTCCTGCTGGCCCGCACGGGCTACACCGGCGAAGACGGGTTCGAAATCTTTGTCGCCAACGACGACGCCGCCGCCCTCTGGCAGGCGCTTGTCGCCATCGCCGAAGATGGCGAACTGACCGCTGCCGGGCTCGCGTCCCGCGACTCGCTCCGCCTCGAGGCCGGCATGCCGCTCTACGGCAACGAGCTCTCCCTCGACGGCGACCCGTACGCCGCCGGGCTGGGCCCGATCGTCGCGCTGTCCAAGGAAGGCGACTTCGTCGGCAAGGCCGCCCTGGCCGCGAAGAAGGAAGCCGGCGCCGGAGCCACCACGGGCCGCAAGCTCGTGGGCCTCAAGGGCCTCGGACGCCGGGCCGGCCGCGGCCACTACCCGGTCCTCAAGGACGGCAACACCGTCGGCGAAGTCACGTCCGGCCAGCCCAGCCCAACCCTCGGCTACCCGGTCGCAATGGCCTACGTCGACGTCGAGTTCACCGAACCCGGCACCGCCCTGGACATCGACCTCCGCGGCAAGGCCGAGCCCTTCGAAGTTGTGGCACTGCCTTTCTACAAGCGCGTCAAGTAGTCCCGCGGGTCCGGTCCCGGCCTGAGCGCCTCAGCGGTGCCCGGGACCGGGGCCGACCAGCCCCAGTTTTCACGCGTGCTCGCTCGTTCTCCCCACCGTCTCCCTAACCTCGCAAGCTCGGCCAGGGAACCCGGACGGCGGGGCCCCACGCTTAGACGCACGCTTTCGAAAACCGCGGCCAGCCGGCCCCTCGTGGACGCCTCACCTTTTAGGACAACCGACCACAACACGACCAACAGCAACCAGCGCTTTCGAAAGCCAAGGGTGCTGGGGGATGAACCGCCTACCGAGGTCGGCTTGTCACAACGGTGCGCTAGGGCAAGCTCGATCATTGGGGGTTGAGCTTGATGGCACCCTTGAAGCCTGAGAGAAGCCCGTCCCTAGAAGAATACGAACGGCCACTGTTCTTTCCGGAGAACCGCTGGCCCCTAGAACTGAACTGGATATGAGCGGTGGGGGCTCGGCATCCGGAAGCGTGCGTCTAAGGGAGCGTCGCGTCCGCTCAGCGGGCGCTTTCGCGACCGAGCACGCGGAGGATGGCGACCCCCGCCGCGTAACCCAGCCACAATTGATGTAGCCCACCACTCTTCAAACGCAAAGGAAAAACAAATGGCAAGAGTTGCCCCTGAACTGCAGTACTCCGACGAGCACGAGTGGGTTGCGCGGGAGGCCGGGAACGTTGTGTCCATCGGCATCTCCGCCGTCGCCACCGACGCCCTCGGCGACATCGTCTACGTGGACCTGCCCGAGGTTGGCGCCACTGTGACCGCGGGGGAGACCTGCGGCGAGGTCGAGTCGACCAAGTCCGTCTCGGACCTGTACTCGCCCGTCACGGGTGAGGTCACCGAGATCAACCCCGCCGTCGTCGACGACCCCGCGCTGATCAACAGCGACCCCTACGGCGCCGGCTGGCTCTTCAAGGTAGCCGCCGAATCGGACGGCCCGCTGCTCTCCGCGCAGGAGTACGCATCCAAGAACGGCGGCGAACTGTGAGCCCTTCAGTAACTGAAACCAGCTTCGAGCAGGTAGTCTCCCCGTCCCTGGACGCGAACCTGTCCGCACTGGATCCGGAGATCGCCGCGAAGATCGACGCCGAGCTGACCCGCCAGCGGGACGGCCTGGAGATGATCGCCTCGGAGAACCACACGGCCAAGGCCGTCATGCAGGCGCAGGGCTCCGTCCTGACCAACAAGTACGCCGAGGGCTACCCGGGCAAGCGCTACTACGGCGGCTGCGAACACGTCGACGTCATCGAGCAGCTCGCCATCGACCGGGTCAAGGCCCTGTTCGGCGCCGAGTACGCCAACGTCCAGCCGCACTCCGGCGCGCAGGCCAATGCCTCCGTGATGCACGCCCTGATCCGTCCGGGCGATACCATCATGGGCCTGAACCTGGCCCACGGCGGGCACCTCACCCACGGCATGAAGATCAACTTCTCCGGCCGCCTCTACAACGTCATCCCGTACCAGGTCCGCGAAGAGGACCACCGGATCGACATGGCCGAGGTGGAGCGCCTGGCCCAGGAGCACAAGCCGCAGCTGATTGTTGCCGGCTGGTCCGCGTACGCCCGGCAGCTGGACTTCGCCGAGTTCCGCCGGATCGCCGACTCCGTCGGGGCCTACCTGATGGTGGACATGGCCCACTTCGCCGGGCTCGTCGCCGCCGGGCTGCACCCCTCCCCGGTGCCGCACGCCCACGTCACCACCTCCACCACGCACAAGACCCTCGCCGGTCCGCGCGGCGGCATCATCCTCTCCAACGACGCCGACATCGCCAAGAAGATCAACTCGGCCGTGTTCCCCGGCCAGCAGGGCGGCCCGCTGGAGCACGTCATCGCCGGCAAGGCCGTGGCCTT
>NZ_JBFTMQ010000017.1:0-52014 GCF_056397045.1 Arthrobacter sp. 05N429
TCTCGATCCCGGTGATGCCGCCGGGGGTGCCGGTGGTGCGTTCGACGAGGGCGTCGGCCATGAGCTGGCCGCGGGTCCGGGGGTCCCCGGCGGAACGCAGGGAGTCGGCGTGCCGGGTGAGGGCCGCGTGCATCGCCACACCGGCGGCGGCGGGGAGCAAGGCCGTCAGGTAGCACATGGTGTCCGGGGCCGGGCGGAGGCTGACGTTCCGTTCGGTGGCGGCGTGGGCGGCACGCTGGGTGACCGACCGCGGGTCGCGCCGGTAGGCTGCCGCCCTAGCTGCGGCGATGATGGCCCGGTCCCCGGCGCCGTCGAAGGTCCCGGCGTCAGCGGCCAGCTCCTCGTCCACCGCGGCACGGTCGGCGGCGGACAGGCAGGCAGTCTCGCGGACCAGAAGCGTCGCGCGCCATTCGTTGAGCTTTCCTTTTTCCAGCGCGGCCAGGGTGCGAGGCATCTCCGTAACAAGCGCCTTGGCCAGGCCCAGGAGCCTGCTGCCCTTGGCCGGTGATTCCCGCCGTGCCAGGGCGACCTGCGCGCCCACGCCGGCGCCGAGCTGCTCGGCAGGCATCCCGGCGTCGGCCTGTTCACGGCGCTGCAGCAGGTCAAAGGCGACGGACAGACGTGCCTGACGGGCAGCCAGGGCAGACTTTCGGTCTTCGAGGGCCCGGATTTCTGCAATCAGCCCTGCACTCCCGCCCGCAGGCCGTGCAGCCGCGTGCGACCGGGCCACCTCCGTGGCCGTCACGCCTGCCGGCTGAAATGCGTCGGGCCCAAGATTGCCGTCCATGGAATCAGGCTATCGGTCACCTGCGACAATTTTCGGCTGTCCTCATGCCCCGCTGGTCTCTGACTGTCGGGACTCCGCGTCGACGCTTCTTGTTTCTTGAATCGCGCCATTCCAACGGGACTATCCGGCAGGCCGCGAGCGAAACCGCCAAGCAACAATCAGCAGGACCAAGCCAACCGGGACAAGGCCAGGACGATTTCCCAGCTGGGGCGGTTGAACGCACTTCCTCAGAAGACACCGAATGGCTTCTAGACCCGGAGTCTAGGCTTCGCCGGCGATAACTTGCGCAGCGGAGCCGCGGCCGGGCGAATCAACTGTTCTGCAGGTCCGAGTGGTGTTCTGCGACCACGTTGGGGTGGGCCCGGAGCCGGTAGCGGAGTGCATTGTCTCCATAGGTTTCGAGGATCGGGCTGTTTGTCGGATCGACGGACAGGCCGCGGGCCTTGGCCCGGAACTCCGGGCTCACGGCAAGCTGCGGCATGGTCGCATCCAGCGCCGGGTTGAAGAAGAACGGAAGGGAAACCCGGTCAGTGCCGCGCAAAGGCGAGATCACCCGGTGCAGCGTCGCTTTGAGGTAGCCGTTCGTAGCCAGTTCGAGCATTTCGCCGATATTGACGACGAACGTTCCGGGCACCTGGGGGGCGTCGATCCATTGCCCCTGGTACTCAACCTGGAGTCCGCCCTTCCCTGGCTCCACGAGCAGCAGTGTCAGGACCCCGCCGTCGCGGTGCGAGCCCACGCCCTGTTTGGGCTCCGGGTTGGACTCCCCCGGATACCGAACAATCTTGAGCAGTGGGAAGGCCCGTGCGGCAAAGGCCGCATCGAAGGTGTCTTCCGGCGCGCCCAGGGAGACCGCCAGTGCCCGCAGGAGCGTCAGCGAGATGGTACTCAGCCGTTCGGTCCATTCGGAGACAATCTCCCGCATTTCGGGCAGGGCGTCCGGCCACAGATTGGGTCCTTCCAGACGCCAGTAGTCAGCGACGCCGGGACCCGGCTCCACGGCCGAACGCTCGACGCCAATGTCGATCTGTTCCCGCCAGTCAACCGCACCGTCCGTGAGCTCACCGCCGACCCTGGTGTAGCCACGGAACTGCGGGCTGTGGACGTTCTCGACCGCGAGCTTTTGCTCTTCGGGCAGCTCGAAGAAGCGTCGGGACACATCGAGCATGGAATCCGTCAGCTCCTGTGGGATCCCGTGACCGGACAGGTAGAGGAAACCCACCTCGTGCATGGCGTCGCGTAGGTCGTTCCGGAACCGGGTGGCTTCCTCCGGGCCGGCACTCAGGCGGGAGAAGTCCAGGACGGGCAATGATTCGAGTGGCAATCTAATAGTCCTTTTCAATGAACTTGGCAAGCCGGGGACCGTATTTGCTTCAATGTTACGGAGCCAGTCGCGCGGGGCGGCATTCATATGTCGAATTAAGACATTCGACCGACGCGTTCACCGCGCGATCCCTGCAGTCGTCCGGACCGACCTGCCGACCGAACGGTGCGTTTGGCCGGAGCGCCGGGCACGTCGACGAATGACATACTCGGCCACCGCGAGGTTGATCACCCAAGCCGCCGCCATAAGCAGGGCCCGGGCCACCTCGCCGGGCGTGCCCACGAGGAGCAGCCAGCCGGAGATGACAAGGGCCTGGGTTCCGGCGCCGACGCCGATGGCATAGCCGCGCGTCATCCACTCGCCGTGCCGGACGAAATCCCGGCGCCGGATCGCGACGATCCCGAGGATGAGGCTGACGAGCATTGCCGAGCCGAAGAACAGCCGGATGGGGACGTCGGTGGTTCCATCCGGGAGCGCGTAGAACGCCGACATCCACAGACCGGAGAGCGCTGCGAGCAGACCGGAGGGAATGAGGACACTTCCGGCGATGCGGTGCCAGCCGCTCCTGCCCCGCAAGCCGGGCAGGAACTGCAATGCGCCGAGCAGGCTGTAGATGGTGACGCTGACAATGTGGACCACTATGGGGACCGGCGAGGCAAAGAACCGCGCGTTCTGCGGCGTGATGGCAGCACCCCCGGTCAACTCCGTCAGCCGCGCCGCCCCGGCAATCACAGGAATGAGGCTCAGGAGAATCAAGGCGGCCGGCACGGGCCACTGCGGCCTGGGACGCCTAACGGCATGGAGGGCGACACTGGGTTTTGTACTCATAAGCCAGTCCTCAATTCTTTGGGTGTACGGCGTACACCGGTGAGAATCACCGTAGGTGTACGGGGTACACTTGTCAATAGGAGACCGCTAGGGAAAGGTTGTCGGGATGACTCAGCAGCTGGAGGCCACCCGCCGCACGCCCTTGAACCGGGACCGGGTGCTGCGGGCCGCCGTTGCACTCGCTGATGAAGTGGGCTTTGAGTCGCTCAGCATGCGCAGGCTCGCCGAAGAGCTGGGCGTGGTGCCAATGGCGCTCTACAAGCACGTAGCAAACAAGGAAGAACTTCTTGACGGGATGGTCGCCACCCTCATCGGCGAGATCGACCCCCCGGCGACCGATGCCGACTGGAGGAGCGCCGTCCGCTTGCGGGTACTCTCTGCGAGGCGGGCGCTGCAGCGGCACCCGTGGGCCCGTCAGGCAGTTGAATCCCGCACCAACAAGACGCCTCCCGTCCTCGACTACATGGAATCATTCACGGGCATGTTCCTGGCCGGCGGCTTCTCGGCCGACCTTACGCACCACGTGATGCATGCCATCGGCGGCCGCATGTGGGGCTTCACCCAGGAGCTGTTCGACGACCCGGCGGGAACGACGGCGGAGTCCCCTCCAGACGTGTCGCCGGAAGCCCAGGCCGCGATGCTCCAGCAGATGGCCGCTCGGTACCCGAACATCGTGGCGATCGCCACCTCGACGCCCCACGATAAAGGTTCGGCCGTCGGGCACGGCTGCGACGACCAGTTCGAGTTCGAGTTTGCCCTTGATCTGCTCCTGGACGGCTTTGAGCGGCTGCACGAGCAGGGCTGGTCATCGCTGCGGGCGAAGCATGACCGCGTCGAGGCCGCAGACCAGCAAGGCGAGCCCTTGCCTGAATAGGGACTTCGGAGGAGGATGTGCGCACACTCCAGGAGGCCTTTCATGACCACGCTTGGCAAATTCGAGAAGTACCTGATCGAGGAATTCTTCGACGATTACCGCGCCGGTGCCATGAGCCAGCGCACATTCACGCGCCGGGTAGCTTTTATCACCGGCAGCATGGCCGCGGCGTCGACCGCGATGTTGCTGGTGGGCTGCACGCCGGAGGAAGTCCCGCGGAGCACCGATCCCATGCCCACCCCTGGCACCTCGTCGTCGGCCGCGGGAAACGGCACCGCTTCCGCCGGCCCGGTGGCGGGGGCCAAGAGCCCCCTCTCTGTTCCCGAGGGCGCTCCAGGCCTCGCGACGGAAACGGTGACATTCCCGGCCGGCGGAACAGACATCAGCGCCTACCTCGCCCGGCCGGAGTCGGGCGCCCCCGGCCCGGCCGTCCTGATCTGCCACGAGAACCGCGGCCTGACCCCGCACATCGAGGATGTGGCACGCCGCTTTGCCAAGGCCGGCTACGCGGCCCTGGCGCTGGATCTGCTGAGCAGGGAAGGTGGCACGGCCGCGATGGACCGCGACGCCGTACCCGGAGCGCTGACGGCGGCCGGCGCCCAACGCCATGTCGCGGACTTCTCCGCGGCTTTCGACTACCTGCAGTCCAGGGACTACGTCGACAGCGGCCGGATCGCCATGACCGGATACTGCTTCGGCGGGGGGATCACCTGGCAGGCCGCGACGGAACTTGCCGGCCTGAAGGCGACCGCGGCGTTCTACGGGCCCTCCCCCGACCTGGAAAAGGTTCCAGCGATCAAACCGGCGGTCTTCGGCGTCTACGCCGAACTGGATCAACGGATCACCGGTGCCCTGCCCGCGCTGCGGGATGCCCTGGCCGCCACGGACGTCCGCCACCAGCTCACGGTCTATCCCGGCGTCGACCACGCGTTCCACAACGACACCGGACCGCGTTACGTCGAGGCCCAGGCCACCGCCGCCTGGAACGACACGCTGGCCTGGTTTTCCCGGTACGTCTGAGCGTGCTCTGACGGCACGTTGCTCGTTGACGGGGAGTCAAAGCGGCGGTTCCGGCTCAAGGCACCGGACGGAACGGGCGTACCGGCTAAGGGTGCGCTCCGTTTCCGTACCACTGCAGGACCCGCAGCGCCCTCAGTGTGTTCCAGCGGCTCGGCTGGCCGTCACCGTCTTCCAGCTCGAAGTGGATTTGCCCGGGATGCGTGTTTTCCAGCGGCCAAACGCCGTTCGGCTGTTGCTTGGATCGGAGCAGCTCGATTGCCTCGGCCAACCGCGGGTCGGGCGGACCACCTGCGGACCGGAAGTAATCCAGGGCACGGAGCACGTCGTAGTGCCAGCGGGTGGGAAAGGTGAACTCCAGCCAGGCCGGGTCGATAACTTCGCCCGTGCTCTTGCGCCGGAACAGCCTCCGTTCGAGCAGATACTCCTCGCCCCGCCGCCGGGCAGCGATGGATTCCGCGGAGCCGCCGGTTGCCTGCTCGTGCGCCAGCAGCCCCTCCAGCACGTTGATCGTCGTCGCGAGCGATGAAACCACTGCGCCGTGCTCTGCCCAGCAGTTCCACCCGCCGTCGTCGAGCTGCTCGCTGACAAGCCGGGCAACCACGCCGTCGACATCCTGGCCGAAGTAGGCTCCCAGCCCGACGGTCATGCCGTTGATGCAAGGCTCGACCTCGCCGCTGAAATAGGGCTGCCCGCCCTCCTCCCAACGGCAGTTGTCACGCACCAGCGCCACGGTCCGGCGCATCTGGTCGCTCGCCGGGTCGACGCCGAAGTCACGCAGCTGCAGGAGGCTGTACGTGGTGGCGGTCCAAGGCTGGCTCCCGTCGTCGGGCGCGTCGTCGGGCGCGTCATGCCCGCCGGATTCTGTCTGGCTGTCCGGATCCGCAATGTCCCCGGGGGGACCCCCGTCGCGCGCCGGGAAGTACGCGCCGCCGGCCCATTGGCCGTCCTCGCCGCGCAACGCCAGCAGCCGGGCGCCCCACCCCTCGACGGACACCCTTGCACGCTCTGCGGCGACGACGTCGGCCGGTGCGCCGGCTAGATCCCGGAGCGCTTGCCATCGGATGGAGGGATCAGAGTCCAGCAGCCAGTCCAGTACCGTCATCCGCCGATTGTAGTGCCCGCGGGGTTCCGGTCACAGGGTCCTGGCCGGCATGAGCCCTAGCCTTCGCAATCAACGCAGTAGGCGTGACCGTTCTTCTCGCGCGCTATCTGGGAGCGGTGCCGGACCAGGAAACAGGAGTAACAGGTAAATTCGTCGTTCGCTTGCGGGATAACCTGGACGGTCAGCTCCTCGGCAACGATTTCCCCGCCCGGGACCATCGCACCGTCCAGCGAATCCGCCTCATCCAACTCACGCACCACGCTGCGGGCGTCGGGGGCGTTCGCAGACTGCAGGGCCTCCAGGGACCTGTCCTGCGATTCCTTGACGTCGGAACGAACTTCATCGTAATCGGTTGCCACGGGGGTGATTCTCTCTTCTTCGGATTGCTCGGATAGGTATTCAACAGACAGGACTGCTCCAGTATTCCCTCCCCGCGATGAACTTCGGGTCAAGACCCTGTGTGGGAACGCCGCCCGGTCGACGTTGACATCCCTTTCATTTGTACAATCGATAGAGTTAAGCTTCGATTGGCAAAGTTTCTTGGGGGAAATTATGAACAAAGCGCAAAGGCGCGCGCATGTGGAGCCGCCTTGCCGGGAGTGCGGCTCGAGGGTCATTCCGATCTGGAAGGACGAACGCCCCATTACTTCCAGCCAGCCCGACTGGCGTGTGAGTGCCCGGCAATGCAGCCGCGAGACGTGTGGCTTCAACAATTCCGGGAGCTGGCCCGAATCCTGACGTGCCGCCGTCGGGCAACAGCCCTGCAATGATGGGTCCGTGACTATCGCAAAATCGGTCGTGCTGTTCGCCCTCGCCGCCGCAGCCGAGATCGGCGGGGCCTGGCTGGTCTGGCAATCGGTCCGTGAAGGCAAAGACTGGTGGTGGGCCGGACTGGGCGTCCTTGCACTGGGGGCATACGGCTTTGTTGCGACCCTCCAGCCGGATGCACACTTCGGGCGCATCCTGGCCGCCTACGGCGGTGTGTTCGTGGCCGGCTCGCTCGCGTGGGGAATGATCTTCGACGGGTTCCGGCCCGACCGTTGGGACATCGTTGGCGCGGTCATCTGCCTGCTCGGCGTTGCCGTGATCATGTTCGCCCCCCGCCCCGGAAGTTGAGCTCCACCCTCGGCGCACAATTGCCTGAATACATCCACGGCTGTACTTTTGTTGCATGGAGCCCCTCACGCACGCGCCGGTGCTGGCGCGGTTTGGCTACGCCGTGTCCGACCCGACCCGGGCACGGATTCTGCTGGCCCTTGCCCAGGGACCGGCCTATCCCTCAGACCTCGCCGATTCCCTCGAAGTCTCCCGGCAGAGCATGTCCAACCATCTGACCTGCCTGCGGGGCTGCGGCCTGGTGGTTGCGGTTCCGGATGGCCGGCGGAACCGGTACGAGCTGGCCGACGCGCGGCTGGGCCACGCCATCGGTGACCTGCTCGGCGTCGTCCTCGCCGTTGACCCCGCCTGCTGCGCACCCGACGGGACGTGCCTGGCATGACGGCGCTTCGGCTGGAGACGAAGCCGGCCCGGCACGCCGTCCTGAGCCGGCGCATCCGGCTGCTCGCCGCCGCGACCATCAGCTACAACGTCATTGAAGCCGTCGCCGCCCTCTGGGCCGGCGGCGTCGCCGACTCCTCCGCGCTCATCGGCTTCGGCTTGGATTCGGTGATCGAGGTGGCGTCCGCCGTTGCACTGTCGTGGCAGTTCTCTGCCAAGGATCCGGAACGGCGCGAACACCTCACCCTTCGGATCATCGCGATCTCCTTCTTCGCCCTCGCCGTCTTTGTCACCATAGACTCTGTTACATCACTCGCCGGCGGAGGTGAGGCCAGTCACTCGACGCCGGGCATCATCATTGCGGCGCTCAGCCTGGCCATCATGCCCGTGCTGTCCTGGGTGCAGCGCCGGGCCGGGCGGGAGCTCGGCTCACGGACGGCCGTGGCCGACTCCAAACAGACCCTGCTCTGCACTTACCTCTCCGGGGTGCTGCTGATCGGCCTCGTGCTGAACAGCACGCTGGGCTGGTGGTGGGCGGACGCCGGCGCGGCGCTGGTCATTGCCGTGATCGCAGTCCGCGAAGGCATCAACGCCTGGAAGGGAGATGTCTGCTGTGCCGTGCCCCATCCGCTGGATGCAGCGGAGCCGGACGACGACGGCGACTGTTGCGGCGACTGCGCTTCCCCTGCCGCACTCTCACTTCCGAACGAACCCGACACCCACAGCGACCAGGAAAGCAGTCCGCACTGATGACACAGACCACGTTAGAACCCACCCCGGCCCCGAGTGACCCAGCGAAAAAGGTGCGCCTTGTTCTCTGGATCCTGATGGGGGTTATCGTCGCGGCCGGCCTCGTCTGGTACGCGGTCTTCTCCTTGAACAAGCCCGCCCCGGCGGCCCCGCAGCCGGCGGCCAATGCGCAACTGGTCCGTGAGGACAGCCACCGGCTGACCTCCCCCGCCGTCGAGAAGGCTCAGCTGGTCGAGTTCCTGGACTTCGAATGCGAATCCTGCCGCGCCGCCCATCCGCTCGTCGAGGAATTGGAGGAGGAGTACGGCGACCGCATCACCTTCGTGAACCGCTACTTCCCCCTCCCCGGCCACCGGAACTCGGGGACTGCCGCTTTGGCCGTTGAAGCTTCCGCGCAGCAGGGCAAGTACCAAGAGATGACGGCGAAGCTGTTCGAAACCCAGACCGAGTGGGGCGGAAAGCAGGATTCCCAGGCACCCGTGTTCCGCAGCTACGCGCAGGAACTGGGACTGGACCTGGCCAGGTATGACGCCGCCGTGGCAGATGAAAAGACCAGGGAACGGATCCGGAAGGACGTCGTGGACGGCACAGCGCTGGGTGTCAAGGGCACGCCCACGTTCTTCCTGAATGGCAAGAAGCTGGTGCTGAACACGGAGGCGGAGTTCCGCCAGATGCTCACCGACGCCGCCAGGTAGGCGCTGTTAGAACGCGGGAACCGTGAACCCGACACCGAGCAGGCCGCGGCCCGCCTGTTCCAGGATCGGATCCCTACTCAGGGTGGGGTGGTTGAGCAAAACGTTGACGTCGCGCTGGATCCGCTGAAGGGGATGCGAAAGCCGCTGGGCACTCCCTCCCGATCCCGTCATCACAAGCCGGACCGCCTCCGCCGACGCCTCCCCGCTGAGCGCGAGGGAGAGCCGATGCTGGGCGCGCTCCTCGTCCGTCAGCATTGAAGGCCGACGTTGGTGCGAGGCAGAGACAACCCGGACGGCTTCTTCCCAGTGCAGCCTCGCGGTGACCACCAGCCCGTAAGCCTGCGCGAAGCGGGCCTGCGCGAGCGGCGAATCCGCCTGGCGGCCCTCCAAGGTGTTCTTTACCTTGCGCACCCGCATCTGCTCGCGGAACAATTCGACGGCGTGCTCGGCAGCACCCAGGGTGGCGGAGGGTGCCACCAGGTTCAGCAGCGCGGCCATGGGGGTATGGATGATGGGATCCCGATGGATACGGCTGCCGGGGTTGTCCGCCGCGCCGAGAAGGGCCCAGTCCAGCGTTCGGCGCTCCGGGACAAACAACTTCTCCGCCCGGATGTCGTTGCTGCCCGTCCCCCTCAGGCCGGCGGTGTGCCAGACGTCCAGCACTTCGACGTCGGAAATCGGGACAAGGCACTGCAATCTCGTTTTGTCGTGCTGCGCAGCCAGGAGGGCCCACCCGGAATGCATCACGCCTGAGGCGAAGCTCCACATACCCGAAATGACGTAACCGCCCGGGACTTTCTCCGCCACCCCCACCGGTGCCCCGGTGGCAGCCGCCAGAGGAATTGGCCCGTCCGCGAAGACTTCATCCTGGACCTCCTGTGGCCACCGTGCCAGCATCCAGACGTGCTCGATCAGGTGCCCAACGGTCCAGGCGGTGGAGGCGCAGCCCCGGGCAAGCCGGCGGACGACCTGCGCGTACGTCTCCACGCCCATGCCATATCCGCCGACAGCCTTCGGAGAAAGCAGGTGGAAGGCCCCGGCATCCTTCAGCTCCGCCAGGGTGGATTCGGGAATTCGGCGAATGCGCTCCGTTTCCTCTGCCCGCTCCCTCAGCCGGGCAGTGAGCGCGTCAATCCGGCCCAGCATGTCGTCGTGGGTGGGGAGGTCGGCGGCCGGCGCCGCACTGCCCATGGCCGTTGCGCCGAAGGCCCGGAGCTCGCCGGTGCGGGCTTCGGGCCTGGGCCCGACGGCGTCCGGGAGGTCGAGGGTGTGGCCGGTATGGTCGCGTTTCGCAGTCAGGTACCGGTGGTTGGCCTGGGACAAGTGCACTCCGGTGGGGAGCTGTTCGGTGACGTCGATGCCGAGGGCGGTGAGCTGGGCCGCCTTGTCCGGATTGTTGCTGAGCAGGCGGACTCGCGTGACGCCGAGGGCGCCAAGCATTTGTGCTGCGGCGGCGTATTCCCGCTCGTCCTCGCCATGGCCGAGGGCAAGGTTCGCCTCGTAGGTGTCCAGGCCGGCGTCCTGGAGGGCATAGGCGTCGAGTTTTGCGTAGAGGCCGATGCCGCGGCCTTCTTGGCGGAGGTAGAGCAGGAACCCTCCGGCGGCGGATATCTGCTCAACGGCCTCCCGCAACTGTGGCCCGCAATCGCAGCGCTCGCTGCCGAACACGTCGCCGGTAAGGCATTCACTGTGGAGGCGGACAAGCGGCGCCTGCCCCTCCGCGTCGTGATGCAACAGCGTTTGCTCCCATTCGCCCAATGCGAGCAATAGGTGTTCCTTGCCGTCGGCCAGGCCGCGGAAGGTCAGCACCTCGGCGGTGGCGGCATAGCCGTCCGGAAAGCGCAACGGGACAGTCACCTGGCTGCGTACTGTCGCCGGGGCGGCGCCAAGCGCCGGCGCGACGGTCCCGGACCACACGGTCACGACAGGTCCAGCAGGGGCAAGGGCATGTTTCGTCCAATCGCAAAATTACTTGAAGATTCAAGTTCAGGGTAGTGGCGGGATGTGTCCGATGCAAGTGATGTGACGCGGTTAAAGCGGGTGCCGCGCGGCGGGTTGGCGGCATGGCAGGCGGCTTGCATGGCCTCGCCGTCGGGCTTGCCAATGCCCTATTGCAGGGATGCAGTCAGGCGTGCCAGGTTGTCGAACACTTTTTGGGACACTGGCCGGCGGAGCCAGTCCTCGAGTTGCAGCTCCAGGCTGTTGGCCCGGTACTGGTCTTCGACCTCACGAATCGAGTCCACAAAACCGCGCCCATGCACCAGTACGGAGACTTCCATGTTGAGGCTGAAGGACCGGACATCCATGTTGCTGGACCCAATCACCGCCACCTCCTCATCGATGGTGAAGTGCTTCGAGTGCAGTACCTGCGGGGCCCGGTACAAGTAGATCCTGACGCCGGCGCGGAGCAGCGCCTCGTAGTAGGAACGCTGCGCGTGGTACACCAAGCTCTGGTCACCGACCTCGGACACAAAGAGATCGACGCGGAGGCCCCGCGCTGCGGCCGTGACAATAGCCATCAGGATGGATTCGTCCGGCACAAAGTAGGGACTCGTGATGCTGACACGGCGTTCGGCTTTGTGGATGAGCGTGGTGTAAAGCTTCAGGTTGTTGTCGTTGTCAAAGCTGGGACCGCTGGGCAGGACCTGCGCATCTACGAGCACAGAACCCTGGCTGTGGACGATCGAACCGTACTCCAACGGCAGGATGATGTCCGTTTCGCTGTACCAGTCCGTCGCGAACACCGCATCCAGCTCGCGGACAGCTGGCCCTTCGAGGCGCATCATCAGCTCGTGCCACCTGAGCCCGCGTTTCAGGTTGCTCTTCTTGTTGTAGCTGGCGTCGATCAGGTTCTGGGATCCGGTGAATCCAACGCGGCCATCGACGACGACGATCTTCCGGTGATTGCGCAGGTCCGGCCGCTGCCACTCGCCCCGCCACGGCCGCACGGGCAGCATCGGGTGGTATTCCGCCCCCACGTCCTGAAGGTACTTGATGGTTTCCTTCCGGGCCGGGAACATGAGGCCCGCCAAGTGATCAGAGAGCACCCGCACGTCAACGCCGCGTTCCCGGGCCCGGGCCAGCGCCTGTAAAAACGGTTCCGTGGTCGGATCGAGGGCAAGAATGTAGAACTCAACGTGTACATAGCTGACCGCCTCGTCGATCTCCGCGATCATGGCATCGAAGGTGCCGTTGTAGTCGGGCAGGAGCTCGGCGCTGTTGCCCGAAACCATGGGCAGCGCCCCCAGGTTGCTGTTCAACGTCACTGCCGAATGCAACCACGCCGGCCAGTCATGTCCGTTGCTGATGAGCGGGCTCCCCTTCGTCCGCGCCAGGACCAGTTCATTGACCTCACGTTGCTTGTCCCGGCGGACTTTGGGCAGTTTCGCGTACCCCACAAAGAAAAATGCGATGGCACCGAGTAACGGTATGAAAATAATGGCGAGCACCCAGGCGATTGCCGAGGAAGGGCGTCGATTCACCGACACAAGGACAGCCGCGACGGCCACGAGGAAGATATGGACCGCCAGCAGGAGTGCAGCGACAGCCTCGGGATCCTGGAAGAATCCGCGCACGGTTACCTAAGGCCCTTCGACGCTGCACACGTCAGACCAGCACCCGGCTCTTGATTCTTTCAAACTCGTCTGCGTTGATGGTTCCTGCGTCCAAGAGCGCCTTGGCCCGGGAAATCTCCTCGCTGGGGCTCGCGGCGGCCACGGTGCGGATGTAGGAATCGGCGTCGTCCTGGTCCCGCCGGGCGCGTGCCATTGAGCGCTCGGCCATTCCATCACCGCGGGCGGCCAGGTACACCAACAGCGTCACGAAGGGCAGGAAGCAGAGGAACAAGATCCAGACGGCCTTCCACCAGCCGCTCAGGCCGTGATCGCGAAAGAGGTCGCCGATGATCGCGAATATCCCAAACAGGTAGGCAACGAAGACACTCGCGGTGAAGAACCACCAGAAGATGTCCCAAAAGTTCTCCCAGAAACTCATCTGGCTGCCCTGCTTTCCACTATTGCGGCGCCGCTAGCGGACGCGGCTGCGGGTACGACCATTGTTGGCGTCAAACCAGGCCTGGTCCTCATCCGCTGCGGGTGAAATCCTTACGGTACTCCCCGACCGGTCAAGTTCAGACGATTCCGCGTTCGGCGGCCGTCTTGAGGGCATCGCGCCGACCGGCTGCGCCGAGTTTGCGGTAGATGGACCGCTCATGCGTCTTGACCGTATTGACGGAAATGTACAAGGCATCGGCGATCTCGGCCGCGGTCATCACTGAGCGCATGTAGGCCAGGACTTCACGCTCGCGGTCTGTAAGGGTCCAATAGGAGCGGGTGCGGAGGTGCGGCTGACCTTCAGCGTGGCGTGCCATCCGGGCCGCGATGAACGATTCATGGCTGGTACCCCATACCGCGTGCCTAATCAGCAGGTCCGCCAGTTCGTCCCTCCTCTCGGTGAAGGGGCGCAGGACTGACTGAGGTTCGGCCCGAAAAACCGCGTGTTCTATCCGCTCGTGGACTTGGGCCTCATCCCCGGCCTCTTGCGCAAGCAGGGCCTCGGTCAGACTCATACTGGTGTCCAGGTAACGGTTTCGGTGCCGATCAGTCAGCGCCTTAGCGCAGAGCTCGGCGACGCCGGCTTCCCCTCCACGACGCAGGAGTTCTGCCAGGAGCACGTCCACCAAGGGGGCATGCCCGCCAGCCCCCAAAGGGGCGACCATCGTCAACGCGCCATCCAGGTCCCCGTTGGCTTCAGCAATCTTTGCCCTGGCGATGGTGTGGAAATCCGCCCAGGACATTCCATAGAGTCCTTGGTCGTGGACCGCCTCCAAGGCCGCGCTGGATTCGGCGAGATGGGTTTGATCGCCAGTGGCGCAGTCGACCAGGACCTTGTAGACGATGCTGAGCGGGCCGATGGGGAATAACTTGCTGCCAAGGCGCTGGGCCTTTGCGAGATGGGCCCTGGCACCGTTCAACTCGTCTCTCCAATAGCAGGCGATTCCCCATGCCAGCCAGGCTGCCGCCATTTGATCCTGCGCACCCGGTCCCAACCCGTCAGCCCGCTCAAACGCCTGCGTCGCCAAGGCGACCGCCGTCTCAAGGTCGCCGCCTACCGCGAATGCCAGCGCGAGGTCTGCTGTGGAGCCAACTTCCAACACCCCCCACTGGTTGGCCGCGCCTTCGGCCAGCTGGAGAAGTACTGCCGCTTGGTCCCCGATGCGGTGCATCCTGAACTCGGCTTGGGCAAGAAGGAACAGGCCTGACGAGGTGGCGGGACGCACCTCCACGGCCTCGTCGGCACGCGACCGGCCGTCGGCGGCCGGGGTGTGCACATCAGGCCTTGCGCTGGCAGGAAACGGCTGCAAGAGGGCCCGGCACTTGTCGAACTTCCGTCTGCGCACATCATCCAGGACCGAGGTGCGCGACAGCGCACGCTGGGCGAGTTCAGTGGCAGCACCGCCATCACCGTCAAGGGCCCGGCAGACGGAAAGGACCATGAGGATCTCGGGATCTTCGTTCCACGGGGCCGGCATGTCCCGGCACACTTGCTCGAGGGCGTAGGCGCCGCTGCACAGCAAGAACTGGAGCCAGTGCTCTCCGAGAGAAGCGACAGCCTGCTTTGGCGCATTGCCTTGCAGGGCATGGGTCACGCACTCACACACGTCGCTGTCCTGGAAATAGCGCGCCGCTGTCCGGTGGAGGCGTTCGGCCAGAAGCGGGTCCCTCCGCTCCAATATTCGACGGCACTGAGCTGCGAACAGGGGGTGCCAACGGTATGTGGATTCCCCGGCGTGGAGTTCGTACTCTTCAATAAAAAGCCCATCGCGCAGGCATGCCTCGAGCAACATGCCGCCGTCGGGCAGGCCATGAAGCTCGACGGCGAGCCGGCGGCCAAGCCAGTCGCAGGTGGTGGCGCGAAGGACGAAGTCCGCCAGTGGCGAATCCAGCTGGTCAAGGACTTCCTCCGCGATGTAATCAGAGAGTGGTACGTGCACGGGCACGATATCCGCCATCACGCCGGGCACATTGCCCCCTTGAGAGGGCGTGCTGAGACCGGCGTGGACAGCAACCGGCCATCCGCCAGTCAGTTGCCAGAGCGGCCCGGCGTCGAAGTCCGCCTCGTGTCCGAGCAGGGTGGCGAGATCGGCGATTTCGCCCCGTGTGAACGCGAGTTCGGCGGCACCTATCTCGCCAAGGCCTTCGCCGTACCGTAGCCGCTCCAACTGGATCGAGGGATGCCCCCGCCCGGCTAGGACAAGCCGCAGGGCGGGCGGGGCCGAGGAAGCGAGCACACCGACCACTCCGTTGGCCAGTTCCGGCCCGGCCAGATGGAGGTCGTCAATGACCAGGACAATCGGCTCCGTGAGTTGCTCCAGAGCCGTCAGCAGCAGGTCATAGGAAGCAGCGCGGTCCGGGGCGAGGCCCTGGTCAAGCGCCATCAGGACATCATTGCCGGGCAGGGAAACCTGTCCGGCAGCAGCCTGAACCGCCCCGACCACACCGTGGAAGAGCCGTGCCGGCTGGGTATCGAAACGGTCCAGAGACAGCCAGGCGCACTGGAGATCGCTTTTCCGGACCCAATCGCCCAAGAGGGTCGATTTGCCGTAGCCGGCCGGGGCTGCGACCAGCGTCAGCCGGTGAGCATCAGCTGCCGCCGTCAAAGCGTTTTCAAGACGCGGGCGCTCTAGTGGACCCAAGCCGCGCAGAGGAGGCCGGAATTTGAATTGGGGACCAGAAGCCCACTCGGAATTTTGCGGCTCTCCCACGTAATTGATGGTAGGCAAGTGCAAGGGCGTGCAATAGGGTCCTATGGTCCTTGTCCTTGCACTCCTGCGCAAAACGCTTCGGCCATTAAATACCGTTCCCGCAGCCCCCGCCCGGGAGTTTCTGCGCGGGGTAACATCAGTCATGGCCACTAGGAAGGGCAGCCGCAAGCCTCCGGTTTTTGTCCGTCAACTGGACCGAACCACCAGGTGGCACGTCTTTTTGGTCGCAGCACTCCGGCTCGCTGCGTTCCTCGCACTGCTCGTCCTCCTCTACACCACTGTCCCCATCGGTGGTTTCGACGAGGACAATCCTTCGGCGGCATGGATCCGCCTGCTGGCAATTCTGCTCGTATTCTTAAGCGCTTTGGCGCTGCAATTGCGAATGATCATTGCGGCAGAGGTACCCCAGGTCCGTGCGGCCGAAGCCGTCGTCGAGACGGTCCTGATGTTCCTGTTTCTCTTTGCATTCCTTTACACCTCGATGTCCACCACGGACCCTTTGGCGTTTACCGAGCCCCTGAGCAGGATGGATGCCCTCTACTTCACCACCGTCACGTTCGCCACCGTCGGATTTGGAGACATCACCCCCGTGAGCCAGCTCGCGCGGGCAGTCGTCACAGTACAGATGATTGCCGGCCTGGGTGCACTCGTCCTGGTCGCCAAGGTTGCCTTCTTCGCGGCGGGCCGGCGGCTGAGCCATCCCTGAACCGTGGCCTTGGCCGCGCGGCCCACAATGCACGCTCCCCCGTCTGCGCGGTCCTGCACTTTAGCCACGCGCGGACGCTCACCCGAAAGGGGTGATTATGCTTCGCCGGAACCCTCGGCGCGGACAACTTCCGTGGAAAGGCCCGGGGATGGACGTGCAGGCGCCCGCCGCTCCCTCCAAAAACGTGCCTGCGGGCAGGCGCGCAGATCAATGCGCCGACCACCTGTAGTTCCTCCGCCGGACAACAGATCACCCCGGGCGGGTGGGGCCGGGCGGGTGGGGCCAGAGAACAATAGGGATTGTCACGACTGAAGGACTGCACGACGCGCGGACAGGAGTTCCAGATGAAAATCGGCCCCTTGGAAGTGATCATCTGTGCGTTTCCGAAACCGGCCATCGACGCAAGCGTGGTCAAGGCGTTCAGCGAAACGGTCAAATCGGGAGCTATTGCACTCGCGGATCTGGTCCTGGTCAGCAGAGATCGGGCAGGCGTTGTGCACGTCCGCGACCTGCACGACGGTCTGCCCGCAGCCTGGTCCGGAATGATCCTTGATTCACGGCCCATGACGCTTCTTAGCGACGCCGACATCTCAATCGCGGCGGAGACAATCGGAAACAGCCAGATGGCGCTGGTCGCCGTCGTGGAACACCGCTGGGCGCACCGATTGTCAGAGGAAGTGCGGCGCTCGGGCGGTGTAACGGCCCTGCAGGCCAGGATCCCCGACGAAGAAGCAGTCCTGGCGCTTGAAGCCGACGGTGTGACAACAATTTGACCGGGCCCCACCCACAGAAGGAACCTCTCATGCCATTTGCCAGAGCCGGGAGGCCAGGGCTGCTCGGAACCGTTGCCCGGCCGGCCGCGCGCCAAGGCACTCCGGCCAGGGATGCTCCACCACCGGCTGCTCCCACACCGGGAAGTGGAAGAGAACTCGCGGACCAGCTGTCGCGCCTCGCCGAGTTGCGCAGCGCCGGAATGCTCACCGAGGCCGAATTCACCGCGGCGAAATCCCGGCTACTGATGTGACGCCAGCCCTGCGGCGCCAGGCACCCTAAACCGAACCCAGACGTTGGAGGTGGTTACCGTGAAGCGATCGAGCAATCCAGTCGCTGTTCACACACTGAAGGCCGGACTGCCATGACACTCCACGATGGCGCCAACAGCGCCGGCAGCCCGGAGCAGGCAGAAATCCTCAGGCTGCGCGCCGAAGTTGCCCGCCTTCAGCTCGAAAAGGACCGTGCAAGCGAGGCTGCCCTGAAGCCGCCGGGCCGCGGATCGGGGTTAGCCCGCCGGATTATCGCCGTCGTCCTGGTGGTCCTGACCGCCATTCTGGCCTTCGCCACCGTGCCGGCCCTGTACCTGCGCAGCGAAGTGCTCGACACTGACCGTTACGTGGCCACCGTCGCGCCATTGGCCTCGGACCCTGCCATTCAGGCGGAGATCTCCAACAAGGTCACCACCCAGATCACCGAAGCAGTCGACATCGAAGGCATCACCCGCGACGCGATGACCGAACTGAGCAAAGTCGCACCCCGCGTCGCCGCCGTAATCTCCGGGCTGGCACCAGCCATTGCTGAGCAGACCAAGTCGCTGATCCACACTGCCGTGTCCAGATTCGTCGCCAGTCCGCAGTTCCAGGATCTCTGGACCCAGGTCAACCGGGTAGCGCATCAGGGAATCGTTAACTTGGCTACCGGAAACACGGGCGGAACCGTGACGATCGACGAGAGCGGCACAGTCTCAATCTCCACGAAGGAAATCATCGCCCGGGTGAAGACACTCCTTGTCGAGCAAGGCGTGGACATCGCGGCCAGAATTCCGGAAGTCAACGCACAGATCACGCTGCTCCAGTCCCCCGAACTCGTCAGGGCAACGGATGCCATCAGAACCCTGGACCGGACCGCCCCCATCCTGGCGTGGATGACGGTGCTGAGCGCCATCGGAGCCATCGCGGTGGCGCCACGGGGCTGGAGGCGGCGTACGACGAGCCGTGTCGGGTTGGGGATAGCGATAGCCATGGCTCTCCTGGCCCTCGCGCTCACCATCGGCCTGGACATCTTCCTCGGCTCAATCCCGTCTGCCACCGTCTCCCCCGCGGCGGCCCAAAGCCTCGTGGATACCCTCCTGGTGCCGCTCCGGACCGGCGTGCGGTTTGTCTTCGTTGTGGGTTTGCTGATGGCCATCGCCGCTTTCCTGACCGGCCATTCGCGCCCGGCCGAGTCCGTCCGGCAAGGACTGGCACGGGCCGGCGACTACGTGACCGGCAAGGTGGGCGCCGGGCAGCCCAGGCCTTGGCAGCACTGGTTGGCCCGTTACCGCCGGATCCTGGAGGCCGCCGTCATCGGCGTCGCCATTCTCGTTCTCATCCTCTGGCAGTATCCGACGGCGGCCGTCGCCATCTGGACGGCCGTCCTAGCCGGACTGGCGATCCTCGTGATCGAGTTGCTGTGCCGGCCTGCCGTCGCCGCTGAACATGCCGGAGCGCCTGTGCCGGGCAGCCCGTCCAGTGTGCCTGTGACGGCCGAGCCCCCTGAGGTATCGAATCCGACGCTCCCTCTGCCCTAAGCCGGAAATCACAACGCAGAGGTGCGCATGACCCCATCAGGTCATGCGCACCTGTGCGTGCCGTTAGCCGGCTCGGTTGGTTTCAATCGGATGCGTCAGTCGCGGCGATCGCGGCGGTCGTCGCGGCGGTCACCGCGGTCGTCCCTTCGGTCTTCACGGCGGTCGCCGCGACGGTTAATCCCGTGGGCGACCACAATGGCCCCGCCTACGGCGGCGGCGGTCCTGCGCCTGCGTCGTGCTGCCAGTGGCATGTCAGGCTCCTTCCTTTATTCCTTCGGGCGTTTGGGCTTCGGCGTCGGCGTCGGCCTGGAAGGCGGCGATGACGGCCTGGGTGGGGATCCGGCCGCTGGCCACGAGTTGGCCGCCGGCCTTGCGGACGGCCGCGCCGAACGGGGCAGCCCACTGGTTCTCCCAGACGAGGACGGCGGCGGAGTGGCCGGGCGCGATCGTCTCGGCCAGATCCATGACGTCCTGTTCAGAGAGCACCATGGCCAGTTCGGCCTCGGCCATGCGCACCTCGCCGAGCTGGCTCTCGTCGAGGTCGGAGATCTCCGCCGTTTCGAGTGTGCCGTCCTCGGTCTTCCTCAGGAAAACCATGTCGAGGACCCTGATGAGCTCACGCTTGACCAAGTCGTCCAGGAACGGGGCGATCTGGCCTTCACCGAAGTTGGGCCCGGGAAACTCCACGACGAGCCAGTCAACCGGCCCCAGTTCATCCAATGAATCAGCCATGCTGATAACCTCCGTTTTCTGATTGGGTTCAGTGCGGCCCGACGGACCGCCGCATTCCCATCCTGTGCTCCCGGTGCGGCGTGGCGCCTCATCCGCGCCGAGTGACCTCATGCACGGGTCTGGTGCTCCACTTCTCCGGCAACGGACGGCGTACTGCGGCGGGCCGCCCTCAGGTGATGTCTTTTGCTGCCGCTGCGCTAGGGAGCTGTGGGCGCAAACGGGTACAGTTCCTGACCTCCGCCGTGCACAACGACGCACGTGGCTTCCGGTATCTCCTGCCATGCCCCGCGGAGATCCCCCAGCGGTTCGGACACCACCAACCGCGCATCGTCCGCGAGCTCGTGGAGTATGGGGTTGTCCGGGTACTGGGCGCGGAGCGTTGCGATGTCGGCGCTGTGGAAAAGTGACCGGGAGTTGCGCTCGCTGGAGTAGCGGAACGCCCAGGTGGTGTCGCCGTCGGTAGTTGCTACGGTCATCTGGATCGGATGCTCGATGCCGTGGCGCCGACCGGCGTCTTCGATGAATCCCACCGCCTCAGCGACTGCCGCGCGGGGGTCCCGTTCCAGGCCGAAGGTCAGGGCGAGGTAGAAGAACATTTCCGAGTCGGTTGATCCTTCGATCTCCGGGTAGAGGCTGGGCTCGACGGCCATGGCCAAATCACGCTTCACTTTAGGAAATTCCGCGAGGACCCCGTTGTGCATCCAGAGCCACTGCCCGTGGCGGAACGGGTGGCAGTTCGTCTGCTGAACGGCTGTGCCGGTCGTGGCACGGATATGTGCGAACACGCGGCCGGACGAGGCATGCCCTGCGAGCTCGCGCAGGTTGCGGTCGTGCCAGGCAGGCTCCGTGCTGTGGAACACCCCGGGAACCGGCGCGGCACCGTACCAGCCGACGCCGAACCCGTCACCATTGGTGGTCTCGACTCCCATCTTTGCGTGTTTGCTCTGCATGACGAGGGAGTTGGCGGGTTTGTAGAGGAGGTCATCCAATCGCACGGGCGACCCTGAATACGCTAGCCAACGGCACATGTCGTCTCCTTCAGATCGGGGGCGGATTTCCAGCACGATTCCACCACCGGCACGAAGCTGGCGCATCACCTCCCGCGGGTGAATCGTCCGCGGCAGCTCCTACTGGCCAAGCACGCGTTGTTTCAGCGCGGCGAACTCCTGGGCCGTCAAGGCGCCGTCGTCCATCAAGGTCTTGGCCTGGGCGATCTGCTCGGCCGGGTTGGTTCCGGCCGTGCGACGGACATAATCGTCAAAATCCTCCTTCGCCACATCGTTCCGCGCGGCCTGCCGTAGCGACATGGACTGCCCGAAGGCAATCAAATACGCAAGGCCGCCGAGGACCGGGAGGATTAAGAGGACAAGCACCCAGACTGCCTTGCTCCACCCGGGGCGCGTGGAGTCAGAGAAAATGTCTTTGACGATGAGAAATAGCACCACCAGGTACGAAACATAAAGCAGAAACGAAATCATCAGCCAAAAGAATTCCCAGAATGTCATGCCAGTTCCTTTCAGCCGGAGTGGTTCACGGCCGACCCGCATCGTTATCGAGCGGACGTGGACACGCTTGAAGTTTCCGGAATGCCAGCGATTTCAGCAGCTCCTTGGCGCGCATGCCCGCATCTTCCCACAAATGGCCGTGCTCCGGACAGCCCCCTGCGAGGCGCTCAGGCCGGTCCTTGCGGCCTGCGCTGCGGCCGTCGCATAACCCGTATCACCCCCGGCGGGTGAGGTGAACCTTCGGCCCGAGGCCAACGATGGTCTTACCTGGCAGTATTTGGGCTGCCAGTGGACTGCCCACCCGAAAGGGGGCCTCCCATGTCGAAGTCACGACGTGTTCTGGCACGGCTGCTACCACTCGGCGCGGCGCTCATGCTGCTGGCTGGCTGCAGCCCATCCAGCCCTCCAGCAAGCACGTCCAGCCCGACGCCGACCGTCTCGGCGGTCTGCGCAGCCGCCGACGCCTTTGCGGATGCGTTGACAGGTTTCAAGGACACCCTCAAACCAGGTACCACGTTGGAGCAGG
This sequence comes from Arthrobacter sp. 05N429, assembly GCF_056397045.1. Classification (NCBI taxonomy): domain Bacteria; kingdom Bacillati; phylum Actinomycetota; class Actinomycetes; order Micrococcales; family Micrococcaceae; genus Arthrobacter; species Arthrobacter sp. 05N429. The sequence continues at coordinate 21,673 of NZ_JBFTMQ010000017.1, forward strand.
TCCGCTCCGCACGGGACCAGGTTGTGAAGACCTATAACGATCTCCTCAGCACGACAGGGTCCGCGGCCCAAGCACGGGTGGACGCCGTCAAGTCGGCTAAAGACAAATTCGCTGCCGCCGTCAACGCCATTCCCGACGACACCACCCTGACCGCAGCAGTCGACTCCCTGCGGGACGAAGCGGCAAACGTCCAGGCCGCATTGGGAGACCTCACCTCTGAGGCTCAGTGCTAGGTTGCATGTTTCTCTGACCGGCAGGTGGCCTCAATCCAACTTGCCGCAGCGTTCGCGGACAATGCCACATCAATCGAAAGTAGGGAAACCAAAATGAGTTTCTGGGAAAGCTTCTGGGACATCTTCTGGTGGTTTTTCATCGTGTACGCATTCTTCGCCTTCCTGTACGCGTTGTTCATCGTCATTTCCGACGTCTTCCGCGACAAAGACCTGAACGGCTGGTGGAAGGCCGTCTGGATCATTTTCCTGGCGTTCGTGCCCTTCCTGACGCTGTTGGTGTACATGGTGGCGCGTGGCAAGGGCATGGCCCAGCGGTCCATGGAACGGGCCCGGCGGGACCAAGCTGAAGCCGATTCCTATATCCGAAGCGTCGCAAGCGCGAGCCCCACCGAGGAAATCGCCAAAGCGAAGGCCCTTCTCGATGCGGGAACCATCACTCCCGACGAGTTCCAACGGATCAAGGCAAGTGTCACAAGCTAACTCCGGAAAGCGCCCCAAGAGGTCGTCCCGATGAATGACTACGCGTTGATCGCCGATCATGGCCTGATCGGTGACCGCCAATTGAATGACCGCCTGGACGATGCGGCCGGCAAGGGCGGCCGGGACAGGAGGGTGCCGCGCGGTCCCTACTAGGAAGGCCGCCGCGTCCCTAGACTGTTTTCAAGGCGAACGAAGGAGGGCTCCATGGGTCCGGATCCAGCGGATTCATCTCCACGCCCTGTCCTCCCCCGCTCAGCGATCATCCTGCTCACTTTGGCATGTGCGGCTGTCGTGGCTTTCGGACTGGCAGCCACGCGAGGGATTTTCACCCCAGTGTTCTTTGCATTCGTTCTTACCCTCTGCGTGCATCCCCTGCGGCGCTGGATGCAGGCAAGAGGAATTTCCCGGGGCATAGCCACAGGAACGACCATTGCAGCGGTCTTCGGTTTGCTGGCCGCATTCGCTGGAGTGCTGGTTGCCTCACTCGCCCAGTTTTCCGCGCTGCTGCCGCAATATGCTCCCCAGATGGCCCAGCTCGGCGCTTCCATCGCGGGAATGCTGGAATCTTTAGGTTTCGGCCCCGAGCAAGCCCAGGCGGTTTTGGACGGGTTCACTCCCGGCCGCATCCTCGGCTTCCTCGGCGGCCTCCTGGGCAACGTCGCGGGCTTGGTGGGCAGCCTCGTGATCATCCTGACGATGCTCATCCTCATGGCCGTGGATGGCTCGCGCATACCGGCGCTCCTGACGCAGCTGAACTTCCACCGGCCGGCGCTGGTCTCCGCGTTCAATGGTTTCGGAACCGGCGTGCGCCGTTATATGGTCGCCACTACTATCCTCGGAATCGCCCAGGGGATGTTCAACTGGCTGGTCCTGGTCATCCTGCAGGTTCCCGGCGCCCTGCTCTGGGGGTTGTTGTCCTTCATCTGCAGCTTTATCCCCAACATTGGATACTTCATTGCGATTATCCCGCCACTGTTCCTTGGATTCCTCACCGGTGGCTGGCCGACCGTCTGGGCGATCATCATCATCTACGGCGGGATCAACAGCGTCGTTCAGTCCATCATCCAACCCAAGTATGTGGGCAACGCGGTGTCGCTCAGCGAGACTCTGACATTTGTATCCGTCCTCTTCTGGGCCGTAGTCCTTGGACCTGTTGGCGCCGTCCTCGCCGTCCCCCTGACGCTCTTTGTCCGCGCCCTACTGCTCGATTCAGACCCGTCCATCTCATGGTGGCGGCCGTTGACGGGCGACAAGAAGGACCTCGAACAGCTCCTCAAGGAAGAAGACGCCGCGATCCGCGCCCGCCGCGGACGTCAGCGACCAGGCCGCCCAGACCCCGGCAGCACCCCGAAGGCGTGACATGCCCTCGGGTTCTTGCACTGGCCAGGTGACTTCCAAGTGCTGAGCGTGGTCACCAGCCTGGCACTGTTTGCCCTCGCGGGGGCGATCAGCACCGTGCCCGTGAGCATCACCATCATGATCCTGCTCTCCCCCGCTCCGCGGCGTGGTGCTCTGCCCTTCCTCATCGGCAGTGTTGCCGGATCGATCGTGGTTGTCGGCCTGTCGGCTGTCGGGCTGCAATTCCTGCCCGGCCGGCCGACACTGAGACAGGACGAATTGCTGGCACAGATTGGCCTGGTGGTCGGCGTCTTGCTCATCGGCTACGCCATCTACCTTTTCTGGCACAGAAGCCAGACGGACAGTGCCGTCGTCGGAAAACTCCAAACGAAGTTCCAATCCGCGCGCCCGTGGGAATTCGTGGTCCTGGGCCTTGGCCTGAACCTGCGCCCCAAGGCGATCCTGCTGGCCGTCGCGGCCGGTGCGGTGATCAGCGTGCGGGAACCGACGTTGTTCGTGGGAGCCGTACTGGTCCTCGCCTACGCCGTCGTCACCCAGTCAGCTGTCGTCGTGCCGATCGCCGTATGGCTGCACTCCCCGGAACGGGCCGAAGTGCCGCTGACCGCGGTCTACGCGTGGATGCAGCGGAACGGACGCACGATTGCGGCGGTCGCAACCCTGACGATTGGGCTGCTGATCGTCGGCTACGCATTTTCCCAACTTTGAACGCATCAGAGCGCCCCGGCGATGACATCTCCGGGGCGCTCCTAGTACTTAGCGGTTCGTGCACTGTCAGACGAGTGCGCTGCTCTTGATCTTCTCGAACTCGTCGGGGCTGATGGTGCCGGAGTCCAGGAGGGCCTTGGCTTTGGCAATCTCCTCGGTCGGGCTAGCGGTGGCGACTTGGCGGATGTACGCGTCCGAGGCCTCCTGGTCTTTCCGGGCCCGTTCCCCGGCCCGTTCTACCATGCCCTTGCCGCGGGCAATCAGGTACACCAGCACGCTCAAGAAGGGCACAAACGCCAGAAATACGATCCAGATGGCTTTCAACCATCCGTTCAGCTCGTGGTCCCGAAAAATGTCACCGATGATGACGAATAGTGCGTAGAGGAAGGCAATGAATGCGTACACACAAAGGAACCACCAGAATATGTTCCAAAAGTTTTCCCAGAAACTCATGTGGCTCCCTGCTTTCAGTTGATGCGGCTCGAATTGAAACTAAGTGCAGGTCCGGATAATCGCCTGGCTGCCTGACCAGTGGCAGGTAAGAACATCTTCGGCTTCGGGACCGGGTCATTTCCTCATCCGCTGCGGGTGAAATCCCGGATGGGAAATGACCGCTGCACCGTTCAACCCAGGATCGCCCCTTCGCCGGCACCGGAGGGTTTGGGGTCGGGAAGCCTCTTCATCCGGAAGGACGTGAACAGCCCGGCCAGGCCGGCCAGAAGCGGAACCGCCAAGGCGATCTGGAGGGCCAGGGGCCGTGCGTCCGTGTTGATGCGGATGATTTCGTTCTGGATGTCCTCCGGCTGGCCGGCGAGCTGTTCCTGAAGTTGTGCGTCGCTCATCACCTGGGCGTCTTCTTCCAGTACCGTCGCGACCTGCTGCTGTTGGTCGGGTGCGAGGACCGTGCTGGAATTGGACATGCCGATGAAGATGGTCGAGAGCGATGCGAGCATGATCCCGCCGGCGAACGCGAGCCCGAAGGACAGGCCGAACGATCCTGCGGCCGAGTTCACGCTGGCAGCCTCGCTGACCCGCTCATCCGAGATCGGAGACAAGGTGTAGTTGTTGAGCTGGGACACCAGCAGCCCCAGGCCGCATCCTGCAATAACGAGCGGCACCAGAAGCCACCAACCGGAGTCCGCACGCGGCACGATCGGAACCAGAACGAGCAGGCCCACAATCAAGAGCAGGAAGCCCCAAAGGATCAGATTTGCCGGCCTGCGCGCCCCTGCCCGCTTTCCGGCGATCATTGCGACGGCGAACATGGTCAGCGAGAGGGGCGCGATCGACAACCCTGCCTGCATGGCGTTGTATCCGAGCACCATCTGCAGGTAGATGGGAAGCACGATCATGGTTCCGCCGAGGGCGATCTGCTGAAGCATCTGTCCTGTGGCGCCGAAGCGGAAGGCTTTCGACTGGAACAGGTCCGGGTCCACCAGGGTGGCTTTGTCGAGGCGCTTGCGCCTGAGGAGCCAGTAGATCAGGCCCCCCAGTCCGACCGCACCCACCGCCAGAAGGGCGCCCACCGCTTCGCCGCCTTCCTGCCACACCAGGATGCCAAGCACAATGCCGCCCATCCCCACAATGGAGAGGACCGAACCGACCAGGTCCAAGGACCGTGATCCCACAAACGGAACATCGTGAACCAGTTTGATGCCGGACAGCACCACCGCAATGATGACGGCCTCAAGCATAAAGGCGACGCGCCACGACAGGAACGTGGTGATGAACCCGCCGAGCAGGGGCCCCACGGCCGCAGCAATCGCAGCCGAGGCGCCCACCAGGGCATAGACCCGTTTCTGCGCCGCCCCCTCGAAATTTCCGTGGATAAGGGACTGCATGGCGGGCAGCAGGAGCGAGGCACCGAGACCGCCGATCACCGCCCAGAAGATGATGATGGGGAGGAGGCTCTGAGCTAACGTCATGGCGATGGCACCAATGGCGTAGCAGACAAGGCCAATCACGTACGCGCGTTTGCGCCCGATCAGATCCCCAATTTTGCCGCCGATCAGGATGAAGGCGGCAGAGACCAGTGCCTCAAGGGCGATCGCTGACTGGAGGCCGCTGACGGTCGACCCGATGTCCCTCACCACAGCGGAGATGGAGACGTTCATAATCGATGTGTCGACGACGAGCACGAACATTGCCATCGCCAGCAGCAGTGCGAGCCTGCCGTTGAATGGCTCCGCCTGGGTGCCGCCGCCCTTGGGCGGGTTCATGCGTGATCGCCTCCGGGTTTCGTAGGACGTGCTAGCCCCAAGCTAGCCGTCCGTCGGGGCGGGGCAATCATTCCCCGCGGGTGAGCTTCCGGTCAGGCCGCTAACCCGGCTCATCGCCAAGGCCCTTCCCGGCGGCGGCTTGTTCGGCCTGAACGGCCCGGAAGATGTTTCCGTGGATGTTGTCTTCCCCGATGCGCTCGATCACGCCGTCCCTGGCCAGAGTGGCCCGGACCGTGGGCTTCAGCCGGGCGAGGCGCAGGTTGACGCCTGCCTCGTGGGCGAGGTCAGCGACATCCGCCATCTTCGCGGCGCCCTGGGAGTCGACAAAATTGATTCCCGCGCAGTCCAGCACAATGCCTGTCAGGTCCGGTGTCGAGTGGATCGTCTCGCGAAGACGATCCTCCAGCGCGTCCGCGGTGGCGAAGAAGAGGCCGCCGTCGAACCGGATCACGGCCACTCCGGGGATCACTTCGTCGCCGGCGTTCTCATCCACCTCGCGGAAGACCTGCGTGCCCCGTTCCCGTCCCAGGGACGGCATCTCCGGGTGGGTGGCTACACCGACGAGCCAGATGAGCGAGAGCCCGATCCCGATGATGACGCCCGCGAGGACACCGAAAATCAGGGTGCCAACAATGGCCGCGACAGCAATCCAGAAATCAAACCTTTGGACGCGGGCCAGCCGCCGCATCTCCGGCAAGTTCATCATGCCCATCACAACGGCTTCGATGATCAGCGCCGCCAGCACCGGTTTGGGAAGGATCGAGAACAGCGGCGCCAGGAACAGCAGTGTCAGCAGGACAGTGGCGCCGGATGTGAGGGAGGCCAGGCCCGTCTTCGCCCCGGAGTGGTCGTTGAGCGAGCTCGCCGAGAGGCTCGTAGAGACCGGCATCCCCTTGAACAATCCCGCGGCCATGTTGGCGAACGACTGGGCAACGGACTCCTGGTTGATGTCGATCTGGTAGCGGTGCTTGGCGGCGAACGCCCGCGCGTCGCCCGCAGTCTGGGAAAAGCCGATCAGGACCAGCGCCACCGCCGCGACCGCAACGGTTCCTGCGTTGTCCCACATCAGCTGCCCGTCCGGGATCTCTGGCGAAGGCAACCCGCTGGGCACGTCACCCACCAACGCCACGCCCTTGGCTCCAAGATCGAACACGGCCGCCGCCAGCAGCCCGCCCACCACCAGGACCAGGGCGCCGGGGACTCTGGGAGCGACCGCCTTCAGCCCGAAGACGACGGCCAGCGCGATGACACCCACCAGCACGGTGGTCTGGTGTGCCTCGCCCAGCGTCCCGAGCCACGACCGGAGTTCTTGGATCGGGTTGGAGCCGGTGACCTCGGTCCCGGTCAGTTTTGGGAGCTCGCCGATGACGACGTCGATCGCCGCGCCGAAGAGGAACCCGGTGACCACGGCCCGCGAGAGGAACTGGGCGATCCAGCCCATCTTCGCGACGGCCAGTAGCAGGAACAGGATGCCGGAGGCGAGGGTGATCCCCGCAACGAACGAGGCCACGTCCTGCTCGCTGGTAATGCCGGCGGCGAGCACGGCGCTCGCGGCCACCGCCGCCAGGCCGGAGCTGGGTCCCATCGAGATCTGCCGGCAGGAACCGAGGACTCCGTACACGATCGCGCCCGCCGCGGCCGCGTAGAGGCCGTTCTGCAGCGGGATCCCCGCGATACCGGCATAGCCCAGGTTCTTCGGAACGATCAGGGCCGCGACGGTCACCCCGGCGATCAGGTCGCCCCGCAACCAGGCACGGTCGTAGGAACGGAGCTGGCCCACGATAGGCACCACTGTGCGGCGGCTCCGCTGCGATTTCTTCATGCCCAGTCCTACTCGTCGGTTCATCAGGCTTCGCTAGCCGGCCCGTCCACTCCGGTGACAGCCGGCTGGCTTGCGCTGTCGGTGCGATGGACAGGCGGACGGCCCGGCGGGCTCCCGGCGAGCTGGTCGGCGTCGACGGCGGCCAGGTTGCGGATCAGGACGATCAGCCAGGCAAAAACCAGCGAGGCGGCAATGAGCTCCACCGCGGTGAGGTTGTAATAGGCGAACGGGAAGTACATCAGGACGGCGAAGGCGATGACCGCCAGGAACACCAGCCCCAGCACGTTGAAAGTTGCCGGGATCGAGGGAACCAGCGTGCGCATGCGGACAATCAGGGTTCCGAATACCACCACCATGCCGGACGCTGCCGCCGTGTGCAGCCAGAACTGCTCGTCGACCGGGAACAGCCCCACGCAGGCGAGGAGAACTCCGATGAGGATGATGCCGCCTTCCAGCTGGCGCACCCGGCGTCGCGCGGACGCGGTGCCCGCCGTCGCGTCGAGGGTCCTCGTGGCATATCCGGCCAGGGTTGTGACCACGACGCCGGCGACGATCAGCGTGACGTTGAACGCCACCCCGGAGGCGTCCGAGCTCATGCCAAGGGCACTAAGGTTTTCCTGCCACCACTGCGGGTCTTCCGCGGTGAGCATGCTGGTCAGAACCCCGGTGACGAGGAAGACGGCGAGGAGCGCGGCGAGCCGGTAGGCGTTCATAGTGACTGCCGAGAGGTACGCGATGTAGGCGCTGACCGCTCCGGTGACCCCGGCGAGAATTGCCGCGGCCAGGGGGTACAGCACTGCACCCACGAACGCCCGCTGGAAGATCGAGAACAGCGCCAGCCAGCCGAGCAGGAAGATGCAGGCATGCGCCAGTGCAAGTGCGGCGACGTCGATGATGTCGCGTGTCTGTCCGCCGCCGATGGTGTGCGGCGGTTCCAGCCCCCGGCTTTGCCGGGAACCGATCACCACCGCGGCAGCCCCCAGGACCGCGGTGCCGAGCGCAGCGATGTCCCCCACCGAACCCCGTCCGGACAACGCAACAGGCTCGCGCCCCACCAGCAGGAACGCGACCGCGCTGAGGATGAGAAAGCCTGCACTGCCGATGACGAGCGCCCGCGATTCGGAGGTGACTGCAGCGTGCTTCTTTAGGGCCAACATCGCTCACTCGCTTCCCCGGGGCCGTCCCGGCCATGGATTGCCGCCGGCACCGGCAACCCGCCTGTCAGCCAGCCAGCGGCACAACAGCCGAGGACTTTTTTCCGGTTCCGGCGTAACCCCACGCTATGACTTCCCTGTCCCTGTGCCGTCACCCGGAAAGGATGAACCCTCTGGATCAAACCATCAGATATCTCTCCCCGTTGGTGCCTGCAAGGTGTTGAATAGTAGTAGGTCCGCGCCTCTGCCGAACGCTGTGAGGTGGTGGGCCGAACACGTCTGCTTACCGGGCCTCTGGTCCGGTGTGAGACGGGGCCGGCGACGCTTGAGAGCCCTCTGAGACCGGGGTTCTCTCCCCCAGCCGTCGTCGGCCCCTTTGGACGTCTCAACGGCGGGATTGTCGTGTCATCGATTCAGAAAAGCGCAAACGGGGCGGGTCCGGACTGTTGAGTCCGGACCCGCCCCGTTTCGGGCCGTGCGTTGTGGCGGTCCTAGCGCCCGGCGCCGTCCGCCTTGACGGCGAGGACCGGACGGTCGGCCTGGATCAGGATGCGTTGGGCATGGCTGCCCATGATGAATTTGCCCACCTGGGAGCGGTGGCGCAGGCCGATGACAATCAACGATGCGTTGACCTCCCGCGCGAGGTCCAGAAACTCGTCCGCCAGATCGTGCTGATAAGAGGGTTGCAGCACGGACGTTCTGACGCCCGCGTCCGTGGCGCGCTTCGCTGCCTCCTCAAGCAGTCCGGCCGTGGCTACCGCCTTGTCCACCAGGGCCCCTTCCCGTGCCGAATTGACGATGACGAGATCCTGGTTCCGGAGGGCAGCCTCCGCAATGCCGGCCGTGAGGGCTGCCTCGCCCGCAGGGGTGGGGACGAAACCGACGATGATGCTCATACCTTCTCCTTGATGTTTTCAGGTGCGGGCGCTCCGGAGGTGGAGGGCTTGCGCTTGGCCAGCATCGTGCGGATGCCCGGAAGGACGGCCACCAGCACGAAGACGATGAGAAGCGTCGCCGAGATCGGGCGGCTGAAGAATCCTGTCGCGTCCCCGCCGAAGACCAGCAGCGAACGGCGAAGCGAGCTTTCCAGCAGGGAGCCGAGGACGAAGGCCAGGACCAGCGGTCCCGGTTCGAAGCCGAACTTCTTCATCAGGTACCCGACGATGCCAAAGACCACGACGAGGGTGACGTCGAACATGCTGTTGTTGATGGTGTACGCGCCGAGCAGGGTGATCAGGGCGGTGACGGGCGCGAGGATCGCGGCGCGGACGCGGAGGATCTTCACGAACAGTCCGACCAGCGGCAGGCTCATGATCAGCAGCAGGATGTTGCCGATGTACATGGAATTCACCACGCCCCAGAACAGCTCCGGGTCCTGCTCCACGAGCTGCGGGCCCGGCGTCACGCCCTGGATCAGGAGTGCACCAAACATCAGGGCCATGGTCGCGTTGGCGGGGATGCCGAGGGTCAGCAGCGGAATGAACGACGACGTCGCGGCGGCATTGTTGGCGGTCTCAGGACCGGCCACGCCCTCGGGCGCACCCTTTCCGAAGCGTTCCGGCTGCTTGGCCCGCTTCTTCTCCATGGCGTAGGAGGCCATGGAGGCAATCGTCGCCCCGCCACCGGGCAGGATTCCGAGGAAGAAGCCAAGGACGGAGCCCCGGCCGATCGCACCGGACGCCTGCTTCAGGTCCTTGCGCGAGGGCCAGACGTTGGTCACCTTGGAGGGGGCCTTCGCGGCCCGGTGGCGTTCCTCGAGGTTGTAGAGGATTTCGCCCAGGCCAAAGATTCCCATGGCGATCGGCACGAAGTCGATGCCATCGGCCAGTTCGAGACTGCCGAAGGTGAACCGGCTTTCGCCGGTGAAGATGTCCCGGCCGACGGTCGCCAGCAACAGGCCGAGGGCCGCCGCGATCAAAGCCTTGGTTTTGGCCCCGTTGCTGATGGTGGCCACGAGCAGGATCCCGAGCAGCGCCAGGGCCGAGTACTCGGCCGGACCGAAGTCCAGCGCGAAGCTCGCCACGATGGGCGCAAGGAACGTCAGCCCGATGATGGCTGCCGTGCCGCCGATGAACGATCCGATGGACGCCAGGCCGAGGGCGGTGCCGGCCTTACCTTGTTTGGCCATCTGGTAGCCGTCGAAAACGGTGACGACGGACGAGGCTTCGCCGGGCAGCCGCAGCAGCACGGACGTAATGGTGCCGCCGTACTGGGCACCGTAGAAGATGCCCGCCAGCATGATGATGGCGGTCACCGGCTCCACGTTGTAGGTAAGCGGAAGCAGGATGGCGATGGTTGCCGCGGGCCCCAGACCGGGCAACACACCGATGAGCATGCCGATGACGACGCCGATCAGGCAGTACAGGAGGTTGGTCGGCTCCAGGACAACGGCGAATCCGTTGATCACGGGATTCAGAAAATCCACGGGGGTTCTCCTAGAAGAGGTGGGGAATGGAGGTGTTGAGCGCCAGGACGAAGATGCCGTAGAACGCCGCCACAACAACGGCGCTGACCAGCAGCGTCGAGCGCCAGGTTTCGCCGCCGAGGAACCGCATCCAGATGATGCACAGGACGAGGGCAGGCAGCTCAAAGCCGATGACCGGCATCAGCGCCACCATGAGCGCAAGCGTGACCAGGCCGGTGAGCGGGGCCATGGACATGCGGGTGAATTTTTCCGCATCGCGGTTGTGCCGGCCGGCGATGAGCTGGACCAGCCCCAGGCCCGCCATCACGCAGCTGATGATGAAGGGCCAGAGGCCGGGCTGTGGCGCGGCCAGGGTCCCGAGGCCCATCGCGATGGACAGCACCAGGGCGCCCAGGCCAACGGCAATGACCACCAGCGAGGAGGCCGCATTGGCCAGCGGCCCGGCCGCGGGAGGCTTTTCATCCTCCCACTGGGCGGCCAGCTGTTCGGGGGTCAGCTCATCCAGTCCCCCGTTGGGAATGCCTCCCGGGGAGCCGGCCGGCAGGTTGCCCGGAAGTTGGTCCGGGCCGTTCCCGGCGGAGGGGGCGCTGCCCGCTCCGCCGGGAACAGGAGTGGTCGTCTTCACTCGAATCACTTGGTTCCGCTGAGGCTGATGTCGTACTTCTCAACCAGGGACTTGTATTTCGCTGCGTAGTCCTTCCACTGGGTTACGACCTCCGCGCCGGAGATTTCCTTCGGCGTCAGCATGTTCTTCTTGTTGAATTCCTTGTAGGACTCCGTCTTGAGGGTCTCCTGGATTGCTGCGAGCAGTTTGTCCTTCACGTCCTGGGGTGTGCCCTTCGGGGCAGCGACGGCGCGGTACTGCGCCACGGGAACGTCGTAGCCTGATTCCTTGGCGGTGGGGACGTCCGGGAGGAAGGAGTTCCGCTCTTCGGAGAAGACGAGCAGCGGGGTCACCTTGCCGGCCTGGATCTGCGGCATGGCTTCACCGAGCTGGATGGTGGACACTTCGACCTGGTTACCGAGGACCGCCGTCAGGGCGGGCTTTCCACTGTCGAAAGGGACGTCCGTTCCCTGTACGTTGGCCTGCTTGAAGAGCACCTTCTGCGCGAGCTGGCTGCCGGTGCCGACGCCGGTGGTGCCGAACGTGATGTTGCGGCCGGCGCCGGTCAGGTCCTTGATGGTGTTGAGTCCCGATGCCTTGCTGGCCACGAGCACGTAGTCGTCCTGGGACAGGCCGGCGATGATGTCCAGGTCATCGATGTTGACGGCCTCGTCCGGCGTGACTGCCAGCGGAGTGATGGTGATGAGGGAGGCCGTGACCAGCACCAGGTTCTGGCCGTCGGCCGGCTTGCCCGCCACTTCCTTGGTGGCAAGGGCGCCGTTGGCGCCTGGCTTGTTGACCACGGGCATCGGGGCGCCGAGCGTCTTGCCGGCCCCTTCGGAGATGGCGCGGGCAATCAGGTCCGTGCTCCCGCCGGCTGCCTGGCCCACGGTGAGGTTGACCGGGCCGCTGGGAAACTTGGCGGAACTGGTGCTGCCGGCGGCGACGTTGCCGCAGGCGGTCAGGGCCAGCAGCGCGACGGCGGATGCCGCACCGATAACGGTGCGGCGCGTGGGGAAGTGCATCATTGGAACTCCTCGTTGACATGCGGGGCGACGGCCCCGGAAGCATGTGAACCGGATCACTGCCGGTTCGCTGAATCGAGTGTAGGGAGGCACTATGATGCATGTCTAAGCCCAAATATGCATCGGGTGATACCAGGAAGGCATCATGTTTACCTTTGACCAGCTGGCCGGTTTCATTGCCGTCGCGGAAGAACTCCACTTCGGCCGCGCGGCGGAGCGCCTGAACATGACCCAGCCTCCCCTGAGCCGCCAGATCCAGAAGCTGGAGCGGAGCGTCGGCGCGGAACTCCTCGAACGCGACAACCGGAAGGTTCAGCTGACACATGCCGGCGTGGCCTTCCTCGATGAGGCCAGGCGCCTCGTGGCGCTCGCCGAACGCGCCCCGGTCACCGCCCGCCGGATCGCCTCGGGACGTTCGGGCCTGCTGCGGATCGGCTTCACTGCCGCCAGCGGCCTCAGCATCCTGGGCCCGCTGTTGGAGGAAATTTCAACGAGGCTGCCCGACGTAGACATCGACCTCCAGGAACTGGTGTCCGGCGAGCAGGTCCAGGCCCTGCAGACCGGAGAGCTGGATCTCGGCCTGGCGCGGCCACCCTTCAACAGCGAGGTGTTTGATTCACACCTCCTGTACCGCGAGTCAATGGTGCTCGCCGTCCCGGCCGGCCACCGGCTGGCAGCCCTGGGCCGGTCGATCGAGAACGACGAACTGATGAACGAGCCGCTCATCATGCACTCGCCGCAGCAGGCGCGCTACTTCTACGACCTCGTGATCCGGACTTTTCCTATCCAGCACGGCAATGTGGTCCATACCGTAAGCCAGATCCTGACCATGGTTTCACTGGTCGCCGCCAAGCGCGGTGTCGCCTTCGTGCCGCACTCGGCAACGGCACTGGGAATCCAGGGTGTCGAGTTCCTGCCACTGACGGGCAGCAGGGGCGAACCCGTGGAACTGCATGCCATCTGGAACCGCAAGGTGGAGAACCCTGCGCTGGGCCGGCTCTTGGCCGAGCTTGAGTACGCCATGGAGTGATGCCCGCCATGATGCACTCAGGGTATCACCGCATACAAAAATGAACTTAGACAGGCATGAAAGCCGGGCCTACGCTGAAGGGGAATCACACCCCTTACGCCAATCACGGCGCCCACCCGGAGGACCATATCGTGGCAAAATACACACCCCAGGAACTGGCCAACGCTCTCAAGGAGGGCCTGCTCTCTTTCCCCGTCACGTCGTTCGATGCGCAGTTGCAGTTCGACGAGGAGAACTACCGCAAGCACCTGGCCTGGCAGGCGAGTTTCCCCGTGGCGGGATTGTTCGCAGCGGGCGGTACCGGCGAGGGCTTCTCCCTGACGCCGGCCGAATCCGAGCGCGTGGTCCGCGCCGCCGTCGACGAGGTCGGCGCGCGGGTACCCGTCCTCGCCTCCGCCGGAGGATCCACGGCCCAGGCCATCGAAAATGCCCGGGCCGCCGAGGCAGCAGGCGCGGAAGGCATCCTGCTCCTGCCGCCCTACCTGACCGAAGCGGACCAGGGCGGCCTGATCGAGCACGTCAGCGCCATCTGCAGCGCCACGTCGCTGGGTGTCATCATCTACAACCGGGCCAACGCCATCTACAAGGACACCACTGTGGCCACCCTGGCGGACCGGCACGAGAACCTCATCGGGTTCAAAGACGGCGTGGGCGACCTGGAACACGACGCCCGCGTCTACGCCAAGCTCGGCGACCGCCTCTTCTACCTCGGCGGCCTCCCCACGGCGGAAACGTTCGCCCTCCCGCTCCTGCAGCTGGGCATGAGCACGTACTCCAGCGCGATGTACAACTTCGTCCCGCAGTTCGCCCTGGACTTCTACCAGGACGTCCGCAACAACGACCGGGTCGCGGTGAACAAGAAGCTCAACGACTTCGTCATCCCGTACCTGGACATCCGGGACCGGGTCAAGGGCTACTCCGTCTCCATCGTCAAGGGTGGGCTCGACGCGATTGGCCGCTCCGCCGGCGACGTCCGGCCCCCGCTGCAGAACCTCGCCCCGCAGGATCTTGCGGACCTCACTGCCCTCATCGCAAAAATCTCCTAGGAGGAACCCGTGACCCTTACCGGACACTCCCTGATCGCCGGCCGTCCCGTCCCCGGCGACGGCAAGACCACCTTCGGCGTCAACCCCGCGAGCAACGAGCGCCTCGAACCGGAGTACACGCTGCTTACGGAGGAGCAACTCACGACGGCGACCTCCGCCGCCGCGGCCGCCTTTGAATCCTTCAGCACACTCGATCCCGAGACCCACGCCGGGTTCCTGGAAGCCATCGCCAACAACATCGAGGCAATCGGCGACGAGCTGATCATCCGGGCAGGCCAGGAGACCGGCCTGCCCGCCGCCCGGCTACAGGGCGAGCGTGCGCGCACCACCGGCCAGTTGCGGCTTTTCGCGAACGTCGTGCGGCACGGAGATTTCCGCGGCGTCCGGATCGACCCGGCGCTGCCGGACCGCGCTCCCTTGCCCCGTGCCGATATCCGCCAGCGCCAGATCCCGCTGGGACCCGTCGCTGTCTTCGGCGCCAGCAACTTCCCGCTCGCCTTCTCGACGGCGGGCGGAGACACCGCCTCCGCGCTTGCCGCCGGCTGCCCCGTGGTGTTCAAGGCGCACAACGCCCATCCGGGCACCGGAGAGCTCGTCGGGCAGGCCATCGCCAAGGCAGTACGGGACTTCGGCCTCCACCCCGGCGTGTTCTCGCTGGTCTACGGCCCCGGCAGCAGCATTGGCCAGGCGCTCGTGGCGGATCCTGCGATCAAAGCAGTGGGTTTCACCGGCTCGCAGTCCGCCGGCATCGCCCTGATGCGCACCGCCGCCGCACGCCCGGAACCGATTCCCGTTTACGCAGAGATGTCCTCGCTCAACCCGGTGTTCGTGTTCCCCGGGGCGCTCACGGGCGACGCCGATGCGCTGGCTTCCCAGTACGTCACCGCCGTCACCGGAAGCTCCGGGCAGCTCTGCACCTCCCCCGGCCTCCTCTTCGCCCCCGCCGGCGGTGCGGGAGACCGGTTCGTCACCGCCGTCGAGCATGCCGTTTCGGCCTGCGAGGGCCAGACCATGCTGACCGCGGGCATCGCCGGATCCTGGAACGCGGGCACCGAGGCACTCGGCTCTGCCGAGAACGTCAGCGTCGTCGGGCAGGGTTCCGCCGGTGCCAGCGACAACGCGCCGGCACCCACGATTTTCGGCACCGGAATCGCCGACTTCACCAGCAACCACGTGCTCCATGCGGAAATCTTCGGTGCAGCGAGCCTCATCATCCGGTATTCCACCGCCGACGAGCTGATCGACGCGGTCCGCAGCATGGAGGGCCAGCTCACCGCGTCCCTGCAGCTGACCGAAGAGGACTACCGGGCGGCGGCACCGCTCATCCCGGCACTGGAACAAAAGGTCGGGCGCATCATCGTCAACGGCTGGCCCACCGGCGTCGAGGTCGGGCATGCCATGGTCCACGGCGGCCCGTTCCCCGCCACGTCGGACACCCGCACCACCTCCGTCGGCACCCTGGCCATCAACCGCTTCCTGCGGCCCGTCGCGTACCAGAACCTGCCGCAGGAACTGCTCCCGGTGGCGCTCCAGGACGACAATCCGTGGCAGCTGAACCGCAGGATCGACGGCGTCGTCGAAGATGCCGCAGCAACAGAGAAAGCAGAGGTCAACGCGTGACCACGCAGCCCACCATTGCCCATGTCGAGGTGGTCCCGGTCGCGGGCCACGACAGCATGCTGATGAACCTCAGCGGCGCGCACGGCCCGTTCTTTACCCGCAACATCGTGATCGTGACGGACTCGGACGGCCGCACCGGCCTCGGCGAGGTACCGGGCGGGGAAAAGATCCGCAGCACCATCGAGGAAGCCGGCAAGCTGATCAACGGGCAGCCCGTGGCACGGTACCGTTCGCTGCTGCGCGGGATTTCGGCCGGGTTCGCGGACCGCGACGCCGGCGGCCGGGGCCTTCAGACCTTCGACCTGCGCACCACCGTCCACGCCGTCACCGCCGTCGAATCAGCGCTGCTGGACCTTCACGGCCAGTTCCTCGGCGTCCCCGTGGCGGAACTTCTGGGCGACGGGCAGCAGCGGAGTTCGGTGCCGATGCTCGGATACCTCTTCTTCGTCGGCGACCACCAGCGGACGGACCTTCCGTACCTCGTGGAGGCGGCGCCGTCGGACCGGTGGGAAACGCTGCGCCGCCAGGAGGCCATGACCCCCGACGCCGTTGTGGCCCTGGCCGAAGCCGCGCAGGCGCGTTATGGCTTCAGCGACTTCAAGCTCAAGGGCGGCGTACTCTCCGGCGACGCCGAAGTGGACGTCGTCACGGCCCTGGCGAAGCGCTTCCCGGAGGCCCGGATCACCCTCGACCCCAACGGCGGCTGGCTCCTGGAGGAGGCCATCCGGCTGGGCAAGCGGATGCAGGGTGTTGTGGCCTACGCCGAGGACCCCTGCGGCGCCGAGGGCCGGTTCTCCGGCCGCGAGGTGATGGCGGAGTTCCGCCGCGCCACCGGGCTCAGGACCGCGACCAACATGATCGCGACCGACTGGCGGGAAATGTCCCATGCGATCCGGAGCAACGCCGTCGACATTCCGTTGGCAGACCCGCATTTCTGGACCATGCACGGCTCCGTCCGCGTGGCGCAGATGTGCCACGAATTCGGCCTGACCTGGGGCTCGCACTCGAACAACCACTTCGATATCTCCCTCGCCATGTTCACGCACACCGGAGCTGCCGCTCCGGGCGAAATCACGGCGCTGGACACGCACTGGATCTGGCAGGACGGCCAGGGGCTGACCAAGCAGCCGCTGCAGATCCGCGACGGCGCCATCGACGTTCCGGTTGCCCCGGGGCTTGGCATCGAACTGGACCGCGACGCCCTTGCCAAGGCACACCAGCTGTACCTCGAACATGGGCTCGATGCCCGGGACGACAGCATCGGCATGCAGTACTACGTCGACGGCTGGGCCTTCGACCCGAAGCGGCCCTGCCTCGTCCGGTAAGCAGCGTCCATTCCCCATCCTTCCGCACGGCCCGCCCTCCTTCATTCATGGGAGAGGGCCGTGCGGAATCCCACCCGGGCCGGGTCCCGGCCACAGCTACCTTTGAAGGGCCTATTTTGGGCGGCGTTGTCTCCGGAATCCTGATCGTCTCCGCCGTCATCGCCGTCGGCTATTTCGCCGCCCGGCTGCGGGTCCTGGGACCCGAGGTCCAGGGCGCCCTCACCCGCACGGCCTTCTACGTCACCAACCCGGCGCTGCTGTTCACCGTGGTGGCCGGCAGCGACATCCGCGCCGCGCTCGGTACGGACGCCCCGCTGGCGCTGCTTTCCGCAGCGGCAGTGGGGCTTCTCTATTGCCTGCTCAGTTTCCTGTTCTTCCGGCGGCCCGTCGCCGAAACCGCCGTCGGCGCCATGGCCAGCAGCTACGCAAACGCCAACAACATCGGCATCCCCGTGTCGCTCTACGCCGTGGGGACGGCGCAGCACGTGGCCCCGGTGCTGCTGGTGCAGATCCTGGTTATGGCCCCGTTCTACCTCACCGTCCTGGGACTGGCCGGAGGAGCCAGCATCTCGTGGAAAAAGCTGCTGATCCAGCCGGTCGCGAATCCGATGATCATCGCCTCCGGGCTGGGCGCCGCCGTGGCCCTGACCGGCTGGAGCGCTCCAGAGCTCCTTCAGAAACCCATCGACATGCTGGCCGGCGGGGCTGTCCCCATGGTCTTGCTCGCCTTTGGCCTCTCCCTTGCCGGCAGGGCGCCGCTGCAGAAAGGGGACGACCGGACTGAGACGCTGGTCGCCACCGCCCTGAAGATTGCCGGGATGCCGCTCATCGTGTGGGCGCTGGGCCGCTTCGTGTTTGGTCTGGAGGGCCAGCACCTGCTCGCCAGCGTCATCATGGCGGCCTTGCCGACCGCCCAGAACGTGTTCCTCTTCGCCTCCCCCTACGGCCGGGGCGTCACGATGGCCCGGGACGTGATCCTTTGCACCACCGTCCTGAGCGCCGGCGCACTGCTGGCCGTCGCGTGGCTGCTGGGCTGACTGCCCCGCCAAGAAACTACTTGTTATACAAGCCGGTAACTTGTATCCTCAGTAGGTGCCCGGGCGTCGTAGCCCGGCAATCATTTTCCAGGGAGAATCCATGACCAGCGTTGATCTGATCCGCCACGTAAAGCTGTCCACCGCGAGGCTGCCGCTCGCCGTTCCCATCAGCGACGCGAAGGTGTTCACCGGGCGCCAGAAGCCCATGACCGAAGTGGTCTTCCTCTTCGCCGAAATCACCACCGAGCAGGGCCACAGCGGCATCGGCTTCAGCTACTCCAAGCGCGCCGGCGGCCCGGCCCAGTATGCCCACGCCCGGGAAGTCGCCGAAGGCATCATCGGGGAGGACCCGAACGACATCGGCAAGCTGTACACCAAACTCCTCTGGGCGGGCGCCTCCGTGGGCCGCTCCGGCGTCGCCACCCAGGCACTCGCCGCCATTGACATTGCCCTCTACGACCTCAAGTCCAAGCGCGCCGGACTGCCGCTGGCCAAGTTCCTCGGCTCCTACCGGGACTCCGTGCAGACCTACAACACATCGGGCGGCTTCCTGAACGCCTCCCTCGATGAGGTCAGGGCCCGCGCCAGCGTCCTCCTGGACGAGGGAATCGGCGGCATCAAGATCAAGGTGGGCCTGCCGGACACGGCCGAGGACCTCCGCCGGGTTGCCGGCATCCGTGAACACATCGGCTGGGACGTCCCGCTCATGGTGGACGCCAACCAGCAGTGGGACCGCGCCACCGCCTTGCGGATGGGCCGCCAGCTGGAGGAATTCAACCTCGTCTGGATCGAAGAGCCCCTCGACGCCTACGACTTTGAAGGCCACGCGCACCTCGCCCAGATCCTCGACACCCCCATCGCCACCGGTGAAATGCTGGCCTCTGTCGCCGAACACAAGGGCCTCATCACTGCCAACGGCTGCGACATCATCCAGCCCGACGCGCCGCGCGTCGGCGGCATCACGCAGTTCCTCCGCCTCGCCGCACTGGCGGACGAACGCGGACTCGGCCTGGCCCCGCACTTTGCGATGGAAATCCACCTCCACCTCGCCGCGGCCTACCCGCGCGAACCGTGGGTGGAGCACTTCGACTGGCTGGACCCGCTCTTCAACGAACGCCTGGAAACCAAGAACGGCCGCATGCTGGTCCCGGACCGCCCCGGCCTGGGCATTACGCTCAGCGACCAGGCGCGGGCCTGGACGACCGAGTCAGTGGAATTCGGCAAGTAACCTTGAACCCATGAGCCGGAACCTGACCGCGGACCTCGCCGCCGATCTTCGCATGCGCATTGTCGACGGCGTGATCCAGCCGGGCGACAAGCTGCCCAGCGAAAACACCCTGATCGGCGAGTTCGGCGTCAGCCGGACGGTGGTCCGTTCCGCGCTCACCCGCCTGCAGGCGGAAGGACTCGTCGAAACCGAACGGGGGCGGGGCAGTTTCGCGCTGACCCCTCCCCCGTCGGACGCGCGGCCGGTACCCGGGAGCCGGCCGGTGGCCAGCCTGGAAGACCGCGAAAAGCTGCTTGAATTCCGCATCGGCGTCGAGTCCGAGGCCGCCGCCCTGGCGGCCCGGAACCGCTCGGAACGGCAGCTTCAGGCGGTCCGGGGGGCGCTGGAAGAGTTCACCGCCAGCGGCGCCCACCCGGCGCACGCCATGAAATCGGACTACGAATTCCACCGCGCCATCGCGGCGGCCACCGGCAACCCGTTCTTTTCCGACTGCCTGGCCTCGCTGGGTCAGACGATGATCGCGATGCCCCGGACCCGCCTCATCACCGGCGGGGAACACCATGTCCGGGAGCACTTCGAGCAGGTGGTGCTGGAACACGGGTCCATCTACGCCGCCATCGCGGAAGGCGACGGACCGTCGTCGTCGGCCGCCATGCGGACCCACCTGGCAAACTCCCGACGCCGGCTCCGCACGCCCGCTTCCGGGCACCGGGACGAAAGCTAAGGACATTCCGCATGCAGTCTGTCGACACCGCCGTCACGGACGTGGCAACCGCCACGAAGAAGTTCTTTAAGCGCGTGCTGCCCATTCTGCTGGTCATGCTCGTCTGCAACCAGCTCAACCGGTCCAACATCGGTTACGCCCAGGCACAGCTGGAAGCCGACGTCGGCATCGGCGCCGCAGCCTACGGCCTGGGCGCCGGACTGTTTTTCATCGCCTATGCCATCTTTGAGCTGCCCAGCAACGTCATGATGGAAAAGTACGGTGCGAAGATCTGGCTGTCCCGGATCATGGTCAGCTGGGGCATCGTCGCGTTCCTGATGGCATTCGTGCAGGACGAGGCGATGTTCTATGCACTCCGGTTCCTCCTCGGCGCCGCCGAGGCGGGCTTCTTCCCCGCAGTCATCTTCTATTTCGCCCGCTGGGTCCCGGCCGGCCAGCGCGGCAAGGCCACGGCAATCTTCATCGCCGGGTCCTCCGTCGCCGCGGCCATCTCGGGGCCGATCGCCGGGCTGCTGCTCAGTCTCCACAACGTCTTGGGCCTGCGTGGCTGGCAGTGGCTGTTCGGGTTCGAGGGTTTACTCTCCGTGGTGGTCGGGGCCGTTGTGTTCTTCCTGCTCGACGCAAAAGTCCAGGACGCCAAGTGGCTCAGTGACGGTGAAAAGTCCGCCCTGGGCGCTGCCATCGCGGAGGAGGACGCCCGGCACACCAGCGTGGGGGAAGGACGGCTGAACCGCTGGAAGATGCTCCTGAATCCGCAAATCCTGCTGCTGTGCGGCATCTACTTCGCCATCCAGCTCTCTGTCTACGCCAACACCTTCTGGCTCCCCAGCATCATCAGGCGGATCCCGGGAACCACGGACCTCAGTGTGGGATTCCTGTCCGCCATTCCATGGGTCTGCGCCATAGTTGCCATGTATTTTGCGGCCAGGTGGCAGGACAGTGCGAAATCCCGGCGGCCCCTGCTGGCGGCTGCCCTGCTGGTCGCCGCGGCCGGAACGCTCGCTGCCGCAGTCGCCTCCCCGGCCCTCGCGCTGGTCTTCCTGTCCGTCGCAGCGATGGGCTTCAAGAGTGCGACTCCCCTGTTTTGGACCATCCCCCAGTCGGGCCTGCATCCGCTGGTCCTCGCGCCGGCCATCGCCATCATCAACTCGCTGGGAAACCTGGGCGGCTTCGTGGCCCCCTTCGGTTTCGGCATCATCAAGGAACAGACGGGAAGCGTGGTGCCCGGGCTCTTCGCCCTCGCCGCGGCGTCCACCCTTGCCGCCGGACTCGTCTGTTTCGTAAAGGAACGCCGGACCGAACGGGGCCCGAGGGCCCGGCGCGGGGCCGGGCGAATTCCTCAGGAAGCCGTCACCGTCCCGTAGCAGCCCGCACGGCCTCCCGCAGGGACGTTGTGGGCCGGCCGATGAGCCGGCTCAGGTCACCGCTGGTCACCAGCAGCTCGCCGCGGGCGATGCCACGGTCGCTGTCCGCGAGGATGGCCGCGTACGCCTCCGGCAGCCCTACCTCAACCAGCACCTCCGTGTATTGCTCTACCGGCAGGTCCTGGTATGTCACCGGTTGCCCGGCGGCGGAGCTGACTTCCTCAGCCAGCTCGCGCAGGGTGAACGGCACGTCGCCGCCGAGCTCGTACACCGTTCCGGCCTGGCCTTCGAGGAGCAGAACCGACGCGGCGGCGCGGGCGTAGTCGGCGCGGGTGGCGGCACTGACGCGTCCCTCACCGGCGCTGCCGAGCACGGCTCCGTGCTGGACGTAGCTGCCCAGCTGATCGGTGTAGTTCTCCAGGTACCAGCCGTTGCGGAGCAATGTGTACGGCAGGCCGGACTCTTCCAGGGCCAACTCGGTGGCCTCATGCTCGGCCGCCAGCTGCAGGCCGGTGCTGCCGGCATTGGCGATGCTGGTGTAGGCGATCAGCCCAACGCCGGAATCCTTGGCGGCCGCGATGGCGTTCCGGTGCTGCTCCAGCCGCCGGCCGACCTCGCTGCCGGAGATCAGCAGCACCTTTTCGGCGCCCGCAAATGCCTGGCGCAGCGACTCCGGGTCGCTGTAGTCGACCTTCCGGACCTGGACGCCCCGGTCGGCGAGGTCCGCGACTTTGGAAATATCCCGGCCTGCGGCAACGATGTGCCCCGCCGGAACGTTCTGATCGAGGAGGGCTTCAACAACAAGGCGTCCGAGCTGTCCGGTGGCGCCGGTGATAACAATGGTCATGATGGTCCTTTTCACCAGGGGGAATGGCTGACATCCATAGCAACGGCACCGGATCGGCAAAGCTTCCCGGAAGAGAGTACGCACCTTAAAGTAAGGTACTGGTATGGAAGTAAGTATTGAGCCGGGCCTATCCGCCATCGAGGGCGCGGACGGGATCTTTCCCGCCGGCTGTCCCAGCCGGACGGTCCTCGATCACGTCTCCAGCAAATGGGGCGTGCTGATCCTGGTCGCGCTGTGGAACGGCCCGCAGCGCTGGAGTGAATTGCGCCGCCGGGCCGAGGGCATCAGCGAGAAGATGCTCGCCCAAACGCTCAAGACGCTGGAGGGGGACGGCTTCGTCCGCCGCGAGGCCCAGGCTGTCATCCCGCCCAGGGTCGACTACAGCCTCACCGACCGGGGCCGCGGGCTTGTTGCCGTACTGCTCCCGCTGGTCACCTGGATCGCCGATCACGCGGGCGAAATCGTCAACGGCCACGGCTCCGCGGGCGCCGTGAACGGAAAACCAGCGCCGTGACCGGCCTCGATCTCGACGCGCGCTGGTACGCGGGGACGCGGTCCCGCGGAAGCAGTGCGGCGCCGCCGATCCAGGTGCACATGGCCGCGCCCCACACGGTGCTGCTCCGGCAGAGCTTCGCGAGCAATTTCGAGGCACCTTTTCTCTACCTGCTCTTCGGCGAGGACCGCGCATTCCTCCTGGATACCGGCGCGACGGCGGACGCCACCGAATTTCCGCTCCGGGCCACAGTCGACACGCTCATTGAGGACTGGCTGCGCGGCCACCCCAAGGACAGTTACGAACTCGTCGTCGCCCACTCGCACGCCCACGGGGACCACGTCGCCGCGGACGGGCAGTTCACCGGCCGGCCCCGCACCCGGGTCGTGGGACACTCAGCCGGCGAGGTAGCGGCGTTCTTCGGAATCGACAACTGGCCCCAGGGCACGGCCCGAATGGACCTTGGCGGCCGGGCTATTGACGTGATCGCGACGCCGGGGCACCATCCTTCCGCCGTCGCCATCTACGACGAGGCCACAGGCATGCTGCTCACCGGCGACACGGTGTACCCTGGCCGGCTCTATGTGCAGGACTTTCCGGCGTTCCAGGATTCGTTGCGCAGGCTCTGCGATTTCAGCGCCTCGCACCCGGTCCGTGTGGTGCTCGGCGCCCACATCGAAATGCCGGCCCGGCCGTTCAGGGACTTTCCGCTGGGATCGACCTGGCACCCCGGTGAAGCGCCGCTCCCGCTGACGGCCGGGGACCTGGAGTCGGTTCGGGATGCGGCCGCCAGGGTCGCCGGCCGCCCCGGGGCGCACCGGTTCGCCAACTTCATCATCTGGAACGGGCCCTGCCGGCGGGAGTCCGCGGTCCATGCCGTCAGGCTCCTCCTGTTCAGGGCCTTTGGCCGGTAGCGCCCCCCGGGGCCAGGGACGAACGGTGGAAGTCTGTGTGCCACACATCGATGGTTCGCCCGTTGCCGTCGGTGACGACGTATTCGGGCCAGCGGTCGAAGGCCGAGCAGGGGTGGGAGATCCCGAAGTCGACCACATCCGTGACGTCCAGCCCGCTCACCCCGGTGAGGACTGCGTGATGGTCGAAAAGATTGCGCACGACGGCGGCTGCCCCAGCCTTGGGGGCGCCGTCCGCGGTGCGGGCTGACAGGAAGAGCGGCAGTCCGGCGTCGTAGGGCAGGTCCCGCTTACCGGCACCGACGACGGCCATTCCCTCCTCCGGGACGGACAGGATGACGGCCCGGACCGACAGCGCGGGAACCAGGCCCGGTACCGGACTGACCGCCGCATAGGTGCCGTGATCGTGGGTGACGTAGCAGCCGGACCGGAGGATCCTCCGGGTCCCGGGCACCAGGCGGTCATCGGGAAGGTGTTCCACCACGCGGTCCGGGAACGCGGACCCGCCCATGGAGTAGATCGGGGCGGCTGTCTCAAAGTATCGTGCGGCTGCCACGAACACGTCCCGCACCAGCCGGCAGTGCCGGTCGACCCCTTCGATCGTGGACTCCGCCCTGGTGTTGGGCACCACGCCCTCGTACCCGGCAACGCCGGCGAGCCGGAGGCCGGGCGTGCCATGGACCAGCTCGGCCAGGCGAAGGGCGTCGGCCAGGCTCCGGGCTCCGGTGCGGCCGCCCGGTGTTCCGACGTCGACCAGCACCTCAAGGCTGACGGCAGCTCCAGCGAAAACCCGGGCCGCCGCGTCAACGCCGGCAGCCGAATCGACGAAGCAGCGGATATCCCGTCCGGAATCTTGTTCCAGCCATAAGCGGAGGCGCATCAGGCCGTGCCGATCGACCACCTCATTGGCGATAAGGACGTGCCGGTGTCCCCAGTCCAGTGCAGAACCGGCCTGGTCCACGGTGGCCACGGTGACGCCGACGGCGCCGGACGCCACCTGGCGCGCGATGATCGGTGCGGACATCGTTGTCTTGACGTGCGGGGCAAGGTCCACGCCCCGCTGCCGGCACCAGGACGCCATCACCCGGATGTTGTTGGTGAGGGCATCGATATTGAGCCTCAGCTGCGGGTATGCCGGGGCCGTGAGGCTCCCTGCCGCCGCGTCCCTGTCAGGTCCGTTCTGGTGCTGGATCGGGCTGCTCACGAGGCTCCTTTGGTGACGGGACAGGTCCGCCGGCCAGGGTTGCGGCAGCGGGAGTCCGATGCGGGTGTTGCGTTGATTGTGTCATGCGCCTTTCCGCGTCGAACCGGCGGGCACACCGCCCGGAGGCCGGATTCCGCGGCGGGTGAATAGTGGCCCGGGTGGATAATGGCACCGTCGGTTAGTGGCACCGTCGGAAAGTGGCACGCGAATCAACGTCCGGCATGGACGGGAGGGAGACCTGATGCAGTCTGCTCCGCGGATCACGGTGGAGGTGCCGGTGCTCGCGATCGGCTCCGGACCCTCCGACTACGAGGAACTGGGCAGCCGCGTCGATGCGCTGCGCAGGCGACAGGGCCTCCACCTGACCCTGCTGCACGTCGGCGTCCTGGCAGACTTCGCCCAGGACATCGCAGACTGGACCAAGGGCATCACGACTGCCGCTGAGGCGGCCAACGCGACGGTTGCCTGGCTGGAGGGGCTGCCGGCGCTGGGGGGTTTCACCGCGAGCTCCGTGAGGCTGGTCCTGCTCGGCGGCGGGCGCGTGAGCGGCCTGGAAGTGGATGTGCCGCAGCATGTGCGGGACTACCAGGTCTCCCTGGTGACGGCGCTGCACGAGCTGTTGGACGAGCTGCTGGTGGACAATGTGGACGACTTCATCCTCGGCTCGCGGGCCCTCGGTTTCCGGTATCCGCGCTGGACACCGCACGTTGCCGTGGGCCGGCCCAAGACACGGGAACACGGGCCGTGGGAGATTGAGCCGCTGGCTCTCCAGTTCGGTGCGTCACGGATCAGGAACCGCCAGTTCCTCCCGGCCGCCGGCGCCGGAGAAGGACCGGACCAGGCCCCCGGGACGCCCGGGGCAGGTGGCCCGCCATGACGATCCGGAGCGCAGGCATCCTGCTCTACCGCCGGGGCACGGGAACGGACGTGGAGGTGTGGATAGCCCATATGGGCGGGCCGTTTTGGGCGCACAAGGATGCCCGCGCGTGGTCGATTCCGAAGGGCGAATACCTCGACGACGAGGACCCGCTGTCCGCCGCGCAGCGCGAGTTCGCCGAAGAAATGGGGACCCCCGCCCCGCCGGTCGACTATTTCGCGCTGGGCGCCTTCCGGCAACCCTCGGGGAAGGTCATCACGGTCTTCACTGCAGAGGCCGGCTTCTATGCTCCCGCGCAAATCGTGAGCAATACCTTTGCCCTGGAATGGCCGAAGGGATCCGGCGTTGTCCGGAACTACCCCGAGGTGGACGGCGCCAAGTGGGCCGGAGAGCCCGAGGCCCGCACCAAGCTGGTCAGGGGCCAACTGCCGATCCTCGACGCCCTCATGGACTACTTGGCCGGCGCCGCCCAGTGACCGGCGCTGTTCCCGCCGGGCTCCCGGGTGGGCCGTCCGGGCATTGCTGGCCCGGCGGCTGACTGCCATCCTTGGGTAATCCGCACTCCCGGAAGCGAACGAAGGGAAAGACGATGCCGCTCTACCTGTCGAAGTTCAGCTACACCCCTGAGACCTGGGCCAGGATGATCAGCAACCCGGAGGACCGCGGGAAGGCCGCCCGGGCCTACATCGAATCAGTGGGAGGAAAACTCCACGGCTTCTGGTACGCCTTCGGCAGCCACGACGGCTACAACCTCTGGGAGGCCCCCAACAACGTCTCCATGGCCGCGGTGGCGCTGGCAATCACCGGTGGCGGCGCTCTGAGCTCGCTGGAGACAACGGTGCTGTTGAGCGTCGACGAAACCCTCGAAGCCCTGCGCATGGCCGGGGACGTCGGGTACAGGGCTCCCGGCGCCTGACGGCCCGCCCCGCCACAAGGAGGCCTCCGATGGATACGATCGAACCGACCGGGCGCCCGGAGCCCACCGCCAGCCAACGCGCGGCAAGCCTCAAGGAGCGCGTCTACATCACCTTCACCAGCCTGGCCGTGGTGCTGGCTCTGCGGAGCCACGCAGACGAGACGACACCCGCCGCGGCGGCCGCTACCCTGACGATCGTCGTCGTCGGTTCCCTGCTGGGCATCTTCGTCGCCGACCTGCTGAGCCACCTGACGGTCCACGCGAAGCTTCCCAGCGGCCCGGAGATGCGGCACATGGTCGCCGTCTGCACGGAGTCACTCACCGTCCTGGTGACTCCGCTCCTGCTCCTCACGGCGGCCGGCCTCGGCCTTTGGTCCACGGCCGTAGCCCTTCAATGGGCCATCGTGGTTCTCGTTGTCACGCTCTTTGTCATCGGTTACCTGGCGATCCGCCGGCTTGAGCTGCCGTTCCGCCACAAAGCCGTAATTGTGTGCGCCGAAGTAGTGTTGAGCCTTTTGGTCATCGGTCTCGAGCTGCTGGCCCACAACCTCTGAGGGGATCAACCGGCGCCTTCATTCGTTGGGTCAGGTAGCCCCCACCACACAACACCTAAAGGAGCCAGCTTTTTTGCTGATCGTACTCACGGGAATTGACGGCTCGGGAAAGACGACGGCGGCCGAGGCCACCGTCGCGGCCGCCCGCCGGGCGGGGACCGACGCCCGGCTCCTCCGCAACTACGCCGGCCGCCGCAGGATGTCCCTGCTCGGCGCCAGGCTCGGCGTGCAACTGCCCGCACGGGGCGCGGATGTCATTGAAACTGCCGTACGCACCTTCAATGTCCTGAATTCCCACCGCCGCGCCCGGAAATTCCACGGTCTGGTGGTCATGGACCGGCATCTTCACTGCCAGCTTGCGCTCCGCGGGATGCACCGACTTCCGCGGGGACGCTTCCTTCCCTGGCTCATCCGGGCGCTCCCTGCGCCAGACCTGGTCATCTACCTGGACGTTGAACCCCGCGAGGCACACGCGAGGATCCTCGTGCGGGGCACCGATTCGGAACGGCTTGAGGACCTGGTAACGCTGCGCGAAGCGTATCGATCCCTGCCCGAATTTTCCGGGTTCACCCACATCCCTGCGGGCGGGTCGCCCGGCGAGGTCCTCTCCCGGGTGCAGGCCGCCATCTCCGACGCTGGCGGACAGCGGCAGGAATGCTGCCCGGCCGGCCCCGCGCCGGCCGGGCCCGCGTCCTCCGGCGCTGGGCCCGGTGCTTAGCGGGCCAGATACTCCTCGTGCTGGCGGTGCGCTTCCGCGACCAGCTCCCGGATTTTGTCGATGTCCTTGGCCTTGTCCCGGTACTTCAGGTCCATGGTCATGATCTGGGCTTCCTCCGCGGTCAGCATCCGGTAGATGCGTTCGCGTTCGGCTGTGTCAGCGGTGTATTCGAGGTCGAGGTAGTTGACGGCGTGCCGCCGCGCGTTGTTGATCGACGTCTGCGCCTTGCCGGCCTTGCTCAACAGCGACGCCACGACGGTGATCACAAGCACTCCGATGATGACGCTGAGGGACAGGCCGGTGCTGATCTCGACGACGGGAACCGGCTCGCCGTCGTTAATGAACGGCAGGTTGTTCTCGTGCAGGGCGTGGAGCACCAGCTTGACGCCGATGAAGGCAAGGATGGCCGCCAGGCCGTACGCAAGGTAGATGAGTCGGTCCAGGAGCCCGTCGATCAGGAAGTAGAGCTGCCGCAGGCCCATGAGCGAGAACGCGGTGGCGGTGAAGACGATGTACACGTTCTGGGTCAGTCCGAAAATGGCCGGGATGGAGTCGAGGGCGAAGAGAATGTCGGTCCCGCCGATCGCCACCATCACCAGCAGCATCGGCGTGAGCGCCCGCTTGCCGTCGTGGATGGTGAAGAGCTTGTCCCCGTCGTAGTGCTCCGTGGTGTGGAAGAGCTTCCTGGCAATTCTGATGATGAAGTTGTCGGCATGTTCGTCGCCGTGGGCATCCGGCCGGAGCAGGTTGCCCGCGGTGATCAGCAGGATCAAGCCGAAAATGTAGAACACCCAGGCGAAGGAGTTGATCAGCGCGGCCCCCAGGAAGATGAAACCGGTGCGGGCGATCAGCGAGAAGACGATGCCGAACAGCAGTACCTTTTGCTGGTCTTCCCGGGGTACACGGAAGCTCGCGATGATTATCAGGAAGACAAAGAGGTTGTCCACGGAGAGCGCCTTCTCCGTGATGTAGCCCGCGAAGTACTCCGACCCCATCGCGGCACCGCCGAAACTCCACACCACGATGCCGAAGACCACGGCCAGGCCCACGTAGAGGCTGGACCACACGGCCGCCTCCTTCAGCGTGGGCACGTGGGCTTTGCGGATGTGGAAGAAGTAGTCGAAGGCCAACAGGGCCAGGATGACTACAATGGTGATTGCCCAGATGAGGGGTGAAACTGTCATGTCTGCTCAACTTCCGTAAAGGGACTGGCCCCTGGGTCCAGCGCTGTCCGGTACTACAGATGGTAGTTGGAATCTAAGTGCTGGTGGAGGCGCACGGGATGCCGCCGGGAACCCGTCCGCTGCCGGCGAACAGTCCGCCGCGTGTTGGGCGGCACCCGATTCGCACAGCACTTTCACAGCCAAGCGCTATTGAAGATACAGCCGGGTCGGCGAGAATGGACGGAACTGATAGTGCAATCCGCGGACTCAATGGCGGCCGCGGACTTGCTCAGCATCAGTGGCGAGCGTACTGACCTTTCGGCCTGAAACCGACCAACGACGGGTTTCCCAGCATGTTGACTCTGCGCAGGCATGTACTTCCTTCGATCCTGGCCGTGTTGCTGCTGTCGGCGACGGCCTGCACTTCCGAGAACG
The DNA here is from genome assembly GCF_056397045.1 of Arthrobacter sp. 05N429. Taxonomy (NCBI): domain Bacteria; kingdom Bacillati; phylum Actinomycetota; class Actinomycetes; order Micrococcales; family Micrococcaceae; genus Arthrobacter; species Arthrobacter sp. 05N429. The sequence continues at coordinate 51,191 of NZ_JBFTMQ010000017.1, forward strand.
CAGTCGGCTCTCCGCCCGACGTAGTGACCACCGCGCCGGGGAGTTCCGCGGCCCCCCGATCCACGAGCCCCAGCGCCCAGGCTCCGCGGCTGGAGCCTGTGGCCGGGGTGGATGCCCGGACGATACTCGAGGAATTCAAGGGCCGGGGCATGATGGGCCATCTTGAGGCGCTGCAGCGGATCGCCGATGACAACGGCGGGAACCGCGCGTCGGGCACGTCCGGGTATGAGGCATCCGGCCGGTACGTTGAGGAGCAGCTACGCGCCGCCGGGTACACCCCGGTCCGGCAGACGTTCACGTACCGCGGTGACCGCAAGAAGCAGGTGGAGACTTTCAACATCCTGGCCGAGACCGGCGGCAGTGCCGATCACACCGTCGTGGTGGGCGGGCACTTGGACTCCGTGGAAGATGGCCCCGGGATCAACGACAATGGCAGCGGCGTCGCGGCCATCCTCGAGACGGCAAAATGGATGAAGGAGAAAGGGATCACTCCGGTGAACCGGGTGGTGTTCGCGTTCTGGGGCGCCGAGGAGAATGACCTCGACGGTTCACGGCACTACGTCAACGAGTTGAGCAAGGCCGGGAAGGAGCAGACCGCGGCCTACCTGAACGTGGATATGGCGGCCTCGCCGAACGGTGTACGGTCCTTCCACGACGGCGACGGGTCCGACTTCAGGCATGCCGGGCCGAAGGGCTCCGACGGGATTGAAGCCGTCTTCGAGCGCTACTTCAAGGAGAACTCGCTGCCGGCGGAAACAACGCCCTTTGAGGACGGCGACTCCGATTACGACCCGTTCCTCAGGGCAGGCATTCCCGGCGGCGGG
>NZ_JBFTMQ010000018.1:0-40435 GCF_056397045.1 Arthrobacter sp. 05N429
TCTCGATCCCGGTGATGCCGCCGGGGGTGCCGGTGGTGCGTTCGACGAGGGCGTCGGCCATGAGCTGGCCGCGGGTCCGGGGGTCCCCGGCGGAACGCAGGGAGTCGGCGTGCCGGGTGAGGGCCGCGTGCATCGCCACACCGGCGGCGACGGGGAGCAAGGCCGTCAGGTAGCACATGGTGTCCGGGGCCGGGCGGAGGCTGACGTTCCGTTCGGTGGCGGCGTGGGCGGCACGCTGGGTGACCGACCGCGGGTCCCGCCGGTAGGCTGCCGCCCTGGCCGCGGCGATGATGGCCCGGTCCCCGGCGCCGTCGAACGTCCCGGCGTCGGGGGCGAGTTCCTCGTCCACCGCGGCCCGGTCTTCCGCGGTCAGGCAGGCTGTTTCGCGGACCAGCTGGATGGCGCGCCATTCGTTGAGTTGCCCGGTCTCCAACGCAGCCAGGGTACGGGGCATTTCATTGGCAAGGGCCTTGGCCAGACCGAGCAGCCGGCCGCCTTTGGCCGGGGATTCCCGCCGGGCGAGGGCGACCTGCGCGGCCACTCCGGCCCCGAGTTCCGCCACCGGCGTCCCGGCGTCGGACTGTTCGCGGCGCTGGAGCAGATCGAGTGTGACGGTCAGGCGGGCCTGCGATGCGGCAGCGGCGGACTTCGCGTCCTCGAGTTCACGGATTTGGTTGATCAGCCCGGCACTGTCCCGTGCGGGCCGGACAGCGGCCAGCGCCCGGACCACCTCCGCGACCGTCTTAGCTGTTGCCGCTATTGGAGCCATGTCGGGCTCCTGCCTGCCGTTCATGGATCCAAACTATCGGTCACCTCAGACATTAAAAGCGGCCGCGGAACCAAAAGCGGCCGCGGAACCGGCGCTTCCGTAAGCTTTAAAGGAACGCCCCGCCCCGATCCAAGGAACCCATGCCGATTAACAGACAGTCACTGAAGCAGGACGGATTCACCGGGTTCCGGGCGCTCGGGGACCTCGAGATCAACCGGATCCCGCAGAAGCCCGGGGTCTTCGCGGTGCTGCAGCCCGATGGCTTCCGGCCGCAGTACCTGGCCAAAAGCACGGCCGGCATCTTCAAGAAAAAGGACCCCACCCTGACGGCGGATGCGCTCGCCGCCGAATGGGTCGAGGGCGCGGACGTCCTCTACATAGGGAAGGCCGGAGCGGGCAGCAAGGGCAACCGCGGGCTCCGCAGGCAGATCCAGGAATTCGTCGACTTCGGCAAAGGCAAACCGCCCGGCCACTGGGACGGCCGGCTGATCTGGCAGCTCGGGGCGGCCAATAAACTGATCATCGCCTGGAAGGAGCTGCCCGTTGAGCAGCTGAACACCGCCGAAGCCGGCTACCACGCGGCGTTCGTGGAGGAGTTCGGCCGGCTGCCGTTCGCCAACCTCGTCCAGTCGCGCGTCAAGAGCGGCTAAGCCGGCTAGACGCCGTCCCGGAACGTAAACCGCCCGGCCACGAGTGTCGCGGCCACCGGCATCTCCGCGAAGACAGCGTCCGACACCGCCAGCGGATCGCCGTCGAGTACCACCAGGTCCGCAGGGTCCCCGGCCCGGACCGTGCCCCGCCCGCGCGTTGACGCCGTCAGGGCCTCCTGCCGGGTGAGGGCCTGCTCCGGGTGCCAAGGCCCGCGCCCGTCCTGCCGCGCCCGGGTAGTCGCTGCCGACATCGCGGTCCACGGCTCCAGCGGCGCCACCGGAGCATCGGAGCCCAGCGCCAGCGTTGCCCCGGCGGCCAGCAGCGACCGCAGCGGAAACGCACGGTCCGTGCGGCCGGCCCAGTTGGATTCGGCCGCATCACGGTCATCCAGGGCATGGGCGGGCTGGACGCTCGCCGTCAGGCGCAGTTCGCCGAAGCGGGCGAAGTCCTGGCCGCGGACAAACTGGGCATGCTCAATCCGACCGGCGATCCCGGCCGCCGCGAACGCATCCAGCGCCACCTCGTTGGCGGCGTCGCCGATCGCATGCACCGCCGGGACAAACCCCGACTCCCGGGCCCGGACCAGCAGTTCCAGCAGCTCCGCCTCGCTCACCGTGAGCAGTCCGCGGCCGCCGTGCGGATACGGGTCCACGCAGTACGCCGTGCGGGTGTTCAGCGAACCGTCGATCAGCACCTTGAGCGGACCCACCCGCAGCAGCCCCGCCCCGCCGGACACCTCCAGACCGGTCCGCAGCCCCGCCGCAACGGCCCTGTCCAGGTCCTGCGGGTAGACGCCGGCGTCCACCCGGAAGGAGTCGAATCCGCCGGCCAGGCGACGCAGCCACACGTCGCGGTTCCACGTCATTTCGAAGTCGACAATGCCCACGATCCCGCGTGCTGCCGCCGCCTGCGCCGACTCGCTTGCCCACGCGTCCACCACGGCGTCCGGCAGTCTGCCCAGCTCACGGGTCAGTTCGAACGCCGGCTCCTCGCGTAGCAGCCCCGTCGCATCCACCGCCATGCCGTAACGGGAAGCCGCCGCACTGTTGAGCCAGACGCAATGCAGGTCATGGCTCAGCAGCGCGGTCGGCCGGCCCCGGGTGGCACCGTCGAGCAACTCCAGACTGGGAACATCCGCCCAGACGGCGTCCCGGAAACCGACGCCCACCACCGTCAGGCCGCCGCGTCCTTCTTCCGCAAGGCCGGAACCGGACAGCTGGGAACGCACGACGTCGGCCGCCTCACCCGCCGAGGCGGCGCCGGAGAGATCAATCCGGTTGGCGGCGAGGGCCCACTGTGTCATGTGGACATGCTCATCCCACAGCCCAGGGATGACGTACCGGCCGTCCAGGTCAACCACAAGGGTTCCGGGGTTGCCCGGCGTCCCTGCGGGCGAGATCCGCGACACCACCCCGCCGGCCACGTGCACGTCGTGCAGCGCCGCCCCGCCGGGAATCCGCGCCGAGGCGAGCACGAGGTCATTCACGGGGTCGGCAAGTGTCTCAGGCATAAGGAACAGGCTAGGTGCCTGAGCGCGCGGCGCCAATCCGGAACCGCCGCGGCACCGGCTCGGGCCGGGGAATGCCGCCGGATTCCGGGGTGGCCGCCGGACAAGGGACTTTCGCCCCTTGCACCGGAAACATGCACCCTCCATGCTGGATTTTGGGGCGGTTCCTGCACGGCCATTGGGGGATGAACCGCCTGTCACAACAGTTGTACGGTCTCGCTCGAACCTTGGGGAAGGAAAAGGCACCCTGCCCTGGCCCGCGTCTGCGGAACAGGGCAGGAGACCGCAGCCAACATGACTGTTAACAGCGATTCTTACGCTTTTCAAGCCGCTCGCGGGCAGCACTGGAGCTCTGATGCCCCGTGACACACCGGCACCACGGAACCCGCAGCAGCGCCTACTACGCCCACCCCTCACACGGTGATCCCAAGATCAAAGTGCTCATCCGAATCGACGCCACTGCGGAGTCGGCGCGGGTCGACGTGCGGGGCGTCGTTACGCCCGCGAACATCCGCGCCCTCTATGTGGTCTGCCGACGCGTGGCAGCCAAACTTCCCGGGTACGAAATCGTGGTGGACCTGGCCCACGCCCGCGTGACGGCCGATGCCATCGAGGAACTCCACGAGCATGCCCGCCACTCGATCATGTCGTCCGGCATCGACGCCTCTGTGACGCCGTGCCGGCTGCGCATCGTGGATCCGCCGAGCCTGCTCAGAATCAAGGAGAACGCGTGAAAGCCCTCGTCTACGGCGGTCCCGGAGAAAAATCCTGGACGGACGTCCCCGACCCGAAGATCCAGAATCCCAGCGACGTCATCGTCAAGGTGGACACCACCACGATCTGCGGCACGGATCTCCATATCCTCAAAGGGGATGTTCCCGCTGTGACCAAGGGCCGGATCCTGGGCCACGAAGGCGTGGGCACCATCACCGAGGTCGGCTCCTCGGTCACCAGCCTGAAAGTCGGGGACCGCGTCATCATTTCCTGCATCAAGTCCTGCGGCCACTGCGCCAACTGCAAGACCGGGCTCTACTCGCACTGCATGGGTGAGGAAGGGGCATCGGGCATTGGCTGGGTGTTCGGCCACCTGATCGACGGCACCCAGGCCGAGTACGTCCGCGTCCCCTACGCCGAAAACTCCCTCCATCTGCTCCCTGAGGGCGTCACCGACGAACGGGCCGTGATGCTCTCCGACATCCTCCCCACCGGTTTCGAGATCGGTGTGCAGTACGGCCGCGTCAAGCCCGGCGACACGGTCGCCGTCGTCGGCTCCGGCCCGGTGGGCCTCGCCGCGATCGCCACCGCCGGACTCTACGGCGCCGCCACCATCATCGCCGTCGACCTGGACGCGAACCGGCTGGAGAAGTCCCGCGAGTTCGGCGCCACCGACGTCGTGCTCTCCAGCGACCCCGACTGGAAGGACCAAGTGCTCGCGCTGACCGACGGGCAGGGCGTGGATGTGGCCATCGAGGCGGTCGGAATTCCGGCGACTTTCAGCATGTGCACGGACATTGTGCGCCCCGGCGGCAACGTAGCCAACGTCGGCGTGCACGGAAAGCCCGTGGAGCTGCATGTGGAAAACCTCTGGATCCAGAACATCAACATCAGCATGGGACTGGTCAATGCAAACACCACGCCGATGCTGCTCAAGCTCGTGGCGCAGAACAAGGTGCCGGCGGAGAAATTCGCCACCCACCACTTCACCTTCGACCAGTTCCTGGAGGCCTACGACACCTTCGCCCGGGCCGCGGAAACGAAGGCGCTCAAGGTAGTGATCACCGCATGAAAGCCCTGGTTGTCTACGATTCGGCCTACGGCAACACCAGGTCGGTCGCCGAGGCGATCGCCGGTTCACTCGACGGGCTGCAGGCGAGTTCCGTCCCGGTCGGCGACTTCAAACCCGAGACGCTCGCCGCGGGGGACCTGCTGGTGGTGGGCAGTCCCATCAACGGATGGCGTCCGACGCCGAAAATCACCTCGCTGCTCTCGGCCCTGGGCAGCGGGTCCCTCAAGGGCGTGAACGCCGCGGCGTTCGACACCCGCGTCCGGATGTTCATCCACGGCGATGCCGCCAAGAAGATAACCCATGCCCTGAAAGCAGGCGGAGCAGACATCATCGCCGAACCCATGCCGTTCTACGTGAAAGGAAGTGAAGGGCCGCTGCGCGACGGCGAAATCGAGAAAGCCGAGAGCTGGGCGCACAGCCTGCTTACCTCGCTGGGGCGCTAAAACGGCGTCCATGCTGAACCGGAGGTCTCACAAGGACCATGTGAAAGGACGGCGCTCATGCGACCAGGCCGGATTGTCATGCTCGTGCTGGGCACGCTCAGCGCACTCCTTGGCTTGGGGCTGCTGGCCGGCTCCGGCGCCGTCGGATGGGCCAACTATCAACAGCGCGACAACGGGTTCTTCACCACGCCCGTGGAACGTTTCGCCGCCAATTCCTTCGCCCTCACTTCACCGCGCCTCGACATCATGACGGAAAGGAGCTTCCCTGAAACGGCTCCCGTCGTTGTGCCGGGCAGCATCCTGCTCCGTGGCTCGGTGGCCGATCCGACCAAGGCGATCTTCATCGGGATCGCCCCGCAGGCCGACGTGGCGGCCTATCTGGCCGATGTCAACCACTCCGAAATCGTCGACGTCAGATTCTCGCCGTTCCGGGCCCTGTACCGCGATGTGGCCGGTCCCAAGGTGCCGGCATCGCCTGCGAACCAGGGATTCTGGACTGCGGTGGCCACCGGGCAGGGAACCCAGGAGCTCAGGTGGGATCTGCGGCCGGGGTCCTGGTCTGTGGTGATCATGAATGCCGACGCCACGGCACCGGTTGCCGTGGACCTTCAAGCCGGCGCCCGCTCTGATCTCCTGTGGCCTGTCTTCATCGGGCTGCTGGTCGGCGGAATCCTGCTCCTCCTCATCGGACTGCCCCTCATCATTTTCGGCGCCGCAGGGCTGGGCCGCGGCAAGGGCGGGCCGCCGGCCGGACCCGGCCAGCAGGCGCAACCGTATGGCGTCCAGCCCGTCCCGGGACAGCCGGCCTACGCCGCTCAGCCGTATACAGCGGGCGCCTTGCCGGGCGCGCTGCCGGGCACCCCGCCGGGGGTGGCGCCGGGCATCCCGCCGGGTTCCGGCGTCGTGTATCCGGCCCGGCTCAGTGGCTATGTGGACCCGGACCTGTCCCGCTGGAAGTGGCTGGTCAAGTGGTTCCTCGCCATTCCGCACTTCATCGTGCTCTTCTTCCTCTGGTTTGCCTTCGGCGTGGTCACCATCGTGGCGTGGTTCGCGATCCTCTTCACCGGGCACTACCCGCGCTCGCTGTTCAACTTCAACGTCGGGGTGATCCGCTGGAGCTGGCGGGTGGCCTTCTACTGCTACGCGGCGCTCGGCACCGACCGCTACCCTCCCTTCACCTTGGAGCGCACCGATTACCCGGCCGACTTCGATGTCGACTATCCCGAGAAGCTCTCCCACGGGCTGGTGCTCGTGAAGTCCTGGCTCCTTGCCCTCCCGCACCTGCTGATCATCGGGCTGCTCACCGGCACGGCCGCGACCTGGGTGTACAGCGAAGGCGAATGGTCGCAGGTGGGCGCGGGGATGTCCCTCTTCGGGCTGCTGGTCTTCATCGCCGGGGTCATCCTGCTGTTCACGGGGGTGTACTCCCGGGGGATGTTCGATTTCCTGATGGGGCTGAACCGCTGGATCTACCGCGTCACCGCCTATGTCGCGCTGATGCGTGACGAATACCCGCCGTTCCACCTGGATATGGGCCCCCGGGATCCCGGAGAAGCCGCTGCGGTTCCGCCCGCCATGACTCCTGCCGGCCCCGGGTACGCGCCGCTCCCGGGCGGACCCGGCGACACGTCCTATGCCGGAGCGCCGCCCTATTCCGGTCAGTCGGGTCCCGGCGGAACTGGTCCGGCCACGCCCGCGCCGGCCGAGGGCCAGGCGGGCTTCTACGGCATTGGCGGCCCCGCAGCCACGGGCCCGGACAAGTCGGACGCCCCGGCTGGCCCGGACAAGCCGGCGGCCCCCGCAGCGCCGGACGGAACGCCTGGTCCGGACAACCCGCCTGGACCCTTCGCGCCGCCGCGCGCCTGACACCTGCAGGGACAACTCCAGCCGCGGCCGGGCAGCTCACCAGAGCAGCCCGGCCGCCCTGTTGTGCCCGCCCCTGCGTGCCGCCCGCTCCTTCAAAAAGATTTACATGCATGTGCATCCAAACGGCGCCGTGCGCCGGTAGTAGGGGTGTCAGCAAAAATCGCCCGCCCGGCGGGCCGTTGAAGGAGATGTACATGCGTACCAGCATTTTCACAGCAGGCGCCGTGGCGATCGCGGCAGCCCTCACCCTTGCCGGCCCCGCCCAGGCAGCCGAGTCCGACGCCCAGCTTTCCGTCCTGCACGGCGTTCCCGGACTTACCGTTGACGTCTGGGTGAACGGCGAACGTACCCTTGACGACTTCGCCCCCGGTACCCTGGCGGGTCCTCTGGCCCTGCCGGCCGGGGACTATGACCTTGCCATCACCGCCGCCGACGCCGCGGACGCCTCCGCCCCGGTGATCGGTCCCGTGAAGGTCACCCTCGCTGCCAGCGGCAACTACACCGCAGTGGCCAACCTCGACGCCGAGGGCAAGCCGACCGCTAACTTCTTCACGAACGACGTTTCACAGATTGATGCAGGCAAGGGCAAACTGACTGTCCGCCACACGGCAGCAGCCCCGGCCGTCGACATCCTCGCTGGCGGCACGCCCGTCATCTCCGGCCTGGCCAACCCGAATGAGGAGACGCTCACGCTCGATCCCGGCACTCTCTCCGTCGCGGTGGCGGCTGCCGGCACCACCGCTCCCGTGATCGGCCCGGCCGATGTGACCGTCGCTGAAGGCACGCACACGGTGGTGTACGCGTGGGGCAGCCTCACAGACAACAGCCTGAAGCTGGCCGTTCAGAACATTGAGGGGCTGCACTCCGCCCCTGCCGGTGTTCCCGGCGGCCGCTCCGGCGCCGTTGACGCCGAAACTGCATCAGCCGGCCAGACAGCCGCCACGGTAGGTATCGGCGGCGCGCTCCTGCTGCTGCTTGCCGGCGGGGTCGCTGTGTCCCGCAAGCAGCCGGCGCTCCGCCGCATCCGCTAGGCAGCACCCGCCAGCCGCCCGGCCGCCCGGTTACCCGCCGGGCGGCTGGGCCACGCGCTCCAACACGGCAGGAGGACGGACATGCAGCGCACGACGACGGAAGCCGCCCGGCGCCCCCCGGCTCCGGGTCAGTGGACAGCCGCACGAGGCTCCGCTGCGCGCATCGCGGCCGCCGGCCTGACGGTGGCCTTGCTGATCGCCGGATGCGCCACGCCCCGGGAAACCGCCTCTTCGCACCTTCCGCAACCCGTTGAGACGGCTGCTCCCGTCACCGGGGGAACTGGCGCCGAGCCTTCGCAGCCTCCGGCGCTGGCCACGGCCGTTCCGGGGCCGTCCATCCCTGTCCGGCCGGCAACGCCAGAGGCCGTGCCCGTAGATCCGGCCCCGCGCTTCCTCACCGTTTCGGGCACCACCATCAACATGCCGATCGTCGAGGTGGGCGTCAGCCTCGACGGGGCCATGGAGATCCCGGAGCCGTTCGAGGAGGCCGGCTGGTACCGGTTCGGCCCGGCCCCAGGAGCCGCAGCCGGCACCGCGGTGGTCGCGGCGCACGTCGACACAACTTCCGATTCGGCGCCCTTTTCCCAGCTGAAATCGCTCGCGCCCGGCACCCTCGTGACGGTGCAGCGCGAGGGGGCGCCACCCCTGACTTTCCGGGTGACCGGCGTGGAACTCATGGCCAAGGACGCGTTCGACGGCGCATCCGTCTTCCGCCGGGACGGCCCGCACCAGCTGAAGCTGGTGACCTGCGGTGGCCGATGGCTGGACGAACAACAGGACTACGGCGACAATGTGATTGTCACGGCGGTGCCGGCATGATTCATGACGCAGCGCTCACCGTCACCCGCAGCGGGAAGGAGCCGGGCTTGGCACCTTTCGATCCGCCCTCCGTCTGGGACGCGGGACTTGATGAATCCTTCGCAGCCGGTGACGAAACCGCGCTGGCCGAGGCGTACCGGCAGTTCTCCCCCCTGGTGCACACGCTGGCACTGCGTTCGCTGCGCGACAACGCCGCAGCAGACGACGCCACGCAGGAAGTGTTCATCCGGGTGTGGCGCTCGCGGTCTGCATTCGACCCCGGAAAAGCGCGGCTTCCGGCATGGATTGTCGGCATAACCCGAAACGTCATCACGGACGCACAGGCGGCCTCGATGAGGGAAACACGTAAGGTGCTGGCCGCCGTCGAGCTCTCCCCGGACCCGGAACAGACGGCAGGGCACGCAGCGGCGGAGGTGCTGGCGGACCGCCTGCTGCTGGACGGGGAACTGGAACGGCTGGGGGAGCCGCAGGGATCGATCCTCAAGCTCGCCTTTTACGATGACCTGACGCATTCGCAGATCTCACAGAAGCTGGACCTGCCGCTTGGTACCGTCAAGAGCCACATCCGCCGCAGCCTGTCCCAACTCAGAAGCCGATTGGAGGTAGACCGTGCAGCATCTTGATCCGGAGTCCCTGAGCCTGCTGGCCCTCGGCGAAGAACTCGGAGACGACGCCGCGGAACACCTTCGTTCCTGCCCCGGCTGCGCAGCGGAATACTCGGGACTCCGCCGCGCCGTCGTGGCGGCAAAGCCCGGGCCGGGCGCCACCGCACTCGAGCCGCCCGGGCCGCAGGTGTGGGCAGGAATTCACAGCGCTCTGGGGCTTTCCCCCGCAGTCGCCGCCGACCCGCTCGCATCCCCGACGTCGTTGGGTTCCGACGAGTCCTCAGAGCCTCGGCCACAGTCGCCGGCCGGTTCCGTGACGGAGCTTCCGTCTCGGGAGGCAGGGTCCGGCCGGCAGCCGGACCGCAGCGGCGGTTCCGGCTGGCTGCGCCGTCCCGGGGTGTGGCTGGCAGCCGCCGCGGCCACAGCGCTGCTGGCTGCAGGGGTCTTCTGGTCCGTGCAGCAGAACCAGCCGGTGGTGACCCCGCTGGCCCAGGCCGAACTTGCGCCGGTAGACCAGCATTCCGCCACGGGTTCGGCGAAGGTCGTCGAAGCCAAGGACGGGCAGCGCACGCTGGAAGTCCGGGTGGACAAGAACGAAGCGCGGGGCTATCAGGAGGTCTGGCTGATCGCGCCCGATCTGACGCGGCTGGTGAGCCTGGGCGTGATGACCTCCGAGTCCGGAGCTTTCCCGGTCCCGGCCGGGCTGGATCTGGCCGAATACCCGATCGTGGACGTGTCCGACGAGCCGGTCGACGGGAACCCCGCGCACTCCAGCGTGAGCATTGTCCGCGGAACCCTGGCCTCCTGAACTGATCGACCCCTCTTGCCAGCGACCTTCGGCGAGAACATAGTTGAGGGAATTTACCACTCCACCGCGGGAGGCAGGCGACCATGCTGAACAATGAGGGGCCGGGAAGCGGACTCCTGCAGGGCAAGACCGCGCTGATCTACGGTGCAGGCGGCTCCATCGGCGGGGCCGTGGCACGGGCGTTTGCGGCGGAAGGCGCCTTCGTCCATCTCGCTGGGCGCACCGGGTCGCGGCTGGAAAAAGTAGCCCGGGATATCCAGGAGGAGGGCGGCCGGGCGGAGACCGCCGTCGTCGATGCCCTGGACGAGGAACAGGTCGACGCGTTTGTGGAGCGGGTGGCCAAGAAGAACAAGAAGATCGACATCTCCTTCAACCTCATTTCGTTCGGCGACATCCAGCAGCCGCTGATGGACATCGACGTCAACGACTTCACCCAGCCCATCACCCTGGCCACACGCACGCACTTCATCACCACCCGGGCCGCGGCGACGCACATGATCAGGCAGCGCTCCGGCGTGGTGCTGATGTTTGGAGGCTCCGGCCCCCAGACCATCCCCGGGCTCGGCGGCTTCAAGGTGGCACTGGACGCCATGGAGGGACTGCGCCGGCAATGGGCCCTGGAACTGGGAAAACACGGCATCCGCGTGGTCACAATGGTGTCCGGCGGCATCATCGAGACGATTCCGTGGCAGGCGGAGGGGCGTGAGGAAATCGTGGTGGAAATCGCCAGGACCGCCCACCTGAACCGCACCGCGACGCTGGCCGACGTCGGGAACGTCGCCTGCTTCGTGGCCTCGGACAAGGCCGGGGCCATCACCGACGCCACAGTCAACATCTCCGCCGGCGCCATCGTGGACTATTAGCGGCTACGCCACCAGGTTCGCTGCGGCTACCCGACCGCCACTTTGATCCGCTGCACCACGTTGTTGCCCATGCCCTGGTAGTTCCAGGCCTGCTCCAGCGGCTGGGTGGCACCGGTGGCGTCCGTGGCGCGGCAGGCCAGCTCGTGTTCGCCGGGGTCAGCCACCCAAGGCAGCGACCACGCGCACCAGGCGAAGGGCGCGGCCGGGTGCTCCAGGTGCGCCGGCGCCCACTTGCCGTCGATGCCCACGTCAACCCGCTGCACCGCCCCCTCGCCGGACCAGGCCCGGCCGGTCAGCATCACCGGACCGGCCGGCAGGTTCCTGCTCCTGGTGAAGAAATCCGGCACGCCCGGCGGGACCATCAGCGAGCGGACCTTGATCCACGTGACGGGCGTGCCGGCGTCGTCCGCGTCCTGTTGGTAGCGGTACGCGACCGTCTGCTGGAACCCGTCGAACGGTTTGGTCAGCACCTTGATCGAGGAGAGCCACTTCACGCTCGCCATGCCGTACCAGCCCGGGACCACCAGCCGCAGCGGGTAGCCGTGCTGGGGCGGCAGGTCATTGCCGTTCATCCGGTAAGCGAGGACGATGTCCGGCCGCAGGGCCTCGGCGATCGGGAGGCTCCGGGCAAACTGCTGCCGGACGCCGCCCTGGATTCCGCTGTCGGCGCCGGTGAACGCCACCTCCACGGCCTCCTCCTCCACCCCGGCCTGGGCCAGCAGGTAGGCGAGCGGAACCCCGGTCCACACGGCGGTTCCGACGGCCTCGAGCTGCCAGGGCTGGCTGAGCGGACGGGGCCGCAGCAGCGAGCGGCCGTTGCCGGCGCACTCCAGGGTCACGGGGATGCTGATCCGCGGCGCCCGGCGCAGTGCCTTGAGGTTCAGTTCCTGGGCCCGCTGCACGGCGCCGCCGATCCGCAGGTGCCAATGCTCGGCGTCGATGAAGGGAATGTCGAAGTGGTTCAGCAGATAGTGCAGCCCGGGCGGGGTGGTGTCGCTCTGCAGGGCCTCCAACGGCATTGAGTGGTTCCGCACCGCGAGCTGGAGTTCCTCCGCCGTCAGCGGACCATGGCTCGGTTCGCCGGGGTGCGGCGTGGGCTTCCGTCCATGGCGCGGCGTCTTCAGGATGGACGAGTGTCGGGACATTTGCTTTGGCATGGCGCTGCGATTCTGCTCCGGACCAGCCCGGTTTTGGACCGGTGTCACCCGTATTCAGGTCTACGCCGCAGCCCGGTACCCGTCAATACTGGGCCAGGCCGGGCTCCCCGCACCCTGCCCGGGCGCCTAGAGGGTGTGCGACTCCGCCAGGAACTGCGCCAGGCCCAGCGGTTCACGGCCGGTGAGTTCGTGCACGGCCGACGTCGGACCGGCCAGTTCGCCCGCCGCGATGGCGGTGTAGGTGCTCACCCACGCGTCCACCTGCCACGGCGGAGCGCCGTAGGAAGCCCGAGAGGCGTAGGCCTCCTCGACGGTCTCATTCTGGAAAGTGATGGTCCGGCCGGTCCCGGCGGTGAGAAGGCTGGCGGCCTCGGCCAGGGAGATGTCCTCGGGGCCGGTGAGGTCGTAGGTCCTGCCCACATGCAGAGCCGGGTCGCGGAGCACGGTTACGGCGGATCGGGCGATGTCCGCCCGGGCCACGGCTGCCATGACGCCGTCCCCGGCGGGGCCACGGATGACGCCATCCTCGCCGGCCAGCAGGGGCAGGAAGTCGAGGTAGAAGTTGTCGCGCAGGAAGGTGTAGTCCATTCCGGAGGCCTTGATCCATTCCTCCGTGGCGTAGTGGTCCTGGCCCAGGGTGAAAGTGGAATCGGGCGCGGCTCCGAAAAACGAGGTGTACACGATGTGCTGCACGCCGGCGGCCATGGCCGCGTCCACGAAAGCGTAGTGCTGCTGCAGCCGGTCTTCGGCCTCGGCAGCGGAGACCATAAACAGCGTCTTTACCCCGTCCAGTGCACCCTTGGCCCGCACCGAGTCCATGTAGGTGCAGACGACGGGGACGGCGCCTTCCAGTTCCGGGGCGCGGGCGGCGTCGCGCACCAGCAGCCGCTGCGGGCTGCCGGCCCCGGCCAGCAGCCTGGCCACCAGGCCGCCCAGGTTTCCGGTGGAACCGGTGACGGCGAGCGGGGGCAGGCTTGTCATCTATGCCTCCCTGGAGGCGGGCGACTTGGTTTGCGCCGGGTCCCGTTCGGCGAGCGAGCCGATCGCGGCGTCGATCTTCTCCATGATCCCGGCGTCCAGCTTCACACCTGCGGCCGCCACGTTCTTCTCGATCTGTTCCGGGCGGGATGCCCCCATGATGGCGGAGGCCACGTTCGGGTTCTGCAGCACCCAGGCGATACTCAGCTGGGCCATGGTCAGCCCGGCCTCGTCGGCGATGGGCTTGAGCTGCTGCACACCGGTGAGGACCTCATCGGACATCCAGCGCTCGATCATTCTCGAGCCACCCTTGGCATCCGTGGCACGGCTGCCTTCGGGGGCCGGTTTGCCGGGGTGGTATTTGCCGCTCAGCACGCCCTGGGCAATCGGCGACCACACAATCTGGGAGAGGCCCAGCTCCTCGGACGTCGGAACCACCTCGGCTTCGATGACGCGCCACAGCATGGAGTACTGCGGCTGGTTGGAGATCAGCTGGAAGCCCAGGTCCTTGGCGAGGGCGTGGCCGTCGCGGATCTGGGCGGCCGTCCATTCGCTGACGCCGATGTAGAGGGCCTTGCCCTGGCGCACGACGTCGGCGAAGGCCTGCATGGTCTCTTCCAGCGGGGTCTCGTAGTCGTAGCGGTGGGCCTGGTAGAGGTCCACGTAGTCCGTCTGCAGCCGGGTCAGCGAGCCGTTGATAGCCTCCATGATGTGCTTGCGGGAGAGGCCAAGGTCGTTGTGGCCCTTGGGCCCGGTGGGGCCGAAGACCTTCGTGAAGATCTCCAGCGACTCGCGCCGCTCATCCCGGAGGGCTTTGCCGAGCACGGTTTCCGCGGCCGTGTTGGCGTAGACGTCCGCCGTGTCGAAGGTGCTGATGCCGGCGTCGAGCGCGGCTCGGACGCACTGGGTGGCGACGTCGTTCTCCACCTGCGAGCCGTGCGTGAGCCAGTTGCCGAAGGTGATTTCCGAGATCTTGAAGCCGCTGTTCCCCAGGTATCTGAATTCCATGGGTTTCACCGTAGCCGACTTGCCTGCCGGGGGTAAGGCCTCAGCCGGCTTTGCGCTCCTGGGCCTGCGGCGTGGGCCGCTGGCGGTTCTGGGGCGTCCCCTGGGGCTTCCGGGGCAGCGGCAGCCGGCCGGGAAGGGAGACCAGCGAGCCGGTGTCCAGCATGGACTTCGCGGCGGGCATCGGGGCTTTCCGGAAGGCCGGCGGGACCGTGCCGAGCTGGCCGTTCCGGTCCGTGGCGGACTCGACGAGCGGCGCCACGGCCAACACGTCCCGTGCGGGAGCCGTGGGGCTGGGCAGTTCGCGGACCGAGACCTTGACGGCCGGGGCAGCCTCCGCCTTGGCACGTGCGGCGGCGCGGGCATCGGCCTGCGCGACGGCGGCAGCCCAGTCCGGTGACAGGACGGGTTCCTTCTTGGCGGGCTTTTCAGGCTTCGCCGGTTTGCCCGCCTTTGCGGCTTTCACCGCCTTCACCGGTTTCGCAGCTTTCTGCGGCCGGGCGTGTTGGGTGGCTCCGACGGCCCGGACCAGGCGGTCCTGCTGGACGTTGTCGGCGGGAAGGGCGGCTTTTCCTGTGGACCGCCAAAGTCCGCGTCCCAGGGCCATGATGGTCACGGCAGCAAGCCGGCCGAGCCCGGCGATGACCAGCGTGGCCACAAAAACGAGGAAGAGGCCGAAGAACATGACGAGCGCCACTCCGAGGGTCCCTAAGAAGGTCAGGTTGAGGGCGATGGTTGTCGGATCTTCCATTTCACCTCTCCTTGCTGGCCTTGCCGCGACGCAGCCCGCCAAGAGCGGCGGGCAACAGCACCCCTTAACCATACGGACTTTTTTCCGTGGACACGCAGGCATCCGGAGTCTTCGCCGAGTCGTGTCAGAGCTGTTATGGGTCCGCCGCCCCTCCGCCGCCGGGACTGTGCGTCTATAGTCGGAAGGTGCACGGCCGGCGTGATCCGGCCCCCTGAAAGGACAACTGTGACGCCCCCAGCCTCCGCCAATACCGCGGCCAATGCCCAGCCGGAACGGCCCCTGTTCCGCGGTAATTGCCCCTGCCTCTCCGGGGAGCAGTACGCGGACTGCTGCGGTCGCTTCCACTCCGGCGAAGCCGAAGCTCCCACGGCCGAGCAGCTGATGCGCTCCCGGTACAGCGCCTTCGTGGTGCTGGACGCCGGCTACCTCCTGCGCACCTGGCACCCGGACACGCGGCCGGCCTCACTGGAACTGGACCCGGACCAGCAGTGGCGGCGCCTGGACATCATTTCCACCGGGCGGGGCGGCCCGCTGGACACCGAGGGGACCGTGGAGTTCAAGGCCCACTTCCGGCACGACGGCGAACGCGGAGTCCACCACGAGACGAGCCGCTTCCGGCGGGTCGACCGCCGCTGGTACTACCTTGACGAAACCGCCTAGCGCTCCTCGACAGTGTCCGCCGGGGTGAAGCCGGCACGGTCCACCTTGCGGTGGAAGCGCATGCCGGCGGTTCCGCCGAGAACGGCGCCAACCAGGGCCACTGCGGCCACCACCACTGCGGCGATGATGCTGGTGGTGGTCAGTTCGCCCTCGTTGACCGGGATGCGCGGGAAGCTGTTGAGCTGGGCCAGGATGTTGTACTGCTGGCCGGCCACGAGGCCGAGAATAGCGACGACGACCGCGGCGATGAGAGCCCAGACCCACACCATAAAGCCCTGCTTGGCGCCGTTGAAGCGCGCCATCCGGCCGGCGACGTAGCCGCCGGAGTAGTAGGACAGGAACAGGATGACCAGCAGCACGATGATGCCCACCATTCCCACCGTTTGATCGGCGGAGTTCACAGCCGCGTTGACGTCCGTGTTGGTGGCGAGGCCGACGGCGGTGCCGGCGGCGGCGACCAGCGCGGTCAGCAGCACCGCCATGCCGGTGGCGGCGAGCCAGCCGAAGAAGGCAGAGCCGATCTTGATGCCGCCGAACTGCTCCTTTTCACGGGCCACCACGGTTTCCCGGGTGGGGACCTCGTCGGAGACGGTGTCATGGCCGGCGACGGCGGCGTAGTCACGGCCGGTCCCGTTGTGGCGCTCGGCGGTCACGGCCTGGGCGCGGGTCGGTTCCGGGCGGACGGCGTCGTGGCTCCGGGTGGTGGCCGCGTCGGGAGCGGTGCCGGTCGGAATGACGCGCGTGTCGTTGGCGCGGGAAGCGTCCTGGCGGGCAGCATCCTGCCGTGCGTCGTGGATCCGGGCCTCCTGGTTTACGGCCGGTTCCCCGTCACCGGAGCGTCGGGGATTGCGGTCTTCGGGGCCTGCTGGGCTGCTCATGAGGAATGCTCACTTTCACTGATTGACCCGGGCTCATTGTTTGAGCCGGGCAACGCAAGGCGGAGACCCGCGTGCAGGTCTCAAGTCCACCTAACCACGGGCAGCAGGAGGTAGCAAGGATGCTTACTATTCGTTTGCGGCGTGCATAACGGGGGAAGGCCCCGTGTCAGCGGTACCTCCGGTGCAGGTTCTCCTTGACCGAGGCGCGGGGACTGGCGTCGGCAATCCAGGGGCCGGTGCCTTCGGACTGGTCCAGAACTCCGGCCTCGAGCCACTCGTAGTCGCCGGCGAGGACATTGCGGGCGAGTACGTGGTCGCCGTCGTCGGTGTTCCTCCACAGCTGGTCGAAGTACTCCTCCACCCGCACCCGGGCCTGCTCGCAGTACGCCTCGGCCAGTTCGTAGGCGGAAGCCCCTTTCTCCGGCTCGGTCCGCAGCAGCATTTCCGCCCGGGAGCAGCAAGCGGCCATGGCAAACAGTTCGGCCCCGATGTCGACAATCCGGCCCAGGAACGCCTGCTTGTGCTCGAGCTTCGCCTGCCAGCGCCCCATCCCGTAGAACGTCTGCCGGGCCAGCCGCCGGGAGGAGCGCTCGACGAAGCGAAGCTGCTTGGCGAGCCGGCCGAAGTCGCTGTAGGAACGCGGGTCCATGCCGGCCCCGGCGACGAGCTTCGGAAGCCACTTGGCATAGAAGCCGGAAGCGCCAACTGCGGCCTTGGCCTTGTCGGACAGGCTGGCGTCCTCGGAGGCGAGGTCTCCGGCGGCCGCGAGGTGCGCGTCCACGGCCTCGCGGGCGATCAGCAGCTTCATGATCTCCGAGGACCCCTCGAAGATCCGGTTGATCCGCAGGTCGCGGAGCTGCTGCTCGGCCGGCACGGCGCGCTCGCCGCGGGCCTCAAGCGAGTCCGCGGTTTCGAAGCCGCGCCCGCCGCGGATCTGGACCAGTTCGTCGGCGATCCGGCAGCTGATCTCGGTGCACCACAGCTTCGCCAGGGCCGCCTCGATCCGCACGTCCTTCTGCCCGGCGTCGGCCATTTCGGCGCACAACTCAAACACAGCGTCCAGGGCGAAAGCGCTGGCCGCAATGAAGGCAATCTTCTTGCCCACGGCCTCATGCAGGCCCACCGGCCGGCCCCACTGAATGCGGGCGCTGGACCATTCGCGCGCGATCTTTAGGCTCCACCGCCCGGAGCCAACGCAGAGCCCGGGTATGGAGAGCCGGCCGGTGTTGAGCGTAGTGAGGGCGATTTTCAGGCCCTGGCCTTCACGGCCCAGCCGGTTCGCCGCGGGCACTCTGACCTGGTGGAAGCGGGTGACGCCGTTCTCGATGCCGCGCAGGCCCATAAAAGCATTGCGGTTTTCCACCGTGATGCCGGGGGAGTCCATCTCCACGACGAAGGTGCTTATGCCGCCTTTGTGAACCGTTCCGTCCGCGTCGGTGCGGGAGGGGACTACGGCCATGATCACCACAAGTTCGGCGATGACCCCGTTGGTGGTCCAGAGTTTTACGCCGTCAATCACGTAGGACTCGCCGTCTTCGGAAGGGACAGCGGTCGCCCCCATCCGGGCGGGGTCGCTGCCGACGTCGGGTTCGGTCAGCAGGAACGCGGTGATGGCGCCGGCGGCGCAGCGCGGCAGGTATTTCTGTTTCTGCGCCGGAGTGCCGAAGACCTTTACGGGCTCGGGAACGCCGATGGACTGGTGTGCGGAGAGCAACGCCCCGAGGCTGGGATGGACGGAACCCAGCAGCGCCAGGGCCCGTCCGTAGTACACCATCGAAAGGCCAAGCCCGCCATAGTCGCGGGGGATCTTCATGCCGAAGACCCCCAGCTCGGCCAGCCCCCGGAGGTAGTCGTCCGGAATCCGGGCATCGCGCTCAATGGTGCGCCCGGACATGGTGCGGCAGTAGTCGGTCAGGCGGGCCATGAACGCATCCCCGCGTTCGACGTCGTCCGCCGGGGCTTCCGGCCAAGGGTGGATCAGGCTGAGGTCAAAGCTGCCGAGGTACAGGCCTTTGGCGAAGCTGGGCCGGTCCCAGGTGGTCTCGCGGGCGGCTTCGGCGATGGCCCGCGCGTCGGCAGCGGTGGCATCGTGGCCAAACGTCCCGGGCGGGACCGGGACCTCAGCGGCGGGGCTGTCGGCCGGGTTGTCAGTGGCTGGATTCTCAACGGCGGAGCTCATCGGGCATCTCCTCTAACCGGGGTTACCGGCTCGAGCCCTGGATCCGCCGTGGGTGGAGGACCCTTCAGCTGTCCCGCAATACTACCCGCGGGTAGGTGCCGGTACTAGGGGCCGGTTGGCCCATAATTTCGGCCGCGATATCCCCGACGAAGTCTCCGGCGAAGTCGCCCGGAAGTTCCACGGTGGAGGCGTGGTGGACCAGCCGGTCCCAGGCGTGGTTAATGCCGTGGACGAGCCCCAGCAGGATGTTCGCCGCGACGAGCCAGGCGAGCCGGCCGACGCCCACCAGCACCAGGGCAGCGAACGACGCCGTCATCACGAACACTGTCAGTACCAAGGCAAACACCAGCGTTCCGATGAACACCAGCGTTGCTGTTTCCACTGCGCTTAGGTCGAACTGCATTCTTCCTCCTGCACCGTTGCTTCGGCTGAATCAGTAGCCCGAGCGTAGGGTGGGGGAAGAGCGCTAGCCAGAGTCGAGAGCCCGTGCCGGGGCTCTTGATACGGGATCGAAATGCTACCGGGGCGTAGGTCACGGACCGGTCGCGGAAACCTCACGGTCCGCCCGTTGCAACCGGCCCAACCCGTGGATCAGTCGTCGTCGCGCTCGGGTGCGCCCTGGCTCAGGACCTGGAAGTCGGAACCGAGCTGGACTTCAACCTGGGTGCCGTCGTCCAGCCGCACCTCCACTTCGTAGGCGGAGCCGCCCTCGTTCTCCCGTTCCACCTCGGTGACGGTGCCCTGGCCGACTTTGGCGAGGGCGGCGCTGCCCGCCTTGTCCGCATCCGCGGCGCTCAGCGCCGGCAGGTTGGAATCGTCGTCCTGCCCTGGTGCCTCGGCTGTGTCCGCCCGGAGTGAACGGTCGAGGTTTACGGAGGCAACGCCGGCGTCTGGAAGCCGGAGCGCGGCGGTCTGGGTGCTGGCAGCAACCGCGACTGTTGCGCCGCCCAGGATGACGGCCGCCGCCGCTATCCCCGTGATCAGTACTGCTTTTTTGCTCATCGCTGGCTCCTCTCACGTGCTGTTCATAGTCTGCTCCCGAAGCGAACGGCGCACAACGATGAATGCAAACCGGGGCCTGCGTTAACCTTGTAGCTGGCAGTTTTCCGAATCCGCTGCCCCATCCAGACCCCACGGCAGCTGAAGGAGAGTGCGTGTCCCGTTCCGCCCTGTCCTCCGCCGACGCCATCAGCGCCAGGCTTCGGGACCTCGAACTCCTCACCAAGGGTCCCGCCTGGGCGTTGACCCGCTCGGCGCCATGGGTGATCGCCGTGCTGCAGGCGTCGTTTACGAGAACCCGGCCGCAGCTTCCGCTGGAACAGTTCCACGCCGACGTCGACTCCTTCCTGGAGCAGCTCCGGCGCCAGGACCCCGGGCTGGGCGGCTCGGCCAACGGGAAGACGTTCGGCGACGAGTGGACCCGGAAGAATTTCCTGACACGGCGGAACCAGTCCGGCCAGATCGTGTACGAAGTCACCGAACCCGCGGCCCGCGTTCTCGCGTTCCTCGACAGCCTCTCCAGCGAACGCTCCACCCTCAACGGCTCGCGGCTCGGCACGCTGCTGGGCGACGTCGAGAAGCTCGCCAACGAGACCAACCCGGACCAGAGCGCCCGGCTGGAGTCCCTGGAAGAGGAAATCGGTGAACGGCGCCAGCTGATCGAGGACATCAGCTCGGGTGACTTTGACGGGCTGCTCGACGACGAGGAGGCCGTGGAGGCCGCCGGGAACATCCTGGACCTCGCCGCCAGCCTGCCCGCGGACTACAAGAAGATGCGTGACCGGATCGAGGAGCTGGTGGGCGAGCTCCGCAACCAGATCATCGAGGAGTCCCTCAGCAAGGGCGCCACCATGGCCCAGGTGCTGGAAGCGGACAAGCGGCTCCGGCAAAGCCCCGAGGGAAGGACCTTCCGATCGTTCACGGCGTTCCTGGAGGACCCGCAGCAGCAGCTGCGCTTCCGGTCGGCGATTGGCGAGGTGCTCAGCCGGCAGTTCGCGGACGACCTCAGCCAGGACGAACGCGAGACGCTGAAGAACCTGGTGGCGGAGCTCCGGACCCAGCACAGCCAGATCCAGCGGATCTACGGCAAGCTCAGCGAAAGCCTCAATACGTACGTCCAGAGCGACGACTTCCGCCAGTCCGTCCGGCTCCGCAAGGTCCTGCGGGAGGCCGAGCAGGCCATCCGGTCCCTGCCGTACGAACGGGAACGGCCCGGTCTGATCCGCGGCCCGGTGCTGTTCAACGCCGGGTTCGAGTCCCTGGCCATGGTCAAGCTGTTCGACCCCGACGAGTTTGCGGCCCCGCCCAAGCTGGCCGACCCCATTGCCTTCAGCGACTCGGACCGGGTGCGCTCTCCGCGGACCGGCAAAGCCAGCCCCGAGGCCATCCGCACCGCGTTCGTCGGCGCCACCACCCTGGCCGAGGCCTGGGCGCAGCTCCCGGACGGGGAACGCCACATCAACTCGATCCGCGCCCTGCTCTCCCACGCCCTGCACGAGGGCGCCGGCTTTGACCGCGACGCCTGGGACACTCTCGACTTCGAACAGATCGACGGCTCCACGCGCACCGCGTACCTGCCGGTGGTCACGCTCAAGAAGGACTGAAGATGACTGAAACTTCCCACGACACGCAGGCCGCGGAGCCGGAGTACCCCCACGCAGAGCCGGAGGCCGGCCATGCCGAACACGTCCACGCCGACCCCTTCACGGTCACCCCGCGGGACACGTTCGTCGACGGCGCCGCACTGTTCCCGGCGGACACCGGCGTGCTTCCGATGAAGGTCCGCCAGGCCCTGGTGAAGCTCCTCAAGGGCCCGTACATCGACGGCGGCCGGGACGAAAAGCTCTGGACCACCCTGCTGGACAACCAGCTGATCCTGCGCAGCCGCCTCTCCGAGCTCTTCCTGACCCTGCAGCTGGACCACGAACGCAAGGTGGCCGTGCTGCGCCCCGTGGACCCCGAGGCGATCGGCGGCAGCACGCGCTCCAGCATCCTGCGCCAGCAGCGGGCACTCAGCCGCGTCGAAACCATCGTGCTGCTCCGCCTCCGCCTCCTCCTGGACCGCCACGTCACAGCCCAGACGGACCCCACAATCACGCGCGAGGAAATCGCCGAACTCGTTGCCCACTACCAGCCCTCGGGCCAACAGGACGCGCTCCGCGATTCCGACGTCGTCACCCGAGCCATCACCAAACTCCTGGCCCGCCAACTGCTCCTCACCACCGGCCTGGACGAGGTCTTCACGATCTCCAACGCCCTCCCCCTGGCCCTCCCCTTCGAAAACATCGGCGACATCCCCGCCCAGATCGACGCCCTCGTCGCAGCCAGCACCGACCAGTCCGGCACGGAGCCTCTGCTGGAGCTCGACGGCGACGCGACAGCTTCCGCAGGCGACGACCCGGACGACGACACAGATGCCGATACGGTCGCCCAAGGCGACCTGACAAACGAAGACGACGACGGCGATGCCGCCCGCGCAGGGGCGGGGGCGGCATCGCCGTCGCCGTCGGACGCATCCACGACTGAGGCAACTACGGACGGAGCAACCAAGTGAGCATCGCAACCATGCTGCCCATGGGCGAGCTCACCAACCCCGGCCAGATGCGCCTGGCCCTGGTCCAGGTGGTCAACTGGGGCACCTTCCACGGCGCCCACACGATGCACGTGGACCGCAACGGCACCCTGCTCACAGGCAATTCCGGCGTCGGCAAGTCCACGCTGTTCGACGCGATGCTCCGGGTCTTCGATGCCCGGCCTCGTTCCAACGAGGCCGCGGCCCAGCGCGCGGGCGGCGCGGTGGAGGACAAACGGACAACGTTTACGTACATGCGCGGCAAGGTGGGGGACAAGGCCGTCGGCGAGGGCTCGGCCAGCGCGTTCCAGCGCCCCGGCGCCACGTGGTCCGCCGTCGCCCTGACGTTCGACAACGCCGCGGGCACCCGGGTGACGGTTTCGGCGCTGTTCGACCTGCCCAAAAACGGCACGGAGTCCAGCGTCGGGCGGTACTACCTGATCGACAACAAGCCGCTGGATCTCGCGGCGATCGAGGGCATCGCGGAGAAGCGCTTCACCAAGTCGGCGCTGGACGCGATCTTCCCGGACGCCCAGATCTTCGACGTGCACAAGGCCTTCGCGGAACGCTTCCGGCGCCTGCTCGGCATCAACTCGGACCAGGCCCTGCCGCTGCTGCGCGTCATCCAGGCCGGCAAGGGCCTCGGCGGCAGCGTCAACAACTTCTTCCGCGACCAGGTCCTGGACGCGCCCGCCACGCTGGCCGCCGCGGACGACGTCGTCGAGGAATTCAGCAACCTGATGTCCATCCGGCAGCGCCTGGAGGACGTCCGGCAGCAGCGCGACCAGCTGGCACCAGTGCCCGGGCTGAACAAGGACTATGCCCAGTCCCTGCTCGACGCGAACCGGCTCCGGGAGCTGGCCGGCGAGGAGTTCGAGGCGTACAGGCAGCAGCTGGCCGTCACCGTCCACGAGAAAACGCTGGCCCGGTTCAAGGACCTGGCCCAGGCGAAGGCCAAGGAACTCGGCGCCGAGCGCGGCGTCCGGGACGGCCTGGCCAAGGACCTGCGTCAGCTCGAGGCGGACTACAACAACCAGGGCGGCAATGCGATCTCCGCGATCGAACAGTCGCTCGAGAACGCCCGGGTGGGGCTCAAACTCCGCCAGCAGGTGCAGGAATCCGCGCGCAAGGCACTCTCCGACGCCGGCCTGGAACTCGAGTGGACCGCGGCGGGCTGGGAGCAGGCGCACGAGCACGCGGCCGCCCGCTCGGCCGAACTGAAGGACGACTCGGAGGCCCTCAAGGAGCTGCGCTTCGAGGCGTTCGACGGCCATGCGACCAGGAAGCGGGAGCTTGCGGCTGCCCAGCAGGAGCTGGTCTCGCTCAAGACGCGCAAGTCACTGCTGCCGCCGTCGAGCATTGAGAACCGCAGCGCCATCGCGGCGGCCACGGGCGTCGCCGAGGAGCAGATGCCGTTCGGCGGCGAGCTGATCGACCTCGCCGAGGGCCAGGAGCAGTGGCGGCCGGCCGCCGAGCGCGCGCTGCGCAGCCTCGCCACGACGCTGTTGGTCCCCGGCGAGCACTTCGCCGCCGTCACCCGGTACCTTAACGACCATTCGGTCCGCGGTGCGCTGCGCGCGGTGGACGTCTCCAAGCCGCTCGCCGGCGGGGCGCTGGCCGTGGAGGACGTGGCCGACGGCGATCTGCTCACCAAGCTGGACATCCTCGCCATGGGACCGAGCGCGGAGGCCGGGGAGTGGATCCGCGAGCGGATCGCCCTCGATTTCGCCTACCCGTGCGTGGAGGACCCGGACGAGCTGGCCCGGCTGGACAAGGGCCTGAGCCTGGGCGGCGTGGTCAAGCGAAATCGCCACACCGTGGAAAAAGACGACCGTTTCACCGGCCGGCAGGACTACGTCCTGGGCTTCGACAACGCCTCCAAGCTGGAGCTCGTGGCGGCACAGGTCGAGGACCTGCAGCAGGAACTGGCCAAGGCCGCTGAACTCGCGCAAAGCCGGGAAGAATCGCACCAGGGGATGACCCGGCAGCTGGAAGCCCTGCGCCGCGTGGCCGAGGACCACCGGCCCTGGGAACAGGTCTCGGCCGCGGTGGCCGCGGACGAACTCGCCCGGATCGAGCAGCGGCTCAAGGACGCCCTCGCTGCGCAGGCCGACCTCGAACCGCTGCGCGCCAACATCGAAGCGGCGCGGCACAAGCACCAGTCCAGCACCGAGGCCGCGGCCGTGCTGCAAAGCGAATACAAGGCGGTCGACTCGCAGCTCTCCACCGCCGATTCGCTGCTGGACGCCGCGCGGGCGCGCCTGGAACAGTCGCCGCCGTCGGACGCCACCGTCACGGCACTGGAACCGTACTTCACCGGTTTCGGCGACGTCCTGGAAATGCACGAGCTGGACAACCTCGCCAACCAGGTCCGGACCCGGCTCCTCGCCGAGCTGCATGCTGCCGAATCCCGCGGGCAGGCCACCTCGGAGCGGCTCACCCGCATTTTCGAGGGCTTCGTGCGGGAGTGGGGAACATCGATTTCCGCGGACCACGGCACCTCGATCGGCGCCGCGGGGGAGTTCGAGGCCCGCTATCACGCCATCGTCAGCGACGGGCTCCCCGCGCAGGAGGCCGAATTCCGGCAGTTCTTCAACCAGCGCACGCACGAATCCTTTTCCACCCTGCTGCACCTGCTGGATGAGGAACGCCGCTCTATCACCAGCCGCATCCTGCCGCTCAACGGGATCCTGTCCGAGGTGAACTTCCATGAGGGCAGCTTCCTGGAACTTGACATCAAGCAGACCCTGCCCGCCACGGCCAAGCAGTTCAAGGACGCCATCCAGAACGCTCTCAAGGTCCGGCACGCCCGCCCGGGGAAGGCTGCCGCGCCGTCCGCCGGCCTGGACACGGACGACGACGCCGAGCTCACCAACCGCTACAAGTCGCTCGAAACGCTCGTAAAGCGGCTCGGCTCGCAGACGCCCGAGGACCGGCGCTGGCGTGCCGAGGTGCTGGACGTCCGCGGGCACCTCTTCATCCAGTGCAAGGAACACCGCGAGGTGCAGGGCCCGAAAAAGGGCTCAAAGAAGACCGAAGTCTTTATGCACGCGGACACCGGCTCCATGTCCGGCGGCGAGCGGCAGCGCTTCACCGCCTTCATCATGGCCGCCGCGCTGAGCTACCAGCTGGGCATCGCCGAGCAAGGCTTCACGACCTACGGCACGGTGATGATGGACGAGGCCTTTGTCCTGGCCTCGGAGGAGTTCGCCGGCGCCGGCATCAAGGCCCTGCATGAGTTCGGCTTCCAGCTGCTCCTGGCCGCGCCGGAAAACGTGATCGACCTGTCCCGGCACCTCGGCTCCGTCACCGAGATTCTGCGTGACAAGCGCACCAACCGCTCCGGGGTGCTCACTGCCCCCGTGATCGGCCCGCGGCCCGGATCCGAGGGAACCTGGCGCTCGGAGGCGAACCCGGTGGACATCGTCCTCCGCTGACCGCGGGCGGGCGCCTCTTCGCCCCGCCACGGGACCGCCGCAACGCGGGATCACTTGCAGCCCAAATTCCCCGCCGGGATGCGCCGCAGGTGACCCCGCATTGTTGTTTAAGCGGGACGTCAAGCCCATTTTGGCAATTACGTTACGAAAGGTTTGCTTAATTGCGCCAAGGGTAGGCTAGCCTTACTTAGGTTCGCATCAATGACCTAAGGAATCCCATGCCTCTCCCTGCCCCGAGCACCGCCCTGCCCCGACGCCGATTCCTCCGCGCCACGGGCCAGGCGACTGCTGTCCTGGCCGCCGTCGCCCTCTCGCTGACCGCGTGCTCCACCGGCCCGGCAAGCTCGACCGCGGCAGATGCCCCCAGCCAGTCGGCCAGTTCCGCTTTCCCGGTGACCATCAAGCACGCGTTTGGCGAGACGATCGTCAAGGAACAGCCGAAGCGCGTCGTTACTGTTTCCTGGGTCAATGACGATGTGGCGATTGCCCTCGGCGTGGTTCCGGTAGGCGTCCCGAAGAACGAATGGGGCGGCAACGACCAGGGTTCCACCCCGTGGAAGGACGCCGCCCTCGAAAAGCTCGGCGCCGGGTTCGGTTCCGACAAGGCCCCGGCCCAGTTCTCCGAGGCCGACGGCGTCAACTTCACCGAAATCGCCAAGCTCAACCCCGACGTCATCCTCGGCGCCTACTCCGGCCTGAGCGAAGAGGACTACAAGAAGCTCAGCGAGATCGCCCCCGTCGTGGCCCACCCCGAGGTGGCCTACGGGACCTCATGGCAGGATTCCACCACGATCATCGGCAAGGCCCTCGGCAAGGAAGCCGAAGCCACCAAGCTGGTCGCGGACACCGAGGCCACCATCAAGGACAAGGCCGCGAAGTACCCGCAGCTCGCCGGCAAGACCTTCATCTACGGCAACCTGGACCCCGCGGCCACCGAGAAGATCAGCCTGTACACCGCCAATGACAACCGCCCCCGGTTCCTCAGCTCCATCGGCATGACGCAGGCTTCCGTCGTGGACGAAAACTCCAAGGGATCCAAGGAGTTCTACATCCCGTGGTCCGCCGAAAAGGCCAACGAACTCGACTCGGACATCTTCGTGACCTGGGTCGCCGACGCGGCCGCAGCCGACGCCGTCGAGGCCGACCCGCTGATGGCGCAGATCCCTGCGGTCAAGAACGGCGCCCTCGTCGCGGACACGGACAACACCCTGACGCTGTCCATCTCCGCCTCCTCGCCGCTGAGCCTGCCGTGGTCCCTGGACACCTTCCTGCCGAACCTCGCCGCCGCAGCGGACAAGGCAGCGAAGTAGCCACCGGACCATGAGCCCACTTACGACGACGGCAGCCTCCGCAGCCGCCCGGCCTTCCCCGGCGATCGCCGTGGCCCCGGTCGCCCCCGCCCGGGGCCCGCGCGCGCTCTGGCTGCTGGCCGCCGTCGTCGTACTGGCGCTGGTAACCGCGGCGTCGCTCGCGGTCGGCGCCCGGGGCCTGGCCCTGGAAACCGTCTGGCGGGCGCTGACGCAGTTCGATCCGGCCAGCGGTGACCACGCCGTGGTCCACGCCCGGATTCCGCGCACCGTCCTGGGCCTGCTCGCGGGCGGCGCCCTCGGGCTCGCCGGGGCGGCCATGCAGGGCGTTGCCCGCAATCCCCTCGCGGACCCGGGCATTATCGGCATCAACGCCGGGGCCGCGCTGGCTGTCGTCACCGGAATCTACGTGTTTGGTGTGTCCTCGCTGACGGGCTATATCTGGTTCGCGTTTGTCGGCGCCGCGGCCGCCGCGGTGCTGGTCTACCTGGTCGCGTCGCTCGGCGGGGACGGTGCGACGCCGGTGAAGCTCGCCCTCGCGGGCGCGGCCCTGAGCGCGGGGCTCTTTTCACTGATGAACGTCATCCTGGTGTCCAGCCGGGACACCCTGGACCGTTTTCGGTTCTGGCAGGTCGGCGGGATCGCCGGCCGCGACTGGTCCGTGATCCTCCCGGCCCTGCCGTTCCTGCTCCTGGGGGCCGCGATTGTGCTCGCCACGGGCCGGATCCTCAACAACCTCGCCCTCGGCGACGACATCGCCCGAGGCCTGGGCCAGCGGGTGGGGCCGGCCCGCGGCGTCACCGCCCTGGGCATCGTCCTGCTCTGCGGATCAGCCACAGCCCTGGCCGGGCCGATCGGCTTCGTGGGCCTCGTCATTCCGCACGCCGTCCGCTTCCTGACCGGCCCCGACTACCGCTGGATTCTGCCGTTCTCGCTGATCCTGGCCCCGGCCCTGCTGCTGGCCGCCGACGTGATCGGCCGCGTCATCCTGCTTCCGGGTGAAGTGCCTGCCGGGATCGTGACCGCGCTCATCGGTGCCCCGGTGTTCGTCTGGCTGGTCCGGCGCGGCAAGGGGGCCGGGCTATGACACTCGCCGAAACCAAAACCTCCGTTGACCTATCACTTCCCGTCGCCAAACCCTCGGCTGAGCGACCAAAACTGATAGCGCAACACTGGCGGACGGTGCTGCTGGCCGTCGCCGTCGTGGCGCTCTTCGCCGCGAGCGTGCTCCTGGGCAGCTACACCGTCACCATTCCGGACTTCTTCCGGATCCTGGGCGCGCACCTTACCGGCGGGGAGAAGATCCCCGGCGCCAGCTTCATCGTGATGGAGCACAAGCTGCCGCGCGCCGTCGTGGGAACGCTGATCGGGGCCGCGTTCGGGCTGTCCGGTTCGCTGTTCCAGACCATGCTCCGCAATCCGCTGGCCAGCCCGGACGTGATCGGCATCAGTTACGGCGCCAGCGCCGCGGCGGTGACGGCGATCGTCGTCTTCGGAGCCACCGGCGCCGTGGTTTCGGGGGCCGCCTTCGCCGGCGCTCTGGCCGTAGCCACCCTCATTTACGCCATCTCCCGCAGCGGATCGTTCGGTTCCGGCGGGCAGCGGGGCGACGCCGCCGGCAGCCGGCTGATCCTGGCCGGGGTGGGCATCGCCGCGGCCCTCCACGCCGTGGTGAGCTTCCTGCTGACCAGGACGGACATCCGCACCGCCGCCGACGTCCTGGTCTGGCTCAACGGATCGCTCAACTCCGCCACCTGGGACCGGGCCGGAGTCCTCGGCATCGCACTGCTGGTCCTTGTTCCCGCCGTCGCGCTCCTGGCCGGCCCGCTGCGCATCCTCGAACTCGGTGACGACACCGCCGCCGGCCTCGGCGTCCGGGTGGGCGCGGCCCGGCTGGCCATCGTGATCACCGCCGTCGGACTCGCCGCGGCGGCGACGGCGGCTGCCGGGCCCGTGGCGTTCGTCGCGTTCCTCGCCGGGCCGATCGCGCGCCGATTCGTCCGCAAAGCCAGCCTGCCGGCCTCGGCCCTGACCGGCGTGCTGATCGTCCTGAGCGCCGACTTTGTCGCTGCCAATATCGCACCGCTGCTGCTGGACGGAACGGTCCTGCCGGTCGGTGTCATCACCGGTGCACTCGGCGCCCCGTTCCTGCTCTGGCTGCTCGTCACTTCCAACCGAAAGGACGCCTGAGATGGCCACCCTTCAGACCTCCGGCCTGACGCTGAAATACGATCAGCGGACCGTGATCGAGGGGCTCAGCGCCGGCATCCCCGAGGGCAAGGTGATCATAATTGTCGGAGCCAACGCCTGCGGCAAGTCCACCCTGCTCCGGGGCCTCGCGCGGCTGCTCAAGCCCGCGGCCGGCACCGTCACCCTGGACGGCCGGGACATCCACAGCCGTCCGGCCCGTGAAGTCGCCCGCACCCTGGGCCTGCTCCCGCAACACCCCACGGCACCGGACGGAATCACCGTCCGGGACCTCGTGGGCCGCGGCCGCTACCCGCACCAGGGTTTCTTCCGGTCCCGGCCGGCAGGCGGCTCGGCGCAGGACGAACGCGCGGTCCAGCAGGCGATGGCCGCTACCGAAACGCTGGAACTCGCCGGGCGGAACGTCGACGAACTCTCCGGCGGGCAGCGGCAGCGCGTGTGGATCGCGATGGCCCTGGCCCAGGAAACCGAAGTGCTGCTGCTGGATGAGCCCACCACCTATCTGGACCTCACCCACCAGGTGGAGGTCCTGGATCTCATCACGGACCTCAACCGGCAGCGCGGCACCACCGTGGCGATTGTGCTGCACGACCTCAACCTCGCCGCGCGGTACGCGGACCACATCATCGCCATGAAGGGCGGACGTATCGTGGCCGAAGGAGCCGCCCGGAACGTGGTCACCGAGGAACTGGTCCGCGACGTCTTCGGCCTCGAGTCCCGGGTGCTCCCCGATCCGGTGTCCGGTGCGCCCCTGATCATCCCGCTGGGCCGCCACCACGCTGATTCCCCACAAACCACAACCCTGGAGCTGGTCCCATGACTGCCAAGAACCGCGCAACGGAACATGCCCCGGCGGCCCTCGAGAGCTCGCCAGCCACGGAACCCATGACCCTGGCCTTCGAGGTCCAGGTCACGGCGGTCCAGCAGCTCGGCCCCAACTTCCGGCGCGTCACCTTCGGCGGCTATTCGCTGAGAGACTTCGGCGTCAGCGGCAGCACCCTGGACCTGCGCATCAAACTCATGATCCCCTCGCTGGCCGCCGACGGCACCGCGCTGCCGCTGCCGGAGTTCCGGATGGAGCAGACCGGCTGGTACCGCGAGTGGCTGGCCATGGATCCTGCGACCCGCGGCTCCATGCGCACCTACACCGTGCGGCAGGAACGCCTCGACGCCGTCTACCCGGAACTCGACGTCGACTTCGTGCTGCACTTTGACGACGCCGGCCACGGCGGACCGGCGGCCAACTGGGCCCTCAACGCCAAACCGGGCGACACCCTGACCCTGATCGGACCCAACAACCGGGCTGCGCACTGCGCCACGGCCGAAACCTACTCCGGGATCGAATGGCGTCCGGGCCTGGCCCAGCGGATCCTGCTGGCCGGAGACGAGACGGCAGTTCCCGCCATCAGCGCCATCCTCGAGAGCCTGCCGCCGTACGTCAGCGGCCACGCCATCCTGGAGGTCCCGGAGGCCGGCGACTTCCAGGGCATCACAACAGCGGCCGACGTCGAGATCACCTGGCTTGCGCGCGGCGCGGCGATCGGCCGGTCGCGTCCGCACGGCGAGCTGCTGCAGGAGGCGGTGCGGGCCGCCGTGACGCTCCCGGGCTGGGTGGGGCTCCGCTCGACCCCGGAGCCCGCCGCCGGCCCCGAGCCCGAGGACGTCAACGTGGATCGCGACATCCTGTGGGAGACCCCGGCCCGGATGGACGCCGCTGCGATCAGCGCCAGCCGGAATCCGGACAAGCCCGCCGGGGCCATGCCGTTCTACGCCTGGATCGCCGGTGAAGCGGGCGTGGTCAAGGAGATGCGCCGGTACTTGGTGCGGGACGTGGGGATTGACCGGAAGCAGGTCGCGTTTATGGGGTACTGGCGTCAGGGGAAGGCCGAGCTCTAGGCGACGCTCCCGCAGTTTTTGCCGGTTTCTCTCTAACGCTCCCGCAGTTCCTGCCGGGCTTGCGGCAGCAGCCGCTGCTCCTGCCGGGCTTCCGCCCGGCGCCGGCGCTTTGCCGTCGCTTAGACACCTCCCGCCGCCTCCTTCGGCCGGGGGCGGCCTCTTTCGGCTCTGGTCGGCGATGCGCTCCTTTGCAAAGCACCGGCAGCGGACGTGTGGTTAGGTCCCCTTTGTGCTCCGGCTCCGTCAACTGCAACGCGGGGTCACTTACCGCCCGCCCCCGCCGGGATGGGCCGTAGGTGACTCCGCGTTGTTTCCCTGAAGGCCTCCCGCGGCCTCCGTGCGGTCTGCTTGGGATTGTGTTCCTGCCGTTTACCCCGCTGTCCCCTGCTGGCCGGGTGGGCTGGATACCGTGGGGCCATGGCTGAGAACCTTCTTGCCCCGGGTGCTCATGGGCGGCGCGTTTATGTGGCTCTGGGGGATTCGTTCACCGAGGGGGTGGGGGACTACAGTGCCCGGCTGCCCAACGGGGTTCGCGGCTGGGCGGACCGGGTGGCCGAGCGGCTGGCCAGGGCGGATCCGGGGTGGGAGTATGCCAACCTCGCCATCCGCAGCAAGCGGCTGCGGCACATCATCGCGGAACAGCTGGAACCAGCGCTGGCCATGGAACCGACGCTGGTCACCCTGTACGCCGGCGGAAATGACATCCTGGATATCGGCACCGACATCCACGCATTAATGAAGGACTACGAGTTCCTCGTCGCCAGGCTGGCCGCCAGCGGGGCCACTGTGGTGCTGTTCACCGGTTTCGATGTCCGGGTCTCGGCGCTGCTGGAACCCCTCAAGAGGCGCAACGCCGTCTACAACCAGCGGGTCCGCGAAGTGGCGGCCAGGTACGAGGCCGTGCTGGTGGACTACTGGTGCTTCGATGCCTTCTACGATCCGCGGATGTGGGATTCAGACCGTCTGCACATGTCCAAGGCGGGCCACAAGTATCTCGCCGGCCAGGTCCTGGACCAGCTCGGGGTTCCGCACAAGGTCACGCCCAGGGACTGGGAGCCGCCGGTGAAACTTGGCCTCCGGGACTGGGAACGCCGGCAGCGCCGCTGGGTCCATGACTGGGTCCTGCCGCTGTTCGGGCGCAAGCTTCGGGGCGTCACGCTGGGAGACCAGCTCACCCCGCGCTGGCCGGAGCCGGTCAGGGTCCCGCCAAAGGCCGGATTGAAGAAGCTGACCGCCAAGATCCCCGCTGCCTGAACTGTTCTTCAGCGCGCGGGGCTGCCGGCTCAGCTGTCCAGAAGGTTTTCGTAGCCCGCGGCCACCCGGCTCGCGTGGAACTCCTCGACGTCGAATTCGGCCACACCGTTGACATAGAACGGATCCTTGGCCAGCGAGGCATCCAGGGCGCCGCGGTCCGCGTTGGACAGTAATAACGCCCCTGTGCGCGGTATCTTCCGGCCCGCGACCAAGAAGATGCCCTGGTCGAAGGCATCCTGCAGCCACGTGACGTGGGCCGGGAGATGGAAGTCAACGATCTCTTCGGGGACCTTGTAGGTCAAGGAGACTACATACATACGGTCAGCCTACCGCCTGCCCTCAGGGCACAGACGGGAATCTTTTGTCACAGAATCCTGCGAAGTTGAACCGTCAATCTTCAAGTCTCCTAGACTGTATCCATGACTGACACGCGCTGGCTGAATGCCGACGAACGCCGGGCCTGGCTGGCCCAGGTAAGCATCAACACCCTGCTTCCGGCAGCCTTGGACACGCAGCTGCACCACGCGCGCAAGCTCTCCCTCTTCGACTACAACGTCCTGGCGATGCTCTCCGAGGCCGACGGCCGGTTTTTGCCCATGAGCGAACTGGCCGCGCGCACCAGCGCCTCCCTGTCGCGGCTCTCCCATGTGGTCACCAAGCTGCAGACCCGCGGCTGGGTGGAGCGCCGTCCGCACCCGGGGGACGCCCGGGTCACGACGGCGCATCTCACCGACGCGGGGATGGAGACCATCGTGGAGCTGGCCCCGGGCCACGTCGAGGCGGTCCGCTCGCTGTTCCTCGACGCCCTGAGCGAGGACGACGTCGCCGACCTCGCCCGGATTGGCGAGAAGATCGTGGGCCGCCTGGACAAGGACCACTGGATCCTGCGGGAGAGCAAGCAGGCCTAGCGGCCGCCCCAACGCCCCGCCCCACACGGCGTCGCCTAGTGTTGGCACTATGGAATCGCCGATCGACAGCTACCTGCGCCGGATCCACGCCGAGATCGCCCAGCTCAAGGACGGCAAGCCCTACAGCACCATCCCGGCCATGGCCAACGTGGATCCGGAGAACTTCGGCATCGCCCTCGCCACCGTGGACGGCACGGTGTACGAAATCGGGGACACCCGCGAGGAATTCACCATCCAGTCCATCTCCAAGCCCTTCACCTACGGGCTGGCCCTCGAGGACCTCGGCAACGAGGCAGTCGACGCCAAAGTGGACGTGGAACCGTCCGGAGATTCCTTCAACGAAATCTCCCTGGCCGAAGGAACGGGCCGGCCCGCCAATGCGATGATCAACGCCGGCGCCCTCACGGCCACCTCACTGATCAGGGGTTCCGGCGGACAGTCCGGTTTCAAACGGATCCTCAGCACGTATTCCGCCTTCGCTGGCCGTCAGCTCTCGGTCAGCGAGAGCGTCTTCGAATCCGAACTCAAGCACGGGCACCGCAACACGGCGCTCGCGTACCTGCTGCGCTCGTTCAACATCATTGAAGAGGACCCGACGCCGGTCCTTGAGGACTATTTCCGCCAGTGCTCCGTCCTGGTGAACTGCTTCGACCTCTCCATCATGGCCGCGACCCTCGCCAACGGCGGCCGGAATCCGCTCAGCGGCAAACAGGTGCTGGGGATCGGCCCGGTGGAGCGCGTGCTGTCCGTCATGATGACGTCCGGCATGTACGACGACGCCGGTGCATGGATCAGCAGCGTGGGCATGCCGGGGAAGAGCGGTGTGGCCGGCGGGATCATCGCAGTGCTGCCCGGCCAGGTGGGCCTGGCCGTCTACTCGCCCCCACTGGATGAGCACGGCAGCAGCGTCCGCGGCCTCGCCACCGCCCAGCGCCTCTCCCGGGACATGGAACTGCATTTCGTCCGCGCCGCCCGTACCGGCCGGTCCGCGATCCTCGCCGCATACGACGTGACCGAGACACCCTCGGGCATCCGCCGCAATGACGAGGCCGCGGACGTCCTCCGCGGACACGGCCACCGTGCCCGCGTGATCGAGCTCAACGGCGACCTGCTCTTCGCCGGAACCGAGTCCATGGTCCGGGAACTCAGCAGCCTTGAGGACGACGTCGAACTGGTGGTCCTGGACCTGCGCCGCACCGACCAGGTGAGCGAGGTTGCCCTGCGCATGCTGGAATCGGCGCGGAAGGGACTCTCCGGCGCCGGCCGGGAGCTGGTGCTGATCGAGGCTGACGGGTCGGTGGCCGAAAGCCTGGGTCCGTCCGCCAAGCACCCAGTGGCGTCCTTCTCGAGCCGTAACGCCGCCGTCGAATACTGCGAAAACCGCCTGCTGGAACGCTACGGGAACCGGATGCTGCTGCCGGACCACGTGCCGGTCACCGCGTCGCCCGCCCTGTCGCCGCTGGACGCGGCCGATGCCGCCGCGCTGGAAGCCCTCATGACCCCAAAATCGTTCGACGACGGCGACGTCATCCGCCGCGTCGGGCTGCGGTTCGGCGGGGTCTACTTCATCACCCGAGGCAAGGTCAGCAGCACCTCCCCGGGACCCAGCGCAGCGCGGGTCAAACTCAACACCCTCAGCGCCGGCATGACGTTTGGCGAGCTGGCCCTGGGCAGTGGCAGCCGGCAGGAGACCACGGTCCGGGCCATGGGGCCGGTGGAGCTTATGGTGCTCAGCGCGGAGGCAATTGCCGAGCTGGAAAGCACGAACCCGCGCCTGGCCATCGCCCTTTGGAAGGCCCTGACCCGGGACGCGTACACCCGGGTGGAGCAGTACCTGCGTGAATCGGCGGTGCGGATCCGCGAGTAGCGTCCGGCTGCCCTGCTTTGTTTGCTTGGGGCAACTGCTGGCAGACTGGAACCATGGATTTCACGTCCCGTTATGTAGCCCTTGGAGATTCCTTCACGGAAGGCGTCGGCGACGACGACGCCACCCGCCCCAACGGTGTCCGGGGCTGGGCGGACAGGGTGGCCGAGCAGCTCGGCGCCGCCGATCCGGGCTTCGGGTATGCGAACCTCGCCATCCGCGGCCGGAAGATCCGCCAGATCATGGCCGAACAGATCGATGCCGCCGTCGCCCTGAATCCCACCGTCGTAAGCATCTACGCCGGGGCGAACGACATCCTCCGGCCCAAGGTCGACATCGACGACCTCCTGGTGGACTACGACGCCGGCATCCGCAAGCTCAAGGCCACCGGCGCAACCATCGTGATGTTCACCGGTTTCGACTCCCGCGGCTCGAAGATCTTCGGCACGACGCGCGGCCGCACCGCCATCTACAACGAACTGGTCCGCGGAATCGCCGGGGACCACGGCGCCCTCCTGGTGGACTACTGGCGCTTCAGCGAGTACTACGACTGGGGAATGTGGGCGACCGACCGGATGCACATGTCCCCCGCCGGCCATGCCAACATGGCCAAGCGCGTCCTCACCGTCCTGGAGCACGACCACTCGATCGACGTCCCGCCCATGACCCCCGTACCGGAGCTGGGCCGGGCAGAAGCACTCCGCGCCAACGCCCGCTGGGTCCGCGAGTTCGCCGGACCGTGGGTGGTCCGCAGGGTCACGGGTAAGTCATCCGGGGACGGCCTGACGCCGCGTTACCCCCGGCTCACCCACCTCTAGGCCCGGAATCCCGGCGTCGCGAGCAGTTCCCCGCTGCCGAGCACGGCAAGCACTTCGATTTCCCAACTGTCCGTGGCCCAGTTCAGCATAGGCCTCCCGCCGGCTACGATGGCCGTCGCCAGCACGTCCGCGGTGACGATATCCAAGGCTGCCACCGACACCTGGCGGAACTCGGAGCGGCGGAATTCCGTGCGGCCGACTCCGGCCCGCCAGATGTGGTCCCCACGCTCCGCGGTCCCGGACGTCGCCAAGGCGGCGAAGCGGCCCGTCCCGCCCAGGGGGAAGCCCGAGAGCAGCGCCCCGCGATCCAGCGGGTCCACGACGCCGGCCAGCCACGGGGACCCGGTTCCCGGCGCCGGCGAACCGCTCACCAGCACATCGCCCCCGGCGTTCAGGCACCAGTCCTCGACGCCGATGTCCTGCAGTGCCGTCGCTGCCTGGCCGATCGCGTAACCCTTGATGATTCCGGAGAGGTCCAGCACGCCGTCGGGCCGCTCGGGGGTGAAGCACCCCTCGGTCAGCAGCCCCCACCCGGTGGCTTCCGCAAAGCGGGCACGGAAGGGCGCCGAGGCCTCCCGGAGCGTGACCTCGCCCGTGGCCAGCCGGCTCGCCTCGGAATCCGGGCGGTAGAGGCTGAACATTTCGTCCAAGCCGGCGAACACGCGTTCGACGGCGGCCGTGGCGCCTTCCAGGACCTGGCCGTCGTCCAGCGGCGCTTTGCCAACCGGCAAGGCGAGACTGATGACCGTCCCCATGCACTGGAAGGTCCTGCTCCTCAGGGCGGGGAAGTTGGGGGCACTGTGCGCCGGGTGCCCGGCGGGCGAAGGCTTAAAGGTTGGCTGCATCGAGGGCTCCCTGGAGCGAGGTTAGATAGGCGGCACTGGTGACGGTGGCACCACTGATCGTCCGGACCTGGGCGGACTGGGCCTTGATGACAGCGGCACGCAGCAGCGGCGCTGCCCGGTTGCTGATTTGCACGGACTTGCGGTCGTCGTCGGTCAACTGCAGCGCCGTGACGTCCGTGATCGCACCGGCCTTCACGGTGATCTGCACCTGAACGGTGCCGAAACGGGTCTGGACCGCACTGCCGGCGAACGTTCCGGCGGCCTGCGCCGCGGCCCCGGCGCTGCCGGCTGTTCCCGAGGAACCAGAGGATCCGCTGGATCCCGACGATCCGCTGGTACTGCTCCCTCCCGTACCGGACGACGTCCCGGACGCTGCCCCGGACGAAGTGGCGGCTGACGTTGCCGCCGCCGTGCTCCCCGTCTCTGCGACGTGCGCGCCGGACTGCCAGCCAGCCAGAAGGATCCCGGCGGAGGCCAATGCTGCTGAAGCCGCTGCTCGTATTCTCACCAGTCGAACCTTTCGTAGTGGAGTTGTTCTTCGCGGGCACCGGCCGCGCGGGCTGCAGTGATCACGCTGCGTGCCCAGGCGTCCGGGCCGCAGATATAGACGTCGGCGTCGGCAATGTCCGGGGCGTAACTGGCCAGTCGGTGTCCTGAATGAACTGCCGATTCCGGCAGCCAGCTGTGTTGGCCCACGGTCCGGGGGCCGGTGAGGTGGAACAGGGTCGCCCCGCGGCGGCGGCAAAGTTCCAGGACTTCGTCCCCCAGATAGAGTTCCGCCTCGCTGTGGCCGCGGAGAAGCACCGTTGCGTTGCCCGGTTCGAAGGGAGTGCGCTCCAGCAGGGCCCGGATCGGGGTGATTCCGATGCCCGCTCCGATCATCACGACGCGTTCCCGGCTGCGGGCGGCCGTGCTGAAGAGCCCGTAGGGTCCCTCTATGGCCACCCTGGTCCCGGGTTTCAGCCGTGCCAGCTGTGCCGAGCCGCGGCCGAGATTGCGCACCGTGATCCGCAGCCTGCCCCGGCCCGAGGAATCGAACAGCACGGGTTCCGTGGAGAGGCTGAACGGGTGCGGATGCCACCACATCCCCGGGGCGAGGAATCTCCAGATGAAAAACCGGCCGCCGCTGCCCGTCAGTTCGTCGAGGTGGTTCCCTGTCAGTTCAATGCTGACGACGCCGGGAGCCTCCGGGACGACGCGGCTCACCCTTAGCTGGTGCCGGGCCGTGGCCACCAGCGGCTCCAGCACGCGGTAATGGGCGAGGGCAGCGCCGGTGGCGATACAGATCGCGAGCCAGTACCAGCGCTGCCAGGTGCCCTCGGCAAAGAGGCCGCCGACGCTGAACTGGTGCGGGATCGCGGTCAGCACGGCCGCGTAGGTCAACAGGTGGACGACGTACCAGAACTCGTACGGCAGCCGGCGTCGGACCGTCACCACAGACGTGACCACGACGGCGATGAACAACCCGATGGACACGATGGCGAGCCACATATCGGGGACCAGGACCCAGAGCGCCACGAGCTCACCGACCGGATTGAGTCCTTCAGTCATGCCGTAACCGATCGCGACCAGGGCTCCGTGCGCGAGGAGCAGGTAAAGCGACGGTTTGCCGAGTTTCCGGTGGAGTTCAAGGGCGCGGTCATGCCCGACAGCGCCGTCGATCAGCGGAGTACGGGCCACCAGCAGCAACATCAGCAGGACCAGGTCCATGCCGACAAGGCCGGCGACGATCCCCAAAGCGGTGAAAGAGCCGGCGGGCGTCGAGAAGCCGGCGGCGCCGCCGTCGGCCAGCCACAGCGCAACGGCAAAGGACACCGAAGCCCACGCAATCACGGTTAACAGGTCCGCCCGGAGCAAGCGGCTCCGGGCCTGGCGGCGGAACGGCGGCCCCACGGGCGTCCGGTTCCGCGTTGCCGGCACAGCCAGCTGGAGAGAGGAGTTCATGGCTCCACGGTCCGCCCGGCGCCTATCAATTGGCTGTGAAACCGCTAGGGCGCCGTTGTGACTTCGGTCCGGACCCGCGGTCGCCCCTTATACACCGCCGGATACCGGATTGGCCTTTAATTCGTCAAGCTCGTAGACTTGGTAGGCGCTAGGTGGCGCGGAGCGTGTGCAATTGCTCCGGTTGGCGGGATCTGTCTGCAATATTGGCAGTCCTGAAGGCCGGTAGTTAGGGGCTCAAGTTGCGTGCACTCCTGTATTCGCCCAGCATCCCGGTACTACGCAGTGGCTTTCCGAAAGGTTCCGCCGCCCCGTGACCGTGGCCCACAAATCTTCGCCCCAGTGTTGAAGGCAGCCGGTTTACGCCGTATGCCTACGCATTGCGGGACTACCGAAAACCTGTGGGAGCTGGATGCGAACGCCGCCTGTCGCACGGTTACGCGGGAACTCCGCAACCGTTTCATTTATTTTTGAGGAGAGTCGTCATGGCAGCACACTGCCAGGTGACCGGAGCCGAGCCGGGCTTTGGACACAGCATTTCGCACTCGCACCGACGCAACAAGCGTCGGTTCGACCCGAACATCCAGAAGAAGCGCTACTGGGTTCCGTCCCTGCGCCGTAATGTCACCCTGCAGGTCTCTGCACGTGGCATCAAGACCATCGACGTGCGTGGCATCGACGTAGTCGTAGCCGCCATCCTGGCACGAGGAGTGAAGCTCTAATGGCTAAGGACAAGGACGTACGTCCGATCATCAAGCTCAAGTCGACCGCGGGCACGGGTTACACCTACGTGACGCGTAAGAACCGTCGTAACGACCCGGACCGTATGGTTCTGAAGAAGTACGACCCCCGCATCCGCAAGCACGTCGAATTCCGAGAGGAGCGCTAAACACATGGCTAAGAAGTCAATGATCGCTAAGAACGAACAGCGTAAAGTCATCGTCGAGCGTTACGCTGCAAAGCGCCTCGAACTGAAGAAGGCTCTGGTTGACCCCAACTCGACCGACGAAGTTCGCGAAGCCGCTCGCCTCGGCCTGCAGAAGCTGCCCCGCAACGCCTCACCGGTACGTCTGCGTAACCGCGACATCATCGATGGCCGCCCGCGCGGTACCTTCCAGAAGTTCGGCATCTCCCGTGTTCGCTTCCGCGACATGGCTCACCGCGGTGAGCTCCCGGGCATCACGAAGTCTTCCTGGTAATTCAGCACTCCTGAAGCCAGTGGCTTGAAGAGGGGCCGGCAACCATTTGGTTGCCGGCCCTTTTCGCGTTTAGGGCCGGACGGCGGGCGGCGGCCCCGCTGCTGGGCGGCAGTCGGGCGCAGGCCGGGACAAGTGACGCACCGCACAAAAGCCCTGGGTTGTGGTTTTGGCCGGCGGGGGGCTTGTTGGGGTGCGGGGTTCCGTGTGGTGGCGGGGTTTTTGGGGGTGTGGGTGGGGTGGTGGGGGTGGATTTGTGTGGGGTGCTGGGGGCGTGTATTGTTATTCGAGTCGCCGCCGCTGATGCGGAAAGATAGCGACCGACCCCCTTCTGAACAGCCTGAAAAATGGTTCGCTGATTAGCGTGCCGGATTAGGGTGGGGTTCCTGCTGGTGGAGTTGTGAGTCGCGGAAACGCTGATTTGCTTTGGCTCC
>NZ_JBFTMQ010000019.1:0-27840 GCF_056397045.1 Arthrobacter sp. 05N429
TCCTATAAGGTCACGCCACCGAGCCATTCGCATGCATCGGCACCACCTACCAGGCCGACCAATCGATCCAAGGACAACAAAATCGCGTCAGGCTTACGGTGAGTCAGACCCAGCAGGTGATGCCACCTACATCCTCACTGGCTTACGGGCACTTGACGGGGTGGTTGGACACCTGCCGCCCTCAGGCTGGGCCCTTGAACTCGACCAGCTGGTCCTGCCTCAGGCTGACTTATCCATACGGTGGTGGGGCTGACCTCACCTCCGTTCTGGCTGGGCCGCCGGAAGCTCACACAGCCGCCGCCCTAGCTTTCTGACACCGAGCTGCCTTGATTTTGGCGACGTTCCTTGAGCCCTGAGCGCATGGTAGTGAAAATCGCGACTCCCATGGCCACTGCGGTGAACCACAGGCCCGCAGATCCCTGAACGGCAAGCGTTACCGAGACGATCAGGAGCACTACGGCAAGCATGAGAAACGCCCATCGTCCGGCGGCCATCATTTCCCCTGTTCGGTGGATTGGTGGAGCCTGCGGGCTGCGCTGGACTTCGCATCGTGCCCGCGAAACGCCAATGCGACCACCAACGTCGCTATGACGCCGGTCAGTATGGACGGCACGAAGCCGATAGAACGCCAAAGGAGAGCGAACGGCAGGAACCCGGCCGCGTACACGGCCAAGCTACGGAGCGCTCGGGTCCTAGTGGTCATTGGCTGAGGCCATGCATGCGGCTGTCTCGGACCTTCAGGGCGATGAAGACGACGAGCTCAAGGAGCAGCACGATGACCCACAGAGCCAACGCGATCGCTCCGTAGAAGTACTCCTCCGGCATCCCCGCCCCGAAGTTCGCGCCGGGTTCCATGTGCCACGGCGTGGAGAACCAGTAGAGCGCCAGAGCCGGCAATCCCGCGGCCAGGGACCAAAAGGTGACCCAGTAGAGCCGCTGGCGGGCGAGGCGCAGGCCGAGGTTAACCACCCAGAGCACGGTCACTCCTAGGATCAGTAGATCCGCGGGCGAGGGCCTCATGCGGCTGTCCGTCGTCGGGGCCGCAGGAGCGCGCACCGGCCGATCGTCTCGGTACGTGTCATGTCTGAGTCCCCCGGTGCCATGCCGCCAAGCCTACTGCTGAGAATCACCGCCTGTCTGTCAGCCCGCCCAGTTATCGGCAGGCGCCGGCTTGTGCCATTTCTCTGGGTCGAAAAAAGTAGCCCTAGTTGAGATGCCGAACTGCCGGGTCAGCAGGACTCGCTTGAAGTGTGACTCGGAGGCGTCCACTTGTGCGGGGAGCAGCCCGTGCAGTTAGGGATCTTTCAACGGGACACCTCCATTCGTCCAGCGCCTCAGGTAAAAGTGGACAAAAGCCGGGGCAGTCACATGGGCTTGTTTGTGTCACTGGTTCTCTCGGTGCTCGACCTACTGCTTCGACCGTCGCTTGAATAGCATCACTGCGAAAACCACACCAAGCACGACGAATCCTACTGCGGCAATGATGATAACCATGAGCGCGGTAGTTCTGTCGTTTGACCCACCCAGTTGCCCCGTAACGAGCGACTAGATAATAGTGGCCGCCCCCGCCAAAATCATAAAAATGGCGCCCACGCCAAAGTACTTAGCCGTTCCGACTTCTGCCGCCATCTCACCAGGCTCGCCGAGACGCTTATTCCAACCGCGATTCAGTTGGGAAATCCTTTCCCGCTGCCAGAATCCCAATGCCCCGATGACCATGGCAGTCACCCCCACGAGAATATTCCTGGCCTGATCAACTCCTGTATCGGCGTCGATCACAAGGGTGCTGGCCCAAACCGAAGCCGTGCCTGGGCCGAGATGTGACGTGTGTATAAGCTGCTCGGCCTCCCGAGCTTAGGCACCATTGAGGCGGGGCAGTCCAGGCCCCGCCGCATA
Source organism: Arthrobacter sp. 05N429 (assembly GCF_056397045.1). NCBI lineage: Bacteria > Bacillati > Actinomycetota > Actinomycetes > Micrococcales > Micrococcaceae > Arthrobacter > Arthrobacter sp. 05N429. Next base: position 1,897 of record NZ_JBFTMQ010000019.1, read on the forward strand.
GGAGATGGAAGGTGTCCGCTGAAGGATCCCATAACGGAACCTGTTGTTACAACGAATGTGGGCGGTCCCCGCGGAGTCAACTATCCAAGCCTGGGCGTCCTGTCGCCCCCAATTCCTGTGACAGGACGCCAACTGTCTAGTTCTTGTCGAGTGCAGGAATACCGAGCTGGGCGCAGACCTCGGCCGGGCCGGGGATGACGGCGACGGTGTTGTCCACGACGCACTCGGTCAGAAACGGGACATAGTTGCCGAGGGCCATGCTGACCGGCCCGGGCCAGAGGGGGTTGCCGTTCTGGTCCTTGTCCGCACCCTCACGGAGGGGACGTTCCCCCCGAGGGCCGGGGGGCGGAGATACAAAACCGTCCGGGATGAGGTCGTCAGTGAGTCCGCCGGGGTTCATCCCTCCTAGATCCCATACCTTGCTGCACTGGTTGATGGGGTCGTTGATCTGTTTCATTCCGGCATTCTTATCGTCCGGGTTTGGGTTGTTCTTGGCGTCGAATCCGGTGATGAAGATCCCGGTGGTGATGTAGGGGTTCTTCGTTTCTCCGGGGACCCCTACAACAGGAGGTCTGGTGGTGAGGTCGGCATGGTAGTAGCAGCGGATGTCCCTTTTGTCGTCCACCGGCGCCAAGGCAACATAGACGCCGGCGGCCGTGGTGCCAGCCAGTGCCAGTCCGGCGAAAGTCAGAATTGCCGGTTTGCGCCACCGCGGGCTTAGCTTGGGCGTCCGGCGGGCTTCCTGGACGAGGAGCTTCTGGACACGGCTCTTCGTGTCTCTCGGGTAGGTCACTTCAGACAGATTCATGACGTCCTCGCTTCAACGATCATCGTGTCGACTTGTTCGACGGGCTCTAGTGCCCGGTTCATGGCGCCCAGCTTGGCGCGTGCACGATGCAGTCTCGATTTCACTGTGCCGATTCGTACGCCGAGGGTCTTGGCGGCCGCTTCTTGGCCGACGCCGTTCATCAGGCAAAGGACTACGACGTCACGTTCACCGTCATTCAGACCGGCGGTCGTATCGAGTAGCTCCCGGACGGACCGTTCTGCGTCAATCCTTGAGGCGACCGATTCTGCATGGTCTGCTTCGTGTTGGCCGTGCCGGGGATCGGAGTGCGGCAGCCTGGCCAAGAAGTCGGCGTGCCGCCGGGATCCCCTGGCGCGGTTGCGGTTCGCGTTCGTCGCCACACCGAGCAGCCACGGCAGCAGGGTGTCCCTCTCGGGTCTGAGCCTGTTCCGTTGTCGCCACGCCTCCAAGAAGGTGATCGAGACGAGTTCCTCCGCGTCGTGCCAGGAACCACAGCGGGACAGACAGTACCTGAAGACTGCGTCCGCGTGCCTGTCGAACAGGACACCGAATGCGTCAGCGTTGCCTGAAATGCATTCACGCCACAGGTCTTCGTCGGTTTCCCCCATTAGCCTCATGCCTTGTAGTGTCCGCAGGATCCGAAAAGGTTCCCATTCCGACAAATAGTTTGCGCGGTTTGCAGGACAACCGCACACCCGCCCCAACAACCCCTATCGTCCGATTGCCGGACGTCGCCTCAAGAGACCGTCCTGTCAAGCGATGGGCAAAGGGTCGCGCATTGCGTATTACATCCTCGCCGGCGCTCATCGTGGGATGCGTCGGGGCCGCGTGGATTTGGGGGAATCGATCCTGACCGCAGGTGGATACTTCAACCAGGTATTGCGCGTCGAAGCCTATCGGAGGAGCCAGCAGTTGCGGTCGACTGGGTGCCGAGCACTGATTCACCGTTCCAGCTCCTCAGACCCGGAATACCGATGAGTGTGACCTCCCCCGTGGTTAGCTTTAGCCCTACCCACGAAAGAAGCCTGATGAAAACGGACACTGAAGTACTGGCAGCCGACATGGTGCGATTTTCGTCCTTGCTAAGACACATGAATCTCTCTGTAGTGGCGCTCAAATACGAATCCCTTGCCAGAGCGCTTCAGAGCGAACCATCGGAAGAGTCCGTGGAAGAGGTTCGACTGTGGCTCCGCTCGTCAATGAAGGGCGGCAGCGGAAGCCTCAGTGACCGGTACGTGCAGAAAGACGGAGCGGTGGATGAAGTCCTCAACGCCGATTACGAAGGGCTCCTCCAGAAGTTCACGGATTTCGTCAATGCTGAGCCGGAATCGAAAGAGAGCGCGGCTGCTGCCATGTTCGCCAATGGAAGCACTTACTTCCGTCTGATCGAAGCCCCCGTCCGCAATGGATGGTTTTCCCTCAAAGGAACCTTCACTTACGAAGTAGCGACTGCGCCGGGAGTCACACGGCGGGTGACGTTGGATCAGCTCGGTGAAGCTGTCGGCTATGGACCGCAGGACTCCCGGAAGGACTGGCAGGAGTGCCAGATGGTTGCAGACCGACTCTTCAGGGAGGGACGCAGGGACGATTGGGTTCACTACTCCAGCTCCTATGTCGTTCCAGACGAGACACTCCGAAGGGATTGGTAGCGATATTCGCAAGAAGGAGCGTCTACCTGAGGCCGGGACTAGGGGATGGGGACAGTCTGGCTCTGACGGAGCTGGGCGATGCCGATGACGGTGAGTGCGGCCGTGCCCAGCAGGACCAGGATCAACAGCCCCAGCAAAGGGAGTTCGTGGATGGCGAGCTGCGGAATGCGGCGCGAGGGTACTGCCAGAACGCCAATAAAGGCGCCGACCAGGCCGAAGTAGCTGCCGGTCATGAAACTGCGGCGGGCTTTGATGTTTCTCTTCCGGATGGCCCATAGTCCTGCTGTTAGTGTGCAGAGCGTCAGCACTGAGAGTGCGTGGAGCCAATTGAAGCCGTCGTCGATGGTCCTGATTCCGAACGAGGTCAGCACCACGACATACATGGAAACAGCCCAGATTCGGCCCACGATCCGGTGAACGCGGCCGCCTTTGGTCCGGCGGAGCAGGTGCACGGCTCCGAAAATCAGTGAGTAGCTGGCGGCGATTGCGTGAAAATAACCCGTCACTCAATGCAGGCTTTCGCCGCTGACGCCCGGTCCCGGCAGCGGAATCATGCCGTCGGAGCCGACGGGGGACCCAAAATCCTGCTCAGCGTGACACGTAACACCACTACCCCGCAGCTACTCCCCCGTGGCGGCAGGCCGGAGCGTTCCGATCAGCTGGTCTATCACGCCGGCGTCCTCGATCGTCGAGGGCACCACGTAGTCCTCGCCGTCGGCGATCTGGCGCATGGTCTTGCGCAGGATCTTCCCGGAGCGGGTCTTGGGCAGTGCCTCCACCACGGTGACGTGCTTGAAGTCCGCGACGGCGCCGATGTCGCGCCGGACCAGGGCGACCAGGTCCTTCACCAGGATCTCCTCGGGCACGTCCACCCCCGATTTGAGGACCACGTAGCCGCTGGGGCGCTGGCCCTTCAACGGGTCCGCGAGGCCGATCACGGCGCATTCGGCCACGGCCGGGTGCTGGCCGATCACCTGCTCCATGGCGCCGGTGGATAGCCGGTGGCCGGCAACGTTGATGATGTCGTCGGTGCGGCCCATCACAAAGAGGTAGCCGTCCTCGTCCCGGTAGCCGGAGTCGCCGGTGGCGTAGTAGCCGTCGAAGGCCTGCAGGTAGGAGGAGATGTAGCGCTCATCGTTGCCCCAGAGCGTCGTCAGCGTGCCGGGCGGCAACGGGAGGGCCAGGACGATGTTGCCCTCGGTCCCCGCCTCGACGTCCGTGCCGGCGCCGTCGACGATATTCAGCTTGAAGCCGGGCATCGGCACACTGGGCGAGCCTGCCTTGATCGGCAGCCCGTCCAGGCCCCGCGGGTTGGCGCAGATGGCCCAGCCGGTCTCGGTCTGCCACCAGTGGTCAACCACCGGCACGCCGAGGATGCGGGAGGCCCAATGGAAGGTGTCCGTGTCAAGGCGTTCGCCCGCGGCAAACAGGGTGCGCAGGCTGGAAATGTCGTACTTTTCAAGCAGCTTCGCCTCAGGATCGGTCTTCCGGATGGCGCGCAGGGCGGTGGGTGCGGTGAACAGCACGTTGACCTTGTGGTCCTGGATGACCCGCCAGAACGCGCCGGCGTCCGGCGTGCCCACGGGTTTGCCTTCGTAGAGGACGGTCGTGGCACCGGCCAGCAAAGGCCCGTAGACGATGTAGGAGTGCCCCACGACCCAGCCGACGTCGGACGCGGTCCACATGACGTCCCCGGGTCCGATGTCGTAGATGTTCTCCAGGGTCCAGCTGAGCGCGACAGCGTGGCCGCCGTTGTCCCGCACCACGCCCTTGGGCGCGCCGGTGGTCCCCGAGGTGTAGAGAATGTAGAGCGGGTCCGTGGCCTTGACATCCACCGGGGCGGCCGGCGCGGCGGCTGCCATCTCCGCGTCCCAGTCCAGCCAGCCTGCGTGGCCGGCCACCGAGGAGGCGAAGCCTTCCCTGGCCTTCACCAGGACCGGAACGTCCGGCGTTCCGGCCAGGCCGAGGGCCTCCTCGACGGCGGGGAGGTATTCGATCCGACGCGAGGGCTCTATCCCGCCGGAGGCCGTGACAACGGCGGCGGGGGCCGCGTCGCGGATGCGGGCGGCAAGTTCCTTGGGCGCGAAGCCGCCGAAGACGACCGAGTGGACAGCGCCGAGCCGGGCCGTGGCGAGCATGGCGATCGCCGCTTCCGGGATCATCGGCATGTAGATCACGACGCGGTCGCCCTTGCCGACACCCTGGCTGCGGAGGACCCCGGCGAACCGGGCGACGAGGTCCGTCAGCTCCGCATAGCTGTACCGCCGTTGTGTGCCGAGCATCGCGGAGTCGTAGATCAGGGCGTCCTGCCCGCCCCGGCCTTCCGCGACATGACGGTCCAGCGCGTTATAGGAGGTGTTCAGGATCCCGTCGGGGAACCAGTCGTACAGCGGCGCCCTGCCGGAGTCGAGGGCACGCTGCGGCGGCGCGGACCACGAGATCTTTCCTGCGGCCTCCAGCCAGAATGCTTCGGGCTTCTCCAGGCTTCGCATGTAGCTGTCCCGGTAGTTCTTCGTAACCATGAAAGTGAGTCCCGTCCACGACGTTGTGATGGAGCTCATGGTAGCCCCGCCCGGGCACCCGACACAAGACTCATGTATACACAACAGTCGCCCTTCAGCCTCTTAATGGCGGAATGCTGGGCAAATTGAACTTCCGTGTATACACTGGATCCGTCAGTCAACGAAGGAGTCGGGATGCGCGCGAGCGACAAGGCCTATGCGGCCCTGCGTGAGGACATCATTGAATGGCGTCTCCTGCCCGGGACGGTCCTCGCCGAAGTGGAGCAATCCGAACGGCTTGGCATCTCCCGCACACCCCTGCGCGAGGCCCTCAGCCGGCTCAGTGCGGAAGGCCTGACGACGACGGCCGGCGGCCGCGGCGTCGTCGTCACCGGCATTTCGCTGGAGGACATCGACGAACTTTTCGAACTGCGCGAAACCCTCGAGGGCAAGGCCGCGGCGCTGGCCGCCGAACGCGGTGACGCCGCCACCTTTGAACAGCTCCGCGATGAACTCCGTGCGGCCCCGGCGCTGATCAGCGGCGAGGATCCGGCCCGGCACGCCTACTACGGGCTGGTCGGCCGGCTGGACACGGCCATCGACGCCGCGATCCAGAACTCCTACCTTGCCCAGGCGATGCGCAGCCTGCGCGTCCACCTGGTCCGGGTCCGCCGGCTGGCGGCCGACGACGCCGAACGGCTCACCGCTGCGGCCGCCGAGCACGCCGCCATCGCCGAGGCGATCGCCGCCGGCAATCCCCGCCTGGCCGAGGCCGCCACCACGCTTCACCTGCACCGCAGTCTTTCCCACGTCAAAGCCACCCACGTACCTCACTAACTAAGGAGCATCATGGTCAAGGAACACCACGTCCGCGTTTACAAGAGCGAGGAAAACCTGCCCCGCGAGGACCAGCTCGCCTTCAAGATCGCGACCGTCGCCGCGGATCCCGTCGCCGTCTCCGACGAGGTCACCGACATGGTGATCAACCGCGTCATCGACAACGCCTCGGTGGCCATCGCCTCACTGAACCGAGCGCCGATCGTCGCGGCCCGCGCCCAGGCGCTCACCCACGGCCCCACCACCGGCGGCAAAGGCTCGAAGGTCTTCGGCATCGAAGAACGCGTCTCCCCCGAATGGGCGGCGTGGGCCAACGGCGTCGCCGTCCGTGAGCTCGACTACCACGACACCTTCCTCGCCGCGGACTACTCCCACCCGGGTGACAACATCCCGCCGATCCTCGCCGTCGCCCAGCACGTGGGCTCCAGCGGCCAGGATCTGATCCGCGGCATCGCCACCGGCTACGAGATCCAGGTCAACCTGGTCAAGGCCATCTGCCTGCACAAGCACAAGATCGACCATGTCGCGCACCTCGGCCCCTCCGCCGCCGCCGGCATCGGCACCCTGCTGGGGCTCGACGTCGAGACCATCTTCCAGTCCGTCGGGCAGGCCCTGCACACCACCACCGCCACGCGGCAGTCCCGCAAGGGCGAGATCTCCACCTGGAAGGCGCACGCCCCCGCGTTCGCCGGCAAGATGGCCGTCGAGTCCGCGGACCGGGCCATGCGCGGCCAGACCTCCCCCGTGCCGATCTACGAGGGCGAGGACGGCGTCATCGCCTGGATGCTGGACGGCCCGGACGCCTCCTACATGGTGCCGCTGCCGACGCCGGGCGAAGCCAAGCGCGCCATCATGGACACGTACACCAAGGAGCACTCGGCCGAATACCAGGCGCAGGCGTGGATCGACCTGGCGCGCAAGCTCCACGGCGAGCACCCCGAGGTCACGGACCCGGCCAATGTGGCGTCCGTGCTGATCAAGACGAGCCACCACACGCACTACGTGATCGGCTCCGGCGCCAACGATCCGCAGAAGTACAGCCCCACGGCCAGCCGCGAGACGCTGGACCACTCCATTCCGTACATCTTCACTGTCGCCCTGCAGGACGGCGCCTGGCACCACGTGGATTCCTACGCCCCGGAGCGCGCCGCGCGCCCGGACACCGTGGACCTCTGGCACAAGGTCACCACCGTCGAGGATCCGGAATGGACCCGCCGCTACCACTCCCTCGACATCGCGGAGAAGGCCTTCGGCGGCACGGTTGTCATCACGCTGACGGACGGCACGGTCATCACCGACGAGATCGCCGTCGCCGACGCCCACCCGCTGGGCGCCCGGCCCTTCGCACGGGAACAGTACGTGAACAAGTTCCGCACCCTCGCCGCAGGACTGGTCGCCGAAGAGGAAATCGAACGCTTCCTGGCCGCCGCCGCCCGCCTGCCCGAGCTGGCCGCCGGCGAGCTGGACCAGCTCAACATCAAGGCCGCCGACGGCGTGATCGACCTGGCCGCAGCTCCGAAGGGACTCTTCTAAATGCTGTACTCGAAGGTCACGCCGGAGCAGAAGCGGATCCGGTTCCGCGAGCTCCTGGCGTCCGGGACGATCCAGCAGTTCCCGGGCGCGTTCAACCCGCTCTCGGCCCGGCTGATCGAGGAGAAGGGCTTCGCCGGGGTCTACATTTCCGGCGCCGTCCTGGCCAACGACCTGGGCCTGCCGGACATCGGGCTGACCACGCTCACCGAGGTGGCCACCCGCGCCGGGCAGATCGCGCGGATGACGGACCTGCCCAGCATCGTCGACGCCGACACCGGATTCGGCGAGCCGATGAATGTGGCCCGCTCGGTCCAGGAACTCGAGAACGCCGGCCTGGCCGGCCTGCACATCGAGGACCAGTTCAACCCGAAGCGCTGCGGCCACCTCGACGGCAAGAACGTCGTGGACCTGGAGACCGCCACCAAGCGCATCCGGGCCGCTGCCGATGCCCGGCGCGACCCGAACTTCCTGATCATGGCGCGGACCGACATCCGTGCCACGGATGGGCTGAAGGCCGCGCAGGACCGCGCCAAGGCGCTCGTGGAGGCCGGTGCTGACGCCATCTTCCCGGAGGCCATGAAGGACCTCAGTGAGTTCCAGGCCATCCGTGACGCCGTCGACGTGCCGATCCTGGCCAATATGACCGAGTTCGGCCAGAGCGCGCTGTTCACAGTGGAAGAGCTCGCCGGCGTCGGGGTCAACATGATCATCTATCCGGTGACGCTGCTCCGTAGTGCCATGGGCGCTGCGGAGCGTACGCTGGAATCGATTAAGGCTGACGGTACCCAGGAAGCCCAGGTCGGGAACATGCTGACCCGGGCGCGTTTGTATGACCTCGTGGACTACGAGGCGTACAACAGCTTCGATGCCGGGGTTTTCAATTTCCAGATCCCCGGACAGTAAGCCCAGCATCGGATTCCCGGCTCCGGCCGGGCCAACACAGGCGACAGGAACAAAGGAGTTTCAGCATGGCTGAACAAGAGATCAAAAAGGGCCTCGCCGGCGTCGTGGTGGATTACACCGCGGTCTCCAAGGTGAACCCGGACACGAATTCACTGCTCTACCGCGGATACCCTGTGCAGGAGCTGGCCGCCAGCTGCAGCTTCGAGGAAGTCGCCTACCTGCTCTGGAACGGCGAGCTCCCCACCCCGGAGCAGCTGGCGGAGTTCACGGCGCGGGAACGCGCCGGCCGCGCGATCGATCCGGTGGTGAAGCAGGTAGTGGACGCATTGCCCACCACCTCGCACCCGATGGACGTCTGCCGCACGGCGGCCTCCGTCATGGGCGCACGGCACCCGCTCGCGGAGGACTCCTCACGGGAGGCCAACATGGCCAAGGCTGTGGACCTGTTCGCCGCGATGCCGGCGATCGTGGCGTATGACCAGCGCCGAAGGCACGGCCAGGACGTCGTGGCGCCCCGCGACGATCTGGGCTATTCCGCCAACTTCCTCTGGATGGCCTTCGGCGAGGAGCCCGTCCAGGAAGTCGTCGAGGCCTTCAACGTCTCGATGATCCTGTACGCCGAGCACTCCTTCAACGCCTCTACCTTCACGGCACGCGTGATCACCTCGACGCTCTCGGACCTGCATTCGGCCGTGACCGGCGCGATCGGCGCGCTCAAGGGTCCGCTGCACGGCGGTGCGAACGAGGCCGTCATGCACACCTTCGACGAGATCGGCATCCGGCCGGAGGAGTCGCTGGAGGAAGCCCACACCCGCGCGAAGGCGTGGATGGAGGACGCCCTGGCGCACAAGAAGAAGGTCATGGGCTTCGGGCACCGCGTCTACAAGCACGGCGACTCCCGCGTGCCCACGATGAAGGCCGCCCTGGACAAAATGATCGCGCACTACGGCCGGCCGGAACTGCTGGGGCTCTACAACGGCCTGGAAACGGCGATGGACGAGGCGAAGGCCATCAAGCCGAACCTCGACTACCCGGCCGGACCCACGTACCACCTCATGGGCTTCGACACCCCGACGTTTACTCCCCTGTTCGTCGCCAGCCGCATCACCGGCTGGACCGCGCACATCATGGAGCAGTTGGACTCGAACTCCCTGATCCGCCCGCTCAGCGAGTACAACGGCGTCGAGGAACGGCACCTGCCGTAGCTTCGGGTCCTGCAGCACGAACGACGGCGGGCCGGTCACCTGGAAAGGTGGCCGGCCCGGCTTGTTGTTCGTCGCAGGGTCTCTCACCCCGGCGTGGAGGGATACCGGACCGACGCCACCGTTTCGTTGTCCTCGTTGAGGACCACGACGACGTCGATCCGCTCCCCTGCCAGGGCGGGAGGCAGCCAGTGCTCGGCGTCCTGCCACATGCGGTGCAGCGGAAGTGCGTCGACGGCGAACCATTCGGGCGTGATTTCCGGGCTTTCCGCGGGTTCGCCTTCCCAGGATCTGGCGGTGAACAGCCTGCATGACATGTTCCACTCCGTCCGGGAGGGAAAGATGAATTCGACGAGGCCGGCATGGGCCAGGTCCTCCTGGCGGACGACGACTCCGGCTTCTTCCCAGACCTCCCGGACCACGGCCTCGGCGTCGGTCTCCCCCACCTCGACGTGGCCGCCAAGGCCCACGATCTTGCCCGTGCCGAAGCCGGTCCGCTTCAGGCCCAGCAGCACTTCGGTGCCGTTCTCCGCGTCACGGAGCAGGAAGCAGAGGGTGACCGGAGTGTGCTTCATGTGCTCAACCTTATAACTGCCGCGGGCTACGCCAGCTACCCGGCCGCCGGGCCCTCGCCCACCAGCCGCGGGCGGAGTTCGACCGGGATCCCCTTGGCTGCGAATTCCTTGTCCATGGCCTGCTGCGGCGTGAGGCCCTGGTTGTTGGTCGCCTGGAATTCCCAGTTGAAGACGCTGGCCCACTCCTGCCGGACATCCCAGAGGAAACGGCCGTTGTGCAGTTTGGCGATGCGGAACCACGCGTTGCCGCCGTCGAGCTGGAGCGCCCGGACCCCGTCGTCCGAGATGGAGTAGGCGAGCCAACCGTCGGCGCAGCCCAGCACCGTGTAGTAGCCCTGTTCGGCGGGGGGAATCGGTGTGATCGCCGGCTGCCGGTCGTTGCGCAGCTGGTCGATGTTGGCCGGGGTGCACGCGACGCCGCCGGTGCTCAATGCTGCGGGGGCCGCTTCAGTGGGAGGCGCCGTGGAGGCGGCGGAGGGGCGTGGGGAGGCCGGCGTGGGGCTGGCGGTATCCGCCGGCGTCGGGCTGCCGGTCTGGGCCGGGCCGGGCGCGGGTTGCGGCATCAGGTTCCCGCCGAGAATCACCGCGCCCACTACGGCCGCGGCGGCAAGGATGGTCGCGGCCGCAGTCCGGGCGGCAGTGAGCCGCGCCGGCGTGCGCCCTGGCAGGCGGACAACGTTTGGATCCGTGGAATAGACGATGGAGCGGGCGGCGTGGCTGCCCGGTGTTGAGCCTGGTGCTTCCACCCGCGGCTTGGCATCCTTCATGAGCTGTTCGATGCGGTCCATGGCTAGTCCTTCCGTTCGGTCATGAGGTGGGAGGGTGCGGCCTTCGCGAAAGCGCGGCGGGCACGGTGCAGGCGGACCGCGGCAGCTGAAGGGGAACATCCCAGCGTCTGGGCCAGTTCAGCGGTGGTCAGATCGTCCCAGTAGCTGAGCATAAGAACCTCGCGGTCCCGCTCCCGTAACCGCACCAGCACTGCTGCCACGGCCGCCTGTTCTTTAGTGTCTGCTCCGGGGGTCTGGCTGCGGGCCTCTTCCTGCAGCCGGTCGGTGAGTTCCTGGCGGCGGTGTCGTCCCTTGTATTCATTGCCGATCACATTCCGGGCGGTGGCCAGCAGCCAGCCAATGCCGGGCGGCTCCGACAGTTGCTTCTGCCAGGCAATTCTGAAGACGTCAGCCGCCAGCTCCTCGGCGCGGTGGCGGTCATTGATGCGGCAGGCAATGTAGCCGTAGACCCGCGCGGAATGCTGAGTGTGCAGGTCAACGAACGCTTGCTCTTTGGCGGCCAGCATGGTGTTTCCCCCGGACATCGGATGACTTCTTCCTAATGGCTAAGTGTCCCGTGAAGAGTTCTTTCTTACACGCGGGCAAGAAAAACTTAGCGGGCCGAGGATTCTGGCAGGATGTGGTGATGCCATTCACGCTGCGCGAGGCCGCGCTCCCCGATGCACCGCAGATCGCTGAACTTCATGTGGCCACCTGGCGGGAGGCCTACTCCCATTTGCTCCCGGAGGACTTCTTCACCGACGAGCACGTCCAGGGCCGCCACCAGATGTGGACTCACCTCCTCCGGAATCCACGCGAGGAATGGATTATCAGAATCGCGGAGAGCAGCGGTCAGATCATCGGCTTCGCGTTCGCCGGCCCCAGCTTCAGCCCTGAGGGCCAGCAGCTCCCGCGCGATCGTCAGGTGTTCAGCATCTATGTAGCGGCAGCCCACCACGGCAGCGGGGTGGGACAGGCGTTGCTTGACGCCACGGCGGGTGATGCTCCCGCAATGCTGTGGGTCGCGAAGGATAATCCTCGGGCAGTGGCGTTCTATCGTCGCAACGGATTTGAATTCGACGGTGCGGAGCAGACCGACCCGGGTGCTCCAGACATTGTCGACGCCCGCATGGTGAGATGATTCGGCAACCGCAATGGCTTCTGGTGAGACTCGACCGGCATACATTCGGGCCATTGCCTCTCGTGCGGGGCCCCTGACCGTCATTGGGAGCACCGCGTCGGCGGTTAAGTCCGCAGTGGCAGCGGCCCACAGGACGCCCCAGAAATCATCTTCTCCAACGGGCATGCGCATGGGGCGACGGATGAACAACCCGACAGCTCAGTCGTGGTTCAAGAGCACAGCAAAGCACCTTCTCGAAGATCTGGACTTCTATACGGACCTCTTACGGCGCCACGGCGTCGAATACCAGGAGCTGCACTCCGACGATCCAGGAACCGTTCTCTACGAAGACGAGGTCCAGATCGTTGTCGCACCCCGCCAGCCCTGACCTGTAGCGGCCCGTGACTCAGCAGCACAGGTTGGCGTTCGCTCAGACCCGCCAAGTGGCGAGACGGTGGCTTTAGCCCAGCGCCCTCGGATGCGCGGCGGCATAGATCTCCCGCAGGGTGTCCGCGGTGACCAGGGTGTACACCTGTGTGGTGGTCACGGAGGCATGGCCCAGCAGTTCCTGCACCACCCGGACGTCCGCCCCGCCCTCGAGCAGGTGCGTGGCAAAGGAGTGCCTCAAGGTGTGCGGCGAGACGTCCTTGGTGATGTTGGCTTTCTCGGCGGCGGTCTTCAGGATCGTCCAGGCGCTCTGCCGGCTGATCCGTCCGCCGCGCGCGTTCAGGAACAGCGCCGGGGTCCCTTTGCCCTTTGCCGCCAGCAGCGGCCGGCCCCGGACTAGGTAGGCGTCGAGGGCGCGGGCGCCGAACGAACCGAGCGGCACCAGCCGTTCCTTGGAACCCTTGCCGAAAAGCCGGACAATTGCCGGGCCGGGCTCCTCCGCCGCTGCGGGCGTCTGCAGGGAGATGTCGTCGACGTCGAGGCCCACTGCCTCGCTGATGCGGGCGCCAGTGGAATACAGGAACTCCAGCAGCGCCCGGTCGCGCAGCCCCGTGGCCGTGTCTGTTCCTGCCGCCTCCAGGATCCTCGTCACCTCGTCGACGCTGATGGCCTTGGGCAGGCGTTTGCCGGGCATGGGCGGGTGGACGTCGCTGGCGGGGTCGGTGAGAGTGACACCTTCGAGGGCCCAGAACTTGTGGAGTCCGCGGACAGCCACCACCGTCCGGGCCGCCGACCGGATGCCCAGGGCCGATCCGCCGTCGGACCCGTCGGAGAGCGCCTGGACGAAACCGGTGACGTCATGCCGGGTGATCTCGGCCGGGCGCTGGCGGCCGGTCCGGGCCAGGTGCCCGGCGTAACGGGCCAGGTCCCGCCGGTACGCGGAGAGGGTATTTGCCGCCAGTCCGCGTTCCACCCCCATGTGCTGCAGGTAGTCCGTGATGGCGCGGTCAATTGCTGTCAGCGGCCGCGCCGGGGGCTGCGTGCGGGTGGTCGCGCGCGCCGGCTTGGCGGCCGCAGAAGAAGCCGTGGCCTGCAGGTGCGCAGGAGCCGGCGGCTCCACAGTCAGCGGTTCCGCCATCAGCGCTGGCTGGGGTGGGCGGGCCACGGCGCGTCGCCCGGGCGGAGGCCCTGGAAGTTGCCGTCCCGGGCGGCCGCGGCGGCGAGGATCCCGACGACGGCGGACGGGTTGTGCAGGCGCCCCTCCAGCACGGCTGCTACTGCGTCATCGAGCGGAATCCAGTGCAACTCGATTTCGGCTTCCTCGTCGGTACGGACGTGGAGTTCGTGGCCGGGCACGTCGCTCAGGCCCCTGGCGAGATAGATGCGGATGGCTTCGCTGGAGGACCCCGGGGAATTGAAGAAATCGGCCAGCACGTTCCACTGGCCGGCGACGAGGTCGGCTTCCTCGGCCAGCTCGCGGGCCGCGCCAACCACGAAATCCTCGCCTTCAACATCGAGGAGTCCGGCCGGAATCTCCCACAGGTCCATGCCGACAGGGTGCCGGTACTGCTTGATCAGCAGCACTTCGCCGTCGTCGTTCATCGGCAGGACTGCCACCGCACCGGGGTGGTCGATGTAGTCACGGACGAGCGGATCGCCGTCGTCGTTGAGCTGGAAACTGTCACTGACCACATCCCAGATCCGGCCTTCGTAGACCGTCCGGGAAGACAAAAGACGGCGCGGGCTCGGTTCGTCCGAAACCTGCCGTGCAGCATTGGGGGTTTCAGGGTTACCGGGCATCGCGCCGTCCTTTGATTCAGTTGGGTGTTACTTCGACGCTGCCGGGGAAGGCTTGGCCGCCGGCTTGGCAGCGGCGGCAGCGGGCTCGCCTGCCCCGTGCTGGTGCTCCAGTGCGGCCTTCACCAGGCCCGAGAACAGCGCGTGCGGCCGGGTCGGGCGTGAGCTGAGCTCCGGGTGTGCCTGCGTGGCCACGTAGTACGGGTGGACTTCGCGGGGAAGTTCGACGTACTCCACGAGCTTGCCGTCGGGCGACGTTCCGGAGAACACCAGTCCCTGGGCTGCAATCTGGTCGCGGTACTTGTTGTTGACCTCGTAGCGGTGGCGGTGCCGTTCGCTGACCTTCGTGGTGCCGTAGGTCTCTGCGACCACGGACCCTTCGTCCAGCTTGGCCTCGTACAGGCCCAGGCGCATGGTGCCGCCCAGGTCGCCCTTGCCGTCCACGAAGTCCAGCTGCTCTTCCATGGTGGCGATGACCGGGTACTTGGAGTCCGGCTCGAATTCGGAGGAGGAGGCGCCTTCGAGGCCGACCACGTTGCGGGCGTACTCGATCACCATGCACTGCAGGCCCAGGCAGAGACCCAGGACAGGAAGCCTGCTTTCGCGGGCGTACTTCAGCGCGCCGAGCTTGCCTTCGAGTCCGCGGATGCCGAAGCCGCCGGGAACACAGATCGCGTCGACCCCCTCCAGGGACTTGACGGCGCCTTCGTGGGTGTCGCATTCATCCGAGGGGACCCAGCGGATCTTGACCTTGGTGTCATTGGCGAAGCCGCCGGCACGCAGCGCCTCAGTCACGGACAGGTAGGCGTCCGGCAGGTCGATGTACTTGCCGACCAGGGCGATCTCAACCTCGTGCTTGGGGTTGTGGACCGCGTCCAGGAGCCTGTCCCAGCTGGTCCAGTCCACGTCCTTGAATGGCAGGTCCAGGGCGCGGACGATGTAGGAATCCAGTCCCTGGGAGTGCAGGGTCTTCGGGATGTCGTAGATGCTTGGGGCATCCGGGCAGCCGATGACCGCGTCGATGTCGACGTCGCACATGCGGCCGATCTTGTCGCGCATGGCCTGGGGCACTTCGCGGTCCGAACGGATCACGATCGCCTCGGGCTGGATGCCGATGGAACGCAGCGCGGCAACGGAGTGCTGCGTCGGCTTGGTCTTCAGTTCCTGCGACGGGCCGATGTACGGCACGAGGGAGACGTGGAGGAAGAACACGTTGCCGCGGCCGATGTCCTGGCGGACCTGGCGGGCGGATTCGAGGAACGGCTGCGACTCGATGTCGCCGACGGTGCCGCCGATCTCGGTGATGATCACGTCGGGGGCGTGCTTGCCCTCGGCGGGAAGCCGCATGCGCCGCTTGATCTCATCGGTGATGTGCGGGATGACCTGGACGGTGTCGCCGAGGTATTCGCCGCGGCGTTCCTTGGCGATCACGGTGGAGTAGACCTGGCCGGTCGTGACGTTGGCCGAGCCTTCGAGGTTCTCATCGAGGAAGCGCTCGTAGTGGCCGATGTCGAGGTCCGTTTCGGCGCCGTCGTCAGTGACGAAGACTTCGCCGTGCTGGAAGGGGTTCATCGTGCCCGGATCCACATTCAGATAGGGATCGAGCTTTTGCATTGTTACAGACAAGCCGCGTGCCCGCAGGAGGTGACCGAGGCTCGAAGCCGTCAGTCCCTTACCGAGCGAGGACGCCACACCACCGGTGACGAAGATGTGTTTGGTCGTCTTGGACGAGTCCGGAAACCGGGAATTTACACGGGAATTTGATCGCTGCACCACGGAGTTCGAGCCTATCATCAATTCGTCCTTCAAGGGGTCTGTTCGCGGCAAGCCGCTGTGATTGTCATCCCGGCAGCGTCCCGCCGCCGGTGGTGTGTTCAGCCCGGGGCGGTCATGCCTGCGGCAGGAGCCTGGCGTCGTCCAGCAGTTCCTGGGCGTGGGCCTGGGCGGATTCGGAGTCTTCCTGGCCGGCGAGCATGCGGGCCAGCTCCCGGACACGCTCCGCGGCATCGAGGAGCTGGACGTCACTGGAGGTGAAGCCGGTGGCAGTGGCCCCGTCGGCGCCGCGCACAGAGGTCTTGGTAACCCGGATGTGCTGGTCGGCGAACGCCGCCACCTGCGGCAGGTGCGTCACCACGAGCACCTGGACGTGCCGGGCGAGCATTGCCAGCCGGCGGCCGATCTCGACGGCGGCGCGGCCGCCCACGCCGGCGTCGACCTCGTCAAACACGAAGGTGGGGACCGGGTCGACGGCGGCGAGCACCACTTCGATGGCGAGCATCACGCGGGACAGTTCACCGCCGGAAGCGCCCTTGCCCAGCGGGCGGGCGGGGGCGCCGGAGTGCGGCTGGAGCAGGAAGGAAATCTCGTCCGCGCCGTACGGGCCAGGCGGGCCGCCGGACTCGACGTTGATCACCAGGGTGGCGTCCGCCATCGCCAGGGCCTTGAGTTCGGCGCTGACGCGGGCGGAGAGCTCCTTGGCTGCCTTCTTCCGCAGCTTGCTGATGGCGGCGGCCTGTTTGACCAGCTCAGCCTCGGCGCGGGTGACGTCGGCATCCAGCGCCTCGATCCGGGTGGAGTCGTCCTGCAGCTCCAGGAACCGCTTCCGGGCCTCCTCAGCCCACACCAGCACTTCGTCGATGCTCGGAGCGTACTTGCGCACCAGCTTCGCGAGGGCGGCGCGGCGGTCCTCGATCTCGGCGAGCCGTTCCGGGCCCTCGGTGTCCAGGGCGGCCTGGTAGCTGGCGAGTTCGGTGGCGATGTCGTTGAGCAGGAAGCCCACCTCGGCCAGCCGGGCGGCCGCGGAGCCGAGTTTCTCGTCGTGTTCGGCGACGTGCTCAAGGGTGCGTTTGGCGGCGTCGACCAGAGCCGTGGCGTCGCTGCCTTCGCCGAAGTCCTCCGCGATGAGCGCCTGGTGCGCGGTGCTGGCCGCGATCCGGAGTTCCTCGACGTTGGCGAGCTTGACCGCCTCGGCCTTGAGCGACTCGTCCTCCCCCGGCTGCGGGTCGACGGCGTCGATTTCTGCCAGGGCAACCTCGAGGGATTCGGCCTCGCGGAGGCGCTCCCGGGCGGCGCTGCGGAGCTCATCGAGCTCGGCCTGGCTGGACTTCCAGTGGGCGTGGAGCTCCTGGTAGCTGCCAAGGGTTGCGGCGAGGGTCTCCCCCGCGAATTTGTCGAGGGCACCGCGCTGCGCCACCGGGCTCTTGAGCCGGATCTGTTCGGACTGGCCGTGGACCACCACGAGGGTTTCGCCGATCTCCCCGAGCACTCCCACCGGCGCGGCGCGTCCGCCGAGGTAGGCGCGGCTGCGTCCGTCCGCGCCGACGCTGCGGGCGAGCAGCAGTTCGGCGCCGCCGTCGAACTCCTCGACCTCTGCTCCGGCCTCACGGGCTCGCGCCACGGCGGGGTGGCCGGCGTCGAGCTTCACGGTGGCCTCGGCGGAGGCGCTTTTAGCACCGCTGCGGACGGCGCCGGCGTCGGACCGTGCCCCGAGCAGCAGCCCGACGGCGGTCACCACCATGGTCTTGCCGGCACCTGTTTCACCGGTCACGACGCTCAGGCCGGGGCCGAGGGGCAGCGTGGCGTCGGTAATGACGCCCAGGTCGCGGATTCTCAGTTCTTCAAGCATGGGTCACTTCGCAGTCGATGGATCGGTGGTCTCGCCTGGCCCTGAGTGCGGTGGTCCGGCCTGCGGCGGCGTGGGAAGCGGGGGCATCGGCCGTGGTGTGCGGATGATCGGGACTGGTCCCGTGTGGATGGTGGCGGCCTGCGGCATGGGTCCGCGCCATCCCTGGATGGGCAGTTCGAATTTGCGGACCAGGCGGCCGGAGAAGGGCGTCTGCTGTGTGCGGGCGAGCCGCACGGGCGTGGCGGAGCGGGTTACTTCCACGCGCGCCCCGGGCGGGAGGTCCACCGATCGCCGGCCGTCGCACCACAGCACGCCCTGGGCATTGGTGCGGTTCAGGATTTCCACCGCGAGCCGGGACCGGGGCGAGACCACCAGCGGCTTGGCGAAGAGCGCGTGGGCGCTGATCGGCACGATCAGCAGCGCCTCGACCTCGGGCCACACCACCGGTCCCCCGGCCGAAAAGGCGTAGGCGGTGGAGCCGGTGGGCGTGGCCAGGACAACGCCGTCGCAGCCGAAGGAGGTGAGGGGGCGCTCGTCGACTTCGGTGACCACCTCGAGCATCCGTTCCCGGTTGCCCTTTTCGATCGCGGCCTCGTTGAGGGCCCAGGTGTGCCAGATCTTTTGCCCGCGGACCCAGACCTGGACGTCGATGGTCATCCGCTCTTCCACCGTGTAGTCGCGGCTCGCGATCCATTCGACGGTCTGGGCGAGGTCCGCCCTCTCGCTCTCGGCCAGGAAGCCGACGTGGCCGAGGTTGACGCCGAGCAGCGGCACGTCGACCTCGCGCACCAGCTCCGCTGCACGGAGGATGGTGCCGTCGCCGCCGAGCACCATGACGAGTTCGACGTCGGGCAGCATCACGTGGTCATGGAGGATCTCGACAGGCTGGTCGAGGCGTCCGAAGAAGCGGACCATGTCGCCGAGCTCTGTTTTGAGCATCACGGGAACGATGCCGGCGTCGTGGAGCCGGGCGCACGCTTCCCAGGCAGCCTTGAGGGACTCCTCGCGGCCTGTGTGGGCAAGGATGAGGACGCGCCTGCTCATCGGGTTCCGCCTTCTGGTGCTTCTAGTTCTTGGGCCAGATTGATCCGAGTAACGCAGCAACGGCTGCGTCCCGCTCTTCGATCTTAGGCAGGTCTGTTCCAATCCCGCGTCTTATCCACAGGAAGTACTCGACGTTTCCGTCCTGGCCTGGCAGCGGGCTGCTGGCGAGGCCTTTCAGTTCCAGCCCGGTATCCATGGCCGCCGCGGCCAC
The DNA here is from genome assembly GCF_056397045.1 of Arthrobacter sp. 05N429. Taxonomy (NCBI): domain Bacteria; kingdom Bacillati; phylum Actinomycetota; class Actinomycetes; order Micrococcales; family Micrococcaceae; genus Arthrobacter; species Arthrobacter sp. 05N429. Next base: position 20,856 of record NZ_JBFTMQ010000019.1, read on the forward strand.
TTTGCCCACGGCGAGGCGGCGCTCCCGCTCGGATGTGACGACGCCGGTGCGGCCCAGCCGGTCCTTGCCGATCTCGAACTGCGGCTTGACCATCAGGACGAGGTCCCCGCCCGGTTCTGTGCAGGCCGCCAGGGGTGCCAGCACGAGGGTGAGGGAGATGAAGGACAGGTCCGCCACCGTCAACGCCACGGGGCCGCCGATCTCTGCCGGGGCCATGTAGCGGACGTTGAGGCCTTCGTGGACGGAAACCCGGGGGTCGTTGCGGATCGCGGGGACCAGCTGGTCATGCCCGACGTCGACGGCAACGACATGGTCCGCGCCGCGGCGCAGCAGCACGTCGGTGAAACCGCCGGTGGAGGCTCCGGCGTCGAGGCACCGTTTGCCGGCGACCTTGACGGCGGGAAAAGCGTCCAGCGCACCGGCCAGCTTGTGCCCGGCGCGGCTGACGTAGTTGTCCTCGCTGGAGGCGGCCACGTCGAGGCTCGTGTCGTCGCCGACCTGGAGGGATGCCTTGGCCAGCACTTCCCCGTTGGCGCTGACTTTGCCTTCGGCGATGAGGCGGGCGGCATGGGTGCGCGACCTCGCCAGCCCGCGGCTCACGAGGGCCTGGTCAAGCCTGCTCATTCGCGGAGTCTCCTGGTGAAGTGGTGGTGACGGATTCGTTCAGCGCGGCCAGCAGGTCGTCGTGCAGTCCTGCGTAGACCTCCCCGTGCTGGGCCACCGGCAAGTCCCGCAGCTCGGTGAGGCGGTCCAGCAGGGCGTCGACGGCGGGATCCCGGGAGCCGGCGGCTTCGGCGGGCTCCGGCGGGGCTGGCGCGGCCGGAGCCGCCGGCCGCGTGACCTGGGCTTCTCCCGTGTTGGGATCCTGTTCGGTGACGTGGTTCGGCTCGGTCATGGTCCCCAGTCTAGTAATCAAACCTGTCTAGTGATCCAGCCATTCGAGGACCGGTGCCAGGGCGGCTGCGGTCTCGGGGTTGGCTGCCCACCAGGCTGAACACGCGGCCCGCCAGGCATCGAGGTCGCCCGGATCGCCGGTGACCCGTACCGTCTGCCCGTCGACGACGGCGGAGGCCGCGCCACACCGGTGCTGCCCGCCGTCGGACTCCAACACCGGGTACGGGCGGTAGAGGTCCGTGAGGTCGTTGATGAGATAGTCGGGCCGTTCCAGCGTGCGGGCGGCCAGGATCGATTCCCGCGTGTCGACGCCGGTCAGCACGGCGACCGTGGCGAAGCCGGCGTTGTTGCCGCCGAGGATGTCGGTGTCCAGACGGTCGCCGACGACGAGCGGCCGGTCGGCAGCAAGGCGTTTTGCGGCAGCTTGGAACAACGGCGCCTCCGGCTTCCCCGCGACCAGTGGACGCTGCCCGGTGGCGGCCGCCACGGCAGCAACCAAAGTCCCGTTGCCGGGGGCAATCCCCCGGGCCTGGGGAATGGACATGTCCGTGTTGGTGGCCACCCACAGGGCGCCGCCGGCGATGACGTAGGCAGCTTCCGCCAGGTCTTTCCACCCGAGGTCCGGATGGAAGCCCTGCACGACGGCGACGGGCCGCTCCGACTCGCTGCGGACCGGAACCAGCCCGGCGAGTTCGATCTCCTGCGCCAGGGAGGCCCCGCCGGTGATCAGCACGCGGGCACCGGCCGGCAGCAGCGAAGCCAGCAGCTCGCCCGCAGCCTGCGAGGAGCTGACCACCTGGTGGTCCTCCGCTGGGGCGCCCAGCTCGCGCAGGTGCTGTGCCACCTGCGCGGGTGTCCGGGAGGCGTTGTTCGTGACGTAGCCGAGGCCGACGCCGATCCCGGCGAGCCGGCGCAGGGATTCCACGGCGCCGGGTATGGCGTGCGGGCCTGCGTAAACGACCCCGTCGAGATCAGCGAGGAGGGCGTCGAAGGTCGAGATCAACTCCGGTGCGGCCATGCCCGGTCAGCCCTCGGAGCGTTGCTGGTCGCGGGAGTCGGCGTCGTGGAACTCGTCGTGGCTGGTCTCGCCGGAATCGTCGCCGGCGAGGACCTCGGAGCGGTCCAGGGCGTCAGGTTCGACGGAGTCCTCATCGGACTCGGCGTCGTCAGACTCCCAGAAGTCGGATTCGGCGTCGTCGGATCCTGCGTCCTGGGTGTTCGCAGCAGATTCATTCGTTTCCGGGAGCCCGGCCACAGCCTCGGCGCTGGCAGCACGGGGCGTCTGCTCCGGGTCCGCCGCAGCGGACCGCTGGGCAGTCTGCTCGGCGACGAGCCGGCGCTGCTGTGCTTCCTCGCGGGCTTCCTCTTCCTCGTCCCAGCCGAGGTCGATGATGTCGGGGTCCTCCGAGATGTCGAGGCCGAGTGCGTTTTCGGCTACGACGGCCTGGCGCTGCCATTTCTCGGCCTCAGTTGCGCGGCCAACCGCGGCCAGGGCGTCGGCGTAGGCGCGGAAGAGGCGCGGGCTGTAGGAGAACGCCCGGTTGATGTCCAGCTGGACGATTTCCAGTTCGGAGACTGCAGCGTCGAGCTGGCCCAAATCGGTGCGGGCACCGGCGGCCACGATCGCAAGTTCCGCCTTGCCGGGGGCGTCGAGGTCCTTGGCTTCCTCGGACCGTGCCATCTCCAGGGCGCGGTCGGGCCGGCCGAGTCCGCGTTCGCAGTCTGCCATGACGGGCAGGTGCATGTTGGAACCGCTGATCCGCCGGTAGGTGCGGAACTCGCGGAGGGCTTCACCGTAGTGGCCGGCAGCGTAGGCGGTGAGGCCCACGGCTTCGCGGACGGCGGCGAGGCGGCCACCGCGGCGGCTGGCCGCGAGGGCGTGCTGGAAGGCGAGCTCGGGTTCGTCGTCGATCAGGCGCCCGGCCATCACGAGGTGGCGGGCCACCCATTCGGCGCTGTTGTCCTCGAGCGTCTTGATCTGGTGCTGCGTGGCGCGGTCCAGTTCCTTGCCCGTGACGTCGTCGTCGATCTGCGGAGAACGCTCGCGGTCGGGACGGTTGGCGCTGCGCAGATCCCTGGCGTTGGGAACGCGGACAGGGCGGTCCTCTGCCCTGTCGCGGCCGAACTGGCGGGGGCCGGAGTCTCCGCGGTTAAAGCCCCGGGCCGGACTGTCATCACGGTCAAAGCTGCGCGCCGGACGGTCATCACGGCTGCCGAAAGGCTTACGGTTGTCGCCACCGCTGTAGGGCTTGCGGTCACGGTCGCCGCCGAAGGGCTTACGGTCACCCTCCCGCGGAGCGCGGTCACCATAAGGCTTGCGGTCACGGTCGCCGCCACCGCTGTACGGCTTACGATCGCTCGTGCCACCGGCACCAAAGCTGCGACGCTCCCCGCCACCCTCACGCGGGCCACGGTCACCATAAGGCTTGCGGTCACGGTCGCCGCCACCGCTGTACGGCTTACGATCGCTCGTGCCACCGGCACCAAAGCTGCGACGCTCCCCGCCACCCTCACGCGGGCCACGGTCACCATAAGGCTTACGGTCACGGTCGCCGCCACCGCTGTACGGCTTACGATCACTGGTACCACCGGCACCAAAGCTGCGACGCTCCCCGCCACCCTCACGCGGGCCACGGTCACCATAAGGCTTGCGATCCCGGTCGCCACCACCGCTGTACGGCTTACGGTCACCTTCACGCGCGGGTCGGTCACCGTAGGGCTTACGATCCCGATCGCTGGAGGAGTCCCGGGATCCCCCAGTGCCGCGGTCATCGCGGGCACGGTACCCTCGAGGGTCGCCGCCGGAGTTGTTGGTGCCACGGAATCCGCCGCCGCCCGAATTTCGTCCGCCGCCAAAGTTGCCGCGATCGCTTCCGCCGCGATTTCCGTCGTTGTGCTCAGCCATGCTGGATTCCTGTCCGAGGGAGCCGAACTATCCTCACAGCCGCACCACTCTTCTCAATAGTCTTTGAACGACTCGATCCGCAGTTTCAACCGTGCGCTCTCTTCAAGTCCCAACCATTGTATTGCAGTACAGACCGTCAGAGTTTGGCGTTGCTCATTATCCGCTCGAGGACATCCCGGCCTTCCGACCGGTCCCAGCTGTCTGCGCTGTTGGGACGGGCGACAAGCAGCCTGTACACGCCCTGCGATCCTTCCACACTGAGACTGTACTCACTCGATCCAGACAGCCGGACCATCGAATACAGCGCCTTGGAGCCGAGCCCTTCGACCGTTTCCGGTTCCGGAGCTGGTGCCAAATCGTCCAGGGACGGCCTCTTCGTGCCCGTAGGGGCCCAAATGACTTCCATAACGACGGCGTTCGTCGTCACGCCGTCCGCGTCCAGCGGATACACACAGGTATCCTTCTCGAATCCACCGTCCAGTCTTATGCCTGACGGCTCAGGCGCCTTCATCGAGGCGCCGACAGCTCCCAGGGCATCTTTGAGCGCGGCCGCGTCGAGGACAGCACAGGCCCGGGTCGCCTCTGTGGGAACGAGGGACGGAGCGGTCCTCCCCGGCGAGGCTGACGCGGGTACCCCAGGAGTGTCAGTTGATATCGACGGCGGTGCTGGCGGCGCGGTCGCCGTGCAGGCAACCAGGCCGCCGGCGATCATTCCAAAGGCGGCGACAGCCCGAAGGCCGCCCACCCAGCGGCGGTTAGCGGAAGACATCTCCACCCACTCCCATTACTATTCGGTCGCCCGGCACAGCGGACCTGATGAACCGGGTGACGTCGCTCTCCAACAGTGAAATGCAGCCCCAGGTCGGAACCCGGTTGGCGTGGAGGAAAATGGCGAAACCAGCATTCATGACAATGGGAGAGTCCGGCGGCCGGTTGTAGTTGATCACTACACCCTGTCGGTAGTCGTGTGAAGGACGGGTAGCGTAGTACCACATGTTTTCATCGGGGAAAACGTCCGCACTGGACTCAAAGTACTTGTTGTAGTTGCTGTTGAGCCGGCCACCCCAACGCGAGTAGGAGTTGAGCGAGATGTAGTTCAGTGCCGTGCCGGGGTTCCCAAGACCGAAGGCCTCCGTCACTGTGAACGATCCCGTCGGGGAGAACTTGTTGATCGTAGGCCCGGTGGCTATCCCTGCCCACGCGAAGCCGCTCTCGCCGGCATAACCCGGCACGTTCCACTCAAGGTTGTAGCCGCCGGCACCTTTAAGGCAGGTAGCGAAGCTGACGGGGGTAGTGGCGTAGCGCTCTGCGATCGCGAAGGAAACCCGTTGGGCTCCCGCTGTCCCATATTTCACTCCGCCGCGGTTGAGAGCCTCGCAATAACCGACCGGGTTCAAATGGAACATCACCCAACCGGAGGGCTCCCAATCAAGCCAACCCCACTGAAAATACTGGCGGCAACCGGAGGCGCTGCAGTATTCGGGGGAACTCGGGTAGCCCAGCGCTCCGGCGCCGCTGCCACGCTGGTTGAAGTCACCACGAATTGCTCCGCCGGTGGGCTGTGCACCAGTCGCCGGCGACCAGAAGAAGGTGGCCCGTTGGAATTCCTGTGAGCAGCCGTTGCCCGGGAGCCCGCAGGTTTCCCGACCTGTTGGATAGCCCATCCAGCTGTTCTCGTAGCCGTACTCCGCCCAACGTGTCCGAATGGCACCCCAGGTGGGCTGTGCACCCGTTGCCGGCGACCACATCATCGTTCCGAGCGTGAAATTTTGGAAACAGCCGGAAGCAGCCAAACCGCAGATTTCCGGGCTGGACGGGTAGCCCAAACCGCCATCCTGCGCCTTGAGCTCCACCCAGCGAAGGCCGATTCCCCCGCCCACGTCCCAGGCGCCTGAAGCGGCGGTCCAGCCAATGGCCCCGCGCTCAAATGGCTGCACGCAACCACCTTGGGCCAGTCCGCAGACAAGCAGACCTGCCGGGTAGCCAAGTCGGCTCGAAACTCCGCCTACTTGGTTCCAGCGCTGGCCGATGCCACCGCCGGTGGGGAACGCGCCGGTCCGTGGAGACCAATAGACCGTGCCCGACTGGAAATCTTGAGCGCAACCGTCGCCCGCCAGGCCACAACGCTCGGCCGAAACCGGGTACTTCAGCCAGGAACCCTCGGAGCCGAGCCTCTTCCACTGACCACCGATTGCACCGTTCCATACGGGAACGGCGCCGGTAGTAGCAGTCCAATAGATGGATCCGTTGGTGAAATCGCGCTTGCAGCCATCCCCGGCCAACTCGCACACCGCCGGGGACAGCGCCGGACCGTAGGCACCTGCGGCCCCGCCCAAAGATGTCCACTTTTCGTCGATCGCGGTGACACCGGCCGGCACCATCGCCGCGTTGATGTCCTTCGCGGGGGCCGTCGGTGTAGCGACCGTGGGCTCCACGCTCGGGGTCGGCGCGGGCGGCAACGTCGCTGGCGTCGTGACGCCAGGAGACGTCGAAGTAGGTACCGGCAGCGGCGCCTCAGTCGCATCAGGAGTGGCGGTATTACTGGGACTCGACGTCGGTTGCGGAGTCTGGCCAGTAATGGTGGGGCTCGGCGCAGGTGAGCTATTGGTTGCAGCGGCGGGGGCTATGGCGCCGGCCGCCAGTACAGCCACCAGGGCGGCGGAGGCGCATATGCGCCTAACGGATTTGCTGATCAATGAATCCCCCAAAATCACGAGCTGAAAGAATAAACTCTGGCATCGCGCTGGGGGACGGGTCCTGGCCCGACAAAACCAGCTCTCGATTTCCATTCCCAAAGCTACCCCACCCGTACATCCCCTCCCTGCACATTAGGCCGAATTGATCTTTTGTTCCCGGATTGTTGCTGTCCGGCTTTTTCGGTGAGGGCGCCCGCCAACAGCCGTAAGCTGCAGGTGCGAGAGCGTTGAACAAAAACCTCCCGGATGTGCGGGAGGGTTCGGCTGTATGCCCCCGGTCGTGCGGGAGGGTGCGGGTGTAGGCCACCGGTGGTGCGGGAGAGTCCTTGTTGTGGTGTGTGGGGTTAAATGCGGGAGAGCCCCAACCTGGTGGTTGGGGCTCTCGACCGTGTAATGATGTTCCGGCGGTGACCTACTCTCCCACACCCTCCCGGGTGCAGTACCATCGGCGCTGTGGGTCTTAGCTTCCGGGTTCGGAATGGGACCGGGC
>NZ_JBFTMQ010000020.1:0-26177 GCF_056397045.1 Arthrobacter sp. 05N429
CTCCGACGGGATTGAAGCCGTCTTCGAGCGCTACTTCAAGGAGAACTCGCTGCCGGCGGAAACAACGCCCTTTGAGGACGGCGACTCCGATTACGACCCGTTCCTCAGGGCAGGCATTCCCGGCGGCGGGCTGTTCACCGGCGAGGAGGAGAAAAAGACCAAAGCCCAGGTGCAGGCCTACGGCGGCGTGGCCGGCAAGGTCCTCGATTCCTGCTACCACAGAGCCTGCGACACCACCAGCAACATCAACGCCGACCTGTTCAAGGAAATGTCCGCCGCCATGGCCTACGCCACCGCATCCTACGCCCTGGCCCCACGCGGCTGACATCAAGCTCCAGAAGAACGGTTACAGCACCACGCCGCTTCGGCAGATTGCCCGAGGGCGCTGTGCGTTGATGCGGATCCTGGACTACTTGATTCGGCTCGATGTCTCCATCAAACCCGGTGCAATTCAGTAGTGCCAGAACCGAGGTAGCGCTCGATGCTGACTGGGCAGTGGCCAAGCCCGCCGCCCTGCCCCCGGCGGCGGAAGTTGATGACCTGGCCGGTTCTGCCGCACCCGCAGGTGCCAGTCTCGACGTCGCCCATGTCGTCGGTGAGGAGGAAACCGGGGTAGCTGGTGCTGAGGGCGTCCAGTACGGCGATGGTGCCGGTCTCCCCCGGGGCGATCTCCTTGGTGCTTTGGCCAGGGTCCCGGATGGAGATGTAGCACCATGGCGGAACGTGCTTGCGATGCAGATGGCATTCGACAGCGAGCATGTTGGACTCGACCATCCCGTACATGTCGCGCACGTTCACCGCAGGCACGCCGAGCAAGTCGTGGCACCGTTCCCGAAAACTCTCATTAGGGATGGCCTCGGCTGTGTGCCGCTTCCAGCCCCCGAGAGTGATGATCATGCTGAACGGGTCCAAGCGCACACTGATGTCCTCCCGCTCAAGGAACCTGAGGAGCCGGTCGATGAGGAACGGCGGACTGACGATGTGGCGTGTCATATGTCCCTCCCATCGTCGCAGGTGCTCCAGGGCCTCCCCGGCGTCGAACGCCTGGTCGGCAACGAGATATGCGTGGTGGTCGAAGACGCTGTTCAGGATGTTTAAGTCCTTGAGCAGTCCCATCTCCGAGGCTTCCGGGTCCGACGGGTTCAAGAAAAGTCCCGCGCCCCCGGACAGGCTGAAGAACTCCCGGTAGGTGCCGAGCAGGGCGACCAGCGCCAGGGTCATGGTCTCGCTGTTGCGGGGGATGACGGAAGGGACACCGCGGGTTCCGCTGGAGCGGGTTTCGGTCTCGACGTCGGCCAGGGAGCAAGTAAGCAGCACCTTGGCGTCGGGACGCTTGAACATGCCGACCGGCAACAGTGGCAGGGATTGCAGGTCGTTGATGTCCTTGATCGTGGCGGGGTCGACTCCCAGGGCGTCACACTGGGCGCGGTAGAAGCCGTTTGCGGCCTGGTGGTAGATCGCGGCGTCCCGCAGGACGTCGGTGACCGACCGGGCCCAGTCCTCAGGGGACTGGACGTAGGCCTTGGACACATTCCCCAGCATCTGCGGTAGGGAGAGCATTGCGTCACTCCTCGGTGAGTGCGAATCGATGAATGCGGTTTGCGCCGCAGGGTCAGCCGTACCGACGCAACTCCGAAAAGAAATCCTCGACCACCCGGAGCTGGCCACTGCCGGCAAGTTCGTCGTAGACGTACTTGCCGACTGCCAGGTCGAGCACGCCCAGTCCGAACGGCGAGAACACAATAGGGCGGTCGTCCGTCAGCGAGACCCTGCCTTCCATGACGTCGGCCAAGGTGCCGTCCACGAAGTCCCTGTTGCCGACCTTCTGCTCCGCGAGGTGGGCCGACGTCCCGGCTTTCAGGCAGTGGTCGACGTCGTCGAGGATGTTGGTGGACGCCAGCAGGATCTCAGGGGCCAGATCGCGCAGGGACACGTGCAGCACCAGCGGGTTGTGCGCGAACCACGTCGTATCGTGCACGTGCGGCTGCCCCGCCACCGTGGCGAACACGACGAGGTCGCTGCTTCTGATCAGCTGCTCGGGGCCGTCGTGCACGGTCACCCGGGCACCTGTACCGCTGCGCTCGAGATAGCCCTTGAAACCCTCCTCACTCTCACCCGAGAGGTCGAACACCCCGATCTCGTCGAAGGACCAGTCGGTGGCCTTCAGGAAGGTGTGGATGTAGCGGGCAATGAGGCCAACGCCCAAGAACCCTATGCGCCGGGGACGCCCGCGTCCCCGGCTGAGCCAGTCGGCAGCAGCGGCGGCAGATGCAGCGGTCCTGGACGCGCTGATGATGGAGCCCTCCATGCAAGCCAAGGGGTACCCCGTTGCCTGGTCGTTGAGGATCAACACCGCAGAGGCGCGCGGAATTCCCGATGCCACATTGTCCGGGAAGCTGGAGACCCACTTGATGCCGTCAACCTCTACTTGTCCGCCGACCGAGGCCGGCAGGGCGATGATGCGCGAGGTAGGCCGGTCCGGGAAGCGCAGGAAGTAAGACGGGGGGTTCACCGAATCTCCGGCTGCATGCACGCGGTAGGTCTGCTCGACCAGCTCGATGACCTTCTTTTCCCGTCCCTGAAGCACCTGCTGCACCTGGGTCCCTGAGATGACCGCGAAGGGCGGAACCGTCTTCGGCTCTGCGGCCGCTGCGGCAGGGGAACTGGCAAGCTCTGTCATCGTGCACCGTCCTGGTTGTGGTTGTCCAGATCGAAAATGTTGCGCGGCTCGGCCATGCCGACAAGAATCTCCCGAGGTCCCTCATAGGCCTCACGGCTATGCGCCATGCGGATGTTGTCGACCAGCATGAGGTCCCCCGTCTCCCAGGGGGTGCGGAGGGTGTGGGCCTCATAGACCTCGTTCAGGAGGGCAATGATTTCCTCACCGATCGGCTCTCCGTTGCCAAAGCGGGTGTTGAACGGCAGCCCATCAGGACCGTAGACGTCCACCAGGTATTCCCGCACCTCGGGTGCGGTCGTCCATTCGCTCAGGAACGCAACCTGGTTGAACCAACAGCGTTGGCCAGTCGCCGGGTGCCGAACCACGGCAGGGCGCCGTTGCCGGGTGCGCAGCTCCCCATCGGGCTGCCACTCGAGCTCGATCTCGTGCGCCCGGCAGTAGCTCTCGACATCCGCGCGGTCTGAGACCCCGAACGCCTCCTCATAGGAGGCACCGATGTCCCCGTTGTAGCTGCGGGCGAGCAGCCACCCCTGGCTTTCGAACCGACGGACGATGTCCGGCGGCAGGGCATCGAGCACGGCACTGGCGTCCGCCACACCGGTCACCCCACCGACACTGGGTGCCTGAAGGCAGGCGAAGAGCATCAGGCCGGGGAACTCGAGAGCGTAGCTGAGCTCGTGGTGCATGCACATCGGCTGGTTCGCGGGCCATGCCAGGGATGAGTACACGCCGTCCAAGTAGGGCTGCCTGGCGGCGAAAGCCTCCCGGTCCGGCATGAGGCCGCCTGAAACCAGCCGTTGGAAGGTATCGGCGACTTCGGCTGGATCACGGAGGCCCAGACCGCGGACCAAGACGGCGCCGTGCTCATCCACCGCCGCACGCAGCGCTTCTCGGTTCTCTTCGGCCCACAGCACGGGGTCGTGGCCGTTCTCGACGATGAGCAGCGGCACCCGGCCGGCTTGGCGGTCCACGTCGAACTGGATCCTGGGTGTAGGAGACGACATCAGAGGTCCTTTCGTTTCATGGGTAGCGGGTGGGAGAGGCCAACCGGTCCTCCTGCCGGTGCCATGGAGTCGGGCTCCGCGACGACTCCCGCCGTCCGCGGGTCCGGCGGAACGGCTGTGTCCGCGGGGGACGAGGCTTCGAGCAGGGTCGCCAGGTCCGCCAGGATGGGCGTCTGCATGATGTCCTTGATCGACACTGCGCGCTTGAGCAGTACCGCGAGCTTCACCGCGGACAGCGAGGTCCCGCCCAGTGCAAAGAACGAGTCCTGCCCGCCGATCCGGCCCATCGGCAGGCCGAGCACCGTCGCCCATGCCTCCGCAAGCCGCTGCTCGGCCGCCGAGAGGGCTTCCGTGGCGGTGCCGGCCTCGGGAATGACCTCGCGCGCCATGCGGGTCAAAGCCTTCCGGTCGATCTTCCCGTTGCCGGTCAGGGGCAGGCTCTCCTGCCACCTGTACGTCGAAGGGACCATGTAGCCTGGTACCCGGGCAGCCATCTCGCTCCGGATTTCGTCGACCTCGAGCGGCCGGTTGCCGGAGTAGAACGCCACCAGGAACTTGGACTGCCCGGCGCCCTCACCGACGACGACGGCGCCGTCGCGGACGGCGGGAACCCGCAGCAGCGCGTTTTCGATGTCGCCGATCTCGATGCGGAACCCGGAGATCTTGACTTGGTTGTCCCGCCGGCCCAGGTACTCCAGCTTGCCGTCCGGGGACCAACGGCCGTAGTCGCCGGCCCGATAGAGTCGCGCGCCGTCCACGTAGGGGTCGGTGGAGTAGGCCTGCGCGGTGCGCTCCGGGTCGTTGATGTAGCCGCGGCCCACGCACACTCCGGAGAATGCGATCTCGCCCGGTGCTCCAAGCGGCACAAGGCGCTGCCGCTCGTCGAGGATGTGGATCCGGACGTTCGGGATTGGCGGGCCAAGTGGCACGGAGCCGCCCGGGGGCGCTGCACTCAACACTTCGTGGTTCGTGTCGTCGGAGGTTTCCGTCAGCCCGTAGGCGTTGACCAGCTTGACGTCCGGCATCACGTCGAACCAGCGGCGGACCAGCTCGCGCTTTAGTGCCTCCCCTGTGGCCGAGACGCAGCGGAGGTGCGGCAAGGCGCGAGGCCTGCCGCCCAGGTACGCCACCACGGCGTCCAGATACGACGGAACGACTTGGAAGACCGCCACCGCGCCCCGTTCCACCGTGTCGATGAACCGCTCGACGTCGAGGATCCGGTCCTGCCCGACGATGAGTGTGCGGCCGCCGACGAGCAGCGCCGAGACCAGTTGCCACAGCGAGATGTCGAAGCACTGGGGTGCGGTCTGGGCGACGACGTCCCCGGGGCGGATCCCCAGGTCCTCGATCTTGGCGTACAGGTGGTTCACCATGCCGTCGTGCTCGCACATCGCGCCTTTCGGCTCGCCAGTGGACCCGGAGGTGAAATAGACGTAAGCGAGCTGATCGGGACGAATCTCCATGCCGAGGTCGTCGGCGGGATGCCCCTCGGCCTCGATGTTCTCGAAAAAGAGCTTCGTGACTGCAGGCATTCCTTCCAGTGCCTCATCGAGGGTGGTGGTGCTGCCGCCTTCGGTGAGCACCACCCGGGCCCCGGCCCGCGCGAGCGTTCTGGCGATTCGGTCGGCCGGGAAGTGCGGCTCGATCGGCAGATATGCGCCTCCGGCTTTGAAGATGCCGATCACAGCGGCCATCCACTCCAGATCCCGTTCGGCGACGACTGCCACGATGTCCTCCGCGCGCAGCCCGCGCGTGAGCAGACCACGGGCTATCCGGTTGGCGCGCGCGTTTAGCTCCGCGTACGTCCACTCCCGCGCGTCCTGAACGGCCGCGATTTGTTCGGGACGCTGCCGAACGCGCTCCTCGAACAGCTCGTGGAAGCGCCGCTGGGGCCGGGGCCGCTCGGGCCCGGCGAGCTGCTCAAGCTGGAAGCGCCGCTCCTCCTGGCCGACTAGGTCGGTGTCCAAGGGATCCGCCCCCGGGTCCGCTACCACGCCACGGAGCGCGGCGAGGTAGTAGCTGGCGATGCGGCGGGCGGCATCTGCGTCGAGAACATCCCCGCGGTACTTCAGGCGAAGCACCTCGCCGATGGTCGCGTGTCCGACCGAAATACCGAGCACGATGCCCTCCGGCAGCTCGGAATCGTCGTCCCGAAGACCGCCGAACACCACTTCGTAGCCCGGGGCGGCCGGCTCGTGACTAGCCTGCCCGGGGGTGGACTGTTCCGTACGGGGCCGGATTTGGCGGCCGTTCGCATCGGAGACGAGGGCTCGCCAGGACCGGTGCGCCAGATCCAGAGTGCACTGCCAAGTCCCGAACGCGTCCTTGCAACCGGTCGTGACCTCTGTTTCGCCGGACAACGCGTGGAGCACTCTCGAGTGTGCCGCCAGCCAGATCGAGGATGGAGCCACCTGCAGGCTCTGGGCCAGCGTCCGCACGGCCTCGCACAGGTCCTGTGGCACAGCCACTTCGATCCGGCCCTGACCCGGATGGCGCTCCTGCGTCCACCTGGGAATCGCCGTCAGCGCGGCACCCGCGGGCGCGGTTCGGTCTTTGCCGGGGCCCGACGAGCCGCCGGCGGTGCGGCAGGTCAACGCAGAGGTGGTGGTCATGATCAGAGCCTTTCCAGCGCGAGGGGGGACGTGGCGGCGTCTCGGGCCTCTTCGGCCGGATTGCCGGCCCACAGGGATCCGCGGGTGAGAGTGGTCCCCTTCATGACGAAGGAGTCGGCGCCGACGACCGCGCCGTCTTCGACGGTCACGCCGTAGTGGACGAACGCGGAGACGCCGAGGGTGACATCGTCGCCAACAACGATGCGGTCCGACTTGAACATGCCGTCTTCCTGGGAATGGGATTGGAGGGTGCTGCCGGCGTTCAAGGCGCAACGGGAACCGACCGTGACCAGGGTCCGCTCGATGATGCCGCAGCCGTCGTCGAAGACCCGGCTTCCGATCCGTACGCCGAGCAAACGCCAGACCATCGGCTTGAACGGCGTCCCGTTGAGGAGGCTTGCGTATCGGCTCTGCAGCGACATCTTCCAGTACTGCTCGTGCCACCAGAAATAGGGGTTGTAGATGGAGCAGAGCTGGGGCTGAAGCGGTTTCAGTCCCCTCCCGAGATGCTCGATGCCGATGGGGACCAACAAGCCAACCACGAGCATCAGGACATAGGCCGCGCTGAGGGCAAGGAAACTGAACTGATCGGACAATTCGAGGGCGGCGAACATAATGATCATGGCCAGTGAGATGTTGAGCCACCGCACCAGCATCAAGAGGGCCATCGTGCGCAGGTTGTACCTGTTCTTGGCTGCCAGGTTCCGACGGAAGTGCGCACGTTTTGAATACTCCTCGGGGAGGGCGTCCCGGAGGACCGAGCGGGGGATCTCGAACGGCGGTGACCCGAGCAGACCTACGTCGTGGCGCAACGGTCCGTCGAGGGGGACCATCACCTTGGTCGCGAGCAGGCAGTTGTCCCTGGTCCTGGCCCCGGCAGGGAAGAGCACGGCGTTGCCCAGGAAGTTGTGTGCGCCGATCGCCGCCCGGCTGACCTTGAACGACGTCGCCGAGAAATCGGTGTTCATAAACGACACCCCGTCGGCGATCATGGTGCCGCTGCCTATCGTCGAAAGGAACGGGCTGTCGTGTTTGAACCCTGTGCCCAGGTTCGAGCCGGTCTGCTGGACCTGCGGCTGCTTGTACCCGATGGCCCGCACGTAGCGCACGACGTACGAGCTGTCGCCGAACAATCCCGTCAGCATGGGCCTGTTGGTCATTCTCGACACCGCCCGCTCCGCCGCGTGCCGCAGGCCGAACAGCGGATACACCGTGTCCGGTTTGACGGCGTGTTGAACCACCCGCGGGACGGTGGTGACGATGAGCAACGATACGACCGCGCCACCGAAGACAGCAAGAGCGGCATAGGCAATGGCGTCGGCGTAGAAGACCCAGTTGGTGAACGCGTACGCCTGCGTCCCCAGGAGTGCCGCCACGTTGGGGTTCGCCAGGACGACCAACACGACAACCTGGCCTAGCAGAATACGGCCAAAGCCAATCATGCTGATCAGCTGGGAGGTGGCGAACCATCCCCGGCGCCAGGGCGAGTAGGGCCTGGCCTCGACTCCGCCATAATCCGCCTCGGTGCGCCTGCCGGGCGACCCGTGCCACCGTTCGCCGGCGGGCACGGACTGGCCGGTGTACAGGGTGGACCGGTGACCCAACTGCGACCCATCTCCCATTGCGGTGCCGACATCCAAGACGCTCCCCTCGCCGACGATTACGTCCCGGCCCAGCGTCAGCGCGCCCAGCTGGATGACGCCGCCGTGGGCGCGGTAGCCGCTCAAAACCGCGTCCTTGCGGATGACCGTCCCTTCCCCGATCGTGAGGAGGTCGGTGCAGACCGGCAGGCGGTTGGTCATGATCGTCACGTTGCGGCCCACCTTGGCGCCCATGGCCCGCAGGTAGAAGGTGGTCAGCGGAGACCCCTTCAGTAACACCAGCGGGGAAGTGCGCATCAGGGTCTTTACCAGCCAGAACCGGAAATAGGCCAAGCTCCACAGTCGGATTTCGCCGGGGCGGAAACGCCCAAGGATGATCCACTTTGCCGCCACGGGAAGGATGCACATCAGCACGAACACTGCCGCGGCATAGGCGGTCGACCGGAGGTAGATCACCCAGAATTCTGTCCCCTGGCCCGGCCCACCCTCCGGGTACACCCACTTGTACCAATTGACCGTGAGCAGTCCGGCGATCACGCAGTAGCCGAGGTAGACGAGTACCTGCAGGGCGCCACAGATGACGTACTCCCAGGTCCGGGCATCCATGGGCGCCGGAGCCTCCGGCACCGAAGCCACGGCCGGTGAGGGCTCCTGCAAGCGGTCCTGCTGCGGGGAAACCTGCAGGGCCGCGGCGAGGGCAGAGACGCTCGGGTTACCGTAGACATCCTTCATCGAAACCGTCGGTAGGTCCGGCTGCTTACGCATGCGGGCGCAGAACTTCGCCATGACCAGCGAGTCCGCGCCCAGGTCCTGGAAGAAGTCGGCGTCCATCGGGACCTGCTGCATGCCGAGTACGTCGGCGAGCACCTCGGCCAGCCGCTCCTGCACCTGGACCGTCGCCGACGCCTCCTCGGCCGGTGCCAGGGCCGCGGCCAGCGCGGAGATTGTTGGGTTCTGGTAGATGTCCTTGATGGACACGGCAGGCAGGTCCGGCTGCTTGCGCACGCGGGCGCAGAACTGCGCCATGATCAGCGAATCCGCGCCCAGGTCCTGGAAGAAATCGGCCTCCACTGGCACATGGTCAATGTCCAGCACGCCGGACAGCACCTCTGCCAACCGGTCCTGCACCTGGATCTGAACCGTCACCGACGCCAGTTCCGCCGGTGCCAGAGCCGCGGCCAGCGCCGAGATCGTTGGATTCTGGTAGATGTCCTTGATCGACACCGCTGGCAAGTCCGGCTGCTTGCGCACGCGGGCGCAGAACTGTGCCATCAGCAACGAATCCGCGCCCAGGTCGTAGAAGAAGTTGGCGTCCACGGGGACGTCGTCCTTCTTTACCACCGACGCCAGAAGATCCGCCAGCCGGCGCTCCAAGGCAACGGCCGTACCCTTGGCCGGAGCGGCCGGAGAGCCGTTCCCGGCCGGAGCCGCGGTTGCATCAGGAATGGGGAGATCGATAGAAGGTGTGGAACGCGGAGCGCCCTGCAGGTTATCGAGACGCATTTTCACTGCAGGAAATTCCCTAAGACGGCGGTTGCGGCGTAACCGGCCACCGCTTCACGTGCCGGGTGCTGTGGCTCCGGCACCGGGTCGGACCGTCGGCCCGGAGCCCCTGCCAAATCGTCGGCGGTTGCCAGCGCTTCGGCGCCGAAATGATCGTGCACCCAGTCAGGGTTGTAGACAGTGTCCAGGTAGGGTCGGCCCATGTCCGGGGAAATGGCAACCGCCGTCAGGTCCTGGGCGTCGTGTTCGGTGAGCCAAGACGCGGCGCCGTGGACCACGGTCCCGGTGGAGCCACCGAGCGTGAAGCCGGCAGCGGCGAGGCGGTGGCAGGCGCGCACCGTGTCCAGTTCTTCGACCATCACCACGTCATCGATCAAAGCCTCGTCGAGCTGCGGCGGCCGCACGCTCATGCCGAGTCCCGGGATCAGGCGGGCGGCGGGCTGGCCGCCGAACGAGACCGATCCTGCGGCATCGACCGCGACGATCCGGACATCCGGCCGGTGCTCACGGAAGTACCGCGCGCAACCCATCAAGGTCCCCGTTGTCCCTGCTCCCACGAACAGCACATCCAGGTCGGGGAACTGATTGGAGATCTCGGGGGCAGTCCAGCGGTAGTGCGCTCCCCAATTGCCGGGATTGGTGTACTGGTTGAGCCAGATGTACCGCTCGTCGGACGCACACAGGTCCCGCACGTGGTTGAGCCGGGCTCCGAGGAAGCCGTCGACGGGATCCGGCTCGGTGACCAGGTCCACCTGTGCCCCGAGCGACTCCATGAGTTGCCGGGTTGGCGGGTTACAGCGCGGATCGATCACACACACGAAGGGGTACCCCTTGCTGGCGGCGATCATGCTGAGCGCGACGCCGAGGTTGCCCGATGAGGACTCCACGAGGATGGAGCCAGGGCCGATCAACCCCTCCCGCTCGGCGCGCTCGACCATCTCCCGCGCGGGCTTAAGCTTGATTGAGCCGGCGAAATTGAACCCCTCAATCTTCAGAAAGAGGCGGCAGCCCAGCACCCCCTCCAAGTCGACGAACAGGCTCTGCTCGTTATACAGGTGCGGATCCCTGATGATCGGCATGATCTCCCTCGTTCCCTGTCATGAGCGTGGTCAGGGACGGGGGAGGCTCCTGCCAGCTTGTGTGTGTCGGGTGGCGTACGTCTTCGTCCGGACCCTTCTACTTTTCAAGAAATGCCGCGCAAAGCGGCACAAGCGGAATACTGCGGCCGCCGCTATCTCCCCCAGCAGCAATACCTGGCTTCCCCACCGCGGATACTCCGAAATGCAGTTGGGGCTTCAAACCTCTGTTTCGACAGTAGCCACGTTTAGTGGCCTACCGCAATGACTTCGAGCACCTGTATCCACCGCCCCCGGGTACCTGTATCCAAGCCCCGAGTACCTGCTTCCCCGCACTCGCGGCCCATAGGTAATCGAAAGGGCGGCGTGGGGAAGACGTCCGTCATCCTCGGGCTGGCCACCGGGCTTCGCTTGATCGGGAAGAAGGTCCTGGTCGCCGATCTAGCCCAGCTCCCCAAGCAAATGCAACTGATGCCCTGGAGGGGGCGGGGGAGTTGGGGTAGTTGCAGTAACGGAACCAGCAGCTTTCTCCGCGAAGGGAGTGACAGAGTTCCTTAACCGTCAAAAAAGTGCAGTCCCTGCCGCATCTTAACCCTTGCCTCGGAATGTCTTGGCATCATCATCAATGTAACCAGCTCACCCCTGACCGGTGAGCACAATTTCCAGATCGGTGAGTTGGAATCCGAATATGTAACAGACGCCCGTGCTCCGCATTTGCCGCTTAGAACCGCGATGCAGGACTCAATAAGCAGCAAATCCCCTTAGAAAATGAACATTAGGGGAGCGGTGGTCCTAACCGAGAAGTTCGTTTCCCACGCTCGCTACGTGGACGCAGCAAAGTGATGGCAGTTGAGAGAGAATCATCTATCCATGCGCCAACGTCAAGACGTCGTCGACGTCTTGACCTCCAGAGCCCTGGAGGCGGTTCCTCCGACTTCTGCCGCTGATACTACGCGTTCTGAATTACGCCAGGCCGACGTGAACCCTGTGGCCGCTGCCAGGGGACCAGGGCCGGGTCGCCCCAAGGAGCAAGAAAAGGATGGAGCCCTTCTCATCGAAAATTGAAATCGCGCTCCGTGACGAACTGCACTCCTACATAGGGCCACGTTATTCAGCGAGACAGGTAACCCGGGGTTCCGACCCCAATCCACAAACTACCCGGTGGGCACATCCCTTGCCGCCATCAAAGTGATGCGGACATGGGCCACTGAACTGTCCTCCGCCGAGCGCACCGTGGGTGCTGACGAGATAGAAAGGTGGGCGTTCGGTGCCGGGGAGGGACGGCGGAAGCGCCAGGTACCTTAGAGTCCTTTCGGCGCAAACAAATGCGCTGACATGCGCTCATGCTCCTAGCGCGTTAGACCCTTCTGAGCCTGTTTGGCAGTCCCAGGCACGCCGCTTGTTTTGCGCGCCTTGGGTGCCGCTTTCCCCTGCCTCAACGTCACCGCTGCCGTCGGCGGAGTCGCCTGGTCCCGGTCTGCGATGAGTCGGGCCTCCACGGCTTCCCTGTCTCCAACATGGTCGAGGCTCTTTGCGAGGGCTTCCCGACGTTCTGCTGAATCGTAAGTCGCAGCAGCTTCGTCAGTTAGCTGTTCGGGCCGGGTGTTGTCGGCATCGGGGCGGCGCACGGCACCCGTGCACCGCGCCGCCACCAAGCAGTCCGGATCTGAGAAGAAGCCACGGACCAGCGACTGTTAGTGGGAACCCGAGGGGACCCGTGCGCCGTCGGGAACGTCATAGGGAAAGTCATCGGGGTCGGCCCCGGGGGCAGCGCGGCGGCCCCGGAGACGGGCTCCGGCGGGACCCGGGCCGGCACTGGCGCCGTCACCCGCACCCGGCCCGGCCTTGGCCAGGGCCTTCCGCTCACGCCTCCCCTCCACGAGCCTGTACAGCACCGGCACCAGGACCAGAGTCAGGGCGGTGGAGGAGATGAGGCCGCCGATCACCACGATGGCGAGCGGCTGCGAGATGAAGCCGCCGCCGCCGGTCAGGCCCAGCGCCATCGGGGTCAGGGCGAACACTGTTGCCAGCGCGGTCATCAGGATCGGGCGGAGCCGTTGGCGGGCGCCGTGCGTGATCGCGTCCGCCACGCTCATTCCGGGCTCGCCGTTCCGCGGCTGTCGGTACTGGTTGATGAGATCGATCAGCACAATGGCGTTTGTCACCACGATGCCCACGAGCATCAGCATGCCGATCAGTGACGGAAGGCCAAGCGGCACTCCGGTGACGAGCAGCAGCCCGATTGCTCCGGTGGCCGCGAAGGGCACCGAAACCAGCAGGATCAGCGGCTGGATGAGTGACTTGAACGTCGCCACCATGATCACGTAGACGATCGCGATGGCCGCCAGCAGTGCCAGGCCGAGCTGGCCGAACGATTCGGCCTGCTGGGTTGTGGCGCCACCGATCTCGGCAGTGACGCCCGGCGGCAGTTGGACGGTCTTGAGCCGGGACTGCACTTCGGTGCTCAACGCGCCGAGGTTGGCGCCCGACGGCGTGACGGACACCCGTGCGGTCCGCTGGCCGTTGCTGGCGGTAATGGACACGGGGACGTCGACCTGCTCCACGGAAGCGATGCTGACCAGCGGCACGGGACCGGCCGCCGTCGGCAGCGGGGTCTGCCGGACGGCGTCGATGCTCGTGAAGCGGGTGCCTTCGCCGATCTTGACAGGGAAGTCGTTGGTCTCGATGCGCACTGTTCCGGCCGGGATCGGGCTGATGGTGGAGGCGAGCACGCCGGCCACCTGTTCCTCCGTCAGGCCGGCGGCCACAGCCTTGGCCCGGTCCACTTTCACCTGGACCACCGGCTGGCTGGCGGCCAGGTTGGTGGCCACCTCGGAGGAGCCAGGGACGCCGTCCATGGCCTTGACCATGGCGTCGCTCGCGGTCCGGAGATCGGCGGTGGTGGCCGCCTTGAGGGTGATGTCCACGGTCGAGGACGTGCCAAAGCCGCCCTGCTGCGAACCCACGGTGATCTTGCCGGCGTCGGGGATCCCGGCCAGTTCGCTGCGGACCGTTTCCTTGAGTTTGCCTTGGTTGGCCTTCGCCTCGGTCACCACGGTGAAGCTTGAGTTCGAGGCACCGGCGGACAGCAGCGCGGAGAAGCCGGTCTGGGCGTTGCCTGTGGTCACCTGGACGTCCTTGACGCCGTCGATCTCCCGCAGCACCTCTTCGACCTTGACCGCCGAGGCGCTGGCCTCGGCCAGGCTGGTGCCGGCCGGGAGGGCCTGCCGGACGGTCATGCTGTTCTCGCCGGAGTTGCCCAGCAGGTCGGTGGCCAGCAGCGGGACCATGGCAGCCGTGCCGCCGAGGACCAGCAGGGCCGCGATCAGGGTCACGACCGGATGCTTCTGGGTTTTGGTCAGGACCGGCAGGTAGCCGCGCTGCAGGACAGTGCGCTGCTCTGCCTCGTGAGCCTTCGCCGCGATCTGCCGGGCAGTGGTTTCACGGCCGGCGGCGCCTGTGTCTTCTCGGGCTCCGCCCGTCTTGTCAGCCGGGTTCCGCAGGAACCAGTACGCCAGCACCGGCACGATCGTCAGCGAGACGAGCAGGGAGGACAGCAGCGCGATCGTGACCGTCAGCGCGAACGGCCGGAACAGTTCGCCCGCAAGGCCGGCCACAAAGGCAATCGGCAGGAAAACGGCCACAGTGGTGAGGGTCGACGCCGTGATGGCGCCGGCGACTTCGCGGATGGACGTCTGGATCGCGGTGATCTTCGCCTCGCCGTAGCTCAGATGGCGTTTGATGTTCTCGATCACCACGATGGAATCGTCCACGACGCGGCCGATCGCGATGGTGAGCGCGCCGAGGGTCAGGATGTTCAGCGAGTAGCCGGTGGCCGAGAGCCCGATGAACGTGATCAGCAGGGACAGTGGGATGGAAACGGCCGTGACCAGGGTGGCGCGGACGGACATCAGGAAGACCAGGATCACCGCGACGGCGAAGCCCAGGCCCAGCAGGCCCTCGGTGGTGAGGTCCTTGATGGATTTTTCGATGAAGGGCGCCTGGTCGAAGATCGGGGTGAACCGGGCGTTGGAGCCAAGTTCGGCCTCGAGCTGGGGGAGGGAGTCTTTCACCGCGTGGGAGATGCCAACCGTGTCACCCTCGGGCTTCTTGGTGACGGACAGGGCCAGGGTTTCCTTGCCGTTGGTCCGCGTGATCGAGGTGCGGGCGTCCTCGGCGATGCTGACGTCTGCGACACTGCCGATGGTTGCGGCATTGCCGGCGCCCAGCGGGAGAGCCTTGATGGCGTCGAGCGAGTCGACCGGGCTACCGATCTGCAGCGACAGCGTCTTGCCCTGCTCTTCGATGGTGCCGGCCGGTACGAGGGCCCCGTTGTTCTTGAGCGCCGCGCTGATGGATTGGATGCTCGCGCCTGAGGCCGTCATGGCCTCGGGGCGGGGGAGGATCTTGATGTGCTGCGTGGCGCCGCCGGTCACCTCGGCGCCGCGGACGCCGTCGAGCTTCTGCAGCCGCGGGACGGTGAGCCGGGCCAGATCGGCGTTGAGCTCGCTCAAAGGCTTGTCGGAGGAGACCGCGAGGAACACGATCGGGAAGTCGCTGATGCTGCCGGCGATGGCCTGGGGCTGGACGTCCTCCGGCAGCGACCGCTTGGCGTTGGAGATGGCCCGGTCGATCTGGTTCCGGGCGCGGTCCAAGTTCGAGCCATAGGTGAACACCATGCTGATCTGGGACACGCCGTTGCGGGAGGTGGACGACGTCGACTCCAGGCCCTCGACGCCGTTGAGCGCCGTTTCCAGCGGGCTGCTGATCTGCTTGTCCACTACTTCGGGCGAGGCACCCGGCATCGAGGTGATGACCGTGATCTGCGGGAACTCGATGGACGGGATGAGCTCCTGCTTGAGCGAGGACATCGTGATCACGCCGAAAACCGACGCGAAGACGGTGATCAGCGCGATCAGGGCCCGGTTGGCCAGCGACAGCTTTGCGAGCCGGAACATCTCATGGTCTCCTGATGGGTCGACGGACGTACTTCAACGGAATCTAGCCTGAAAGGGATCGAGACTGCCGTAACCCGGAGCGGGCGTCAGTTGCGCGCGGCGTTGACCGGTTCCAGCTGCAGTGCCTTGGCGGTGTCGGCTTCGAGCTTGGCGGCGAGGTCCGGGTTTTCGTTGAGCTTGACGCCGTAGCCGGGCATCATCTCCTTGAACTTGGACTGCCAGCCCTTGAACTGCTTCGGGAAGGACTTCTGGAGCAGTTCGATCATGATGGGCACCGCGGTGGACGCACCGGGGGACGCTCCCAGCAGGGCACCGATGGACCCGTCGCGGCCGGCGATGACCTCGGTGCCGAACTGCAGCACGCCGCCCTTCTTCGGGTCCTTCTTGATGATCTGGACACGCTGGCCGGCGGTGATGAGCTCCCAGTCGCCGTCCTTTGCCGCGGGGTAATACTCGCGCAGGGCCTCGACCTTGGCTCCGTGCCGCTTGGCGACCTCTTTGACCAGGTACGCGGTCAGGTCCATGTTGTCCTTCGCCACGGCCAGCATCGGGATGATGTTGGAGGGCCGGATGGACAGCGGCAGGTCCAGGTAGGAACCATTCTTCAGGAAGTTCGTGGAGAAGCCCGCGTACGGGCCGAACAGCAGGGAGCGCTTGCCGTTGACGTAACGCGTGTCCAGGTGCGGGACGGACATGGGCGGGGCGCCCACGGATGCCTGGCCGTAGACCTTGGCGCTGTGCTGGGCCGCGAGCGTCTCGTCGGTGCAGCGGAAGAACTGGCCGGAGACCGGGAAACCGCCGTAACCCTTGCTCTCCGGAATGC
This sequence comes from Arthrobacter sp. 05N429, assembly GCF_056397045.1. Lineage (NCBI taxonomy): Bacteria > Bacillati > Actinomycetota > Actinomycetes > Micrococcales > Micrococcaceae > Arthrobacter > Arthrobacter sp. 05N429. The sequence continues at coordinate 16,258 of NZ_JBFTMQ010000020.1, forward strand.
CGGAGGCCTGCAGCAGATGAAGGGCGCCGCCGCCGGCGCCCACGAAGACGAATTTCGCGCGGATCGAGCCGTGCTCGCCGGACGTGGGGTGCTTGATCGCCAGGTCCCAGCCGCCGCCGGGGGCTCGCTTGATGCCGGAGACGTCGTGGCCGTAATTGACCTCCACACCGTTGTTGCCGAGGTAGGTGGTCAGCTCACGGGTCAGGGCACCGAAGTCGACGTCGGTCCCTTCCGCCGCGCGGGTGGCGGCGACGCGCTGCTTCGGGTCGCGTCCCTTGACGATCAGCGGAGCCCACTTCGCGATCTGGGCGTGGTCCTCGGAGTATTCCATCGACCGGAACAGCGGGTTCGGCTTGAGCGCCTCGTAGCGCGTGCGCAGGAACTTGGTGTTGTCTTCGCCGATCACAAAGCTCATGTGCGGAACGGTGTTGATGAAGCCCTTGGGGGAGCCGATCATGCCGTTCGTGACGAGGTGGGACCAGAACTGGCGGGACAACTGGAACTGCTCATTGATGAGGAGCGCCTTGGCGGGGTCCACGGAGCCGTCTTTGGCAGCGGGGGAGTAGTTAAGCTCACACAGCGCGGCATGCCCGGTTCCGGCGTTGTTCCAGGGCCCGGAGCTTTCCAGGCCGGGCTCGTCCAGCTTCTCGAACAGGGAGATCGTCCAGTTCGGCTCGAGCTGCTTCAGGAAGGCACCGAGCGTGGCGCTCATGATGCCGCCGCCGATCAGGACGACGTCGGCATGTTGGGTCTTGGAAATGAAAGTCACAATCAGTCTCCGATAGCAGCGGGTCTGGCTGTCACAGAATATCCCGCACGGGCCTCTTACTGAAATTGGGTCCGTCCGTCAAGGCTTTAGCTCCACCTTTGTGAAAACTTCATTCAGGACGGGCGACGCCGGATACTTCAGCACGCGGTCGGACAGGGCAAGCGCGGAGATCGGGAAAGCGATCGGCACGGCGGGGACCGTGGCGGCGATCTGAGAGTTGATGGTCTGGTATTCCTCCGTCCGCTCCTTGCCGTCCGGCAGGCCGCGCGCGCGGGCGATCTTGGAAAAGACCTGCGGGTCCTGGTATCCGAACTCGCCGGTGTTCTCGCCGAAGAGCGGGCCCACGAAGTTGTCCGGGTCGGCGTAGGAACCGTTCCAGCCCAGCAGATGGAGGCCGTGGTCGCCGGGGGAGGTGACCTGCTGGAGGTAGCCCTCGGACCACTCGACGGGCACGGGCTTGATGTTCAGGCCGACGGCGGTCAGTTGCTTGCTGATTTCCGCGTATACCTTTTCCGGGGTCGGGAGATAAGGCCTGGTGACGTTCAGCGGGTAGTAGAACTTCAGTTCCTCGCCCTGGTAGCCGGCCTCGGTGAGCAGTTCCTTAGCCTTCGCCGGGTTGTGGCCCAGGGCGGGGGCGTTGTTGTTGAACCCGCTGAGCTTCGGCGGGACGAACTGCGTCGCCTGGGCCGTGTTGTCGATGAAGAACTTGCGGATCAAGGTGTCCTTGTCCAGCGCCATTTCGATGGCTTGGCGGACCTTGACGTTTTGCAGGATGGGCACTTCCTGGTTCATGCCCAGGTACATGACGGAGAACGGATCGCGCTGCACGATCTGCTGGCCGCGCTTGACGAGCTGGTCGAAGTTGCCGACTGTAACGGCGTCGTAGGCGTCGATCTTGCCGTCGAGCAGGGCCTGCATCCGGGTCTGGGTGTGATCGTAGGTGACAAAGTTGATTGTGCCGATCTGGCCTTTGTCACCCCAGTAGTCCTTGTTGCTGGCCAACGTGATGCTGCCCGGGTCCCAGGAACTGAAGACGTACGGACCGGTTCCCACAGGGTGGAGCCCGTAGGCGGAGACGGGCTGGCCGTCGCGGCTCTGGTTCAGCTCGTCGGCGTTTCCGGAGGAAAGTGCCTGCGGCGAGGAGATCGCGAAGGCGGGCAGCGTGAGGGCCTGCAGGAAACCGGTGAAGGGCTGGGTGAGCTCGATCGTGACGTTGTCCGGGGCGACGGCGGTGCATCCCTTGTAGATGGAGAGGGACGCCTGATCTGCATGGGCCTTGAAAACGCCCTTGAAGGTTGTTCCCGGAGCCTGCTGCCGAAGCGCATTCGAGAAGTTGAACCAGCGGTTGAAGTTACTGCAGACGGCTGCGGCGTCGAAGGCTGTCCCGTCCTGGAAGGTCACCTTCTCGCGGAGCTTGAACGTGTAGGCGCGGCCGTCCCCGCTCGTGGTCCATTCGGTCGCCAGCAGCGGCGTGGGCTGTCCCGTGGTCTGGTCCACGCCGACCAGTCCCTCCAGTACCTGGCGCGTGATCCGGTAGGACTCGATGTCGGAGACCACTGCCGGATCCAGCCCGAGCGGCTGCGAGGCGGTGCCGAACGTGAAGACAGCGCTGGGGCCGGAATCCGTGGGGCTTGCCGAGGCGGTGGCGGAACCCGGGCCGGGGCCGGGCGTACCCGTGCAGGCGGCGAGTGGCAGGGTCAGGAGCACGGCCACGCCGGCGGCAATGCGCCGCAGTGCGCTGGCCCGCGCTCCACGGCCCTGCATGTTGCGGGGGCGCACGGTACGGCTGGGCACTGTACTTCTGGGCACTCGGGAATCACCTCTGGGGAACTGGATGGACCGCCGGCTGCGGAACAGCCTCATTCTAGTTGACCGGCCCGGGCGATCCCTGTGAGCCGGCCGCGCCCTCGTCCAGGTAGGCAAAAGCGAAGGCCCGCACCAGCGGTGCGGGCCTTCGTTTCTCCTAGTTGGTCCAGTGAGTCAGGCTGGGACCGCAGCAGGAGGGCTTGGCGCTGCCTACTTCGGCATCAGGACCGAGTCGACCATGTAGACGGTGGCGTTGGCGGTCATGACGCCGCCGCAAACAACGCTGGCGTCGTCGACCTTGAGCGCGTCCTTGGTACCGGTCACCGTCACGGAACCGCCCTGGACAGTCTTGTGGGTGCCGACGATCTCGTCCGGGCTGATCTTGCCCGGAACAACGTGGTAGGTCAGGATCTTGCTGAGCAGGGCATCGTCCGTCTTCAGCGTTTCGATCGTGGCGGGGTCGATCTTGGCGAAGGCGTCATCCGTCGGTGCGAAGACCGTGAATTCGCTTCCGTTGAGGGTGTCCACCAGGTCGACCTTGGGGTTGAGCTTGCCGGAAACTGCGGCGGTCAGCGTGGTGAGGATCGGGTTGTTGGACGCAGCGACGGCGACCGGGTCGAGGGCCATTCCGGCGACGGAGCCGGCACCGCTGGGGACCTGGGCGGCGTAGCCGGCGCAGCCGGCACCGACGAGGTTGGCGGCCGGATCCATGGCTGCTGCCGAGCTAGCGGACGGCGAGGGTGCCATGCTCGTTTCCATCGGCGTGGAGGCCGGGGCCGAGGAGGCGGGTGCCGTGTTGGCTGCTCCGCCACAGGCCGTGAGGCTGAGCATGGCCGCAGCAGCGATTCCTGCAACGGAAAGAGTCGTGCGCTTGATGGTCTGCATTTCGGTTTCTCCTTTGTTGTGCCGATCGTTGCCAGCGGCGCTTTTGCCGCTCTGGCCCTTGTCCGACTTGTCGGGCACCGACCCTTGGTTGGTGTCTCAATGGGTATTCGGGGACTCGGGGGAAACGGATGGGTGCTGGATGGAAAATTCTTTTCGCAGGTCCCATCGACGGCTTAACGGGCTCAACAGAGTCGCGGTTAAACGAAAGAGTCCCGGTCCGAAGACCGGGACTCTTACTGTGTGCGCAAGGGGGGACTTGAACCCCCACGCCCGAAGGCACAGGAACCTAAATCCTGCGTGTCTGCCAATTTCACCACTCGCGCGCGGCGCCCGCACCTGGCCGGTCCAAGGACCGGCGTGGCGGATGCCAGGCTCTATTGTACATTTCACGGCACACGCTTCGGCGACAGGTTTCGCCGCGAAACCCGGCACCGGCCACCGCCGTCGGGAAGACCGGAATGACCGGCCGCCGGTTTAGAACTGGGGTGAAAGACTAGACGCCGTACTGGAGCGCCGAGCAGGAGATACGCAGCTCCCGGCACCACCACGGCGACCGTGGCGAGTGCCGTATAGATGGGGAGGGCGGCGGCAACCATGCCGGGCGGGATGCCGGCGCTGCCGATCACAACGCCGGCGGCGATGCCGAAGACAGGGCAGCCACGGCAAGCACCGTAACCAGGACCGCGAGGGCCGTGCCTACGGCAAAGCCCAGGCTCCGGCCCCGTCCATTCGGGGAAACGATCATCAACAGCACGGCGATCGCCGGAGAGACGTGGACCTGCAGCGAATGTACGGTGGCGGCCGGCCTGGACGCATCACCCGCAGGGGATGAGCGCGAGGCCCGGAGCCGCGGCCCCGGAGGGGAGTCGTGGCTGGCCCTGGTCCGGGCAGCGAATGATCCGCCGGCTAGGAGTCGATTTTGAGGTCCCTGCGGAGTTTGGCGACATGTCCGGTGGCCCGGACGTTGTACTGGGCAACCGCGACTTTCCCCTCGGGGTCGACAACCACCGTGGACCGGATGAGCCCTTGGTATGTCTTGCCGTAGTTCTTCTTCTCGCCCCAGGCGGCGTAGGCCTCGGCGACGGTGTGGTCAGGATCGGACAGCAGGGGGAAATCGAGGCCTTCTGCGGCTGAGAACCTGGCGAGCTTGTCCACGGGGTCGGGGGAGATTCCCACCACCTCGTAGCCGGCACTCTGCAGGGATGCCAGGGAGTCCCTGAAGTCGCAGGCCTGCTTGGTGCAGCCCGGAGTGGAGGCCGCCGGATAAAAGTAGACCACTGTGCTGCGGCCCAGGAAGTCCCCAAGGGAGACGTCGTGCCCTTCCGAATTTTTCAAGGTGAAGGCCGGCGCGGTGTCGCCGGCGATGAGTCGTTCAGGCACGTTGTGCTCCTTTTCAGGGCTGTCTCAGGTGGTGATATTCCAGCCTAGTCAGCGTTGGTGCGCCGGCCGAATCGTGTGATCGCTATACTCGTTGGTATGCCTGATATGGATCGCTGGCCCACTGGGCGCCTATTGTCCACGGCAGCACGCCTTGTTGAACACTCCTGGAACGAGAAGCTGGGGGCCATTGGCCTGACCCATGCCGGTGTCATCGCCATGGAAGTGCTATCCGTCAACGGCCCCATGACACAGGCCCAGCTGGCCCAACTGGTCCGCGTCCAGGCGCAGACCATGGGGAAGACACTGAGCCGGCTCGAAGCCCACGGACACATCTCGCGGCAGCGCAGTGCCTCGGACCGCCGCAGCCACGTTGTGTCCCTGACGGACCGGGGCCGCGAGGCCGTTGTCGAGGCCGCGGACATGGAGCGTTCCGTGCTCGCCGCCGCCTCAATTGACCCGGACGTGCTCAGGCAGGAGCTCCGGGCGGTTGTCACGGAACTGGCGACCAGGATGTCCTCGACCGATGCAAAGTCGATCGTCAACGCTCCGGAGCCAAGCCTGCCCGTCGAGGCCAACTAGGGCGGAGTCCAGATCACGGGGCGTGTCTATGCTGGCTTTTCCGCCACGTGCACTGCCCGGTACTCGTCGGGCCTGGTCCGGCGCTGGCGGCGCGGGACCAGATTCCTTCCCCGCCGTGTCCCTCAGCGGACCGTGCGCCCGCTGCGCATAGGCTCAAGGCATGGACTCGAACTTCACTATGGAACTGGAAGGGCAGACCTCGATCAACGAGCTGCTTGACGAGCCTGTAGGTGTGTTGCCGGTCCAGCTGGCGTTGCCTATCCACTTTCAATTGGCCGCCGCGGCGCGGCGGGAATCCTGACGCAGCTGACTTCCTCCATCCCGGATCGGGCCTTTCGTTCCGGTCCGAGCGCCATGTGTTTGGGTAAAAAGGAAACCCCATCCATCATTCTATGAAACCTGGATGAGAGGTTTTCCTTAGTCCTGCACTCCCGGAGCTCGAAGCCGGACGCCATTTGTTACGGGGTCGATTAGGATCCTGATCCATAAGCCTCTCGGGACAGCTGGGGGCATTGAGGTGCAGAATAGGCGACCCGTCAATGTCCAGTGCCGGCACAAGGGGTATTTGCTGTTCGATGCAGTTGTCATCCAACAGAAATCTCCGCCGGTCTGTTGGCCATATTCTTGAGTCCCGGAGCGCGCGCCGAAAATTCGATATTCGGCCAAATTCACTTTAGCGGTTCGTAAATACCAGGCCCGCGCCGGCCCTCCGTCCCGGCTCTGCGCTCCCTGAAGAGCTTCGCCATGCCCTCAGGCGGGGCGATGGGCTGAACATCGGCCGCCTGAAACCCGACAACACCCCGACCCCTCAACTCAGGCGGACCTAAGCACGCTTAGTGACGAAGGGCCGTATATTCCCGGTGCTTTCCGAGTGGATATAGCGGGGGAAGCAAGTAGGGCCTACTCGTGACACCTCTTGGGGCGGAACCTAGGCTCTAGCGCACGGGGAATGGCTAAGAGAGCTGGGGCCACAACCAGGCTACGACCGGACCAGCCCTAGTGTTGCGCTTCAATAAGTGCGACGTCGTCTGATATTCGGTAATTGTCATGAAGTGGTGATGCATTTGTCCCAGCTTCCAATTTCCCTCTCCGGGCTGACCATATCGTCACCGGGAGCGTCAGCAAGCGTGGCTATTCCAACGCGAAAAGAAGCAATGAACCTTTCCGGGGTCATTCGCCGCATGCCCTCGCAGGTGGACGAGGTTGTCATCGTCGGTGGGCGCTCCCATGATCACACCGTCGACGCTGCGCGGGCGCGGGAAATCGGCCGGGTTCGTTCCCCGCTCCAGCATGACTACGACTTCGCCAAGGGCTCGCGTTATGGCACCGGGGGCGGATCCGAGGATCTGACCTGGTGGCGGAACGCTGGCAACCGGGCGCTGACACGGGTGGCCCGGATCGTGTTTCGCTGCGACTGCGGTTCGCTCACGTCTCCACAATCCAGCTGGGCGGGACAGCTCCCCAAGGGTGACCGTCAAAATTTCACAGATTGAATGTCGGAAGGATGAAAACATGAGCAACCATCATGCGTATGCGGCGGGACGGTTTGCGGCGGTATCCACGCGGTCGAAGCTGCGCAGGGTGGACGGGACTTCCTGGCTTGGCATGAGGCGGGGAGGTGACCGCTCGGCCGGCCCTCGTCCAGGCGGGTGGCGGAACCGGCGGCTCCGTGCGCTACTGGCGTCGCTGCTGGCAGCGCTGCTGCTTGCGGCGGGTGTTGTTGTGGTGGTGCCGGTTCCGGCGTCGGCTGCTCCGGGTGATATCGGGGTTGAGGGTCTGTCGCATTCGGGGACGGGGACGCCGACCGGTACGAAGAGGGCAACGAGTGCGTTGTGGTTCAACGACGGCTCCTGGTGGGGGAACTTGTGGGACACCTCCAGCTCGGATTTTCATATCTTCCGGTTCAACGCCGCGACGAGTTCGTGGGTCAACACAGGTGTGGCGACGGACACGCGGGCTAACACTCATCACGACGTGCTGTGGGACGGGACGACCCTGTATGTGGCGAGCTACCGGTTCGTCAACGACGGCGTGCCGGCTGAGCCGAACTTCCCGACGACGATGCGCCGCTACAGCTACAACCCGAGCAACAAGACGTACACGCTGCTGGGTTCTTCGCAGATCAACAACCAGCGCGTTGAGACCCTCACCATCGACAAGGACTCGACGGGTCGGGTGTGGGCCACGTGGCAGCAGGGGAACCGGATCTATATGAACGTCACCGACACGTCCGGCGCGACGTGGGGGACGCCGTTCCAGCATCCTGCGTCGTTGAGCAACGTGTCAGTGGACGACATTTCGGCTGTGATCGCGTTCGACGGGAAGATGGGTGTGATGTGGAGCCGGCAGGTCGGTGACGCCACCGACGGCATGTACTGGAGCTTCCACGTCGATGGAGCGTCCAACACCACCTGGTCCACTGCGGTGGCGGCGGTGAAGGGACAACGCAGCGGTGACGACCACATGAACTTGAAGTGGCTGGACTCCTCGGGTGGTCGGGTTTTCGCCGCCATCAAGACGTCGTTCACCTCGGCGTCCCAGCCGCTGATCCAGCTGTTGGCGTTGAGTGGTACCACCTGGACGGCGCACACGATCGCGACCGTGTCGGAGTGCCCGAACCGGGTGCTCGTCCTCATTGATGAGGGTACGCAGAGGCTGCGCACCTTCGCCACCTATCCGAAGCCGAGCGGCACGACGAATGCCGGTGTCTGCACCAGCTCGGGGGGCGCAATCTACGAGAAGTCCACGCCGCTGAACAACATCAGCTTCACGACCACGAAGACGGCTCGTATCGTGGACGCCGACCAGTATGTGCACAACGTGACGTCGACGAAGCAGAACCTCAACAGTACGCGGGGCACGGCCAACAGCGGTCTGCTGGTGCTGGCCGATGTGAACGCCACAAGCCGGTACTGGAGCTTTTACGAGCAGGGCAGCGGTGGTGGGGGCGGGGATACGACCGCTCCGACCGTGACGGCTACGTCCCCGGCGGACGGTGCCACGGGTGTGGCGGCTTCGACAAATGTAACGGGGACGTTCTCGGAGGCGATGGATCCGTCGACGATCACGTCGACCACGTTCAGATTGACGACGGGGTCGACGACGGTGCCTGCCGCCGTGTCGTACACAAACAATGTTGCGACGCTAAACCCGACTGCGGATCTGGCGGCCAATACGACGTACACGGCAACGATTACTGGTGGATCCGCCGGGGTGAAAGACATTGCCGGTAACGCGTTGGCGTCGACCAGGACGTGGACCTTCACCACAGCTTCCGCGGGCGGCGGGGATACAACGGCCCCGAACGTGACGGCTACATCCCCGACTGCCAATGCCACTGGGGTTGCGGTTTCGGCGAATGTGACCGGGAATTTCTCGGAGGCGATGGATCCGTCGACGATCACGTCGGCCACGTTCAGATTGACGACGGGGTCGACGACGGTGCCTGCCGCCGTGTCGTACACAAACAACGTTGCGACGCTAAACCCGACTGCGGATCTGGCGGCAAATACGACGTACACGGCAACGATTACTGGTGGATCCGCTGGCGTGAAGGACGTTGCCGGTAACGCGTTGGCGTCGACCAGGACGTGGACCTTCACCACGGCCGGAGGCGGCGGCACAACGGAGACCGTCACGCTGACGGCCACCGCTGACAGCTATGTGACGAGCGCGGCGACGGGGACGAACTTTGGTACGAGTGTCATGTTGGGTGTGGACAACAGCCCGGTGGAGGTCACGTACTTGAAGTTCGACCTGTCGGCGTATGCGGGCCGGACACTGGACGGTGCGACTTTGCAGCTGCGTACCGCCGGGAGCGGGTCGACGGGGACGCAGAACGTCAAGCTGGTCGCTAATGACAGCTGGACCGAGACCGGGATCACGTATCTCAACCGTCCGACGCCGCTGGGCACCACCCTCGGCACGTTTGGCCCGACGGCGACCAACGCCAACTACAGCATTCCGCTGACTATCAGTGGGCTGGCAGGTGAGCTCGGCCAGCTGCTCTCTCTTGGTATGGACTCCAGCAGCAGTGACGGCGTGGACATCAACTCCAAGGAGGCCGGCAGCACGCTCGCGCCGAAGCTGGTGCTCACACTGAGGAACTAGAGGAACTAGGCGGACGGTGTCGGCACGGCCGACACCGTCCACACCATCCGACCGAAACCACCCAGACAGGGGACGACCATGCAGACCAACACCAGGACACTGCACTTCGATATCCAGGCCGCGTCAATACGCGTCACGCGGGGTGCGCGATGAACCGTCCTGCGGCGCGTCACTCGGGAGGCGCGATGACGAGCACGCTTGATGTGGCCAGCCGCACGGAGGGGCGTTGGAGGGCCCGTGAGGTGTGGTGTGTGGTGGCGGGTGTTGTGTCGTTGGCGCTTGCGGTGGGGGCTGCTTCGACGGTGGCGGTGCCGGTGGGTAGTGACCTGGGGCTGGTTGCGGTGTTGCCGTATCCGTTCTGGGTGGGGGTTTTGTTGTTGAATGTTGCTTT
>NZ_JBFTMQ010000021.1:0-10664 GCF_056397045.1 Arthrobacter sp. 05N429
GGCACCGGCGTCGAGCTCCTGATCCCGGACTTCTCCGGCAAGCCCGAGCACATCGAGGCGATCTGCGACTCCAAGCCCGAGGTCTTCGCCCACAACGTCGAGACCGTGCCGCGGATCTTCAAGCGGATCCGTCCGGCGTTCCGCTACGACCGGTCGCTCGACGTCATCACTCAGGGCCGCAAGCTCGGCATGGTGACCAAGTCCAACCTGATCCTGGGCATGGGCGAGACCCGCGAGGAAATCTCCGAAGCGCTCCGGGACCTGCACGAGGCCGGCTGCGACCTGATCACCATCACCCAGTACCTGCGCCCGTCCGAGCGCCACCTGCCGGTGGACCGCTGGGTCAAGCCGCAGGAGTTCGTGGACCTGCAGCAGGAAGCCGACGAGATCGGCTTCCTGGGCGTCATGTCCGGACCGCTGGTGCGCTCCTCCTACCGCGCCGGACGGCTGTGGGCCACCGCGATGCGCAAGAAGGGCTGGGAAATCCCGGCCCAGCTCGCCCACATCGAAAGCTCCGGCAGCACCCGCCAGGAAGCCAGCTCACTGCTCGCGGCGCACGCCAGCTGACCATCCCGATACCTAGAAAGGACCAAAGATGTTCCCTATAAGAATCGAAATTATCCCATCGGCCGGGATCGTTGAGCAGGTCCAGTCCATGGTTCCGCTGACCACCACGCTGACCATGACCTGCCTGCCGCACCACAGCGTCGAAGGGACTATGCGCGCGTCGGTGGAGCTGAGCATGCTCGGCTACAACGTCATCCCACACCTGGCTGCCCGCAGTGTGCAGAGCCGCTCTCAGCTGACCGGAATTCTCCGAGACTGCGACGTGGCGGGGATCGGCGAGGTGTTTGTGATCGGCGGCGACCGGAAGGAGGCCGCCGGTCCGTACGACTCGGCCCTGCCGATGCTCGAAGACATCGCCCAATACACCGGCGGCCTTATGCGCGCAGGCGTGGCAGGCTACCCGGAAGGCCACCCGTCGGTGTCCGCCCTTGAGCTGGTGGACGCGCTCGTGGCCAAGCAGCACCTGGCCGCACACATCGTCACCCAGATGTGTTTCTCCGCCCCAAAAATCCTTGACTACGCGGCGCTCATGCGCCGTGAAGGTCTGGACCTGCCCCTCTGGGCAGGCGTGGCGGGGCCCGTACAGCGGACCAGGCTGGTCAACCTGGCCGCCCAGATCGGTGTCGGAAGTTCCCTGAAGTTCCTGAGCCGCAAAGGCCCGCTGGCGCGCAAGCTCCTCAGCGGGGACCGATACTCACCCAGCACCCTGATGGCCGGGCTAGAAGGACAGCCCGGCATCGCAGGCATCCACCTTTACAGCTTCAACAACCTCGATGCGGTCCCCAATGAAGCGGGCCCCGCGTCTTCCCCAACGGCACTCCAGCCAGCATCGATTCGAGGAGCAGCACGTGAGCACTAAAACCATCACCACCCAGGGCACGCCCCACCTGGAGCGGCAGCTTAGCAACAGGCACATCCAGCTGATCGCGATTGGCGGCGCCATCGGCACCGGCCTCTTCATGGGCTCCGGCAAAACCATCTCGGCCGCCGGCCCGTCCGTCATCTTCGTCTACATGATCATCGGCTTCATGCTGTTCTTCGTCATGCGGGCCATGGGCGAACTCCTGCTCTCCAACTTGAATTACAAGTCCTTCAGCGACTTCGCCGCGGACCTGCTCGGCCCTTGGGCCGGATTCTTCACCGGCTGGACCTACTGGTTCTGCTGGGTGATCACGGGCATCGCGGACGTCATCGCCATCGCCGCCTACTCGGAGGAACTCTGGCCCGGGCTGCCGCTGTGGATCCCCGGTCTGGTGACCATCGGCATCCTGCTGCTTTTGAATTTGGCTACTGTGAGGGCGTTCGGGGAAACCGAATTCTGGTTTGCGCTGATCAAGATCATTGCCATTGCAGCGCTGATCATTGTTGGTCTGTTTATGATCTTCAGCGGGTTCCAGTCCGACGCCGGCCCGGCCACCTTCACCAACCTGTGGAGCCACGGCGGGTTCTTCCCGAACGAATTCATGGGCTTTGTAGCCGGCTTCCAAATCGCCGTCTTCGCTTTTGTGGGCATTGAACTAGTTGGCACCACCGCTGCCGAGGCCAAGGATCCGGAGAAGAACCTGCCCAAGGCCATCAACTCCATCCCCATCCGTGTCCTGCTCTTCTACGTGGGCGCCCTCATCATCCTGATGTCCGTCACCCCCTGGACCCAGTTCAGTGCCGGGCACAGCCCCTTCATCGCCATGTTCTCCCTCGCGGGCCTCGGCGCTGCGGCCACCATCGTGAACCTGGTGGTGCTCACTTCGGCCATGTCTTCGGCCAACTCAGGCATCTACTCCACCTCACGCATGGTCTACGGCCTGGCCCAGGAAGGCGATGCCCCCGGCGTCTTCAGTCGGCTGTCCCGCCGCAAGGTCCCGCAGAACGCCCTGTTCCTCTCCTGCGTCCTGCTCCTGTCCGGCGTCATCCTGATGTACGCGGGGCAGGACATCGGCAAGGCCTTCGAGATGGTGACCACGGTTGCCGCGGTCTGCTTCGTTTTCGTCTGGTCCATGATCCTAGCCAGCTACATTGCCTTTCGAAAGCGCCGCCCTCAGCTCCACGACGCGTCCAAGTTCAAGATGCCCGGTGGCATCCCGATGGTCTGGAGCGTCTTCGCCTTCTTTGCCTTCGTACTGTGGGCGCTGACCACACAACCCGACACGCTGCTGGCCCTGCTGGTCACCCCGGTCTGGTTCATCCTCCTCGGCATCGCCTGGTTCATCCTGCGCAAGCGTCCGTCCCACCTGGCCCGCTACGCGGAGTTTCAGAAGGACCTCGCCGGCGAGAAGGTAGAAGCCGATCAAAAGGTCGTTTCCGAGCAGAATGCACAGCGGGGAATCTGAGCCGTGGAAACCGAACACATTCTGACCGTCAACTGTGCCGAGTCCCCGGGAATCGTCCACGCGATCACCGGCTACCTGCTCGATCACGACTGCGACATCATCGACTCAAAGCACTTCGGCGACCGCCAGGCCCAGCAGTTCTTCATGCGCGTGCACTTCGCCGCCGGGACCAAGGCGTTCAGCACCGAGGAACTGCGCCGGGACTTCTCGCCGCTGGCCCAGACGTGGACCATGAACTGGCAGATCGAGCCGCACGGCCGTAAGAGCCGGCTATTGGTGATGGTGTCCAAATTCGAACACTGCCTGAACGACCTGCTGTTCCGGGCCCGCACGGGTGACCTTCCCGTCGAAATCGTGGCTGTCGTCTCCAACCACCCGGACCACGAGGAACTTGTGAAGTGGCACAACATCCCGTTCTTCCACCTTCCGGTCACCAAAGAAACCAAGCCGGCGCAGGAAGCCCGCCTGCTGGAACTAGTGGACGAGTTCGATGTGGAGCTGGTGGTCCTGGCCCGCTACATGCAAGTCCTCAGCGATGAGCTGTCGGCCAAGCTGACAGGCAAAACCATCAACATCCACCACTCGTTCCTGCCCAGCTTCAAGGGCGCCAAACCATATCACCAGGCGTATGAACGAGGCGTTAAGACCGTCGGCGCCACGGCCCACTACGTCAACGCCGAACTGGATGAGGGACCGATCATCTCCCAGCAGGTCATCGAGGTGGACCACACCTACACCGCCGATGACCTGGTGCAAGTGGGCCGGGACGCCGAATGTGCTGCCCTACGCAACGCCGTCCGCTGGCACTGCGAGGGCAGAATCCAGGTCCAGGGCAACCGCACCGTTATTTTGCGATAGTGCGGTGTCCGAATGATTCGGCAGTGGCGATTAAGTGGTGGGGCTTAGGTGGTGACGACGAGTTTTCCGCTGACGCGGTTTTCCTCCATGTCGGTGTGGGCCTGGACGATGTCATCGAGGGCGTAGACCTTGCCGATGGGCACGGTTGCGGTGCCTTCGCTGACGGCTTGCAGGAATTCCTGGAGCACGCTGCCGGGTAGGTCGGCGGCGCCGCCGGTGTAGGAGGTGAGTCGGACGCCCCGTGGAATGTAGTCGATGGGGTAGAAGTCGGGGATGGTCCACTGGTTTGAGAGCATCCCGGTGAAGCAGACGACGCCGTGGATCCGGGTGGCGCGCAACGTGTCGCGCAGGGTCGGGGTGCCGACGAGCTCGAGGGCGGCGTCCACGCCGCCCGGAACGATGCGCCGGACGGCGGCGGCGAGGTCGCCGTCATCGATCAGGACATGGTCGACGCCGATCGCGTCCAGTGCTTCCCGCTTGGCCTCGGTGCGGGTTGAGGCCAGGACGGTGAGCCCGCGGCGCTTGGCCAGGATTGCGGCGGCCATCCCGACGGAGGAGGTTCCGCCGCGGATGAGCAGGCTTTGGCCGGGCTGGATGTCCAGTCCAATGGTGAGGGACCCGTGGGCGGTCTGGAGCATTTCCGGGATGGCGCCGATGACGGGCCAGGGCAGCTCTGATTCGAACGGTATGACCTGCCCGGCCGGCACGCACGTGTACTCGGCGTAGCCGCCGTCGAACACGCGGCCCATGCCGCCCATCAGGGTGGCGACCTTCTGCCCGGCGCGGAATTCTCCGCCGGGGGAGTCTGCCACTTCTCCTACGGCTTCGATCCCGCGCACACGGGGAAAGGTAACGCCTTCGGCAAGGCCCAGGCGGGTATGAAGTTCCGAGCGGTTGAGCCCGAAGGCCCGGACGCGGATGAGCACTTGGCCGGGCCGGGGTACGGGGATTGGCCTATCTTGTATGACCATAGCCTCGGCCGGCCCCGGGCGGTCCAGCACAACGGCCCGCATGGTGCGCCCGCTCACTGGCCGGCCGCCTTGGAGTCCAGGGCGGGCCGCTGGGCGCTGCGAAGCCGGGCCAGGAGGCAGAGCAGGGTGGTGGTCTCCGTCGGACTCAGGGCCGGGGTGAACCAGCTGTCGAGTTCGGCCTCGATTACGGCGCGGCCTTGCGTTCAAGCTTCCAGATAATGTGTCGCGCTCCGAGGTCAAGGCCGCTCTAGTCGGACAGCTTGCCGAGGGTGGTCACAAGGTCGCCGAGGATACAGATGCCACTACGCTTTCCGGCGTTATCGGCCCGATCATCGGTGCGTTGGAAAGCTATCGCAACCAGCTACAGACGTTCCGGTAAAGGATCGGCTACCGGACACTATCTTGTGCTAGACCGGTTGGCCACAGCCCTGCAGGGGATCACGCGCCCGAGGTTCAATCGGGCGGAGAATCTTGGCCTCTAGCCTTGCGAAGGTACGAGACTACGACGGTGATGAAGAGAAGCGCTGTGCAGCCAATGAGGACCCACGACGCTATGTGAGTGCCGGGTGTACCGCTGATCGTAAAGAGTTGGCCGGTGATGATCAGGGTACAAGTGACCGCGACCCAGATGACTCCGGTCTTGTTGGGTTGCCTTAGGGTTCGGGCCATGACCGGAACTCTACCGGGCAGAGTTTGCAGGTCGGGAGTTATGCAGCCCACGCGGAATTGGCTCCGCCGTCAATGCGCTGAGACACCGCGGACACGAAGCCTATGGAATCGATCCATCGGAGCCTGTACTTCAGGTCGCCGCTGACCTATTCGATTCAAGTTGGTACCGGCAACTGAGGGCGGAAGATCTCTCCGATTCTTCTTTAGAGGAACTGCGCCTGCCTCTTAGCTACGAGTGCATCCTTATGGCCGGAAACGTCCCAGCCTTCCTCACTCCCATTGAGTTGCAGGCGGCCTTTAACAATGCTGCAAGAATCCTCACTCCTGCCGGTTTTCTAGTTACCGGGACTTCGACTCAGGCTCGTGGGGTCCTCGCGATCAAGACAACGTTGCAGACGCATCGGGTCTAACGCTTCAGAGCCGGTATTCGAACTGGCACCTAGGTCCATTCAATAACAACCCCTGGTGCGTCAGCGTCTATAAGGCCCCGGGTGCCCCAGCGACACCTGACGGGCCGGACGGCATGTTCATCCTCCCCTCCCTAGACACCCAAAGACCGTCCCGCTGAGGGATCGGCTAACGGGCACCCGGACTAGCGGAGTTAAGCGCCGTAAATACTGGGTCATTGAGGATGCGCGCCAAGGTGGTCTGCCCGAGCACGCTCATCCCCGGGTTCGTCTCCCGGTAGTACCACACCAGGCCCATCGCCTGCTGGAATGCCCACGCGGCTCCACGCCACCACTCAACGTCACCGCAAGCCAGCTCATTGCGGAGGCTTGATCTCCTCTCGTCATCGAGCATGTGCCATGCGGCGACAAGATCGAGTGATGGGTCAGCCGGAGCGAAACCCCCGCCATCGAGCACGCCAACCAATCGGCCGTTCTCAACGAGGAGATTGCCAGGAATCAAATCACCGTGCGTCATCACCTCGGGGGTGTCATTAGGCAAGCTCCGGAATTCCGCCCAGAGTGCGCGGAGCCGATCGACCGGAAGGAGTCCATCGCTTTCTCGGAAACAGACTTCCATCCACGCGTCAGAGCCATGAAGGCCTCCACCACGCCCAGAGCCGGCGAAATGGCGTCCCTTCGTGTCGGCAGCGCGAAGCGAACGTATGAGGTGCACGAGGTCATGGGCAAACACTTCGGAGTGAGCTAAGTCGTGGGGTGTTGCAACTGCCCCGTGGATCCAGGTCTGAACAGTCCACGGCAATGGATAGCCGTAACCCGGATCGCCCATGGCAACAGGCGCCGGTGTCGCGACCGGACAACATGCGGCCAACTCGCGCATTGCCGTGGCTTCCCGGGCGAGCTCCGCACTCATATCGGTTGGATCGGCGGAGCGCAGCGGGAATCGTGCCGTAAGGTCGGCGCCGATTCGAAAGATGGCGTTCACTGTTCCGTCTGTCGTGATGCGCCGGACATATTCAGGGCGCCATTCCGGAAACTGGTCGATGATCAGCCGACGAGCGACTTCCTCGTCAATGTGCAACTCATCGTCGTGCATAGCCATGCTGGCTACGTTAGCTGCTTTGCGCGATTGTCCCAGTGGAGGTTCCTCAACGGATCGGCTTGCGGGCGGATTTCCGGATTCCTCGCTGTTACTCCGGCACAGCCCGTCGGCCGGCTGGCCGAGCGTGGCGGACGATGCCGTGAGCGATCTGCTGGGCCGGGTGGGGCCGCGCATCACGCCCGAACATGGCATGCTGGTGGCTGCCGAACGCACCATGCGGCCCAGCCGCTGACGCCCTTTCGCCAGCACCCGGTCTCGGCGGCCAAAGGCCGTCGGCGGGCGCAGACCAGGAGAGAAGAAACGATGGATACCGCACAGGACCAGCCCCTGACTCTTGCCAACGCACTCATCTTCGACGGCTCCTCGCCGGACCTGATAGAGGGGTCCATCGTCTTCCGCGGCGGGCGGGTGGCCGGGGTGGGCGATGTGGCACCCCAGGGCCGGGTGGTTGATGCCGGGTCCAAGGTGGTGGTGCCGGGGCTCATCGACGCCCACTTCCATGCCTATGCGGTGGGGTTGGGCGGACTCGAGGTGGAGCGCTGCCCGCTGAGCTATGCGGCCCTGGTGGGGGCCAAGCGCTTGGGGGCCGCGCTGCGGCGCGGATTCACCACCGTACGCGACGTGGCCGGTGGCGACATCGGGCTTGCCCGGGCCATCGACACCGGGCTTTTGGCCGCACCCCGCTACTACTTCACCGGGCCCGCTTTCAGCCAAACAGGCGGCCATGGGGACCCCCGCTCGGCCGACGTCGACATCTGCTTCAGCCATGGCCACATGTGTGAGGTGGTCGACGGCATGGACAACCTCCGCCGGGCCGTGCGGGAACGTTTCCGCACAGGCAGCCACGCCATCAAGATCATGACCTCCGGCGGGGTGGTGTCCCTGACCGATCCGATCCGCCTTCCGCAGTATTCCGCCGAGGAGATCCGTGCGGTGGTGGACGAGGCCACGCGCCGGGGCAGCTATGTGGCGGCGCACGCCTATTCGCCCGAGGCCATCGTGCATTCGGTGCAGAACGGTGTCCGCTCCATCGAGCATGGGAACCTGCTGGACCGCCCGACGGCGGCGTTGATGGCCGAGCGCGGGGCATTCCTGGTGCCCACACTGGCCGCCTACGACGCCATAAACCGGCGCGGCGAGGACCTCGGGCTGAATCCGGTCTCACAAGCGAAGAACGCCGAGGTGCTCTTCGCCGGCAAGGAGGCCATCGGGCTGGCGCTGCAAGAGGGCGTCAAGGTGGGCTTTGGCTCGGACCTGATGGGGGATCTGGAGGATGACCAACTGGTGGGTGTGCGCCTGCAGATCGAGGCCGCCGGAGTACTGGAGACCCTGCGGTCGATGACGGCCGTCAACAGCGAACTCCTGCAGAACCCGGACATAGGCCGCCTCGCCGCAGGATCTGTGGGCGACGCGGTGCTCCTGGACGGCAATCCCTTCGAGGAATCGGCGGTGCTGTGGGACGAGTCCCGGCCGCGGGTGGTCATCCAGCGCGGACGCATCGTGGCCAGCCAATGACACTGACAGGACGACTCTGCCGCCCGGAAAACGGATCTGCAAGACGCCGCCACCTTGATTTCCAAACACATGATCCCTCGGTAGGA
Source organism: Arthrobacter sp. 05N429 (assembly GCF_056397045.1). Classification (NCBI taxonomy): domain Bacteria; kingdom Bacillati; phylum Actinomycetota; class Actinomycetes; order Micrococcales; family Micrococcaceae; genus Arthrobacter; species Arthrobacter sp. 05N429. The sequence goes on from NZ_JBFTMQ010000021.1 coordinate 8,503, forward strand.
ATCCGGACTGCTCAAGAAATGGGTGCGGCCATTGTCCACACCTTGGGCTTCGGATCGGGTCGTGCCGGCCGCGGACTCTGGCGGGCTCGGGCTCCGGTGATCGCTACGTCCGCGGCTTCGATGTCCTCTCCTTGAAGGAACTGCAGACCCAGAATCATGACCGATCATGCGACCGCTATCACGAGTGCTACCACCCACCGAGGGGCTCGTCGCAGCACGCCCTGCCAGCCGTCCTTAGAGTTCTCAGCCATCGGGTCCGTCATCTGATCTGTGATGCGAAGATTGTCGAACCCACTATGAACCAGACCCCCACGAGCGCGAACATGCCGCCAAAGAATCTGATGAACTTCGGGTTGGCAAAGAACGACTGGGAGTAGTCGATCCCCATGGGTTTGAAGTCCTTCATCATCGCGGCATAAGCCCGTGCGGATCCTCTGACGTCGAAGGCCAGCACCAGCCCAAGCACCACCACAGATAGGCCCATGGCCCCCATCGTCCAGGGCGTCACGCTGGCTGCTTGTTCGCGCCCGATAAGCGCCAGGAGAGGCACGGACACGAAGACCGCAGCGAACACGATCAGGTAGGCGACTAGACAGCCTTTCACCGGCTGCGGCAAGTTCATCATCGAACGCCAGAGCTTCATTGGTCCCCTATCCAATAGTCGACTATTGCCGCCACCCTAACCCGTCCCACGCCACGGGGACTAGGAAGGACTAGGCCCTGGCCATGGGACGTCGACGGATGGTCCTCAGCAGGGCGGATCTCCGTTATGCGCGGACCTGGCCGATCATCCTGGCTCTCTGTTGGCTGGGCTCCGCGGCGCTTCGCATGTCGGAAACTGGAAACCGGGACGGAACAGCTGCCTGGGTTGCGATGGCGACGCCACTCCTCTTCATCGGCGCAGCGGTGTATGGCCAGAACCGACTGGAACGGCTCAAGGACGATGCCCCACAGGTGCGGAGAGCGATGCCGGGGGAGGACCACGTGGGCGGCTGTAGGCTCTGATTATGCCGACCAGTGAGGGGCGCAAGCGACTGGAACCGCGGATGACTCGCGGCACCTGGAAGTTTTCAGCCTGGGCCGCCGGCGGGCAGACGGTTTGCAGCGCACTGCTCACACTCAACAAGCTCCGGCCGGACGACGGATGGGACGCGGCGTCCTTCTGGGTCTTCTTGGCCTGGTTCGCCATCAGCGCGGTCTACTTCCTGTATCTGCTCCGGGTCCGGCGGAATGATGCCCCGTTCTGGAACGAGGAAGAGGCCCGCAGAGCAGACTGGGAGCGTCGGGGCAGGCAGCTGTAGTCGATTGCAAATCGCGATCGCTTCCAACGAATCCTTCTCCGGCTGGACCAAGACCTTCACCGACCCCCGCCTGTGCGCCGCAATCGTGGACCGGCTGACCTTCAACGGCGCTATTATCGAAACCGGCACGGACTCCTACCGGTTGGCCCGCATGACAGCACGAAGGGACGCCAGCTAAGGCCGAGGTGCCGGAGCACGGAACGCTGCAATTGGCGGCATTCTAAATATTGGGCTTCCCACTGCTGCGGCCCGGGCCTGTGCGCTTCCGAGATCGAAACTTGACCAGCTCGGCACCGACTAGCACCAGAGCAAGCACGAGAAACAGAAGGCCTAGCAACCAGTCCCCGTCCATGAAGGAGAGGGTTGACATAACGAGGAAATACACAGCTAGCCCGAGGACTGCTGCCGCAATCCATTTTCCGTGACCTTCGTTTGGAATGACGCTCATAAACGGCCTGCCGTCCATTTCTTGGGTCCCACGCGGATGATGCCCTTATTAGGCACAATAGCTGTCCGCTCCAGTTCTGCTCTGACCTGCTGACCGCCTGAAGTGACTACGACCCGTGGGGCCAAGTACAACCGCCCGGCCGGGGCCAGAAAAGGTTGACATACTCAGAAAGGCTTCTATCTTCGCGTCGTAGACGGTCAAGCGTGGCTACGCGGCTACCGATGCGACGACGAGCACACGTGGTCCCCCGATGACCGGTTCATCTGTCAGCGATGGTCGAAAACTGAGCCGTTTCGTGGGTTGAAAAGTGAGCCACGTTGACGTTCGTTATTCTGCCTGATTTTCCGGTCGTGTCGAGGGCAGGGAGTCCGTGCGGGTGTGTTTGAGACGGTAGCTCGAGCCTTTGAGGGTGA
>NZ_JBFTMQ010000022.1:0-8387 GCF_056397045.1 Arthrobacter sp. 05N429
CCATGACGTTCCCATGACGTTCGTGGACGGGTACCTGCACCCGGGCGACAAGCCCGGCATCGGCGTCGAATTCAACGAGGAAGCGGCCGCGGCGTTCCCGTACCAGCAGGCCTACCTGCCCTACAACCGCCTCGTCGACGGCACCGTCCATGACTGGTGATCAGCCAGGACCGGTAACCGGCCACAGCCGGTAGTCCTGAAAGGACCGGGAACAAAAAAGGTCCCGGGCGGGAGTCGATGCTCCGCCGCCCGGGACCTGGCTTGTGGCGCCAAAGTCAGGCGCTGGGGGCAGGCGCTTGAGGCCCTGCCAGGATCAGTGAATGAGCTCCCGCGTCATGCCGAAGGGGACCTGGTCGGACAGCGCCGCAGTGTAGTGGCCGGCCTTGTGACGGGTGAGCAGGATGCCCTGCGTCCCGGTTGCCATGGCGATCTGCTGGAGACCACGGACGGCGTCGTCGAGCCGTTCGTCAAGGACCTGACGGCTGTCGACCTGGATCTCAATGCATTCGGTTACTGTGGTCATCGCTCTGTTCTTTCTTGGGTGTTACTCGTCGGCCCCAATAATTGAAGCGACAATAACGTCATATTTATAGGGCCGTCAAATCACCGCGCCGTGTCGGTTCGGCGTCTGTTCGGACCAGCAATTTGGTCGGGGCAGGCGGCACGCCGTTGACCTGCAGTTCCATCGCCACAGGCGTTGATGCGGTGAGTGTGGTCACGTCGGATCACTCAGCCACGGGCGAACGCTCCTCCCGGACGCAGCGGACGCCGCCGTTGACCTCGCGCAGGGCCTGCGGCCCTTTACGTCACAACCGTGAATCCAGCCGCCGGATAGCGAACTCCGTTGACCTGCAGCTGCAGTGCGTGGCCGCCGGGGTGGTGGACCCGTGTGGTCATCTGGCGGAAGGCATGGCGCTTCGAAAATGTCCTGGACTCGCCCGGCCCGAGGACGGGCGTGGCGAGCTTGAACACCTTTTCCGCGAGTGTCCCGTTGGCCTTGGCATAGTGGACCACGAAGTCGACGGCGAGCCGGGCCTCCGCGGGGCCGTTGTTCGTGATTTCAAACGCAAAGGCGAGTTCTCCGGGAAGCTCGACGGCGGTGCTGTCCAGCCGGGGCGGCGTCACGGCGATCGACGCCGGCGGGAACCCCAGCAGTTCCAATGCACCCGGATGGGCCTTCTTGAGCAGGGTCCGCAACCCGTGCCGGACCACCCAGGAAGTGTTCTCATCCGGGGCGGCCATCCAACCGGCTGCTGTGGCCACCACATCGTCGGGGGCGTGCCGGGCCAGGTCGTTCAGGTGGTTGGCCACCGAGCGCCGGACGTCGACGACCGGGTCCCGGTACAGCGCGTCGAGGATCGGCAGGGTGGCGGCCGGCCGGTCCGTGATCTCCGGGACGCGGATCGCCCACGGCAGGTACGCCCGGGTGCCCTCGCTCGCGAGCCGGCGGACGTGCCAGTCCGGGTGGGACGTCCAGGCCCGGATGACGGCCAGTGCCCGGTCCAGATCTGCGGCGAGGAGCCGCCGGATCGCGAATTCAGCAGTGAGCCTCGGCGTCAGCTCGGCGAGGAGCGCCAGGCAGTCCTCGAAGTCTTCCGGCCCGGTTGAGTCAAGGGCCAGGGTGGCCGCTGCCTCCGTCACGGGCCAGATCATCCAACCGGTGAAGTCCGGATCATCCAGCGCCCGGCGGAAAACGGCTGCCGTTCCGGCGTAGTCCCCGGGCAGGTCAGCGAGCATGGCGCGGCTCAGGAGGTCGGTGCGTTCCCGTAGGCTCAGCCCGTCCAGTTGTCCTGCCGAGCCGGCCAGTTGGGTGAAACGGCTGCCCGGTGAGGCAGCGGCCAGGATCCGCCCCATTGAGCCGACGACACCCGGGTTGATCAGTTCATTCATCACGCCCATGGCTTCAGGCTACCGGGGAGCGGGCCGCGGGGCTGACGGGGAGCCCAGCCCTGCGGCTCCGGAACCGGGATATTCTTCACGAAGGATATGTCCACATTCGGTGCAGAAGCGGAGAAGGCAATGGCAGAGGAAACTAACGGGAAATCGCCCGGCCGGTGGCGGGTCTTCCACGACAAGTTCGTCGTGGAAGAACGCTACATGAGCGAGCGCGACCGAACGAACCTGTACCGGACCGCCGTCGGCCTCATGATTCTGGGAACCGTGTTGTTCTTCGCGATCCTTGCCGGTGTCCTCCAGCACGACGGGCTCACGGCAGGCGACGAACCTGTCCGTTCCTGGCTCCTGACCCTGCGCTCCGAGCCACTCACTGCGGTCATGATCTTCCTCGCGATTGTCTTCGGACCCGTCGCCCTTCCGATCATCGTCCTCGTGGTGACGGTGGCCTGGGGCCTGCTGGCCAAGCATGCCTGGCGCCCAATGCTCCTGGCCGGCGCCATGCTCACCGGCGTGATCCTGGCCCAGATCATCGGGCGCACCATCGGGCGCCAGCGACCGCCCGTGGACCTCATGCTCTTCGGCGCGGACTTCACCTTCTCCTTCCCGTCCGGCCACGTGCTGGGCGCCTGCGACTTCCTGCTGGTCGGCACGTTCCTGGTCGTCTCCCGCCGGCGCAACCGCACGGCCACGGTCGCAGGCTTCGCACTGGCGGGCGTCGGGATCTTCTTCGCCGCGGTGAGCCGGCTTTACCTCGGCTACCACTGGCTGACCGACGCCTTTGCCTCGCTGGCCATCTCCTTCGTCATCCTGGGCGGGGTGATCGCCCTGGACACCTGGCGGACAGCGCGCATCCGCGGCGAGCAGATCACCGGAACACTCTCCAAGGCCGACACCAGCCAGGATTAGCTCCCGGCCGTTGCTCCTTGCCCCCGCCCTGCGCCGGTGCCAGAGTGGGGCATGGCCACCGAAGATGACGTCCGCCACGCCGCCCTGGCCCTCCCGGGAGTGGTGGAGCGGCCCAGCTGGGGCCAGCCCGCCTGGTTTACAGCCACGCTCATGGCCAGGATCTGGGAGACGGGCGTGCTCACGGTCAAAACCGAGGAACGCGAAGCCCTCGCCGGAACGGACCCGGACACGTATTTCTGGACGCCGCACCACGATCGTTCGCCGTTGCTCGTGCTGGTGCGGCTGGACCGGATCGATCGTGAGGAGCTGGGCGAACTTCTTGAGGAATCACACCGCATCGCCGGAGGCCGGAGACGCCAGGCGTAGTTCCTAGCCCCGGCGCGGGCGGACGCGGTTCAGCTCGCTCTGCAGCCGGGCATTGACTGCTTCCAGCTCCAGCACCTTTGCCACCCCGGCAAGATTCAGCCCCTCCTCCAGCAGTTCGCTGATCCGCTGCAGCACCACCAGATCCGCTTGGCTGTACTGCCGTGTCCCTCCGGCGGTGCGGCCCGGCGTCAGCAGGCCCTTCCGCTCGTAGAGCCTGATGTTCTGCTGCCCGGTTCCGACCATTGCGGCCACTACGGAGATCGCATAGACGCCCAGCTCCTCACCACGTTCCGTCACGGCGCTCCTTCGCAGTTATTCGATGTGCTGATTTTCCCTCTTGCATCAGTTTCGCACCGGTGCTATAAAAAATCTATATCCACCACGACAGATAATCCGTACGGGTGGAAACAGAAAAGAGCACAGAGATCTCGCATGAAGGAGTGGGAAATGATGTTGATGCGTACGGACCCGTTCCGTGAACTGGACCGGCTGACCCAGCAGGTCTTTGGAACTGCAGCACGGCCTGCGGCCATGCCCATGGACGCGTGGCAGGAGGACGACGAGTTCGTCGTCGCTTTCGATCTTCCCGGCGTCAACGTTGACTCCGTGGACGTCGATATCGAGCGCAATGTCCTGACCGTCCGGGCCGAGCGGCGCGATCCGACCCCGCCCAATGTTGAACTGATTGCCGCGGAGCGGCCGCGCGGGGTCTTCAGTCGCCAGCTCATTCTGGGCGACACCCTTGACACCGAGAAGGTCAGGGCGCAGTACGCCGACGGCGTTCTGACGCTCCGGATTCCGGTGCTGGAACGGGCGAAGCCGCGGAAGATTGAAATCACACACACGCAGGACAAGATGCAGGAGATCGGGACGTAGCTGGGCGGCGGACGCACCCCCAGCCAGCCCGTCGAAAAGGGCGGGGACCAGCTGCAGCCGGCCGCGGCCGGCAGCAGGGTCCCCGCCCGGTCCATACAGAGGCGGTGAATACAGAGGCGGTGAATACAGAGGCGGTGAATACAGAGGCGGTGAATCGCATGAACCGTGACCCCCGTGGCTACTACGCCGCATTGAGCGTGACGCCGGATGCGACGGCGGCCGAGATCCAGCGCGCCTTCCGGGCTCTGATGCGCCTCCGCCATCCCGACGTCGACGCGTCTTCCACCGCCCGACAGGGTTCCGGGAACGACGAAGGGGGCGATGCGCGGCGCATCCTGGAGTCATTCACGGTCCTGTGCGATCCCAGATCCAGGGCCGAGTATGACCCGGCGGCAGCCTCTGGCGGGCCCGGGCGCACTACCCCCGGCGGCCTGGAGATTCCGGTGCGTCACCACCGGCAGGAGAGGCCGGTTCTGCGGGTTACCCCGGTGCGGTGGGAGCGAGGTCCGCTGTGACCCGGCCTACCGGCACCCCCGTATCGCTCCCGAACCACAGCCAAGAAGCACAGGAAAAGGAGGGCGGCCATGAGCGCATGGCGCCGCTACGATTCGCATCTCATGCCTGTCTTCCACGAGCGCTTCGAAGCTCGGTGGGGCCAAGGCACAGCTCCGTTTCTGGACCCGGAAGCCCACGAAGCGCCGCTTCCGCGGGCGCAGTGGATCAATATCGACACCGGGGCCGCACTCGCGGTGGTTCCCATCTGGACGGTCGATGATAGCCAGCACCGCTCCTTCGGCGTCTTCTACCTGCCCCCGGCTGGTGATATCTGGGTGCTGCGTCCGGGATATACCAGTTACCTGGAACCAACGGCCGACGAGACTGCCCAGCTTCAGTCGCTGCGGAATGACGCGTTCAAGAAGGCGGTAGCGCACGCCAAGGAGTTCCTGTTCGGACCGGAAACCTCGTCCTACTGAGGCACCCCGGAAGCCCGTTTCACCGGCGCCCGGACCCGCCCGCGATCGCCGGTCGTGGCGCGGGGATCCGGCACGGCCTAAAATCAGTCCACTGCCGGAAATTACATAGGGGAATCCACTGATGAAAGCATCCGCCAAAGACTTGGCCGCCCTGCTGCCGCCGCGCTTCACGCTGGGCGTGGCGACCGCAGCCTTCCAGATCGAAGGCGCGCTGGATGAGGGCGGACGGGGCCCCGCGGGTTGGGACGTCTTCGCCGCCAAGCCCGGGGCGATCGTGGAGGACCACAGCCCTGCGGTAGCGTGCGACCACTACCACCGGATGCCCGAAGACGTGGCCCTGATGAAGGAGCTCGGGATCGATTCGTACCGGTTCTCGCTGTCCTGGTCCCGCATCCAGCCCGGCGGCAGCGGCCCGGTGAATCCCGCGGGCCTGGACTTCTACGACCGCTTGATCGACCTGTTGCTGGCCAACGGAATCGCGCCCATGGCCACGTTGTACCACTGGGACACGCCGCTGGAGCTGGATGAAGCCGGGGGCTGGATGAACCGGGACACGGCCTACCGGTTGGGGGAGTTCGCCTCGATCGCCGCCGCGGCGTACGGGGACCGGGTCAGCCGCTGGGTCACCGTCAACGAACCGGCCACGGTCAGCACCAACGGCTACATGCTGGGGATGCACGCGCCGGGCAAGGCGCTCATGCTGAAGGCCCTGCCCGGCGTCCACCACCAGCTCTTGGGCCACGGCTTGTCGCTGCAGGCGCTCCGGGCGGCCAACGTGCCGGGCGAGATCGGGATTACAAACGTCTATTCGCCGATGGTGCCCGCCTCGATCAACCCGCTGGACAAGCTCAGCGCCGGCCTGATGGACATGGCCCAGAACCGGCTCTACGCGGACCCCGTCCTGCTCGGCAAGTACCCGGACACCATCCGCGCCGCCACCTTCTTCTCCTCCTTCAGCCCGTCCAGCGAGGACATGGAGCTGATCTCGCAGCCGCTGGACTTCTACGGGCTCAACTACTACATGCCCACGCGGGTGGCCTCCGGTCCCGGCGAGGGTGCCGTGCCGAAGGGGATGGCAGAGGCCATGGGCGATGACCTGAGCGGCACCGCGCCCGGCGCCCCGTTCCACATTGCGTCGTTCCCGGACGCCGAGATCACCGCGTACGGCTGGCCCATCAAACCGGAGTACATGGCCGTAGCGCTCGCGGAAATGGCTGAGCGCTACCCGAACCTTCCGCCGGTCTACATCACCGAGGGCGGGGCGAGCTTCGAGGACCTCGAGATCCAGGATCCCGAAGGCGGGCTCATCATCCCGGACGAACGCCGCGTGCGATACCTCGCGGACCATATTGCCACCGCCATCGAAGCGACCTCACCCGGCGGCGCGGCGGAGTCGGTGGACCTGCGCGGGTACTACGTGTGGTCGCTGATGGACAACTTCGAATGGTCTGGCGGCTACAAGCAGCAGTTCGGGCTGCTGCACGTAGACCGCGAGACCCAGGAGCGCACCAAAAAGGCCTCGTTCCACTGGCTCCGGGAAGTCCTCGCGGCCCGGCACCGGAACTCGGTCCCGGTGCCTCCGGGCGCAGAAGCCGTCACTTCCGACGCCGGGCCGGCCGTGTCCGACGCCGCGCCTGTGGTGTCCGACGCCGCCCACCCTCAGCCGGCGGGCTAAAGGCGGCAGCAGCGGCCGGCCCCGCAGGCGTCTAGAGAATCCCGAGGCCCTGCAGGCTTTTCGCCATGCCTGCGCCGTCCGGGGAGTAGATCCATGGAACATCGGAACCCGCGTGGTCCCCGGTCTCCGAGTGGCCGCCGGCCAGGACGGCTTCGCTGGCGGAGAGCTGGCGGATGCCGATGGCGGCCACCCGGTCGCCGTGCTGCTGGGCAAAGTGTGAGTAGATCGATTCGTCGTGCTGCCCGTTGTCGCCGAAGAGCAACCAGCGCATGTTCGGGAACTCTTCGGCGAGCAGTTCCAGGTTGCGGCGCTTGTGCTCCTGGCCGCTGCGGAACCACCGGTCATGAGTGAGGCCCCAGTCGGTGAGCAGCAGTGCGCCGGAGGGGTACATGTTCCGCGTGATGAAGCGGGCCAGGGTGGGGGCGGCGTTCCACGGCCCGGTGGACAGGTAAATGACCGGGGCTTCCGGGTGCTCCACCTTGATCCGGTCCATCAGCACGGCCATCCCGGGGGTCGCCATCCTGGCGCGTTCGTTGAGCACGAAGGTGTTCCAGAGCGCGAGGAAGGGCCGGGGGAGCGCCGTGACCATGATCGTGTCATCGATGTCGGACACGATCCCGAGCTTGGTGTCGGGGGCAATGACAAAGATCTGCGCCGTGGCAGGCGGGGTGCCCTCGGCGCGCAGCACGGCGGTGTGCCAGCCCGGGGTGAGCTCCACCTGCACAACGGTGTCCACGAGTCCGCCACGGTCCGCCTGGACCCGCGCGGTGACCCCGCCAACCTCGATCTCCACCTCGGAGTATTGGACCGGTACGGACGTGAATGCCCGCCAGCCGCGGATGTTCTGGTTGCCGTTCTGGGCTGCCTGCTCGGCCCGGCTGCCGGGGTTGGGCTTGCTGGTCAGGACCACACGGCCAAGCACCCGGACCCACATGGTGGATCCGTAGCCCTGGTAGGCGACGGTAGTCGGGACGAAGTTCCAGCGGCGGGCCGACTTCAGGCGGATGCTGTTGACGGTATCCGAGACCCAGTGCGCCAGGCGGAAAGCCCGGTTGCCGGTAACGGGTTGCTGGCCGGGTGTTTGCTGTGACGCCAATTCCATGCCTCCACTCTCCCACAAGGGCCCGTCCAGCCACGGACTGTGTCCGAAATCACTGCGGTTCCGTAAGCGCCGCCGTTCAGGAGCCTCCCAGTAGCTCCCGCAGCATCCAGGCGTTGCGCACGGCGTTACCGCCGCCGTCGTTGTTGAAATAGACAAAGACCTCCTTGCCGACCGCCTGCCATTCGCGGATCCGGTCTGCCCACCAGCGCAGCTCGTCGTCCGAGTAGGATCCGGCGTACAGGAGCTCCCGGTCCGGGCCGTGCAGCCGGAGGTAGACGAACGGTGCGGTGGCGCGGAGGTTGCAGGGGAGCCCCGCGCCGCTCATGACGCAGTACGCGGCTCCGTGCCGTTCCAGCAAGGCGTAGACCTCGGGCGCGTCCCAGCTGGAGTGGCGGAACTCCACGCTGACCCGGATCCAGTCGGGCAGGGCCGCCAGGAAGTAGTCCAGCCGTGCGTCGTCCCGGGCAAGATCCGGCGGCAGCTGGACCAGCAGCACCGCCCTCTTGTCACCGAGTTCGTGCCAGCACCGGGCGATCCGTCCGATCCAGACCTCCGGGGCGTAGAGCTTCTTCCCGTGCGTCAGCCCGCGGGG
>NZ_JBFTMQ010000023.1:0-5951 GCF_056397045.1 Arthrobacter sp. 05N429
GCGGTGGCGGTCGCGACGCCGAAGGCGTTGCTGGTGCAGCCGTTGGATGGTTCGACGGCGAGGACGGTGACGTTTGGCGGGCAGGGGGTGCCGGCGGCTCCGGTGCAGCTGGGCGGGTGTGTGCATGCGGCGTGGTCGGGGGCGAACAAGTATGTCCGGGACTGCGCCGATGATGTCAGTGACAAGACTGTGGATGTGCCGAAGGCCAGCGCGTCGCCGAGTTATGTGTTCCGGGTGAACCGGGACCTGGTGGTCCTGAATGATGTGAATTCCGGGAACGTGTGGCTGGTGAACCAGAACATGCAGCTGGTCAACAACTGGGACGACGTCATCCCGCCGCAGCAGACCTCAGACGACGCGGACAAGGACTCCGCCGACGAAGTCCAGCAGACCGTGCTCCCGGACCGCACCAAACCCAACAGCGCGCCCGCCGCCAAACCCGACACCTTCGGCGTGCGCGCGGGCAAGACCACCATCCTGCCCGTGCTGGACAACGACACCGACCCCGACGGCGACATCCTCACCGTCCGCAGCCCGGACCCGCTCACCTCAGGGCTGCTCGCTCCGATCTACGGCGCGACCGGCTTCCAGGTCAGCGTCGGCGCCGACAAGACCGGCTCGGAAACGTTCAAATACACGGGTGACGACGGCCGCGGCCTCTCCGCCACCGCCGACGTCACCCTCAACATCGTCCCGCCGGGGGAGAACGCCGCCCCGCGGCAGAAGCCCAACCGCAACACCACACTTGTGGTCCAGGCGGGCAAGATCGTCAGCCAGAACATCCTCACCGACTGGATCGACCCCGACGGCGACGACCTGTTCGTCGTCGGCGCGGCCGGCAGCGACCCCCGCGACCAGGTCAAAGTCCGGCCCGACGGCCTGCTCAGTTTCCAGGACGCAGGCTCCGAACCGGGCCGCAAGACCGTCACCGTCACGGTCTCGGACGGCCGCTCCACCACCGAAGGCAAAGTCACTGTCGACGTCCGCGCCCCCGGCGCCCTGCCCCCGATCGCCAACGCGGACCACCTCGTCGCCGTCGCCGGGGTGGACACGGTGATCGCGCCCCTCAAGAACGATTCGGACCCCCAGGGCGGCGCCCTCCGCCTCGCGCAGGTCACCCCGGACGGCAATTCCACCGCCACGATGGGCGCGGACCAGCAGACTTTCACGTTCAACTCCACCGCCCAGGGCGCCCACTACGTTTCCTATCTCGTTACCAACGGGCCGGCCAGCGCCCAGCAGTTGGTGCGCGTCGACGTCGTCCCCGGCGACGGCGACGGCGCCCCGGTGGCGGTCCGCGACACCGCCCTGCTGCCCAGCGGCGGCAGCGTCCTGGTGGACGTCCTCGGCAACGACTCCGATCCCTCCGGCGGCGTGCTGGTGGTGCAGTCCGTGACCGCGGCGGACGGGCTGCCGGTCAGCGCGGCCGTGCTGGACCACTCCGTCGTCCGGATCACCGACGTCCGGGCGCAGGGCCAGCTCAGCGTCAAATACACCATCTCCAACGGCAAATCCTCCGCGAGCGGGGAGATCGCCGTCCTGGTGGTCCCCGCGCCGTCCAAACTGCAGGCGCCACAGGCAAAACCGGACGAAGCAACAGTGCGCGCCGGGGATGTGGTCACCATCCCGGTGCTCGACAACGACACCGACCCCAACGGCGGCAAGCTCACCCTGGAACCGGTGCTCGCCCAGCAGCCGGACGCCGCCGACGGCCGGATCTTCACCTCCGGGAGCGCGCTGCGCTTCATCGCCGGCGAGGTGCCGAAGACCGTCTACGCGATCTACAAGGTCACGAACGCCTCCGGGCAATCGGATTCCCAGCAGGTCGCCATCCGCATCCGGGCGCGCGACGACGAACGCAACACCCGCCCCGAACCCAAGAACCTCACCGCCCGTGTGGTGGCCGGCATGACAGTGCGCATTCCCGTGCCGCTCGACGGCGTGGACACCGACGGCGACTCCGTCCAGCTGACCGGCGTGGACAAGGCCCCCGCCATGGGCACGGCCGTGGTCAAGGACGGCTACCTCGAATTCACCGCCGCCGGCAACGGCGCCGGAACGGACACCTTCAGCTACCGCGTCCGCGACCGGATCGGCGCCGAAAACACCGGCACCGTGATTGTCGGGATCGCCCCGCAGGAAGCCAACAACCAGAAACCCATCGCCATCGACGACGCGGTGGACGTCCGGCCCGGCCGCAAGATCGCCGTCGAGGCCCTTTCGAACGATTCGGACCCGGACGGCGACCCCATCAGCCTGGTCGGCAACGGCTTCGAGGCCCGCCCCGACCTCGGGGTCGAAGCGGCCGACGGCGGCAAGGTGCTCCTCACCGCCCCCGCGACCGCCGGCAACGAGAGCGTCAGCTACAAGATCCAGGACGACAAGAAGGCGCAGGGCAGCGCCGTGATCCGGGTCCGGATCAGCCCGGACGCCGCGTTGAAGCTCCCGGTCGCCAAGGACGACGTGGTCACTCCTGCCGAGACACTGGGCAAGTCCGCCGTCGACGTCCCCGTCCTGAAAAACGACTCCGACCCGGACGGCGTCGCCGCCGACCTCAAGATCAGCCTGCCCGACGGCAACCCGAACGCCCGGGCTGGCGGCGGCAGCGTCCGGGTGGCCCTCGCGCCGAAGGATCAGCTGGTCCCGTACACGGTGACCGACGTCGACGGGCAGAGCGCGACGGCGGTCATCTGGGTCCCCGGCCAGGGCGAACAACACCCCACACTGTCCAGGACCGACGTCGTCGAAGTGATGGCCGGCAAGCAGGTCAACCTTGACCTGAACGAATACGTCCGGGTCAGGGAGGGGCGCACTCCGCGGATCACCCAGGTGGACAGCGTCCGCGTGCAGGGCGCCGACCCGCAGAACGTGGTCGCCGGAAACGGCAGCGCGCTGCGCTACGCCGCGCTTCAGGACTACGTGGGCCCCGGCTCCGTGACCTTCGAAGTGACCGACGGCACCGGCCCCGACGATCCGCAGGGCCTCAAGTCCACTCTCAGCATCATCACCAATGTCATTCCCGATCCGAACGCCAACCACCCGCCGAGCTTCAGCGGGGCCACGCTGGAGGTTCCGAAGGCCGAGTCCGCCAGCCTGGATCTGGGCAACCTGGCCAAGGACGTGGACTCCGGCGACCAGGAAAAACTGAAATTCGAACTCGACGGCACCCTTCCCGAGGGCTTCAAGGCCGCGCTGGACGGCGGGACCCTGAAGGTCACCGCCGAATCCGCCAAGACAGCCGGCTGGAAGGGCAGCATCCCGCTGAAGGTCACCGACGGCCGCTCCGAGCCGGTCAAGGCCAGCGTCACCGCAACGGTCGTGGCCTCCAACCGCCCGCTTCCGGTCGCGAACGAGGACGTGATCGAAAAGGCCAACGCCGGCAAGACCGAGACCATCAACGTGCTCGCCAACGACTTCAACCCCTTCAGTGACACGCCGCTGAGGATTGTCACCGCCACGGTGGAAACCGGCTCCGCCGGACAGCCCGCCGTCGCCGGCGATTCGATCACCGTCACCCCGGCCGCCAGTTTCAAGGGCGTAATGGTGCTGCGCTACACCGTGATGGACAAGACCGACGACATCTCCCGGCAGACCGATGGCCGGGTCCGGATCACGGTCCGCGACAAGCCGGACGCCCCCTCGGCGCCGTCGGCGACGGACGTGCGCAGCCGAACCGCGGTGCTCAAGTGGACTCCGCTCTCGGACAACGGCGCCACCATCAGCAAATACACGGTGCGCTCCAGCGGATTCAGCCAGGACTGCGCCACCACCACGTGCACACTGAGCGGACTGACCAACGACGTCAAGTACGTGTTCACCGTCACCGCCACCAACGAGGTGGGGGAGTCCGTGCCGTCTCCGGCCTCCAACGAAATCCGGCCGGATGAGAAGCCCTCGCCGCCGGAGTCTCCCACGGTCAAGGCCGGGGACAAGAACATGGTGATCACCTGGCCCGCGGCCAAAACCGATGGCTCGGCCGTCAAAAACTACAACCTGGAGATCTCCCCGCCGCCGGCCAACGGCATCGCGGTGAAAAACGGTGTGGCCGGCCTGAGCTACACCTGGCCCGGACTGACCAACGGCGTGCGCTACAAGGTCCGTGCCCAGGCTGTCAACGAACTCGGCCCGTCCGAGTGGGGCCTCTACTCGGCCGAGGACAACCCGGCCGGCGTCCCGGCCGCCCCGGCAGCGCCGACGACGTCGGTGGCGTCCGCCGTGGGGACCTCCAACCAGCTGAAAGTGAACTGGAGCGAGCCGAACACTAACGGCGACGCCATCAAGAACTACTACGTCACCATGAGCGGCGGCGGCGGCACCACCCAGACCCAGATGATCGCCGGAACGGTGCGGACCGCCAACTTCACCGCGAATAACTCCGAAACCGGCTACACCTTCACGGTCCAGGCCGAGAACAAGGCGGGCAAGGGCGCGGTCAGCGCGGCCTCGGCACCCCGCCGCGCCACCGGCAAGCTCGGCCAGGTCTCCGGCGTCAGCGCCACGCCGGCGGACACCGGCGGGGCCGGCCGGGCCGTGGTCATCAACTTCCGGGAACTGGACGCAGCCGGGCGCAACGGCTCGCAGCCCGGGGAGGTCAGCTACACCTACTACGCCAGCCCCAGCGGGAAGACCGGCGCTATCAGCCCCGGCCAGAAGGTGAGCGGATTCACCAACGGCCAGGCCGCCACGATTACCGTGACGGCCAACTCGAGCGTCGCACCGAGCTCCGACGCCAGCACCGGTGCCACCGCCACGCCGTACGGCTCGCCCGGAACGCCCGCGGCGTCGGGCCAGGACGGCGCCGAAAACCAGAAGAACCTCAGTTTCAGCTGGAGCTCGCCGTCGCCGGCGAACAACGACGTCGCCTACACCCAGATCAGCATCGACGGCGGAAACTGGGAGCGCGTAGGGGCTTCGGGCAGCCGGACCGTGAACACCAACGGCTTCAGCGAACCGCACTCCATCCGGGTCCAGACCGTCAATTCCCTCGGTACCGGCGGTGCTATCGCCTCGGCCTCCGCCCAGTCCGGGGCCCAGAAGACCCGCTGGACCACCCGGCTTAACGGCGGGATGTACCGCAGCTGCACCGACCTTCCCGGCGCTACGTCCTACGACAACAGCCAGCCGGGGAACTTCACCTGCGACGGGCAGGGCGGCACGGACCGGCCCTGGATGGGTGCCTCGGACGTCTTCGACGTTATGTGCTGGAAGCCGCACGGTACCTACTACAGCGGGGACGGCCAGTGGTACTACATCATGCGCGGTTCGCCGAACCAGACGCGCTGGATCAACTCCACCCACACCACGATTGGCCCGCCCGGGCAAAGTGGCGTCCCGCTCTGCACCTTCCCGGTGGGAGCGACACCATAGCCGCCCCGGTCCCCGGGGCGCCGGCCGGTGGGCAGTCCTGCCCATCGCGCCCTTCCGGACAGTTCGGTAGGCTGTCGCGGGAACTGAGGGCCCTGTCTCGGGTCCGCCACGAGAATCACGACGCCATCCTGAAGGACATCTGAAGCTGTGACACGTCTGCTCGCCACGCTGGGGTTCAAGAAGCCAGGTTCAAAGAAGCGCCCACCGAGCCCCGGCTCCATCAAACGGCGCAACAAGCTCATCGCCGGCACCGCCATCGCCTCCGCAGCCGCGGTGCTGGTGACCGCTGCCATCATTTATCCGGGGTTTAAGACCACTGAGGTGGAGTTGAATGACGGCGGGGTGTGGGTGGTGTCGAAGTCGAAGAATGCGGTGGGGCGGTTGAATTATCCCTCGCGTGTCCTGGATGGGGCGGTGACGCCGGCGTCGACGACCTTTGATGTGTTGCAGGATGCCGGGACGGTGTTGGTGGATGATGCTGCGGGGTCGACGTTGAATCAGGTGTCGGCGGCGCAGATGCGGTTGGGTGGGGATAAGAAGTTGCCGGGGTCGGCGGAGGTGAGTTTCGGGTCGAAGGTCATTTC
>NZ_JBFTMQ010000024.1:0-5027 GCF_056397045.1 Arthrobacter sp. 05N429
CGTGCTCCTCTTCGTTCCCCGCGTGCTCGGACTGCTCGCATGAGCCTCCCGGCGCAGTGGCGGCTCCTCAGCGACCTCCACCTCGGCGTGTCAGACGAAGACCCCCGCCACCCCGGCAACATACTCCCCGCATTCCTGCACAACGAGGTACTGGCAGCTTCCGGCCCACAGCAGCACGTTGTCTTCGTCGGTGACACGTTCGAGCTGGTCGGGTTCACCGAGGACGAGAGCCTGGCCCGGCTCGAGTCCATCCTCGCCCGCCACGGCGACACATTCCGGGCACTGAAGGCGTGCGCGGCGCGCGGTGTGCAGCTGCACTTCGTGTGCGGCAACCACGATGTGGAGCTGGCCCGGCCCTCCGTTGCCGCCCGCCTGTCGGCGTTGCTGTCACCGGCCGAGCCCACGATGGTCCAGGTGCACCCGTGGTTCCTGCATGTGCCCCATGTGCTTGTGGCCGAGCACGGGCACCAGCACCACGCGCTGCACCGGGTGCCCGAGGTGCTCCGAGCGGCGGTCAACGGCACCGACGAGCTGGACCTGCCGCCGCTCGCTGCCTGGAACGCACATCCGTCTACCTCGCGCCTGAGCCGTGCCGGTGCCGTTGCCCGGGCCTGCCTGGCGTCCGAGCGGGCGGAACGCCGGGTCCGGGAGGTCGCCTACGACGAGCTGTTGCAGACCGAGTCACGGCGGCTCGCGCTCGACGGGGTGGCCGTTCGGGACCTGGCGCGCCTGTCCCGGTTCCGGACGGTGTCGGCGCTCCCGGTCGCCGCGACCCGCATGGTGCTGGCGGCCGCCGGGCGCAGAGGCGCCGGCGAGGGGGCTCCTGCTGCAGCGGGCCGATTCGTACGTACCCTCGAGGCGCACGGTTCCGGGGTGGCCTGGTACGTTTCGGGCCACACCCACCGTGCCCTCGAGTCGGCGCTCGAAGCGTGCCCCACCCGGTACATCAACACCGGTACGTGGTGTTCGGACGTCCGCGGTCGCGGACCTGACCAGTCGGACCGTAGGGCGTTCCCGTATGCCATGGTCGACGTCGCCCGCGACGGCACCACAAGCGGCGGACTGCGGTACTGGCATCCGGACGGTGGCTGAGCCGTACCGGTGCCGGCGCACCGGCCGGGAGGGCATCACGCGCGTCCAAGGTCAAAGCCGTGCTCACTGACAATCGAGCCAGCTGCCGCTCCCGAGCTTTCGCTTGGGTCCCCGGCCCGCACATCAGGCACCGCCACCCCGACCTGCTGTCCTATCCGCCGGGACGCGCCGGTCCTGGTGGCAGGTCTTTCCTCGCATCAATGGCCAACCGCGGTGCGCGCTAACGCAACTGGTTCGGGTACTTCCGTTGTGCCGGCATGGGCATCGTCCTTCCGGGTAGTCGATGCCTCCATCAAACCCGGTGCGATTCTCACCCCCCGGCACTGGCAGGAGCACGAAATTCCCTAGTAGGACGCCAAGTAAAAGCGAGTAGTCACTACCGTTGTTTACCTGGCTGGCCTACCATACGGTCAATTACGGCAGAGTCACTCGGCCGGGGGTTTCGAACACCTCTCGGGGCACTTGGATGGACCAGTCGTTGGGGCCGAGACACCATCCGACCGACACCACTCAGACAGGGGAGGACCATGCAGACCAAGACCACGACCAAGACCAAAGCACTGCACTTCGACATCCACGGCCGCGTTATGATTCGCGTCGACGCGGAGGCGCCGGCAGCGGCCCAGCTCAAGAGCATGTTGGCGTGTTTCGCCACCGCCACGGAGCGGCCGGCCGACATCGTCGTCGATAGCCGGCTGGAGCCGATGCCGGATGCAGGTCTGGTTGAGCACGAGCTCGCGTATACGGACAACAGCGTGCGTTTCCAGGCCGATCGGGTCCAGGTCGTGAGGGACGCAGAGCAGTGGCGCATTCATGGGCCGGGCGAGCTGTTGACCTCCGTGGTTCCTGTTCTCGATGCCGCCATGGTCGGTAGAGGCGCTGGCATGATCCACGCTGCAACGATGGCGTACCGCGGTCACGCGATCGCGCTTCCCGCAGCCGGAGGGACAGGCAAGACGAGCACTGCCGCCAAGCTGATGCGGCGCGAGGGGTGGTCGTTCATGGGTGACGACTGGGCCTTCCTCGCCGAGGACGCCACGATGCTCGGCTACGCGAAGCCGATGTTCATCAAGCCGCACCACCGGGCCATCTACCCGCACCTGTTCGAAGGTGTCAGGAAGCCACTGGTCCCCTCCCGGCTCTCCGACAGCGTCGGCCGTTTCACCACGGTGGTTCACCCGTACGTTATCCGTTATCCGCGCCTCGCGGACTTCTCCCGGCGCTGGTCGCCGGAGCACCGCATGGTCGATCCGGGAACCGCGTTCCCGGGGCGGGAAGTGACAACCTCGGCCCCGCTCGGGGCCGCGATCTACATCGAGCGATACGAGGGCTCCCGGTCCCGGATCGTCGAGCGGACGAGCGATTGGATGGTCGACCGCATGCTCGGCAACTTCCACATCGAGATGGCAGGCTTCTCGCAGCGGGTCGTGACCGGCCTGGCGGCCACGTCCGTCCTCCCGTGGCGCGAACACTTCGCGGCGAAGGGGGTCGTGCTGAGCAAGGCGCTCGACGGACGTCCCTGCCACCTGTTGCAGGTGCCCTCCGCGTTCTCGGCGGACGAGGCATCGGACGACATCGTCCGGTATCTCGAGCAGCTGCTGCCGTCGGTGCTTGACGAGCAGATCTGAGGATGTGGACACAGTGGGTCACAGCCCTTCCGAGGTAACCGCGGTCGTTCCGGCCCGCAACGCGGAGGACCTGCTCCCGCGTTGTCTGGAGGCCCTGCGTCAGTCCGGTGTCGCTGAGATCATCGTGGTGGACGGCTGCTCCACGGACCGAACCGTCGACATCGCCCTCGCGGCCGGTGCCCGGGTCGTGAGTGACGAGGGCCGCGGCCTGCCATGGGCTCGAACGCTTGGTGTGCGGAGCAGCGGCACCCGGTGGGTCCTGCTCGTCGACGCCGACGTCGTGTTCGGGCCCTCGGGCGTCGCCGACCTGCTCACAGAGTTGGTGGAGGGCGGCTACGACGCCCTCCAGGCCGGTTTGGAGAGTGTCGCTGGACCGGGCTACTGGGGGCAGGCGCTGGCACATCACCATCGCACCGGCCGCAGCCGCAACTGGTTCGGGCTCGTGGCGACGATCGTTGACCGCGACCTGATGCTGGGCGTGGGTTTCGATGACTCGTTCAAATCGGGGGAGGACATTGAGCTACGTTGGCGGATGCGGGATTCAGGGCTGCGAACGGGGGTTTCCCGCCGGGTCTTCGTCGAACATCGTTTCGCCGCAGACGACTTCGACTTCGCGCTCGACCAGTTCGTGATGGACGGAACAGGACTGGGTCGGATGGTCCGCAAGCACGGCTTGCGCGGTGCGAGGTTGGCGCTGCTGCCCGCCGCCGCGGCAGTCCGTGGCAGCGCCTTGAGCCTGGCCGAGGGCCAGCCTCGGTGGCTGCGCTACTACGGGGCGTTCTGCTGGTACAACTACACGGCCATGGCGAGGGGTTTGCGTCGTGAGCGCTGAGCGGGGGACCGTTGTCATGGGCGGTTCGACCGCCCGACATTCCCCCCTGCGCAGCTCGCTCGGCCTCATAGTGGCCAAGGCCGCCCAGACGGGCGCGGGTTTCGCTTTCTGGGTCGTGGCCGCGCGCGCAGCGTCCGACCGTGAGGTCGGGCTCACCATGGCAGCGGTCTCGGCGGTGATGATCTGCACGCAGCTCGCGGTCCTGGGTGCCGGGTCGGCCGTGATCGTGGCTGTGGGGCGGGGCGAGCCGCCCGCACGGGTGCTGGACGCGGCGTTCGCCATCGTGGGGGTAGCCGGCACTGCGCTGGCCCTCGGCTATCTTGTGCTGCAGTCGGTTGCGATGCCGGAGACAGCCTTGGTATCGGTTCTCTTCTGGCTTACATTCCTCGTGGCTGCCGTCACAGGCACCCTGGTCATCGTGCTGGACCAGGCGCTAGTGGCATTGGGACGCGGTGCCAGCGCGACCTCGAGGTACGTGTTGGGCGGCGGGGTCTCACTCGGGGCCGCTGCGCTCGTGGCATGGCTGTCAAACGGCACCTCCGCCGACGTGCTGATGGCCTGCTGGACCCTCGGGACGACCGTCGCGTGCGTCGTCGGTGCGGTCCAGCTGCGAAGACTGGTCGGCTACCGGCCGCGACTGTCCTTGCGCCCGGCGCGCGGCCGGCCACTGCTGGCAATGGGCCTTCCGTACCAGCTCGTCACCCTCACGGAGCGCGCTCCCGGGCTGGTGCTGCCGCTCCTGCTCGCGCACATGGTGGCTCCGGAGGCAGCTGCCTACTGGTATCCCGCCTGGATGATGGCCTGGGCCGCCTACTCCGCTCCGATGCTGATGGGCATCGTCCAGTTCTCCGAGGGTGTCCGCGACCCGGACCGCCTGGTGGCGACCACTTGGGCGAGTCTCCGGTGGTCGCTCGCCGTAGGTGGCCTGGCAGCCGCCGTTCTCGCCATCCTCGCTCACCCGCTGCTCGGCCTGCTGGGGGAGCGGTACGCCGATTCGTCCGCCGGTGCCCTGAGGTGGTTGGCAGCCGGACTGGTGCCGTACGCGGTGCTGCAGGCCTACAACGCCGTGTGCCGGGCCCGCGGTACCTACACGGAGGCGATCATAGTCGGCGTGATACTCGGAGTCGCACTCTGCGCCTCAGCGCTATGGGCCGCCGACCAGGGCGCCAGCACCATGGCCCTTGCGTGGCTGGTGGTGCTCTCCATCGGGGCGGCCGCGGTCGGCCTTCGTCTCCTCGCCGTCCTGCGGCGCGTCACTCGGGAGGCGCGATGACGAGCACGCTTGATGTGGCCAGCCGCACGGAGGGGCGTTGGAGGGCCCGTGATGTGTGGTGTGTGGTGGCGGGTGTTGTGTCGTTGGCGCTTGCGGTGGGGGCTGCTTCGACGGTGGCGGTGCCGGTGGGTAGTGACCTGGGGCTGGTTGCGGTGTTGCCGTATCCGTTCTGGGTGGGGGTTTTGTTGTTGAATGTTGCTTT
>NZ_JBFTMQ010000025.1:0-3375 GCF_056397045.1 Arthrobacter sp. 05N429
CTCCCTGGTGTGAACGTCTTTTGAATCCGTTCACGGGAGGGGTGTGTGGTGTAAGTTATCGGCCTATTAGTACCGGTCAGCTTCACGAGTCTTTAGTCCTCGCTTCCACATCCGGCCTATCAACCCAGTGGTCTGGCTGGGGGCCTCTCACACACAAGGTGTATGGAAATCTCATCTCGAAGCGAGCTTCCCGCTTAGATGCTTTCAGCGGTTATCCCATCCGAACGTAGCTAATCAGCGGTGCACTTGGCAGTACAACTGACACACCAGAGGTTCGTCCGTCCCGGTCCTCTCGTACTAAGGACAGCCCTTCTCAAATTTCCTGCGCGCGCAGCGGATAGGGACCGAACTGTCTCACGACGTTCTAAACCCAGCTCGCGTACCGCTTTAATGGGCGAACAGCCCAACCCTTGGGACCTACTCCAGCCCCAGGATGCGACGAGCCGACATCGAGGTGCCAAACCATGCCGTCGATATGGACTCTTGGGCAAGATCAGCCTGTTATCCCCGAGGTACCTTTTATCCGTTGAGCGACGGCCATTCCACAATGTACCGCCGGATCACTAGTCCCGACTTTCGTCCCTGCTCGAGATGTCTCTCTCACAGTCAAGCTCCCTTGTGCACTTACACTCGACACCTGATTGCCAACCAGGCTGAGGGAACCTTTGGGCGCCTCCGTTACTTTTTAGGAGGCAACCGCCCCAGTTAAACTACCCATCAGGCACTGTCCCTGACCCGGATTACGGGCCGAAGTTAGATGTCCAAAGTGACCAGAGTGGTATTTCAACGATGACTCCACCCGAACTGGCGTCCGGGCTTCAACGTCTCCCACCTATCCTACACAAGCCACTCCGAACACCAATACCAAACTATAGTAAAGGTCTCGGGGTCTTTCCGTCCTGCTGCGCGTAACGAGCATCTTTACTCGTACTGCAATTTCGCCGAGTTTATGGTTGAGACAGCGGGGAAGTCGTTACTCCATTCGTGCAGGTCGGAACTTACCCGACAAGGAATTTCGCTACCTTAGGATGGTTATAGTTACCACCGCCGTTTACTGGGGCTTAAATTCTCAGCTTCGCCTTGCGGCTAACCGGTCCTCTTAACCTTCCAGCACCGGGCAGGAGTCAGTCCGTATACATCGTCTTGCGACTTCGCACGGACCTGTGTTTTTAGTAAACAGTCGCTTCCCCCTGGTCTCTGCGGCCCCTGCACGCTCCGGACAGCAAGTGTCCATCACGATGGGGGCCCCCCTTCTCCCGAAGTTACGGGGGCATTTTGCCGAGTTCCTTAACCATAATTCTCTCGATCGCCTTAGTATTCTCTACCTGATCACCTGTGTCGGTTTGGGGTACGGGCGGCTAAAACCTCGCGTCGATGCTTTTCTCGGCAGCATAGGATCACCAAATCCCCCCATACGGGGGTCCCATCGGGTCTCAGGCATCATGAACGGCGGATTTGCCTACCGTTCGCCCTACATCCTTAGACCGGGACAACCATCGCCCGGCTTGGCTACCTTCCTGCGTCACACCTGTTAATACGCTTGCCTCCCAGGATCAGGTCCCGCGCTCCACCAAAACCCTTCACCCACAAGGGGTGTCGGGCAGGTTTCGGGCGGTTAGTATCCCCTGTTCAGCATGGGCGGTTTTTCGCCGGTACGGGAATATCAACCCGTTGTCCATCGACTACGCCTGTCGGCCTCGCCTTAGGTCCCGACTTACCCAGGGCAGATTAGCTTGACCCTGGAACCCTTGATCATTCGGCGGACGGGTTTCTCACCCGTCTTTCGCTACTCATGCCTGCATTCTCACTCGTGTAGGCTCCACCGCTGGTTTACACCGCGACTTCASTGCCCACACGACGCTCCCCTACCACTCCAGACGCCTGAACCAACTCCACAAGGGAGCAGCTTGGCTAATGTCTGAAATCCACAACTTCGGCGGTGTACTTGAGCCCCGCTACATTGTCGGCGCGGAATCACTTGACCAGTGAGCTATTACGCACTCTTTTAAGGATGGCTGCTTCTAAGCCAACCTCCTGGTTGTCTTCGCAACTCCACATCCTTTCCCACTTAGCACACGCTTAGGGGCCTTAGTTGGTGGTCTGGGCTGTTTCCCTCTCGACTATGAAGCTTATCCCCCACAGTCTCACTGCTGCGCTCTCACTTACCGGCATTCGGAGTTTGGCTGACGTCAGTAACCTTGTAGGGCCCATTAGCCATCCAGTAGCTCTACCTCCGGTAAGAAACACGCAACGCTGCACCTAAATGCATTTCGGGGAGAACCAGCTATCACGAAGTTTGATTGGCCTTTCACCCCTACCCACAGCTCATCCCCTCCATTTTCAACTGAAGTGGGTTCGGTCCTCCACGACGTCTTACCGTCGCTTCAACCTGGCCATGGGTAGATCACTTCGCTTCGGGTCTAGATCACGCCACTGCAACGCCCTATTCAGACTCGCTTTCGCTACGGCTTCCCCACACGGGTTAACCTCGCGACGTAACACTAACTCGCAGGCTCATTCTTCAAAAGGCACGCCGTCACAACTACAAGGTTGCTCCGACGGATTGTAAGCACACGGTTTCAGGTACTGTTTCACTCCCCTCCCGGGGTACTTTTCACCTTTCCCTCACGGTACTGGTCCGCTATCGGTCATTAGGGAGTATTTAGGCTTATCAGGTGGTCCTGACAGATTCGCACGGGATTTCTCGGGCCCCGTGCTACTTGGGATACTTCACCAGGCGGTACACAACATTTCGGTTACGGGGCTCACACCCTCTCTGGCCGGCCTTTCAAGACCGTTCACCTATGCCTGTACTACTCACCTTCCCAGCCCGGCAGAGCTGGAGTGGGAAGTCCCACAACCCCGACCATGCAACGCCCGCCGGCTATCACACATGGAACGGTTTAGCCTGATCCGCGTTCGCTCGCCACTACTGACGGAATCACTATTGTTTTCTCTTCCTGCGGGTACTGAGATGTTTCACTTCCCCGCGTTCCCTCCACGCACCCTATGTGTTCAGATGCGGGTCACCAGGTAACTCGCGCCCCTGGCGGGGTTTCCCCATTCGGACACCCTGGGATCACAGTCCGGTTATCGACTCCCCCAGGCTTATCGCAGATTCCTACGTCCTTCTTCGGCTCCTAATGCCAAGGCATCCACCGTGTGCTCTTAAAAACTTGACCACAAAAGATCAAAAACGCTAATTTTCGAGAGAACCAYGAAAACCAACCCACACACCCCAAAGGGCGCCCGGGCCAGATCCAGGTTCATATTCTTGGAAATTGCTTCTTATAAAAGATGCTCGCGTCCACTATGTAGTTCTCAAACAACAACCCCGTACCACACACCCCACACACGCCCCACCCGAAGGAAGGA
>NZ_JBFTMQ010000026.1:0-3161 GCF_056397045.1 Arthrobacter sp. 05N429
GCCGGTCAAAGGTAATTAGTTCAAACGGGTCGTGTTGAGGCGATAACTTCACGCCTGTCTCACCGCAGCCAGCAACGGGACACTGATTCGAAGTATTCATTTCCATAATTCCTCTCTCTTGCAGGTACTTCGTGAATTGTCAGCGATGGAACATTTCATCGTCCGGCGCTCTCTCGTGTCGCATTTGGTCATTCCACATCCAGTTGGACTATCCCGGCGGCGATCATCACCAGGACGAGTCCGACGCCGAGCATGATTAAGGGAGCGTGTTCACGGTTCCAGAAGCGTGGTTCGCGTTTTGGTGACATCGGGGGCACCTCACTGTTCGGGGCTTGCCCGGCGGATCTACTGGTCACGCCGCCGGACGTGGAGGCCGCGGTTTCAGAGGTACAGGCTTGCGTCGACAGCAGCCTGTCTGGGGGACTGGAGGGAGTAGGTGCTTGCGCAAAGTGATCATTGAGCCTCACATCTTTAGTCGGTATAAGTGCCGGTCCTCTTTCGGCTAAAGGTCTCGCCGCTCGCCACCGACGCTCCGGTAAGTCGCGGTCGCCGTCGCGTTCGCGGCTACTCCGGTTCGAACAATGGTGGGCTCGCCGACTGTGTCCTCCGTATGGATCGCCTGAGGAATTTCTGTGCGGAACGGTTAGAGGTCCCCGGGTGTGCACGGAGCGGGAAGCTGTCGTATTTGGCGACACACCGCCCTGACGGCGCTTGGCCCAGTCCTCGTTGTCCCGTCGTTGTTGTTCCAGGGTGTTTCTTGCGCTGCAGCCGCCGGTGACCTAGCTAAACCGAAGCGACCATGAGACCCAGCACATCGGCGAAGCCGAGGATGGCGGCCCACAGCAGAACTCGTCCAAATGAGTAGAACAGCTCGCCGAAATCAGCCAACTCCAGTGCCTCGGACGGTTAAGTACCCGACATACAATCGAGGACATCCTCCGATATCTTTGGGCGGCTGCGGTAAGGGATCAGCGGACCCTTACCGCCCACCCTCGGGTCACAACCACTGTCTGAACCATGACCGACAGCTTCACGGCGATGGTCCCTGCGGCAGGGCGGTCGGCGTTGTCGAGCACATTCCGAAAGGCCTGACTCAGCCGGGCCGGATCTCCTGTAATCCTGGCCGGAACCAGGTCAGCGACGATGCGGTGCTTGCTTGTGGCGTTCACCCTGCGCAATTCACTGGCCATAACATCGTCGAGGTCAACATCCTCACGGCGGACGGCCAGTCCTTTGTCGTCGGCCTTGGACAAGGTTAGGAGGTCTTCCACGAGGTCCTGCAACCGTTGCGTCTCTTCGACAAGGATCGGGGCTGCATGCCCCGCCATGTCTTTCCGGAGGCGTCAGCGATGGAGATGTCCAAGCCTGTGCGGATTGTCGTGAGCGGGCTCCGCAGTTCGTGGCTGGCATTGGAGACGAACTGGCGTTGCCTTTGATCGGCTGTTTCGATCCGGTCCAGCATGGAGTTCATTGTAGCGGCCAAGGCCTGCAGCTCGTCGCCCGTCCGGGGGACGTCGACCCGCTCGCTTAACCTTCCAGCGTCTATGTGGCTGACTTGTGTACGGATCGTGTCCACCTGGCGCAGTGAACGCCCGACGAGGAAATGCACGGACAGGCCCACCACGGCCAGCAGTATCGGCATGGCAATCAGTAAGAATCCGGTGACAATCCGGACCGTGTCTGATTGGGGCTGAATGGTCCGGCCAGCCAGAACCCAGTACTTGCTGCCTTCGTCTTCGACGCCCAACACCACAAGGTAGCGCTCGTCGGCGTCCCCTAGGAGTCCTGGCGCCGATACGTTTTCGGTCGCGATCTGCTCCGCAGCCGGTCTGAGAGAACTCAGCTGAGCCTCCAATAGCCTGGGCTCCTACGCCGCGATAACAGTTCCCCTCCTATCGAGGATTTGCACCAAGGGGACTTTAGTTACGGTGCCGGCGACCGCCCGGTTGGCCTCTTCGGCATGGTCATTTTGAGTCAGGACCGCTACGTCCTGGACCTTGGACCGTAGCAGGCTGTCAGTACTGGAGACGAGCGCCGACTCCAGTGTCTGAAGCAGCAGCAACCCTCCGGTCAGCATGGCGACGGCGACGACGGCCATGGCCGCGACAGTGGACTGCCATCGGAGTCCACGCCGCACGCCACGCTTTCGCCGTGGTTGCTTCAGTCCCCTCCCCGGAAGCGCAGCGGCGGGCGACGGATTCGGTTGAACCATAGTCCAAGGAGTCTCAGGTTCCTCTCAGGAGCCCGGCCGCATTATGGAAGGGAACTGGATGTGGAATGACCAAATGCGACACGAGAGAGCGCCGGACGATGAAATGTTCAGGCAATTGGGCAGACCGAATGTTGATGAATGTGGTGTACGGCGGGTTACCCCCGCCTCTGTCGTCAACTATTTTTCTGATCGCTTGTTCTCCGTCCGGGCGCTTCGGACGAATTGGGTGAATGCAGGGTTGTTTCCATTGGAATTCACATCTTTTGCGTATCTAACTGCGAATAGAACGAACCAGGGCGTGTAGGTCCTCGTGGGATTGCGAGAAATCATGAGCGCAAAGTGGGGTTTTGCCGCGATCGTGGTTAGTTTTGCGTAATGACAGTGAGCTGCGCGGTGGTGTACATCCTGGTGATTTCATAGTCCTGGCCGTTTCTTCTTCAAGGTGGCGGCTACACGCTGTTGGCATCTGGCCGGGTGGTTGGCCACATGACTGGTTTCGGTCAGAGGGTCGGGTGCGGCAGCGGAACCCACACGTGAGACCCGGCGGCCAACTCCCGCTCCAGACGTGACGACCCCATGCGGCCAGGCACCCGCTGGGGCTACGTCTTTGGTGATCGTGCCGTCGCCTCGGCGATGATCGACCGCCGCATCGTCCACCACGCCAAACGTCATCACCCTCAAAGGCTCCAGCTACCGCCCCAAACACATGACGGCGCTGGCCTCGAAAAGACTGGAAATTACGGCAGAATAACCAGTGCTAAAGTGCTCACTTTTCAGCCCGCAAAATGGCTCACTTTCGACCATCGCTGACAATTCACGAAGTACCTGCAAGAGAGAGGAATTATGGAAATGAATACTTCGAATCAGTGTCCCGTTGCTGGCTGCGGTGAGACAGGCGTGAAGTTATCGCCTCAACACGACCCGTTTGAACTAATTACCTTTGACCGGC
>NZ_JBFTMQ010000027.1:0-2964 GCF_056397045.1 Arthrobacter sp. 05N429
GGAGCCAAAGCAAATCAGCGTTTCCGCGACTCACAACTCCACCAGCAGGAACCCCACCCTAATCCGGCACGCTAATCAGCGAACCATTTTTCAGGCTGTTCAGAAGGGGGTCGGTCGCTATCTTTCCGCATCAGCGGCGGCGACTCGAACAACAATACACGCCCCCAGCACCCCACACAAATCCACCCACACCACCCCACCCACACCCCCAAAAACCCCGCCACCACACGGAAATCATCGCCTCCGGGGTCCTGCTGCATCCACAAACCCCGGAAAGTCACCCCTGTGGGCTGCATCACCTGCATTCCGCAGCGCCTCCCGTTACGATCAGGAGGTGATGGCAGAACACCGGCGTCATAGACCAGAGGTGGTTCATCGGCGCGTGTCCGGACCTGCCGCCGCCGGCCTGTCCCGTGGCGACGTCGCCTCCCGGATGAGCAGCGGCCTGGACAACCGCGTGCCGGACGCAACCAGCCGGAGCCTTTGGGAGATCGTCCGCGCCAACGTGCTGACTCTGTTCAACGCGATTGTCGGCACGAGCTTTATCTTCCTGCTCCTGCTGGGCAGCTGGCAGGATGCGCTCTTTGGCTTGGCGGCTGTCGGCAACGCCGTCATCGGCGTTGTGCAGGAGTACCGCGCCAAGCGGTCCCTGGACCGCCTCGCCGTCCTCGAGGCCCCGCTTGCCCGGGTCCTGCGTGACGGGTCCGTGCAGGAGATCCCGACCGCCGACGTCGTGCTTGACGACGTCCTGGTCCTGCGGGCCGGCGACCAGGTCACGGCCGATGCCTCCGTCCTTGAGAGCGGAGGACTGGAGTCCGATGAATCCCTCCTCACCGGGGAGTCGGATCCCGTGGATAAGGATGCGGGGGCTGAGGTGCTCTCCGGCTCGATCATTGTCGCCGGCCGGGGCACCGCCCGGGTGGTCCGGGTGGGCGCTGAATCCTTTTCGAGCAGGCTCGCCGCTGACGCGAAACGGTTCTCGCTGGTGAACTCGGAGATCCGCAACAGCCTCAACCGGATCCTGCGCTGGCTCACCTGGGCGCTGCTGCCGGTCGCGCTCATCGTTGCCAACGGCGAGATGCAGTCCAGGGGCGGCTGGGAGGAAGCCATCGCGAGCGGTGCCTGGACATCCGCCATGGTGGGAGTGATTGCGAGCGTCATCGCCATGATTCCGCTGGGGCTGGTCCTGCTCTCGAGCGTGGCTTTCGCCGTAGGCGGGGTCCGGCTGGCCGGGAACAAGGTTCTCGTCCAGGAGCTGGCCGCTGTCGAGGGCCTGGCCCGCGTCGATGTCCTCTGCCTGGACAAAACCGGGACCCTCACCGAAGGCCGAATCATCTTTGACGGCGTGCATGAGCTGGCCGAACCGGCCGAACCCGGCTGGGAGCACGCGTTGGGGTGGTTCGCCGCGGATCCGGAGGCAAACGCCACGTCGCGTTGCCTTGAGTCGGATTTTGAGCACGACGGCGGCACGCCGGCGGTCTCATCGGTTCCGTTCTCTTCCGCCCGGAAGTGGAGCTCCGTGACGTTCGACGGCGGAGGTCCACGCCGGGGCTCCTGGATCCTCGGCGCCCCTGAAGTAGTTCTTGGTGCCAGGACTGGCGGCGCTGGAACGGGTACGGCGACGGGCGCCGTACTGGACAGGGCCGGCCGGCTCGCCGCCTCCGGGCTGCGGACAGTCTTGCTCGCCTACGCAGACGGCACCACCATCACCGTCAACGACCCGACGCTGCCGGCAGAAGTGAATCCTGTAGTTGTGCTCACGTTCCGGGAACAGATCCGCCCCGATGCCCGGCAAACACTCAACTACTTCCGCGATGAGGGCGTTGAGCTGAAGATCATCTCGGGGGACGACCCCCGGACCGTCGCGGCGATTGCACGCAGCGTGGGCCTGGACATCGGCGATGGCTACGATGCCCGGAAACTCCCCGCAGACCCCCAACTTCTTGAAGAGGTCATGGGCGATAACACGGTCTTCGGCCGCGTGAGTCCGCACCAGAAGAAGGACATGGTGGCAGCACTTCAGCGCCGGGGGCATACGGTCGCAATGACAGGCGACGGCGTCAACGACGTGCTGGCGCTGAAGGAGGCCGACCTTGGCATAGCCATGAACTCGGCCGCCCCTGCCACGAAGGCCGTGGCCCGGCTGGTGCTGCTGGACGGACGCTTCGACCGGCTGCCCGGGGTGGTCGCGGAGGGCCGTCGGGTGATTGCCAACATCGAGCGGGTGTCCAAGCTGTTCCTCAGCAAGACGGCCTATTCGATCGCGATCGCAGTCAGCTTCGGGCTCCTCAACCTGCAGTTTCCGTTCCTGCCCCGCCAGCTGTCCTTCACCGATGGCCTGACGATCGGCATCCCCTCCTTCTTCCTGGCCCTGATGGCCAATACCCGCCGCTACCGGCCGGGGTTCCTGCGCCGGTCCCTGTCCTTCGCGATCCCCGCCGGGCTCATCGTCACGAGTGCACTGCTGGGGTTGAACCTGTACGCGACTTCCAGCGCAGCTACCGACGCCGGGCCGGAGTCGCTGCAGTCCGCATCGGTCCTTACCCTGTCTGTGCTCGGGTTATGGATACTCACGGTGGTCTCCCGACCGCTCGACGCAAGGAAGTTGGCGGTGGTGTTGGCGATGTGCGCCAGCCTCGTCATCCTGCTCAACCTGCCGTTGGCCCAGGAGTTCTTCCATCTGGCCTTGCCGCCCGCGGATTTGTTGCGGGCAGCCCTCGTGGCTGCGGTTGGCGGAGGGCTCGTCCTCGAGCTCCTGGCCTGGACTCACAGCCGGAAGTTCCCCCGCTAAACGGGTGTCCTGGTTGTGGTTTGCGGGGTTAAATGCGGGAGAGCCCCAACCTGTGGTTGGGGCTCTCGACCGTGTAATGATGTTCCGGCGGTGACCTACTCTCCCACACCCTCCCGGGTGCAGTACCATCGGCGCTGTGGGTCTTAGCTTCCGGGTTCGGAATGGGACCGGGC
>NZ_JBFTMQ010000028.1:0-2423 GCF_056397045.1 Arthrobacter sp. 05N429
GTGTGGTGTGTGGTGGCGGGTGTTGTGTCGTTGGCGCTTGCGGTGGGGGCTGCTTCGACGGTGGCGGTGCCGGTGGGTAGTGACCTGGGGCTGGTTGCGGTGTTGCCGTATCCGTTCTGGGTGGGGGTTTTGTTGTTGAATGTTGCTTTTGTTGTGGCGTTGCGGGGGGATGCTGCGGGTCCGGCGCGTCGTGTGGTCATGTTGTGGCTGGTTGTGGTGCTGGTGCTGGTGCTTTTCGGGACTGCGGCGTTCGTGACGGATGTGCCGCGGGGTGAGGTGGCGTTCCGTCATCTGGGCATCGCGGATGCTCTTTCCACGCAGGGGATTAACCCGGATACGGATGCGTATTTTAACTGGCCGGGTTTCTTCGCGTTGCTGGCGGCGGTGTTTGGGGCGACGGGTCTTGATCCGGTGGCTGTTGCTTTGTGGGCGCCGGTGTTCAACGTGGGTTTGTGGCTGGTTGCTGTGGGTGTGCTGACGGGGTTCTTGACGCGGGATCCGCGGCGGCGCTGGCTTGTGTTGTGGGTCTTTTGCCTGGGCAGTTGGCAGGATCAGGACTATTTGTCTCCTCAGGCGTTCGGGTTTTTCCTGTATCTCGTTGTGGTCGCGTTGCTCTTGGGTCCGTTGGCTGCGCGGGCTCCGGTGATCGGTGGTTTCCGGCGGGCCGATGTGGCGGTGTGGTGGCGGGGGCGGTCGCCCGCGGAGCCGGTGCCGGGGCGCCGGGTGAGTGCGCTTGTGGTGGTTTTGTTGCTCGTCGCGGTCATCTGCGCGAGCCATCAGTTGACGCCGTTTATGGTGCTCATCGCGGTGACTGCTCTGACTTTGACCGGGCGTGTCTGGCCCAGCCGGCTGCCGTTGATCACGGTGGTGGTGTTGACGTTGTGGCTGGTTTATCCCGCGAGTGCGTACCTTGCCGGGAACCCGCCGCTGGCGGATGTTGGGCTGCTGGCGGCGACTGATGCGAACGTCATCGATCGTTTGGGCGGGTCTGCCGGGCATGTGCTCGTGGTGCAGTCCCGGATTGTTCTTACCCTTGTGCTGTGGGCGCTTGCCGCGGCGGGGGCGGTGCGTGACTGGCGCAGGGGGCGTCTGGACATGCGGGTGGTCCTCCTGGCCGTCACGCCGTTGCTGCTCTTTCCGGCGCAGTTGTATGGCGGGGAGATGCTGATCCGTGTTTCGCTGTTCGCGTTGCCGTTCATCGCGGTGCTGGCGTGTTCGGTTCTGCTTCCTGCGGACGGCAGCGCGCGCCCGTCCGTCCCTGCCGTGGACGGCAGCGCGCGGCATTCCTTCCCCGCCGCGGACGGCGGCACGCGCCCGTCGTTGCGTGCCGTGGGGGGCCTTGCGCTGACCTGTTTCCTGCTGGCTGTGTTGACCGTGACGGGCCGGTTCGGGAACGCCCAGTATGACGTTTTCACCGACGATGAGATCGCCGCTGTCGCGGCCGTGCATCGTCTCGCGCCGCCGGGTTCGTCGATTATCTCGGCTGCCCACCCGACGCCGTGGCGCAGCGAGGCCTACCTCGACCACCGGGCGCGGACGATCGATGACATGTGCCGGTCGGACTTGTCGACGGCGACGTGCGGGCCGGTCGTGTACGACTTTGCCCGGCATAGTCCTGGCGGTGCAGTCGTGTTGTTCACGCGTTCGGCGGAGGCGAGTCTGGTGGTCCAGGGCGCCAGCAGCGCGCAGGACGTCGCGGGGCTGGAGGAATGGTTGAGCGCGCAAAGCGGTGTGGAGCTCGCGTTCAGCAACGGCGATGCACGCGTGTACCGGGTGACGCCATGAGCGGCGTCAGCCGGCCCACCGTGGTGCTCGGTCTCGCGGCCCTCGCGCTGTCGCTGGTGACGCTGGTCGGGCTGCCGGCCCCGCTGCAGGCGGTCGCTGCGATAGCTGTCCTGATCCTGCTCCCGGGGCAGGCGCTGGCCCGGCTCATGCCGGTATCCGACCTTGCGCTCGGGGTGATGCTCGTCCTGGCGCTCGGCCTGGCCACGCTCACGGCGGTGTCCACGACGATGTTCTACCTCGCCGTGTGGTCATGGCAGGCGGTCATCGTCACGATGGGCGTCATCACCATCCTCGCGTGCATTGCACGCGCACGGCAGGAGGCCGCAAAATGATCGATCTGGCGGGACTGCTCGCGACTGCCGCCCTGCTCGTCACCCTCGTCGGGCTCGAGGTCCGACGCGCCGGACCAGACACCGGGCAGCCCGCACGCCCGAARCTCCTGGGCCGAACGCTCAGCCGCGGGGTCGTTGCCGTCATGTGGGGGATGTACGTGCTCCTCTTCGTTCCCCGCGTGCTCGGACTGCTCGCATGAGCCTCCCGGCGCAGTGGCGGCTCCTCAGCGACCTCCACCTCGGCGTGTCAGACGAAGACCCCCGCCACCCCGGCAACATACTCCCCGCATTCCTGCACAACGAGGT
>NZ_JBFTMQ010000029.1:0-1794 GCF_056397045.1 Arthrobacter sp. 05N429
CTCAAGAGAGGGTCCGTACTGGGTGCCGCGAGAAACGCAGCGGCCGCTATTTGYTGATATTCCACCCGTGAGCACCCGCCGCAGAACAATCGTCTGCGCAACGGGCGTACTCCTGACAACCCCGCCACACCCACATACRTGGGGCACGGTGATCGTGAGGTGCTCCTTAGAAAGGAGGTGATCCAGCCGCACCTTCCGGTACGGCTACCTTGTTACGACTTAGTCCCAATCGCCAGTCCCACCTTCGACAGCTCCCTCCCACAAGGGGTTAGGCCACCGGCTTCGGGTGTTACCAACTTTCGTGACTTGACGGGCGGTGTGTACAAGGCCCGGGAACGTATTCACCGCAGCGTTGCTGATCTGCGATTACTAGCGACTCCGACTTCATGGGGTCGAGTTGCAGACCCCAATCCGAACTGAGACCGGCTTTTTGGGATTAGCTCCACCTCACAGTATCGCAACCCTTTGTACCGGCCATTGTAGCATGCGTGAAGCCCAAGACATAAGGGGCATGATGATTTGACGTCGTCCCCACCTTCCTCCGAGTTGACCCCGGCAGTCTCCTATGAGTCCCCGCCATAACGCGCTGGCAACATAGAACGAGGGTTGCGCTCGTTGCGGGACTTAACCCAACATCTCACGACACGAGCTGACGACAACCATGCACCACCTGTAAACCGACCGCAAGCGGGGCACCTGTTTCCAGGTGTTTCCGGTTCATGTCAAGCCTTGGTAAGGTTCTTCGCGTTGCATCGAATTAATCCGCATGCTCCGCCGCTTGTGCGGGCCCCCGTCAATTCCTTTGAGTTTTAGCCTTGCGGCCGTACTCCCCAGGCGGGGCACTTAATGCGTTAGCTACGGCGCGGAAAACGTGGAATGTCCCCCACACCTAGTGCCCAACGTTTACGGCATGGACTACCAGGGTATCTAATCCTGTTCGCTCCCCATGCTTTCGCTCCTCAGCGTCAGTTAATGCCCAGAGACCTGCCTTCGCCATCGGTGTTCCTCCTGATATCTGCGCATTTCACCGCTACACCAGGAATTCCAGTCTCCCCTACATCACTCTAGTCTGCCCGTACCCACCGCAGATCCGGAGTTGAGCCCCGGACTTTCACGGCAGACGCGACAAACCGCCTACGAGCTCTTTACGCCCAATAATTCCGGATAACGCTTGCGCCCTACGTATTACCGCGGCTGCTGGCACGTAGTTAGCCGGCGCTTCTTCTGCAGGTACCGTCACTTTCGCTTCTTCCCTACTGAAAGAGGTTTACAACCCGAAGGCCGTCATCCCTCACGCGGCGTCGCTGCATCAGGCTTTCGCCCATTGTGCAATATTCCCCACTGCTGCCTCCCGTAGGAGTCTGGGCCGTGTCTCAGTCCCAGTGTGGCCGGTCACCCTCTCAGGCCGGCTACCCGTCGTCGCCTTGGTGAGCCATTACCTCACCAACAAGCTGATAGGCCGCGAGTCCATCCAAAACCACAATAAAGCTTTCCACCCCCCACCATGCGATGAGGAGTCATATCCGGTATTAGACCCAGTTTCCCAGGCTTATCCCAGAGTTAAGGGCAGGTTACTCACGTGTTACTCACCCGTTCGCCACTAATCCCCCAGCAAGCTGGGATCATCGTTCGACTTGCATGTGTTAAGCACGCCGCCAGCGTTCATCCTGAGCCAGGATCAAACTCTCCGTTGAAGTAAAACAGACACACCATGCGCCCCCGGGAAAACGGGATGCACACAATGCACAAAATTTGAAACCAGCTGTAAAAACCAGACCACACCACGGGGTGGCG
>NZ_JBFTMQ010000030.1:0-1615 GCF_056397045.1 Arthrobacter sp. 05N429
TTCACGGCGAGGGCGATCAGGTTGACCCACTCCTGCCAGTACTTCGGGTCCCGGTCCTTGTCCTCTTTCATGAGGCGTTCATGCCAGTCGGGGGCGCGACGGCGGACCTTGAGTCCGCCGGGCAGCAGCCCCTCGCGCTTGAGGCTGACCTCGACGCAGCCTTCCATCACCGAGTAAATGTGCAGCAGGCCTTCGCGGATCTCTTCTTCGGTGCGGGAGGCGCGCTCGTTGACGAACATGATCTCGCCGATGGAGAGACCTTTGGACTGGCAGCGGCCCAGCAGTTCCGCGGCGGTGCGGAAGGGCAGCGGCAGTTCCTTCTTGGATTCGTCGAGTTCCTTGAGCGCGGCGTCCTCCTCGCCTTCGCGGACGATGAAGCCGCCGCCGACGGAGAAGAAGGTGGCGGAGTGCAGGACTTCGCCGCCGGCGTCGGAGACGGTGAACGTCATGCCGTTGGTGTGCCGCGGGAGGATGGTCAGGGGGCGCAGGATCATGTCCTTGACGCCGTAGGGCAGCGGCACTCCGTTTCCTTCTCCGGCGCCGGCGAGCTGCAGGGTGCCGGTCTCGGCGATCGTGGCCAGCCGGTCTTCCACCTCCTCGGGGAGGATCAGCTCGGGGTGGAAGCCTTCCAGGCCGAGCAGGATGGCAGTCATGGTGCCGTGGCCGTGGCCGGTGGCGGCGAGGGAGCCGTAGAGATCCACGCGCAGTCCGGCCACCCGGTCCAGCACCCCGGAAACCTTGAGTTCTTCGGCGAACACCGCGGCAGCCCGCATGGGGCCCACCGTGTGTGAACTGGATGGTCCTATTCCGATGGAAAAGAGGTCGAAGACTCCAACGGCCATTGTCGGTTCCTAACTGGCTTTAACTGTGGCCCGGCAGGGTGTCCTGCCGGAAGGCGGTGCGTCCGCCGGTTGGCGGCAGTGCCGCCGGATGCACGACGCCGGGCGGCAGCTTGTGGCGGCGGCCCGGCGTCGTGATCTGTACTGCTACTACTTCTGTAATACGTCCCTTAGGCGAGGTTATCAACCGAGGGGTAGAGCGGGTGGGCGGCGGCGAGGGCCTCCACCCGGGAGCGCAGACCGGAGAGGTCGGCGCCGGCGTCGGCGATCAGGGCCTCCGCGATGATATCCGCAACTTCCGCGAAAGCCGCCTCGCCGAAACCGCGGGTGGCCAGCGCGGGGGTGCCGATCCGCAGGCCCGAGGTGACCATCGGCGGGCGCGGGTCGAACGGGACGGCGTTGCGGTTGACCGTGATGTCGATTTCCGCGAGGCGGTCCTCGGCTTCCTGGCCGTTCAGTTCGCAGTTGCGCAGGTCCACGAGGACCAGGTGCACGTCGGTGCCGCCGGAGATCACGTTGATGCCCTTGGCGGTGACGTCCGGCTGGACCAGCCGGTCGGCAAGGATCCGGGCGCCGGCGAGCACGCGCTCCTGGCGTTCCTTGAACTCCGGGGACGCAGCGATTTTGAAGGCCACGGCCTTGCCGGCGATGACGTGCTCCAGCGGGCCGCCCTGCTGGCCGGGGAACACGGCCGAGTTGATCTTCTTGGCGATGTCGGCGTCGTTGGAGAGGATGATGCCGCCGCGCGGACCGGCGAGGGTCTTGTGCGTGGTGGA
>NZ_JBFTMQ010000031.1:0-1598 GCF_056397045.1 Arthrobacter sp. 05N429
CGCGTCCACCTGAGCCTGAGTGGCCGTGCTGGTGTGCTGGTGTCGGCACTCTCGTCTCCCAGCCAAAAGCCGGTCTGCCAGATCTCGGCACCGGAGAAGCAAGTACCCGAGATCGTGACTCGCTGAATCGTGTGAGCGTACGTCATGGCCGATCTCCTTAACTATCCGGTGACTATGCGTATTGTGCCGGGTTCCCCTGGGGGTGGGAAACCCGGCTCAGGGAAGGCATATGACGAATATGCGGACGACCCATAAGGCGAATTGTAGAACTTAATTCGGCAGATCGTGGGATTTCCTGAGCAATCTTTTTAACACAGCTGAGTTAACACACCTGTGCCACAAAGGGCCGGCCTTTTTAACTCAGGTGGGTTAATAAACACGCTGGAGGAAATGCCCTGTACCGGCTTCGTTTAACGGTTGGGTGGTTCTGTGGCTGTAGTGGCCATGGCTCCCTCGAGGATGACCGGGACAGCAATTACCGGTGGCAGTCGTAGCGCCCAGGACCCCTCACTGGCTCCGTCAGGATGGCTCACAGAGCATGCGACGCTTCCCCAGACCGACCCCAAATTTAAGTTGGGGGGGTTTGGGGGGGCGTGCAACAACCCGTTTCCTACTCCACCATCAGGATGCGCTCTGCTCCTGCAGAGCAGGAGCAAACAGAGCAGAAACCCCACGAACCGCCACCGAGCCAGTAGGCTCCACAGCATGAGCAGAGACGAGATCCGGGAGCAGCTTTCGGAAGCGATCCTACGGTGCCGGAGGACAGCACGCAGGACCATGGAGTTGCCCCTGACGGCCGCAGAGCGAGACCAGGCGACGCGGGACGACGATGAGGCCCTGGGAGAGGTGTGGCGGCTCCTTCAGGAGCTGGGGTAGTCACAGTTCCAGTTGCCGCCGTTCGAGGTCACACGTAAAGCCTAGTGGCCTTACGGGATGGTGTGGCCGGTCCGAGTCTCCTTGAGCTGGTCCCTGCGCCTCCGCTGCGTATCGTACACGTCCCCGAAGTTGATCCCGGTGACCAGCGCATTGACGGCGGGCTTCACAGCGGGCAGCGTCGTCGCCTTGGCAACAAGGATCACTTGCTGATCGGGGGTGCCGTCGGAGTTGACCCCGTTGATGAAGGTCTGAAACGCGGTGGCGATCCCGGAAATGTCGAAGCTCTGGACGCGCCCATTCGACTGCACTGCCATGGACGGGCCCGGCAGGTACATGCGACCCTTTGCAGCGAGGCCACGGCTCAGCGCCGATGTCAGCGTCGCTACCAGAGTGGTCTGGGGCGCCTGCCGGTTGCCGCCAGCACTGCCCACGGGCGGTGTCCCGTAGGTGTGGTAGACGACGTTCAGTGGATCCGTGTGGCCTGTGGTGAGGATGTTTGCCACCTTGACCTGAGTCGTGATGTAGCTGTTGTTGATCTGCGTCGAGCCGCTGGAGAAGAAGGTAGCCCAGCGCGCTGCGATCGCGTCCACCTGAGCCTGAGTGGCCGTGCTGGTGTCGGCACTCTCGTCTCCCAGCCAAAAGCCGGTCTGCCAGATCTCGGCACCGGAGAAGCAAGTACCCGAGATCGTGACTCGCTGAATCGTGTGAGCGTACGTCATGGC
>NZ_JBFTMQ010000032.1:0-1493 GCF_056397045.1 Arthrobacter sp. 05N429
TTCACGGCGAGGGCGATCAGGTTGACCCACTCCTGCCAGTACTTCGGGTCCCGGTCCTTGTCCTCTTTCATGAGGCGTTCATGCCAGTCGGGGGCGCGACGGCGGACCTTGAGTCCGCCGGGCAGCAGCCCCTCGCGCTTGAGGCTGACTTCGACGCAGCCTTCCATCACCGAGTAAATGTGCAGCAGGCCTTCGCGGATTTCCTCTTCCGTCCGGCTGTCCTCTTCGTTGACCCTCATCACCTCGCTGATGCTCAGCGAAGTCTTCCGGCAGTGTTCCAGCAGCTCCGCGGCCGTACGGAACGGCAGCGGCAGTTCCTTCTTGGATTCCTCGAGTTCTTTCTGCGCGGCGTCCTCCTCGCCTTCGCGGACGATGAAGCCGCCGCCGACGGAGAAGAAAGTGACGCTGTGCAGGACCTCGCCGTCGGCACCGGACACGGTGAACGTCATGCCGTTGGTGTGCCGCGGGAGGATGGTCAGGGGGCGCAGAACCATGTCCTTCACGCCATAGGGCAAGGACACGGCGCCGGCAAGCTGCAGGATACCGGTCCCGGCAATCGTGGCGAGCCGGTCTTCCACCTCCTCGGGGAGGATCAGCTCGGGGTGGAAACCCTCCAGCCCCAGCAGGATGGCAGTCATGGTGCCGTGGCCGTGGCCGGTCGCGGCGAGGGAGCCGTAGAGGTCCACTCGCAGCGACGCCACCTCTGCCAGCTTGCCGAGGGACTTGAGTTCTTCGGCAAACACCGCGGCGGCCCGCATCGGTCCCACCGTGTGGGAGCTCGAGGGCCCTATTCCGATGGAAAAAAGGTCAAAGACTCCAACAGCCATTGTCGGTTCCTTACTTGGTCATGCTTCGAATGTCGGTGGTTGGGCCCGCCGAACCCCCAATGCTTCGACGGGCTCAACTACCTGGACGGGCTATAAGGAGGGGTAGAGCGGGTGGGCGGCGGCGAGGGCCTCCACCCGGGAGCGCAGACCGGACAGGTCGGCGCCGGCGTCGGCGATCAGGGCCTCAGCGATGATATCCGCGACTTCCGCGAAAGCCGCCTCGCCGAAACCGCGGGTGGCCAGCGCGGGCGTGCCGATGCGCAGGCCCGAGGTGACCATCGGCGGGCGCGGGTCGAAGGGGACGGCGTTGCGGTTGACCGTGATGTCGATTTCCGCGAGGCGGTCCTCGGCCTCCTGGCCATTGAGTTCGCAGTTGCGCAGGTCCACGAGGACCAGGTGCACGTCGGTGCCGCCGGAGATCACGTTGATGCCCTTGGCGGTGACGTCCGGCTGGACCAGCCGGTCCGCGAGGATCCGGGCGCCGGAGAGCACGCGCTCCTGGCGTTCCTTGAACTCCGGGGACGCGGCGATCTTGAAGGCCACGGCCTTGCCGGCGATGACGTGCTCCAGCGGGCCGCCCTGCTGGCCGGGGAACACGGCCGAGTTGATCTTCTTGGCGATGTCGGCGTCGTTGGAGAGGATGATGCCGCCGCGCGGACCGGCGAG
>NZ_JBFTMQ010000033.1:0-1077 GCF_056397045.1 Arthrobacter sp. 05N429
TCACCAGTCATGGACGGTGCCGTCGACGAGGCGGTTGTAGGGCAGGTAGGCCTGCTGGTACGGGAACGCCGCGGCCGCTTCCTCGTTGAATTCGACGCCGATGCCGGGCTTGTCGCCCGGGTGCAGGTACCCGTCCACGAACGTCATGGACTGTTCGAAGACCTCGTTCGTCGCATCCGAGTGCTGCATGTATTCCTGGATCCCGTAGTTATGGATCGCCAGGCCCACGTGCAGCTGCGCGGCGAACCCGACCGGGGAAATATCGGTCGGCCCGTGGAAGCCGGACTTGATCTGGTACTGCGCGGCGAAATCCATCACCTTCTTCAACGGTGAGATCCCGCCGAAGTGCGTGGACGCGGCCCGCACGTAGTCGATCAGCTGTTCCTTGATCAGGGTCTGGTAGTCCCAGACGGTGTTGAAAATTTCACCGATCGCCAGCGGGGTGGTGGTGTGCTGGCGGACCAGCCGCAGGCCTTCCTGGTTCTCGGCCGGGGTGCAGTCCTCGAGCCAGAACAGGTCGTAGGGTTCCAGCGCCTTGCCCAGCTTCGCGGCCTGGATCGGGGTCATCCGGTGGTGCCCGTCGTGCAGCAGAGGAAGTTCCGGGCCGAACTCGTTCCGGACCGCCTCGAACACSGASGGCAGGTGCCGCAGGTAGGCCCGGGTGTCCCAGTCCTCCTCCTGCGGGAACGCCCCGCGCCCGGCCGGTTCGTAGTCATACCGCTCCCCGGAGGCCTGCGCCTGCGCGGCGACCCCGTACACGGCCTTGATCCCCGGCACCGCGGTCTGGATCCGGATCGACTTGTACCCGAGCTCCAGGTGCTCCCGGACCGAATCGAAGAGCGAGGGCAGGTCCGCGCCCGAGGCGTGCCCGTACGCGCGCAGCCCGTTCCGGGACGCCCCGCCCAACAGCTGGTACACCGGCATCCCGGCGACCTTGCCCTTGATGTCCCACAACGCCATGTCCACCGCGGCGATCGCGGCCATCGTCACCGGACCCCGGCGCCAGTACGAGGACCGGTACAGGAACTGCCACGTGTCCTCGATCCGGTGCGGATCCTTCCCGATCAGCAACTGCGC
>NZ_JBFTMQ010000034.1:0-958 GCF_056397045.1 Arthrobacter sp. 05N429
ACGCCCTCGTCGGCGAGGTCATCGCGGGCCACGCCGGTGACGGTGGCGTAGCGCAGCTGCATGGCCAGGACGGAGCGGGCCACCTTGGTGGGTTCGAAGACGTCCACGGGCGAGGGCTTGCCGGTGTCGATCTGGCAGAAGTCGCAGCGCCGGGTGCATTCGGAGCCGCCGATCAGGAAGGTGGCCTCCTTGTCTTCCCAGCATTCGAAGATGTTGGGGCAGCCGGCCTCTTCACACACGGTGTGGAGGCCTTCCTTCTTGACGAGGTTCTTGAGCTGCACGAACTCGGGCCCCATCTGGACCTTGGCCTTGATCCAATCCGGCTTGCGTTCCACCGGGGTGGCCGCATTGCGCTGCTCAATACGCAGCATTTTCCGGCCTTCTGGTGCCAGT
Organism: Arthrobacter sp. 05N429; assembly: GCF_056397045.1. Classification (NCBI taxonomy): domain Bacteria; kingdom Bacillati; phylum Actinomycetota; class Actinomycetes; order Micrococcales; family Micrococcaceae; genus Arthrobacter; species Arthrobacter sp. 05N429. Next base: position 394 of record NZ_JBFTMQ010000034.1, read on the forward strand.
GACATATGTGTTTCCTTTGCATGTGCGCCGCTCGTGGCGGCATCAGGGTTCTAGGCGTGCTGCTGATGGACGTGCTCAGGCGACCGGAGGCGGCTACCACTGCGTGTAGAGGCTGGAGGCGTAGAGAATCACTACGAGACCGGCAAGGCCGGTGGCACCAACGAGCCACGCCTCACCGAACCTGTGGCTCCGCCCGTTTCTGCGCTTGGCCGGCGCTGTGCCGGCCGGTTGATGCCCGTACTTTCTGGACTGCTTGGCTCTGTTCATGTCCGTCTCCGTCCTAGCACTCGACCACGTTCACGGCGAGGCCGCCCATCGCGGTCTCCTTGTACTTGGAGCTCATGTCCTTGCCGGTCTCCCGCATGGTCACGATGACCTCGTCGAGTGACACCCGGTGGGTGCCGTCGCCCCAGAGTGCCATTTTGGCGGCGTTGATGGCCTTCGCGGCGGCGATGGCGTTGCGTTCGATGCAGGGGATCTGCACGAGCCCGCCGATCGGGTCACAGGTCAGGCCGAGGTTGTGTTCCATCGCGATTTCCGCGGCGTTTTCCACCTGCTGCGGGGT
>NZ_JBFTMQ010000035.1:0-749 GCF_056397045.1 Arthrobacter sp. 05N429
CCGGCGCACCCAGCAAGGCCTGTCCAAACCCGAGATCATCCGTTGCCTCAAACGCTACGTCGCGCGCGAAATCTACGCCGCTCTACAACCTGCCCACATAGCAGAAGGACCTATCAAATTCTCTTGACGATCCATAGGAGCATCGATCCGTCACCGTTCAATAGGTCCGTTGGTACGCTGTCGCCATGACTCATACGTTGCTCGAGCTCAAGCGAGCATTCCGTCTTTCGTGGAGTGCGGATACGACCTGTCTCGACGCCCAGAGCCTCCCAAAGTGGCACCCCGACAACGCGGCACACGGCCAGTGCGGACCCACAGCTCTCATCGTTCAAGACCTGCTCGGCGGTGACCTCCTCATCGCAGACGTCAGCGGCGGCAACGAGGAGGACGCGGTCCATTACTGGAACCGGTTTCCCGGTGGCCTCGAGATCGACCTCACTCGAGAGCAATACAGAAGTCACCGCATCATCGGGGAGCCCCGCGTCGTCGTTCGACCTCCAGGAGGGCCACGGGCTTACGCCAGCGAGTATCAGCTGCTTCGCGCAAGAGTGCTGTCCGCACTGAACGTCTGATCAATTCGCTCATGGAACATCCCTTGAAGGATCGATGCTCCTATGGATCGTCAAGAGAATTTGATAGGTCCTTCTGCTATGTGGGCAGGTTGTAGAGCGGCGTAGATTTCGCGCGCGACGTAGCGTTTGAGGCAACGGATGATCTCGGGTTTGGACAGGCCTTGCTGGGTGCGCCGG
>NZ_JBFTMQ010000036.1:0-705 GCF_056397045.1 Arthrobacter sp. 05N429
CGAGCCCTCCGAGGAACTCCTGCGCCAGCTCCAGGGCGCCTTCATCCGCAAACCCCGCCACGGACTCCAGCACCTGGAAATCTTCGCGACCGCCGAACAGTTCGAACACCTCCTCACCGTCATGAACACCGCCACCAACCCCCGCACCAACGCCAGCACCCCAGCACCCACAGGGAGCCCCTCCGGCGGCACAGAAACCCAACCGGAAAGTGCAGCAGCGGCCGACGGTACCCACGGCGACAATGCCGGCGTTGACACCCCGCTCGACCTGCGTTCGCGCCCGCAGAAACTCCTCGACGGCCTCGTCGGCGGCTGCAAAGTCGCCCTCGCCGCCGGCACCCTGCCCGCCGCCGGAGGGCTCCGCCCCCAGGTCATGGTCACCATCGACTACCGCGACCTCCTCACCAGGCTCGGAAACGACGGCGACCCGCAGGGCACCACCGGCAACCCCGTCCACCCCGAGACGACGACGGCGCGCACCGGAACCCTGCTCTTCACCGGGCCCGTCACCGCCTCCACCATCCGCAAGATCGCCTGCGACGCGGACATCATCCCCGTCCTGCTCGGCGGCGAAGGACGGATCCTGGACATCGGCCGAGCCTCCCGGGTCTTCCCGCCCCACATCCGCGAAGCCCTCACCGCCCGCGACCAAGGCTGCGCCTTCCCCGGCTGCACGATCCCCGCGCCCTGGTGCGAAGCCCACCA
>NZ_JBFTMQ010000037.1:0-683 GCF_056397045.1 Arthrobacter sp. 05N429
TTGTTCGCCCCCGACCACGCCGCATGCACACACCCGCCCAGCTGCACCGGAGCCGCCGGCACCCCCTGCCCGCCAAACGTCACCGTCCTCGCCGTCGAACCATCCAACGGCTGCACCAGCAACGCCTTCGGCGTCGCGACCGCCACCGCATCCGCGCCCGGACCCGAGAGCTGCAGCTTCGCGTCCCGCGCCTCCGCCARCGCCAGCTCACGCCCGCCCGGCAGGAACAACYTCCCCCGGCCCGCATCCAASACCACCGGCGCATCCCCCACCACCGCCAGCTGCAGATCCCCCGCACCCTTCAAMCCRTYCCAGGTACTGGACTTCACGTCCGTCGCYGCGCCCTCGGCATCCACCGCAGTSACCGTGACCTGYCCGGACTTCGGATCCGCACTGTAAATCCGGTCATCGGCACCCACCGCCGACACCGTCCCCGCCGACCCCGCCAGCACCGGCTCGGAACTCTCCGCATCAAAACCGCCCACCGTCGACGGCGACAACGCCCACACCGAGCCCTTCGCCGCATCCGTCACCGAAATGACCTTCGACCCGAAACTCACCTCCGCCGACCCCGGCAACTTCTTATCCCCACCCAACCGCATCTGCGCCGCCGACACCTGATTCAACGTCGACCCCGCAGCATCATCCACCAACACCGTCCCGGCATCCTGCAACACATCAAA
>NZ_JBFTMQ010000038.1:0-681 GCF_056397045.1 Arthrobacter sp. 05N429
GCTTGATACTGCTGTGAATCTGTGTAAAGTGCCTGACATGGGTATGGGACAATTCAAGGCTCCGAAGCTGGAACGCGACCAGGACAACGCGCGTAAAAGTCTCATTCTTCGCGGCTCCGAGTTGGATGATGCCCTCGATGCTGTCACCCGGTGCAAGGATCGGCTGCGTTCTGTCGTTGTCGCTGCGGCTGCCGTTGGCCTGACTGAGGTTGAAATTGCCCGTCTTGCCGGGATCTCCCGGCCTACTGTTCGTGACTGGCTGGGCAAAACGTAGCCAAAAAAAACCGGCCCATGTGCGGAAACACTGGGCCGGTCAGCACTTCCCAAACTCGCTCAAAAGTTTTTTTACTACAGGAAGGGTGCTTGCATTGACAAGCTTACCGGCAAAGGCGCACCGAAAGACAGTAGCTCGGCAGTCCCGTCGTCGCGCCCGGTACACTGCCCGTCGTTTCCAGGGGTTCCATTCCTCGCTTAAGCGGGTCCGCTACTGCGGTCGTGATGCCGTCAAGGGCCAGTCTGTCGTTATCAAGGCGTCCGGTGTCGGTGATGATCGTCTTGCCGGTGTCGGCAACGTGCAGCACTGCGGTTCCGTTTGGGCTTGCCCTGTCTGCTCCCACAAAATCAATGCCGTCCGCGCGCAGGACATAGCTGCTGCCGTCTCCGCGTGGCACACTCCCGCTT
>NZ_JBFTMQ010000039.1:0-675 GCF_056397045.1 Arthrobacter sp. 05N429
CGAGCCCTCCGAGGAACTCCTGCGCCAGCTCCAGGGCGCCTTCATCCGCAAACCCCGCCACGGACTCCAGCACCTGGAAATCTTCGCGACCGCCGAACAGTTCGAACACCTCCTCACCGTCATGAACACCGCCACCAACCCCCGCACCAGCACCCCAGCACCCACAGGGAGCCCCTCCGGCGGCACAGAAACCCAACCGGAAAGTGCAGCAGCGGCCGACGGTACCCACGGCGACAATGCCGGCGTTGACACCCCGCTTGACCTGCGTTCGCGCCCGCAGAAACTCCTCGACGGCCTGGTCGGCGGCTGCAAAGTCGCCCTCGCCGCCGGCACCCTGCCCGCCGCCGGAGGGCTCCGCCCGCAGGTTATGGTCACCATCGACTACCGCGACCTCCTCACCAGGCTCGGAAACGACGGCGACGCCGCCCACCGCGCAACGACGGAGCACACCGGCAACCTGCTCTTCACCGGCCCCGTCACCGCCTCCACCGCCCGTAAGATCGCCTGCGACGCGGACATCATCCCGGTCCTGCTCGGCGGCGAAGGACGGATCCTGGACATCGGCCGAGCCTCCCGGGTCTTCCCGCCCCACATCCGCGAAGCCCTCACCGCCCGCGACCAAGGCTGCGCCTTCCCCGGCTGCACGATCCCCGCGCCCTGGTGCGAAGCCCACCA
>NZ_JBFTMQ010000040.1:0-584 GCF_056397045.1 Arthrobacter sp. 05N429
GTCAGCCTCAAGCGCGAGGGGCTGCTGCCCGGCGGACTCAAGGTCCGCCGTCGCGCCCCCGACTGGCATGAACGCCTCATGAAAGAGGACAAGGACCGGGACCCGAAGTACTGGCAGGAGTGGGTCAACCTGATCGCCCTCGCCGTGAACGAGGAAAACGCCTCGGGCGGCCGCGTSGTCACCGCYCCSACSAACGGGGCCGCCGGCATCATCCCCGCAGTGCTCTACTACGCCYTGCACTTCGCCCCCGGCATGGACAAGGCCACCCAGRCCGACCGCGACGACGTGGTGGTCAAGTTCCTGCTGACCGCTGCCGCCATCGGGGTGCTSTACAAAGAGCAGGCCTCGATCTCCGGCGCCGAGGTCGGCTGCCAGGGCGAGGTGGGCTCGGCGTCGTCGATGGCCGCCGCCGGCCTGGCCGAAGTCATGGGCGGCACCCCGCAGCAGGTGGAAAACGCCGCGGAAATCGCGATGGAACACAACCTCGGCCTGACCTGTGACCCGATCGGCGGGCTCGTGCAGATCCCCTGCATCGAACGCAACGCCATCGCCGCCGCGAAGGCCATCAACGCCGCCAAAATGGC
>NZ_JBFTMQ010000041.1:0-469 GCF_056397045.1 Arthrobacter sp. 05N429
CCGTATGCGGCGTACTGCCACATGCGCACGATGCGCGCGAACAGTTCACGGTCGGTGCTGTCGGACATGCGCCGCGAGGCACGCAGGCACTGTGCTTCGGTGGCACCGGGCGGCAACGCGATGCCGGTGCGCTCCACCAGCGTGCGCACGCTGGCGCGATAGAGCAGCGCCAGTGCCTGCCGCGGCCGTCCCTGGTCCCACAGCAGCCCGGCCTGGGTCGCCACATCCGGCGGCAGCACCACCGGCATTTCCACCTGCTCTTCGGTAATCTGCGGTGCCTGCTTTTCCTTGCGGCGGCCGGAACCGCGCAACCACGGCAGCCACAGCCGCGCGGTCAACAGCAGCACCAGCAGCAGGACCCCCCACAGCCCCCACAGGCCCCATTCGGCGAGCCGGGCCAGCCACAACTGGCCGCTCTTGCGCGACGTACGGTCTGCGTTGCTGCTGCTGTCCTTCTGCAGCTCTTTCT
>NZ_JBFTMQ010000042.1:0-462 GCF_056397045.1 Arthrobacter sp. 05N429
CCGTGCCCCACGTATGTGGGTGTGGCGGGGTTGTCAGGAGTACGCCCGTTGCGCAGACGATTGTTCTGCGGCGGGTGCTCACGGGTGGAATATCAACAAATAGCGGCCGCTGCGTTTCTCGCGGCACCCAGTACGGACCCTCTCTTGAGCGGTCCTGGAACGGTGCGGCGGGGGGTACGGCGGTTTAGTGTTTGGCACACTGTTGGGTCCTGAGACAACAGGACCATGGTCTGTGTCCTTCTCCTTCGGGGGGTGGGTGCGGGGTGTGGGACTTGTGTTTCTGGTTTCCTGGCTGCACCGATGACACGGTTGGTCCTTCCTTCGGGTGGGGCGTGTGTGGGGTGTGTGGTACGGGGTTGTTGTTTGAGAACTACATAGTGGACGCGAGCATCTTTTATAAGAAGCAATTTCCAAGAATATGAACCTGGATCTGGCCCGGGCGCCCTTTGGGGTGTGTGGGTT
>NZ_JBFTMQ010000043.1:0-450 GCF_056397045.1 Arthrobacter sp. 05N429
CCGTGCCCCACGTATGTGGGTGTGGCGGGGTTGTCAGGAGTACGCCCGTTGCGCAGACGATTGTTCTGCGGCGGGTGCTCACGGGTGGAATATCARCAAATAGCGGCCGCTGCGTTTCTCGCGGCACCCAGTACGGACCCTCTCTTGAGAGCGGTCCTGGAACGGTGCGGCGGGGGGTACKGCGGTTTAGTGTTTGGCACACTGTTGGGTCCTGAGACAACAGGACCGGTTTCCATGGCTGTTGGCTGTGGTTCCGGGACTTGTGTTTCTGGTTTCCTGGCTGCACCGATGACACGGTTGTTCCTTCCTTCGGGTGGGGCGTGTGTGGGGTGTGTGGTACGGGGTTGTTGTTTGAGAACTACATAGTGGACGCGAGCATCTTTTATAAGAAGCAATTTCCAAGAATATGAACCTGGATCTGGCCCGGGCGCCCTTTGGGGTGTGTGGGTT
>NZ_JBFTMQ010000044.1:0-450 GCF_056397045.1 Arthrobacter sp. 05N429
GAGAGGCCCCCAGCCAGACCACTGGGTTGATAGGCCGGATGTGGAAGCGAGGACTAAAGACTCGTGAAGCTGACCGGTACTAATAGGCCGATAACTTACACCACACACCCCTCCCGTGAACGGATTCAAAAGACGTTCACACCAGGGAGGAGTACAAAGATAACAAGACTGCTTGCGTCCACTATGTGGTTCCCAACCAACAAACCCGTTGCTTGAGAACCGACAACAAAATAACAACACCACAACTGCACCCAAAAAGTGCAGGAAGCATGTTGTAACCACAAGTTTTCCCACCCCCAGGGGTGCGGAGCAAGGGTTACGGCGGTCATAGCGTGGGGGAAACGCCCGGTCCCATTCCGAACCCGGAAGCTAAGACCCACAGCGCCGATGGTACTGCACCCGGGAGGGTGTGGGAGAGTAGGTCACCGCCGGAACATCATTACACGGTCG
>NZ_JBFTMQ010000045.1:0-442 GCF_056397045.1 Arthrobacter sp. 05N429
AAGGCCACGGCCTTGCCGGCGATGACGTGCTCCAGCGGGCCGCCCTGCTGGCCGGGGAACACGGCCGAGTTGATCTTCTTGGCGATGTCGGCGTCGTTGGAGAGGATGATGCCGCCGCGCGGACCGGCGAGGGTCTTGTGCGTGGTGGACGTGGTGACGTGGGCGTGCGGCACCGGTGAGGGGTGCAGCCCGGCGGCGACGAGCCCGGCGAAGTGGGCCATGTCCACCATCAGGTAGGCGCCGACGGAGTCGGCGATCCGGCGGAACTCGGCGAAGTCGAGCTGGCGGGCGTACGCGGACCAGCCGGCAACGATCAGCTGCGGCTTGTGCTCCTGGGCCAGGCGTTCCACCTCGGCCATGTCGATCCGGTGGTCCTCTTCGCGGACCTGGTACGGGATGACGTTGTAGAGGCGGCCGGAGAAGTTGATCTTCATGCCGTGGG
>NZ_JBFTMQ010000046.1:0-438 GCF_056397045.1 Arthrobacter sp. 05N429
CGACCGTGTAATGATGTTCCGGCGGTGACCTACTCTCCCACACCCTCCCGGGTGCAGTACCATCGGCGCTGTGGGTCTTAGCTTCCGGGTTCGGAATGGGACCGGGCGTTTCCCCCACGCTATGACCGCCGTAACCCTTGCTCCGCACCGTTCCGCGCCTGGGCGTGGTGGTGGGAAAACTTTGGTGTTACAACTGTGGTGTTGTTATTTTGTTGTCGGTTCTCAAGCAACGGGTTTGTTGGTTGGGAACCACATAGTGGACGCAAGCAGTCTTGTTATCTTTGTACYYCTCCCTGGTGTGAACGTCTTTTGAATCCGTTCACGGGAGGGGTGTGTGGTGTAAGTTATCGGCCTATTAGTACCGGTCAGCTTCACGAGTCTTTAGTCCTCGCTTCCACATCCGGCCTATCAACCCAGTGGTCTGGCTGGGGGCCTCTC
>NZ_JBFTMQ010000047.1:0-434 GCF_056397045.1 Arthrobacter sp. 05N429
AAGCCACACTGGAGGACATTGTCCGCCACGCCCAGGGCGCGCTGTTCGATGCCGCCGCCCAAGCGTGGAACCACGGCTTCTACTGGCAGTGCCTGCGCCCGCGCGGCGGTGGCGAGCCGCAGGGCCGCCTGGGCGAACTGGTCAAGCGCCAGTTCGGCGACGGCCAGCGTCTGCGCGAAGAGTTCAATCGAACCGCGCTTGGCCTGTTCGGCTCCGGCTGGGTGTGGCTGGTGCAGCACCCCGGCGGGCAGCTCGGCCTGCAGGCCACCCGCAATGCGGGTACGCCGCTGACCGGCGACAGCACGCCGCTGCTCTGCTGCGATGTCTGGGAGCACGCGTACTACACCGACTACCAGAATGATCGTGCACGCTATCTGGAAGCATTCTGGCAACTGGTGAACTGGGAATTCGCCGAGAGCCAGCTGCGCTGAGAC
>NZ_JBFTMQ010000048.1:0-409 GCF_056397045.1 Arthrobacter sp. 05N429
GCTCCACATGATCGGAAAGACAAACTAATGCTGCTCGATCACGTCAAGTCGCTTATGGCGTCGCCTGTGGTGTCCGTGGCTCTTGCCGTCTCCATCGGTGTCTCTTTGGTCCTGCTCTGGGGCGTGGCGTACCGGGGGCGGGATTGATGGATCTCGCCGCCTTCTTCGCCTCGCTCGTCTCCGTGTTCGGGTTCCTTGTCTACCTGTTGTTCGGCTCTGATAGCTGGCTCCCATGATCGGCCTCGATCAGCTTATGAGTGCTATTTCTCTCGGGCTGGCTGGCCTGTGCTTCCTCGGTTTCCTGCTCTCCCTCTGCGTGGCTGTTTGGTGGGTGCGTCGCCGGTGATCTGGGAAAACATGTCTCAACTTGGGTCGGCTTACGGGCTGGCCATAGGCGGCGGTTTGCTGC
>NZ_JBFTMQ010000049.1:0-399 GCF_056397045.1 Arthrobacter sp. 05N429
CTCCATCTCGACCCTCCGCGATCTGCTGGGGCAAGCGAACGTCGGAATCACCGAACTCTGGACCCAAAACGGCTCCGGAGCGAGCAGCGAATAGCGGCGGTCCGAGGGGCCGGCCCGAATGCCGGCTTCCAGCCTTTGTAGCAACCCTACAAAGACAGGCCGTCTCACACACGGAATCCCCCATCAATATGGGCGGAACCCTCAAAATCACGCTAGGCTCCCTGAAGGACAGAAGGAGTCAACTTGTCAGCTAATCCGGCGCAGCCCATTTCCAGCCCTCTCACCAAGGTCTTGATCGCCAACCGAGGCGAAATCGCGGTCCGCATTATCCGCGCAGCCCGGGACGTAGGCATCGCTTCCGTGGCCGTCTACGCAGACCCCGATCGCGACGCCCTGCAC
>NZ_JBFTMQ010000050.1:0-380 GCF_056397045.1 Arthrobacter sp. 05N429
GTGCCAGATGCGCATCCACGACCGGCTCAAGCGGTCTGGCAGCGGGAGGCGGGGTGACCGGGGGCGTGACCGGAGGCGTGGTCGGGGGCGGGTCGATGCGCACGTTGCTGCCGCCGCCTCCACCGCCACACGCCGTCAGCGCCACCGCCAGCGCCGATGCCAGGACCGACCTTCCCATCGTCTTACGTTCCATCGTTTCCTTCCCATGAACGTTGGCCTGCCGCCATCCGGGCAGGCATCCAGTACTGCCCAGCGGCAGTCTTCGCCGACCCTCTATACTGGGCCGACCCCCACGCAGTCTGCCGGGAAACGGCGCCGTATCCAACGCCCGTCGTCTCCTTTCCGAACATTGCTCACGCATCAACGAGATTGCCATGTCC
>NZ_JBFTMQ010000051.1:0-359 GCF_056397045.1 Arthrobacter sp. 05N429
GCGTGGGGGTGCCACGAAAGCATGAAAATTTTCCGCTTCCTGCTCCTGGTCCCGCTTGGCGTCCTCGTCCTGGCGCTTATCGGCTGGCTCCTTTTCGTCATGTCCGTCCTTCCCCCGCTCGTTTCCGGCGTCGCGTTCGGCCTCCTGGTCGTCGTTGCCGTCTGGTTCTTCTATGCCCGTAAACGCTCCCCGGTTATTGGCTCCGAAGCTTCGCTGATGCGCGGCCACCGCTCAAAAGATGGGTTGCTCTAATGTCTGTCGTCTCCGCTCTTATCTCCACCCTGAACCGTGGTCCGCTGCTCACCCCCGAGGCGACTGCTGTTAAGCGCCGCCGAGGGCTTCCCATCATGGGGTACATC
>NZ_JBFTMQ010000052.1:0-353 GCF_056397045.1 Arthrobacter sp. 05N429
GGCGTCACGCTCGAAGAAGGGGAGGGAGTTGGCGACGGATCGGACGAGGTTGTCTGTGGTTTCAGCCCGAAGCTGGCGTTTGACCTCGCGGATATTGCGAACTGCACGCTGGATACCTCCGATGAGATACCCTGCGGACCCGCCAATAACGGCGGCAATGAAGTAGGCAGAGAATACATATTCGTCCATCACCGTCCCCTAACGCACGTGCAGCCGGGACGGTGTTGGACCGAATAAACATCGAGAATGCCGAACCGTTCGACAATGGGACGGCAGGAGATTTGAGAATTGAGCGAAGCTTGAGCTACTTGAGAGGCAACTACTGCGGTTGACGACATAACATGTCCTTAGCC
>NZ_JBFTMQ010000053.1:0-344 GCF_056397045.1 Arthrobacter sp. 05N429
TCGTAGCGGAACGCCGGACGGATCCGCTTGAAGATCCGCGGCACGGTCTCGACGTTGTGGGCGAAGACCTCGGGCTTGGAGTCGCAGATCGCCTCGATGTGCTCGGGCTTGCCGGAGAAGTCCGGGATCAGGAGCTCGACGCCGGTGCCCGGGTTGAGTTCGTGGATCTTGCGGACGGTTTCGGCGTAGAGCCAGACGCCCTCGTCGGCGAGGTCATCGCGGGCCACGCCGGTGACGGTGGCGTAGCGCAGCTGCATGGCCAGGACGGAGCGGGCCACCTTGGTGGGTTCGAAGACGTCCACGGGCGAGGGCTTGCCGGTGTCGATCTGGCAGAAGTCGCAGCG
>NZ_JBFTMQ010000054.1:0-344 GCF_056397045.1 Arthrobacter sp. 05N429
GGGACGCGATTGCTTTTGATGTGGGGTCATTGTGGGAGTTCAGACGCCAGGAAACCCTTGCCACGGAATCAGTAGGCGCAGCAGCAGTTCCACGTCGGGAGGCACTCATCATGGCTGCACTTACTTCCTTCCTATATCGCTCCCACAAAATTTCACTATGAAGCGGACAGGCAAGTTCCATCGGTCGAGCCGCTAGCCGGTCAAAGGTAATTAGTTCAAACGGGTCGTGTTGAGGCGATAACTTCACGCCTGTCTCACCGCAGCCAGCAACGGGACACTGATTCGAAGTATTCATTTCCATAATTCCTCTCTCTTGCAGGTACTTCGTGAATTGTCAGCGATGG
>NZ_JBFTMQ010000055.1:0-318 GCF_056397045.1 Arthrobacter sp. 05N429
TTCGAGTCGCCGCCGCTGATGCGGAAAGATAGCGACCGACCCCCTTCTGAACAGCCTGAAAAATGGTTCGCTGATTAGCGTGCCGGATTAGGGTGGGGTTCCTGCTGGTGGAGTTGTGAGTCGCGGAAACGCTGATTTGCTTTGGCTCCCGGGTTCGGGTAAGTTTGGGAAGTTGCTCCGGAGCGATCCGCGGCCCTGAGGGGTTGTGGTGGTGCCGGGTGTGTCTGTTGTTTGAGAACTCAATAGTGTGCCAAGTTTGTTGATACCAATTTATTGTATTGAATTGGTTGAATTGACCAGGTTGCGCCACCCCGTGGT